>LADN01000063.1 GCA_000961585.1 Peptococcaceae bacterium BRH_c4a | reverse complement strand
CCTGTTCCGCCGCCACCGGGCCGATACCCCCCAGGACAGCAATCAAAAACGCCGTTATAAACAACCCTATTCTTACCCTCATAAAACAACCCCCTATTCCTTCCAATTAACTACTGAAAATACATTATTATTTTACCATATGATGAAAACTGCCACCATAGGACAATGGACCCAGGGCGGGGAGGATAAAATAACCGCCTTGTCGGCGGTGCCGTCTTGCAGACGGCGGAATCCAGGAGCCAGGAGTCAGAAGCCAGAATAAGCAAACGTGACCCTCAAGCGACATGCAGTGAGGGGGAGGGGTTTTAGTCCAGGCGGATGTTCCGGAGGCTGTTATCTGGCTCTTGGCGACAGAGCCGTACGGACTGCCGAACCGGCTGCAGGACGCAGCCGGTAGCCGGAATCGACGCAAGGATGCGGCGTTGGAGGCGGTCGGCAGTCCGTTAGGCGACGAGCTTAGAGCCAGTTCAGCCGGAGGATAAGTAGATCGGACTCAAACCCCTCCACCTACCCATTAGCGACAATGCAGCGACCCTCAAGTGACCCCGGAGCGACCCCGGAAAAACTCTGGGCTATATAAAAATGCTTTGACGATTTAGCACTTTAATATGACATATACTTTCCTTAACGATAAAAAAACGCCCTGAAGGGCGTTGTCGGCTAAGGAAAGGGGACACACCTCTCTAACGTGACTGCCTCTGGGGGTCAGAGGAATGTCCCCGATGCTTAGACGGCGGAATTCAGAATTCAGAATCCAGAATGGTGACAGCATACTTTAAAAGTGACCCTTAAGCGACATATATTGAGGGGGAGTGGTTTTAGTGCTATTTTTTAACCTTTTAGCACGTTAACATGGCTTGGGCTGCAGTGTTTTTTATATTTATAATTTGAGAAAAAGCTTACCGCTTACCGCTTTTCACAACTGTCAGAAGCATTTTGAATCCTTCCCGGGCCTCCAGGGCGTGGGGCACATCCGAGGGCATCATGACGGTCTCCCCGGATTTTACCGTCAGCACCTTGTCACCAATGGTTATTTCGGCCTCTCCGTCCAAAATCTGCACCATGGCATCTCCGGAGGTGGTGTGGGTGCTGATTCCCTCCCCCTTGTACAAGGCAAAGAGCGTGATGTTTACCCAGGGCAACTGTGCCAGCGTTCTGCTGATTACCCGACCTTCCTGGTAGCCCACCAGTTCCTTCAAATTTAACGCTGCTGAAAACTCGATATTCTTCATTAATTGTTCAGTGTCAACCATTTTCTCATCCCCTTTTTTGAATGATAACCAGTTCTTTGAAGCTTAATACCGGTGAGTTTTGCCCCATCCGGAGCAGTAACACCGCCCTACCCGTCTCACTCCTCTTTACAGTCAAAGCTGCATTGGCGGCATTCCTGACCGCATGGTTCAACCTTAATAACAACATCCACTTCACAAAGCCTAATCTCTATTTTATGCTCCAGCTCCCTGCATTTATCATAAATATCCTTTATGGGAAGGTCCCGGGGAAATACCAGATGCAGGTCAATGAATCTCTGAGACCCGGCCCTTCTGGTTCTCAGTTCATGGTAATCCAGAAAGTGCACCGAACTCTCCGCCAAAACCTCATTCAGCGCCTCTATCTCCTCTTCCGAAATACTTTCATCCACAATAACCCGGAAAGACTTCCTGATCAGGTCAAATCCCGCTTTCAGTATAAACAGGGAAACCCCCAAGGCAATTATGGGATCCAATATCATCAGACCGGTTATCTTTATGGCCACAAGCCCCGCAAAAATACCCAGGGAGGTATAAACATCAGCCCTGAGATGCCATGCGTCTCCCTCCAGAGCCGGGGAGCCGGTTTCCCTGGCTACCTTCATTAATTTGCCCGATACCAGTATATTTACCATCACAGACACTGCCATAACGACCGATCCTATACCCAGGGAATGCACTTCAGCCGGGCTGTAAAACCTTGGAATGGCCTGGAAAATTATAACCGCTGCGGCCACAATGATTAACACAGCCTCAATTATGCTCCCCACATTTTCAAACTTTCCATGGCCGTACGGGTGATCCCTGTCGGCCGGCTTACTGGACTGCTTCACCGAAAGATAGTCAATAATTGATGCCACCAAATCTATACCGGAATGCAACGCCTCCGATATAACGCTGATGGAACCCATATAAACTCCCACAACCAGCTTCAAAACAGTGAGGCCTGTATTGGACATAATTGAAAGCTGCGCAGCTTTAACCTTTTTATCCATCCTCAACCCCCTGGTAAAACGATGACTTTAAAAAACCATTAACCAATATACAACCCCGTGGCACATTATACGTCCCACGGGGTTAAATCTTACCCGTTGCCTCCCGGCCCGGTCAGGCGACCTGACAAAAGGTGTTTTGTTTTGAACATCGGATCGTTAAAGGAATTTTATCACCGGAAAACATATGAAGTCAATATATGAAGGAGATTAAGTACAGGCTTCCGGTCGCAATCATTTTTTTCGCTCCGGCAAGAGATATGATTGTAACATAAATGTAACATTTCCGCATCTTGTTTGACACACTAAATGTCTATACTATTTTTAAGAAACAAAAAGGAGGGATACCCTGGTGAACAAAAAGTGGATTGCGGTGGTAGTACTGGCAGCCCTGGCGGCAATCATAGCCGTGCCGGCGCTGGCGGCCACCACTCCGGACAACAAGGCCTGGCTGGACAACATTTTTTCAGAAAAACGGGCCTATGTGGACCAGGCCGTAAAGGACGGCAAGATTACCCCAGCCCAAGGAGATATCTGGAAGAAGCATTTTGATGAAATGTACCAGTTTCATGAGCAAAACGGCTTTATTTGCCCCATGGGCGGCCCCGGACAGGGTAGAGGGCCGGGAATTGGAATGGGTCCCGGAAAAGGTTTCAGAGGCGGTGGAATGATGGGGGGTTGGGGTTCCAACCAAACTCCGGCTCCGGCTCCGGCTCCAGCTCCGGCCCAGCAATAGCCACCATAGCATATGGTCAGGCAATAATAAAGGTACTTCGTTCAAGCTGCCGACTTTGGTCGGCAGCTTCTTTATATTGCCTTTTTCTTACCCGATTAAATGATGGCTTATCAAGAAATAATAAATACCATGAATACTACAAAAAAGGAAATCTCAATTTTTAAAGTGGCTGCCGCCTACATTGGAACCATCGTGGGAGCAGGATTCGCCTCGGGTCAGGAGGTCATGCAGTTTTTTACCTTTTTCGGAGCCGGCGGCATCTTTGCTCTCCTTGTATCCACTTTCATGTTTGTTTTTTTCGGATATATCATACTGGATCTGGGCCGCAGATTTAAGGCCAAGTCCCACCTGGAAATAATACGGCATGCCGGGGGACGCTATCTGGGGCAGATTATCGACGCAGTCATTACCTTTTTCCTTTTTGGCGCCCTCACCGCCATGACAGCAGGGTCCGGAGCCATTTTTGCCGAGCAGTTTGGTCTGCCCTACTTTCTGGGCAGCCTGCTTATGGCGCTGGTCACGGTTTTTACTGTTTTACTGGGCATTCATGGGGTACTAAGCGCCATAAGCTTTGTGGTGCCTTTCCTGCTGATTTCAGTACTGGGTTTGGCTATAGCGTCCCTTTTGACCAATCCTGCAAGCATTACGTCAATGAACCAGTGGGCCGCCGCAACCAAACCTCCGGTACCCCTCTGGCCCCTGTCGGCCATCGTTTACGTTTCGTACAACCTGGTGCTGGGAGTGGCTGTGCTGGGGCCCATGGGAAAGCTGGCCGGAAATAACCCGAACACACTGAAAAAAGGGGCGCTTTATGGCGGGATAGGACTGGGTCTGGGGGCACTGGCCATAAATCTTTCCCTGATGACATTCAGTCCGACCATATCAGGATTTGAAATCCCCATGATCCAGGTTGCCGCCCGGTTCTCGCCCTATGTTCAGACAGCCTACAGCCTGATTCTGCTGGCCGAGGTATATACCACCGCAGTGGGCAGCCTGTATGGCTTCTCGGCCAGGGTATCCAATCCGGAGGGAAAAAGATTCCGATGGCTGGTGATCGGCGCCGGGATTGTATCCCTGGCTGCAGGTCAGCTGGGTTTTTCCAATCTGGTCCGGGTACTGTATTCTGCAGTGGGGTATGCCGGTATTTTAATGCTTGCCGGACTGACCTACGGTTACTTCAGAGAGAGGCTGGTTCCTCAGCCGGCGTACAGGCCGGAACAGGAGGACGGAAAATAAATAGCCGTCCTGTCGGACGGCTGGAATCCAGAATCCAGAATCCAGAATATTGACAGACAAATTACCCCGAGCGCCTGTTAAAGCAGACAGCTTTTTCCTGTACCAGGTTCCATTAGCTCTCTTTTTTACCAGAAATCAGGTGGAATGAACATATTGCTATGATCATCACTGTTAAAACTATACAGATAATTCCAATGGTCAGCTGATTGTCAAATATTTTTATCAGACCTGCCGCAGTCATGCCTAAAGTAAAAAATATTAATCCTATAACAAAAAACAAACTTCTGATTCTGTTCATAAAAATACTCCTTGAAAGAAAGAGAGTGGCGGGATTAACCCGCCGTCGGCTTGTTTTTCTATCAAACTCTCATGCTGCGCAGTTTCTCCACCCTCTCCTGTATGGGGGGGTGAGTGCTGAAAAGCTTGGCAAGAGAAGCCCCTGAAAGGGGATTTACAATAAACATGTGCGAAGCGGCCGGGTTAACCTGCATCGGTATGTGGTGTGCCGCCGACTCCAGCTTTAGCAACGCATTGGCCAGACCCGAAGAAGAGCCGGCGATCTGTGCCCCGGAGGCGTCAGCGCCAAACTCCCTGGAACGGGATATGGCCATCTGGACTATCATGGCAGCTATGGGAAAGACAATGGCCATTATAAGCACACCCACAATACCGGATCCGCCTTCCTCTTCATCGTCACTACGGCCCATGCCGAAAATAGCCCCCCACTGCAGCATATTTCCGATCATCGATATGGCTCCGGCAAAGGTGGCGGCTATGGTGCCTATCAGCACATCCCTGTTTTTGATGTGGGCCAGCTCATGAGCCAGAACTCCTTCTATTTCCGATCGGTTCAGCATCCGCATAATACCTTCGGTTACGGCCACGGCCGAATTGGCCGGGTTACGCCCGGTGGCAAAGGCGTTGGGCTGGTCTGAAGGGGTAACATAAAGCCTGGGCATGGGCATTCCCGCCCGCTGGCTTAACCTGCCAACCATTTCATACAGCTCGGGAGCCTCTGACTGAGATACCGGATATGAATTTGTCATCTTAATGGCAATTTTATCACTGAAGTAGTACCCGAAGAAATTCATGGCCATTGCGATCAGGAAAAATACGGTGGCGCCTGATCTGCCGCCCATAGCGCTACCCATCATAACCAGCAGAATGGTCAGAACTCCCATCAACAACCAAACTCTTAATGTATTCACAACCACACCTCCGAGATATATATTTTATTTCAATTTCAGTAATTCCAAATAATAAGTGTACATGTAATTATACCTTATGGCAAATACGCCTGCAACAGATGAAATAGACCATTATTATAACACATTTTTAGCAGCGGGCTCCTGCAGTTCCCTGCCCGCTTCCCTCCTTGGCGGCCTTGGGCCGAAATATTGATAAAAATTACACTGTATCCTGCCGTTATAAAGCTTTCTTTTCTTGTCCGGCCTGCTCCCGAAAAGACGCTCAAATTCGGGATGGGCGCTCAGAATGTAATATGACCATGTATCCAGTTCTTTGAATACCGATCCCATTTCCCTGTAAAGCCTCTCAATCTCGGAGGCTTCTCCCAGCCTGATTCCATATGGAGGGTTGCAAACTATGTAACCGTATTTGTTCCTGGTGCGAAGTTCGGAAACCGGTTTTTCCTGGAAAGTGACGAGATCCCCCAGCCCGGCCTGGCGGGCGTGATAGCGGGCCAGACTCAACACCTCCTTGTCAATGTCAAATCCATGCACCGCAAGCTTACAATCACCAATTTCAGCGTCCCCGGCCTCTTCCCTGGCCCTGAGCCACATTGAACCCGGCACCACCGGCCACCTTTCGGCGTCAAATTCCCTCTTTAACCCCGGAGCAATGTTCAGACCTATAAGGGCCGCCTCGATGGGAATTGTGCCGGACCCGCAAAAGGGATCAATCAAAACCCGGTCGGAGCGCCACCGGCTGAGCATAATCATAGCGGCCGCCAGGGTTTCTTTCAGGGGAGCCTCACTTCCCAGTTTTCTGTACCCTCTCTTGTGCAGCCCGGCGCCGCTGGTATCCATGGTCAGTATGGCCACATCCTTGAGAAGGGCCACCTCCACCCTGTAGCGGGGGCCGGTTTCATCAAACCAGTTCCTCCTGTAGGTATCTTTCATCTTTTCAACAATGGCCTTCTTCACTATGGCCTGACAATCCGGAACGCTGAACAGCTTTGAGTTTATTGACTTCCCATCCACCGGAAAGGCAGCGTCCAGCGGTATCCAGTCCGGCCACGGAAGGGCCCTGGTTTGCTGAAAAAGCTCTTCAAAAGTCTGCGCCCTGAATTCTCCCATTTTTATCAGCACCCGGTCTGCGGACCTGATCCACAGGTTGCACCGGCATATGGCCATCAAATCGGCGGTAAAGGTTACCTTGCCATTTTCAACAGCAACCTCCTCATACCCCAGTTCTCTGACCTCCCGGGCCACCACCGCTTCCAGCCCGAAGGTGGAGGTAGCTATCAGCTCAATTCTAGACATTGAATTCTCCATTCCCTTTCTGAATATGTATTACTTCTGAGGATAACATTATCCTGCCCATAACCCGGCCGAAGATTTCCGCTGATTTTGTGCCCCCCCATGCCTTCAGGTAGTGCTGCTGATCCATATCCTTTTCATCGTATCCCACCCACACGGCACAGGTATACCTGTCCACGTACCCCACAAACCAGGCGTCCTTGTTACCCCTTATTCCCTTAAACTGACCGTTTGCGGGAAGTTCGGTGGTGCCTGTCTTTCCAGCCACCTCGTATCCGGCGACCCCGGCCTCGGTACCTATCCCAGCCCGCACCGCCGTCTTCAGAACCTCGGTCATCTGTGAGGCCGTGGCTTCTTTCATCACGGGAGTGGCGTTAGGGGGCCGGTATATAACCTTTCCGGAGGCGTCTTCTATCAAGGTTATGGAGTGAGGAGGGTTGTAGATGCCCCCATTGGCAAAGCAAGAGTAGGCTCCGGCCATTTCCAGGGGAGATACCCCCTTGGTCAGTCCTCCCAGGGCCAGGGCCAGGTTCCTATCTCCCTCGTCCAGCTTAATCCCCAGCTTGCGGGTGAAGAAGTAGCCCTGATCCACCCCTATCCTGTCCAATAGCCAGACAGCGGCAATATTTCTGGACCACTGCACCGCCCTTTCCACCGTGATGCTGCCCCAACTTTCATCGTCATAGTTTCGCGGGGTGTAACCCCACCAGGACCGGGACGTATCCTCCACCAGCGATTCAGGCCGGTACCCCAGTTCAAAGGCCGGGGCATATACGGCTACAGGCTTCAGAGTGCTTCCGGGCTGCCTTTTCATTTGAGTTGCCCGGTTAAAGCCTCTGGTTGCCTCGTAATTTCTTCCCCCCACCATGGATATTATTTCCCCTTTTCTACTGTCAAGGAGGACCAGGGAATACTGTATTTTATCATCCTGTAAGGACTCTTCGGATAAAACCATGTCCACCATAGACTGCACCGTTGGTTCAAAGGAAGTCCCGATCTTCAGCCCGCCCCCGTACACAGCCTCTTTCCCCACCAGTCTGACGGCCTCTTCAACGACATGGTCGATATAATAGGACTGCCCGGATCTTTTCACGGGCTGGTCTCTTTTCCGAAACTCCATGGGAGCATTGCGGGCCTCCTCGGCTGCGGTCCATTCCAGCATGCCCTGGGCCAGCATCTTTTCCAGTATCACCCCGCGCCGACCCTTCAGTCCTTTTGGGTTTACGTATGGGTTATAGTGCCCGGGAGCCCTGGCCAGCCCTGATAATATAACGCCCTCGGACAGGGTCAGATCCTTTACATCCTTGTCGAAGTATATCCTGGAGGCTGCCTGAACCCCGTATGCCCCCTCCCCAAGGTATATACCGTTTAAATAAAGCTCAAGTATTTCGGACTTGTCATGGGTATTTTCAAACTGAAGGGCCAGCAATGCCTCCCTGATTTTTCTGACATAGGTCTTTTCCGGGGACAGATAATAAATCTTTATTACCTGCTGGGTAATTGTGCTTCCCCCCTGGACGATAACCCCCTGCTGAATATTGCCGTAAAAGGCCCGGGCTATGGCCTTCAGATCTATTCCGGAATGGTGGTAAAACCTCTCATCCTCTACGGACACAAAGGCGTTCTGAACATATTCCGGTATTTGTCCCAGCGGAACCGGCACTCTGCTTATTGTCCCCTGCAATTCCCCCATCTTATTACCGTTAAGGTCATAGATGAATGTATTGCTTTCGAGTTTTGGCAGACCGACCGGCTCACTGACTGCATAGAAGGTATATATATATATACCCGTGAATTCCAGTATGATCACAATAATAAGGAAAAAAAGAAAAATTTTAATGTTTCTCAGCATATACATCCCCTGCCCGCCGTTGAACAATATGACAGGATACCCCAAATTACTATTTATAGCAACAGCACAAAATACCTCTTTATAGCATGTTATAATTAGACAACCAGATTAGTCAGGAGGGATATCTGTGGATATCAACAGTGAGCTGAGTTACCTGGCCATGAGCCTGGGACTGCACAAATTCGGCTGCGCCCCGGTTTCGGCATATAGTAAAGCCCCTGTGGGACACCGGCCGGGGGATATACTGCCGGGAGCCAAAAGCGTGGTCACCTTTACCTACAGATTAAACAACGGGGCTGTTGAAAACCTTCCCGGAACCAGAAACCAGTATATGCTTGAATTCACGGCGGCAAACCAAATACTTGTACAGGCAGCCCATAAAATGGCCCGGTTCTTTGAAGACAGGGGTTATAAGTCCATCGGCATCGGGCCCGAGGCTGACATAGGCGACTATGCCAGGCTCAAGGGCGATTTTTCCCACAAGCACTCCGCCGTAATATGCGGACTGGGCGCCTTTGGAATAAACAATATACTGCTGACGGAAAAGGCCGGCCCCCGGGTGAGGCTGTCCTCGGTAATCACCACGGCCTCTCTCTATTACAATGATGCAGTTACGGAAAGCAACTGCATAGCTTGCGGGGAATGCGTATCCAGTTGCCCGTCGGGCGCCCTCAGCGGCTGGGAAGGAAACTATTCCCCCCAAACCGGGTGGGTTATCGATAAGGAAAGATGCGCCCACTACATGTTTGTCGCCAACGCCGGAAAAAGATGCGGAATGTGCGTGGCTGTATGCCCGGTTAAGTCGTCGGACGTCAGACATCAGGATATCCCGACGTCTGACGCCTGACGTCCGACGACTATTTATTCCAGGGCCTTCCCCATTATGTTGTAAATACGGTCAATCATCTTGAGCCGATCACCGGGGAGGCCGGCTGCCAGGAAGGCGTTGTCCGCTATCTGCAGGGCGCAGGACCTGAGAAATTCCTCATCGGCGCCTGCATCCCTCAACCTTGCCAGACGTATAATGACCTTGTTTTTGGGGTTTATTTCCAAAACCTTGGACCCTATTCCGGAAAAATCCCTGTTGGTTGCCTGAAGTACACGCTGCATACTGGTGGTCATCATGCGGTCGGGATTTACGGCCACAGCCGGACTGTCCACCAGCCTGCGGGATATCTGCACCTCACTTACCATGTCTCCCAGCACTTCCTTCATCCAGCCGGTAAATGCCTTAACCTCTTCGGGTGAAAGGGACTGGTCGTCAATATCGGGAGACTCCGCCCCGTCCTCCTTTTGGTTTACCGGGGGCAGATCCAGATCGGACTGATCGGCGGAAATGAGTTTTTTACCCTGGAATTCAACAATGGCGGTCATCACAAAGTCATCCACCGGCTCCATCAGGTATAGGACCTCAATATCCCTTTCCCGGAAGGCTTCCATGTACGGGCCTGCTTCAATGATCTGGCGGGAGGGCCCGTTGATGTAATATACCGATTCTTGCCCGTCCTTCATCCGGGCGATGTATTCAGAAAGTGAAACCATGTTGTTTTCCTGGCTCCCGCTGGACTGAAAGCGCAGAAGCTTGGCCAGTTGATCCCGGTTATCCGGATCGCTGACGCAGCCTTCCTTGATGAATACTGAAAAAAGATCCCAGAAATTCTGATATTTCTCTTTATCCCTGGAGGCCTCTTCCTCAAGAAAGGATATTATGCGCCTGGTCAGGAACTTACTTATTTTTTTAATCAGGCGGCTGTTCTGGGCGGTTTCCCTGGAAATGTTCAGGGGGAGATCCTCGGAATCCACAACTCCTTTGATAAAGCGCATGTATTCGGGCAGTATTTCCCTGGCCTTTGGCTGAATCAAGACCTTTCGGCTGTACAGGTTAACACCCGGTTCAAGACGGCCCAGTCCAAAGCGCTCCATGTTTTCACCGGCAACGAACAAAAGAGCGTTCAGTTGTATTGGGGCATCTGAAGAAAGGTGCAGACGGTATACCGGGTCGGAGAAGGAGTTGGTCAAAAACCTGTAAAACTCATTGTACTCCTGATCGGTAATCTCGTTCTTATTCTGGGTCCAGATGGCCCGGATGGTGTTGGTCTGCTGGCCATTGACCTTTATATCAAAGGGAACAAAGTTGGAATACTGTTTAATTATTTTTTTAATATTATCTTCCCGGGCAAACTCATAATCCTCCTCTTTAAGGTGGATTATTATTCTGGTCCCCCGCCTTAACCCCTCCACCGGGGAAATGGTATAACTGCCGGAACCATCCGAGGACCATTCAAAACCGCTCTCCCCGGATTTGTACGACCGGGTCAGCACCTGAACCCTTGAAGCCACCATGAAGGCGGAATAAAAACCCACGCCAAATTGCCCAATGAGCTGCGTATCCTTATTATCACCATGGGCCAGGCGTTTTAAAAACTCCCTGGAGCCTGAATGCGCTATGGTCCCCAGATTTTCAATCAGCTCTTGCCTGGTCATGCCGATACCTGTATCCTCAATGGTAAGGATATGGTCCTTTTCGTCTGTTGTCACAGATATTTCCAGGGCTATGTCTTTGTCGACATGGTCGGTCTCCATAAGAGAAACCAGACGAAATTTTTCCAGGGCATCCGAGGAATTGGATATAAGTTCACGTACGAAAATTTCCTTTTCGGTGTAAATTGAGTGGATAACTATATCCAGCAACTGCTTTACTTCTGCCTGGAATTCCAATGACTGGGCTTCTTGTTTGATTTCTGCGCCGCTCATCAATTTTATCATCCTCCTTTTATTTTTTACAGATTCCCACCCTGTTTTTGGAAGAAATCCAAAATGTATCGCCATATTTAAATAGCTTTACCGGGATTCATTGATTCGCAAATTATTAAGGCTGTCTTATTATGCCGCTGTTTCCGTTATTTCAGTATGTGTAGTGTCTTTGCAGCTCTGAGGCATATCCGGATCCCACAATATTTTTATTCTCAGTAAGCCAGTGGGCCAGACTCATTTTACCTGTTACCGGGCCCGGGGAAACCAGCAGGTTATCCATCAGCCCCCCAACTTCATCATTTGTAAGTACCCTGTCCCTAACCAGATAACCCAGCAGTTTGGAAAGAAATAACGCCAGGCCAGGCCTTAAATGCATAATGCAGGCCCTGCTGCCAACCTTTTCAGCAATGAGACTCACCAGTTGATTAAAAGTGAATACATCAGGACCAACAGCGTCAATAATCAGGTTTTTTTCCTGGCATGCGCAATTCACGGCCATATCAGCCACATCCTCCACAAACACCGGCTGAAGGCAGTAGTCCCCGGACCCTGGGATTGCAAACACCGGATAGCGCCTTAACAACCATGCTATATTGTTTATAAGGATGTCCCCGGGCCCGAAAATGACAGTTGGCCTAATGATGGCGTATGACATTTTTGAATGGATGATGGCTTCTTCAATAAGCCCCTTCCCTTTGAAATAAGGAAACTTTGAATCCGATGAGGCGTTGGTGATGCTTATATGGACAATCCTGCGGACACCGGCCTCCACAGCCGCATTGATAAGTATCCTGGTGTTCTCCACAGCCTTTTCATAAGTTTCCTGCCCATAAGGAAAGCGGATCCAGTATGTATTGAAAAATATATCAGCCCCCCGCATGCTCTTCACCAATTCAGACGGGTTGTCAAAATTGAAGGGAGCGGCACTGACCCGGCCTCCAAAGAGGCTGCCGTTGTCAGAATGACCTGTGAGGGTCAGAACTTTTTTTCCCGCCGAAATAAGGCGCTGTGTTATGTGCCTTCCGGTGTAGCCGAATGACCCGGTAACAATATTCATTTCTGAGCTAACCACGGGTATCCCCCCTTTATTAACTCCAGTTGGCCGATAACCTGCCCACTGCTTTCATTTATTCCCCCGGCTCAAAGACCTTAATACATCCACTGCCGCCCTTAGCCTTTCGGGACCCATGGCCAGGGCTGCCTCCACCGCGCCGTCCAGTACCCGGTAAAACTCCTGCAGGGATTTAAGGCGTTCCAGCAAACAGTCCTTCTCACCGGAGGGATTGGCCTCCCCAGCCAACCGGGCGCTCTCTTCAACCAGTGTAAACGACTGATCAAATTCCTGTTTATGACGGAGCCCCAACACCATGTGAGTAATTTTCCAAAAATCAGTTTCAGCCTCAAAGAACACCCTCCGGTCCCCCCTTTGCCAGGACCGGCGCACCATGCCCAATTGCTCCAGCTGACGAATTGAGATACTGACATTACCCTTTGTCACCTGCAGCCTTTTTGCCACCTCCTCCAGGGAAAGAGGCTCCGGGCTGGCATACAGCGCTGCGTATATCTCACCCACAGACTTTCCCAGTCCCCAGAATGAGCTCTGCCGGCCAAGGGCCTGAATCAGGACTTCCCTGGATTGATCCAGCAACTGGTCCAACGAAGCACCTCCATCGTTTAGTACGTTATATATCTTTTATACCATAAAATCGAACAAAAGGCCAATCTATTGTTTCTTAATAATAAAGGGACATCTGCCAAATGCAAATGCCCCTTTATCGCTTACTGCCCCTGTTGCACCACCACAGGCCGGACTATTTCCGGTCGCACCGGCCAGTAAGAGTTACACTGCTAGAAGTTAAAAACTCCGTCCAGTTCCTCATCTTTGATGTCAAACTTTGTTTTATGGGGCTCCAGCTCCTCATTAACGAAGAATTCGGGCAGCCTGTCGTCAGCCTTGGTAAATCCGGCCCTGCTGTTGAATTCCCGCTCCACCTTTAACACATTCTGACCCAGGGCTACCACATCATCCACAGTAAGGTTCACGCCATACTGGGCGTTGATCATTTCAACAATTGCGGGAAGCCCTTCGGGGTTGTCCAGCACGGCGAAGGCAACAAACAGGCACAGACCGGTGGAATCAACTGCTGCTGTAGCAATCTGCAGATTCCTGGACAAGTCTACCTGCCCCTCGGCAAACAGCGGGTTAACAGTACCCCCTACGCTTAGGATGTTGGCGGTTACGGCGTATCCTGCTGTATGATCGGCACCCATGGTTGATGTTGCGTAAGTCACTCCGTTGCCTTTGCAGGACCTGGGGTCGTATGCTGGAATGCCCTGCCCCTTCACCACCGGTACCCTGGTCACACCATAAGCCTTGCCGGCCACAGCGGCTCCGCTGCCTATTATGCGGCCCAGGGCGGTACCCCTGCCTACCTCTTCCAGGGCTGATACGGCGGCGTTCCCGTCACCAAAGGGGATCACTCCCGCCTCCATCAGCACGCCCAGGGCACACCCGATCTCGATAGTATCCAATCCCACATCGTTACATATATAGTTCAGCTTTGCCACCACGTCCAGGTCTCCAATCTCCAGGTTAGGTCCGAAACCCCAGGCGGTTTCGTATTCGATGGGAGCGCAAACCTTGCCGTCCGGCATCGGGTAGACATTGGAACAGCGCATTACGCAACCGGGATGGCAGGCGTGTGTGGCTTTACCTCCCCGGGCCACGGCCACCTCGGCCAGTTTCTCTCCGGATACCTCGCAGGCCTTGTCATACCTTCCGTAACGGAAGTTACGGGTGGGCAGAGTGCCGGCCTCATTAATAATATTCATCAAAACGTTGGTGCCATATGCCGGTAGTCCCTTGCCCGTAACCGGGTGGTCCAACAATATTCTGGAGAATTTTTTAGCCGCGGCCTTGAATCTTTCAGAATCTTTAACGGGGGCGTCAAAGGTTCCGGGGCTGTCCACCACGATAACCTTCACACGCTTCGATCCCATTACTGCCCCCAGCCCGCCCCTGCCGGCATAGCGGCTGCTGTTTCCTTCAGTGTCATTATTGGCAACCCCTGCAGATAGAAGCTGCATTTCTCCCGCCGTCCCGATGGTAACAACGGCAACCTTGGACCCGTACTGCTCCCTGCATATTGAGGTCACCTCATACGTGCCTTTACCGGCCAGATCATTGGCATTGAACATTTCAGCGCCGTCGGCGGATATTTTTATTCCGTACCAGCCGCTTCCTTCCGGCCTGCCTTCCAGAATTATTGCCTTTAGGCCAAGGCTGGCCAGTTTTTGAGAGGTTATTCCCCCCGCATTGGCTTCTTTTATTCCACCGGTCAGGGGGCTTTTGCCACCTATTGACAGGCGCCCGGATGATGGGGCGTTGGTGCCCGAAAGAAGGCCGGGTGCGATAACCAGCTTGTTTAATTCTCCAAGGGCGTCGCAGGTAGCCGGAACCTCGTCCAGTATTATCTGTGAAGTCAGCGCCCTGCCTCCAAGAGCGGCATATTTTCCGGGAACATCCTCCCACTTCAGTTCCTTTTGAAACATGTTAACCCTTAATATCTTGGCCATTTTAATCTCCTCCACCTTTTTTACAGGTTTCACATGGCGCAGCGGTATATTTCGATGACATCGGCCATGGTGGCTGTTCTGGGGTTGGTGAAGCTGCAGGCGTCCTTCATGGCATTCCCGGCCATTACATTGAGGTCCTCGTCCTTCACGCTCAGGTCCTTAAGTCCCGAAGGAATGCCCACATCGGCCGAAAGCTTCTGGATGGCGGCGATTGCCACGTCTGCGGCATCCCGCACCGAAAGGCCGGTGATGTTCTCTCCCATGGCTGCCGCAATCTCGGCAAACCTCTCGGGGCAGGCTATCAGGTTGAATTTGCACACGTGGGGCAGCAAAATGGCGTTGCACACACCGTGAGGCAAGTTGTAAAAACCGCCCAACTGGTGGGCCATGGCGTGCACATAACCCAAACTGGCGTTATTGAAGGCCATGCCGGCAAGGAACTCGGCGTAAGCCATCTTGTCCCGAGCCACCATGTTCTGGCCGTTGGCCACGGCATTGCGCAGATTTTCAGAAACAAGCTTTATGGCCATAAGGGCTGCGGAATCAGTCACCGGGGTGGCGATGGTGGATACATAGGCCTCCACGGCGTGGGTCAGGGCATCCATGCCGGTGGCCGCAGTAAGAGCCGGAGGCATCCCCGACATAAGAACAGGGTCGTTTATGGCTACGTTGGGAGTTACCCTCCAGTCAACTATGGCCATCTTCACCGAACGGTCGGTGTCGGTTATGATGCAGAAACGGGTCATTTCCGAGGCCGTCCCAGCGGTAGTGTTGATGGCGATAAATGAAGGCATGGGCTTGGTTGACTTGTCAATGCCCTCATAGTCCCGGATATTGCCCCCGTTGGAGGCCACTATTCCAATACCCTTGGCGCAGTCATGGGAACTGCCTCCGCCCAGGGAAATGATCATGTCGCAGTTGTTTTCCTGGTATGCCTTTAATCCATTGTGAACGTTGATGTCGGTGGGGTTTGGCTCAGCGCCGCCGAAAATTACCGCCTCTGTCCCCACTGCCTCAACCTGGGACTTGATCTGGTCGGCCATTCCGGACTTGGCCAAAAACCCGTCGGTAACTATGAGGGCCTTGGTCCCTCCCAGCACCTTCACCTGGTTGCCCACTTCCTTGGACGCCCCAACTCCCATGAGATTAACCGTGGGTATAAAATAACCGTATACTTGCTCTCCCAATGCCATAAAAAAATACCTCCCTATTCCCATTTGTTTTTTAATGAATCACAAACTTGTTTGACTGAATAACTGAGGCCTGTCATGGTTCCGCTTGAATGTCGCTGGAGAAAACTAAAAGCTGTACCAGTAGAGTTAAAATGTTCCCCCTTTTTTGTTTATTGTGACAATTCATATTAGCAAGTGGTATGCCTGTAAAAGGCATTTAGGTGTAATAATTATTGCCAGTACGGTCAGGCCGTATTTTCATTGTGTTTTTTACTCTGTCGGGGGGAATATTTATAACAAATCAGTATCGAGAGTACGGGGAGACCGGGGCTTTTTCTGTTCCAAAATAGCGCAGTCTGATACCATCCCGGAACAGAAATTCCTAAAAAGAACATGCGGGTAAAAAAAGGTCACCGGCGCTAACCGGTGACCTTACTATAAAACCGTTTAGTATGCTACAGATTAAGAGTGCCTGTCCTTTTGCTGTAACATGGTTAAGGCAAAGGTGATGGTATAGGCCAATAACATCAATATGACACTTATGGCAATGGCGATATCGAAATTACCCTTTGAAACTTCCATTACCGTTGCTGTTGTAAGCACCCTGGTGTAGCCGCTGATGTTTCCCCCCACCATCATGGATGCTCCCACTTCTGATATTACCCCGCCAAAACCGGCAATTACAGCGGCTATCAGACCCATCCGCGCTTCCCGTATAAGCAGCCAGAGCAACTGCAAGCGGGATGCTCCAAGAGCCAGTATTTGCAACTTTATTTTGTGGTTCAACTGACCTATGGCTGCTATGGTAAATCCCGTGACTATCGGTGACGCTATTATGGCCTGGGCCACAATAATAGCCCCGGGCGTATACATCATGTTTAGAAAGCCAAGCGGGCCGGAACGCCAAAGGAAAATAGAGACCCATAGACCTACCACCACCGGAGGCAGCCCCATGCCGAAATTCACTATGCTGACAACCACATTGCGCCCCGGAAAGACAGCCAGAGCAAGGAATACCCCTAGCGGAACACCTATTATCACGCTTATAAGGGTAGCCAGACCGGAAACCTGAAGAGTCAGAAAAGTTATTCCCAATACCTCCCTGTCTCCCCGCAGCAACAGCTCAAATGCCTTCACCATGCCGTCCCAGACTAATTCCATATCATACCATACCTACTTTAATCTTTTTTGATGAGCAAAAAATATTTTCGAACCCATCTCTGAAAAGCTTCGACGCCTTACCCCGTTGACTTATTTGACCCTCTCCCATGACAATGGCATTATCGGTCAGATAAGGAATTTCTGTGTAATCGTGAGTTACAAAAAAAGTGGTTGTCCCGGATTCTTTTAAAATAACCCCCATCTCTTTCAAAATTGAAACCCTGGTGGGATAATCAAGGGCGGTGAAAGGCTCATCGAGGAATAACACCTCGGGGTTGAGCGCCATAGCCCTGGCAATATTTACCCTTTGAGCTTCACCCCCCGACAAAAACCTTGGCATGCGGTGCGCCAGGTGGGACACCCCCAGCCTGTCCAGCCATAAATTTACCCTTGAAGGGATCTCGTTTCTGCAAAAACCCCTCAACCTCAGCCCCTGGGCAACATTGTTGAAAACGGTGGTATTTAGCAGCAATGATTCCTGAAAAACAACAGCCATCCTGCGCCTGAAACCAAGGGCGTTTTTTTTGTTAACAATGTTCTGGCGAAACAAAACTACCCCCTTTGTTGGCTGCTGGAGCAGCGCCAATACCTGCAGGAGAGTGCTCTTGCCGGCCCCGTTGGGGCCGACAACAGCCAGTATTTCACCTTCTTGCAGGGCAAACTGCCCAATATTAAGAATCTCTCTGTTCCCTTTTTTAAGTATTATGTCTATGGCTTCCAGTATGCACTTCATTACTTTTTACCCAATTCTTCAGCTTTCTTTCCGGCATCAGGATAAAATAAAGACTCGCCGTATTTGTCCCTGCCGAATTGGCTGATAATTTTCTGTGTTTCGGGGCTGACCAAATACTCCACAAAAGCCTTTGCCCCCGCTCCGTTTACTTTGGGGAATTTTTCGGGGTTTACCTGCATTACGTGGTATATATTCAGCAATGCCTTATCTCCCTGGGCAACTATGACCAGTTTCAGATTCTTCTTCTGGGCAAGGTATGTGGCGCGGTCAGTGAGGGTGTAGCCTTGCTTCTCATTGGCGACATTCAGTGTCTGCCCCATGCCGCTGCCGGTTTCCTGATACCATTTCATTCCCTTCGGATTAATACCGGCGACTTTCCAGATGGACAGCTCTTGCTTATGAGTGCCGGAGTCGTCTCCCCTGGAGATATATACCGATCCCTTTTCGGCAATCTTTTTGGAAGCCTCGGCGCTGTCTTTGGCCTGCTTAACTCCCGCCGGGTCGTTTTCCGGGCCAATCACAACAAAATCATTGTGCATAATAAGTTTATAATTTACCGCAACACCTGAGTCAACCAGGGGCTTTTCCGCACTCATGGCGTGGGTCAGCAGCACGTCGGCCTCTCCTTTCTCTCCCATTTTAAGCGCCTGGCCGGTTCCAACAGCGATGGGCTTTACTTTGTATCCGGTTTTCTTTTCAAAGTCGGGGATAAGAACCTCCAGTAACCCGCTGTCCTGGGTGCTGGTTGTGGTAGCCAGAATCACGTCTTTTACTGCAGGTGGTTTTACCGCCTCCCGGGGAGCTTTTTCAGTTTTAGACTGGCACCCGGCAAGGAACAGTCCAAACAATACTACCGCTGCTAAAACCAAATTTCTTTTTAACATCTTGTAAAAACACTCCTTTTGTCTTAATCAAGTATAACCAAGCCAGTAAATGAACAGTATGACCCGGTCAATAAAACGGTTTTTTCAAAACACATCTCTCCTTTCCGCTATGGGAGGCATACCAGTTTCCCGGCATACCCTGTCGGTCAGTCTGCCATGACAAGAGCTTTAGGCAGGTAGACTCGGAGACTCGGTTATTAATAAAAAAATATAAGCCCTTCATTGCATCCGGACAAGACAATGAAGGGCTTATAAACGCCCTGCTGCCTCTCCTTTCCGCAACGGGAGGCACACCGGTTTCCCGGTATACCCTATCGGTCTAATACCATGGCATCCGCCAGAAAGGTATCTTGACTCGGAGAAGTATTTTTTAAATTATATTGTCAAGAAATATTCTATAAAAAACAAAAAAATCCTTTATTGTTTGAGTCTAACCTTGAACATTTTAAAATTATAAAAAAGCCCTATAACTAAAAGCCCATTCAGATTGCTTTCAACTATAAACTTCTCTGTGTTCTCTGTGCCCTCTGTGGCCGGATCAGGTTCTCATCCTCCGTGGCGCCGCCGACGGCATGGGCAACTACCCCCTTATTTCGATATTGTACTCTTTTATTTTTCTGTAAAGGGTGTTTCTCCCTATACCCAATGCTTTGGCGGCCAAGGTGACATTTCCGTTATGGTAAGCCAGAGCTTCGGTCATGACCCTGACCTCAACCTCCTCCAGGGGCGGCGGAGGTTGAAGGGGTAGACCTTTGGCCAGCATGGCCTCGCCCACCTGCCGGTCCAGCGCCTTTAGCAGCCGGTGTACCCGGTAAAGGTGCTCAGGGGAGAGCAAATTTAGTCTATCGCTGTTTACAACCGCCTTTTCCAGCAATTCCGGCAGTGACTCAGGCGTCACGTTTTCCTTTAAGTTACTTTCCACAGAGGTTCGGAAGGCTATTTTATCCGGAATGTGAACCGGCATGATAACCGGTCCGTCACAAAGAGCCACAGCCTGTTCCACTGTATTGGCCAGTTCCCTTATATTGCCGGGCCAGCCATAATTAATTAAAAGCTCCATGGCCTCCGGGGACATTTCCGGATACCGGCGGACACCACTGGCCGACCTCCTGATAAAGTGTTTTATCAGGAGGGGTATGTCCACTTTGCGGTTACGCAAAGGAGGGATCCCCAGTCTCACCACGTCCAGCCGGTAAAACAGATCCTCTCTGAACTCCCTGTTCTTTACGGCCTGTTCCAGATCCACGTTGGTGGCCGCAATTATGCGGACGTCAGTTCTGATTGATTTTTCTCCGCCCACACGTAAAAACTCACCGGTCTCCAGAACCCTTAAAAGCTTTACTTGAATGGGCATACTGGCCTCGCCGATCTCATCAAGAAAAAGAGTCCCTTGGTTGGCCAGTTCAAAAATACCCTTTCTCTGACCTGCCGCCCCGGTAAAAGCCCCCTTTTCATGCCCGAACAGCTCGCTGTCAAGCAGGTTTTCCGGCAGTGCCCCGCAGTTTATAGGTATAAACATTTTTTCCGCCCTGCTGCTGGCGGCATGGATGAAACGGGCCAGCACCTCCTTGCCGGTTCCCGTTTCACCCTGTATCAGCACATTTATACTTTTCCTGGCAATTTTATACGCAATGGACACTAGCCTGCTCATCTGTAGGGTGGACCCCACCTGAAAACCCACCATTTCCGCAACGTCAGCCCATTCCGGATGCGCATCCCCCGTACTCCGGGCGCCCAGGCTATAATCCACCGCCCTCTGAACCAGGACTTCTATTTCACCTATGTCTTCAAAGGGCTTTTCTACATAGTCAAATGCTCCCAGTTGAATGGCTTTGACAGCAGTACGGGTGGTGCTGTAACCGGTCATTATGATTACTTCGCAGCCGGGCAGCCGGGCCTTTATCTCCTGTAGCAGGGTTAAGCCGTCGGAATCCGGCAGCTTCAAGTCAACCATGGCCACATGAAACCTGTGGGTATCCATTAGCTTAATGGCATCGCCACCACAGTTGGCCACATTCACCCTGTATCCTTTTCTCTCAAAAAGGTGACTGAAAAAATTCCCCACCTCTATTTCATCATCGATGATAAATACCGAGGGAGTTTCCAGGTTTTCTGTCAAGTGGCTACACCTCCTCCATGCCGGCTTCCATCGGCAGCACCAGCGAAAAGGTGCTACCCTCCCCCATAATGCTTTCCACTTCGATATTGCCTCCGTGTCCCTCAGCTATCCCGAGGCTTACGCTCAGTCCCAACCCCGTACCCCTGGCTGCCTCCTTGCTGGTAAAAAAAGGGTTAAATATTTTACTTAGATTTTCCGACGGCATTCCTATGCCGTTATCTCTCACCGTTGCCATAACATATCTGCGCCCATTGAAACCTTCCCTGACCGATGTTGATATACTTATTTGCTTTTCACTGTCAAGGCCCTCCAGAGCGTCCCGGGCGTTAAGGACAAAATTTAACAGCACCTGGTCCAACTGATGATCGTTTGCCGTTACCAACGGTAACCATGGATCAAGTTCCAGTTTTATATCAATATTGTTCCTGTTAATCTGGTAATGGATGAGGCTTAGAACCCTTTCCACAACTTTATTCAGATCGGTAGGAGCAAAGGGCTGTTGATCCTGCCGGGAAAATGTAAGCAGATTCTGGATAATTTTTTTACATCTCAGTCCGCAGTTGGCAATATCATTCAACAGTTCCGAATGAGGGCTGTTTTTGTCCATTTCACGCAGTAGAATCTGAGCATTACCAATAATAACCGTCATTGGGCTGTTCAATTCATGGGCCACCCCGGCAGCCATCTCGCCAATGGCCGCCAACTTGGCGGACTGTACCAGCTGGGCCTCAATTTTTACCTGCTCGGTCATGTCTTTGATATGATGGATGATAGCGTAAATTTTATTTTCTTCGTTAAAAACCGGGTAGTAAAAAACATCCAGAACCTTTCCCGATGGCCGCTGAATGCGTCGGTAGGCTGATTTTTGGGTTTTATACACCTCGTCCAGCAGGCAAGACTCGCACTTTTTCTTCCTGCCCCACAGCAACTCATGGCATTTTCTGCCACCGGCCCCTTTAACTGATTCGTTCTCCAATTCTTTTTTGCGGTCATTGCTCTTCACTATTTTATAGTTGAGATCTATTAGAAAAATAGGATCAGTGAGGGCACGAAATGTTTCTTCCCATTCCCGCCGCCCCTGCACCACTTTCTCAAACAGCCTGGCATTTTCAATGCAGATGGCCAGCTGGTCGGCCATCTGCTGGGTGAATTTCAGTTCCTGGCTGTATGCAGCGGTTTTTGCGCTACCAATGATTAAGACACCAATTACCTCACCTTTGACAAACAACGGGTCCACAGCCAGTGAAGCCAGCCCCGGCATCATATCCGACCTCAAGCCCGTGTAGTAGTTGTCTGCCGCCTGGTCCAGGTGGTAAATCCTGCTCTCCCGCAGCCTGACGGTTTCCCATAGCAGAGATTTTCTGGGCACATTCTGACCAATACAGCGGCATGGGGGCTCCATGGCAGTATAGACAAGATTCTTTCCGTTAAAAAGAGCCATCCCCAGAAAATCGCAGGGAATTACTGTGGGCAGTTTCCTGAATACCCTTTCTATAATGTCTTTTATTGACATATCAATATTGATGTCCCTGACAATCTGGTGAATAATTTCCAGGCGGTTATTCTGCTTGATAATCTCCTGGTTGCGTTGCTTTAACTCCAGGTAATAATTCAACTTGGAGGAATTTACTCCGGTCAGGTTTTCAATCAGCTTGTTTTTATCCATGTTCAACCAGCCCACCCCCCATTAAAGAGCCTTACGGTAGATGTCCGCAATATCCTCAATACCGGCATCCCTGGGATTGGTTACAATACAGGCATCTTTCAGCGCACTGGCACTTAGCCCTGGAATTATGTCACCACTCAGCCCTATCACCGACAGTGTTTGAGGCAAACCTATATCCCGAACCAGACGCCGTACCGCGCAAACAGCCTTTTCAGCGGCCGCCCACTTGCTGATCCCCGTAACGCCTTCACCGAAGGCTTGGGCCACCTGGCTGTACTTGTCCGCACAGGCAATCATGTTATACTCCATTACATGAGGCAGCAGAATAGCGTTTGTTTCACCGTGATGCAGGTCTAAAAGCCCGTCAATCTGGTGGGTCATGGCGTGAGTAGCCCCCAGAATAGCGTTGGAAAAGGCCAGGCCCGCCTGCAGGCTGGCCATGAACATGGCTGATTTGGCGGTAAGATTGGTGCGGCAGGAAACCGATTCCCGGAGATTATCAGCAATTAGCCTGATTGCGTTTACGGCGTGAACATCGGTAAGGGGCGTGGCGGCTAGGGAAACAAAGGATTCAATGGCGTGGCTCAATGCGTCCAGCCCCGTGGCCGCTGTCAACCGGGAGCCTTTACTCTGCAGAAGCACCGGGTCGATTATGGCAATATCCGGCACAAGGGATTTGGATATAATTGTCATTTTAACCTTGCGTACCTTGTCCACAATAATGGCAAACTGCGAAACCTCAGATCCCGAACCGGCCGTGGTGGGCACAATAACCATGGGTGGGAGGGGCCGGGTTATTCTATTCACACCCTCGTAATCCTGAACTAAACCTCCGTTGGTGGCCAGGAAGGCAATAGCCTTGGTCATGTCGATGGGGCTGCCTCCGCCAACGGCCAGAAGGGCGTCGCAACCGGTTTCCAGATATTTTTCCAACCCCTCTGGCACTTCCCGGTCCTTGGGATTACTGGTCAAATTACTCCAAACCTCATATTCCAGCCCCGCTTCCTGCAGGTAGGAGACGGCCTGTTCCACCCAGCCGCACTGGATGACCCCCGGGTCGCTTACCACAAAAACTTTATTTGCCCCCAGCCGCAGGGCGCTCTCTCCAACCTGGCTGAGAGCGTTAACACCGAAAATAATCTCCGGTGAGACGAATTTACTTATATTCATTATACTATCCTCTCAGGAAAACTTTTGACAAAATAGCCATTCTCCTATAGGTTCGGCGAAAGGTGGGAGACGATATTCTGTAGTTTTCCAACACCTCATGAAAGAATCTGGCCGCCCCGGATTTTTCCCCGTATCTTCTGAAGAGTTTCCCGGCCTGGAAAAAAGACTGAACTGATCCGTATTTTAAGAGATTGGCTTCCCAGATGTCGGTGCTCCCGCCTGACTCCTTATGTTCCAGTACTGACCTAATCAGATATATATATGGTAGGCCCCTTGATATTTTGGGATTCATATTTACTGATTCCTTTATTTCCGTAAGCCCCCTTTCTTTATGCCCGGTTTCATAAAGCGCGGCCCCCAGATAAAAATGAACATCCGGCCAGTCCTTCATTTTTGCGTATGACTGTTCCAGAACATCCACTGAGCTTCTGAATCCGCCTCTTTCAAAATAATGCACCCCCAGTTCAAGAAGGGCATCGCCATTGTGAGGATTTACCCTTACAATCCTTTCCAGCTCGCCGATGCGCCTCCGCCTCCTCCAGGAGGCAAAAAAATCCGGCAGTATTCCAATAAATTTTCGATCTATAAAAAAATATATGACCAGAATTACACCCAGGGCTAAAAAGGGATTCCCCGTAAAAAGAGTGATCAGTGAAAAAATCATTATACTTTTCATTTAAATTTCCCCTTATACTACCCTTATTATATTCATGGTTATGGCCCAGCACAAATTTAACACCACCACCATCGGTAAACCGCGTATAAGGATACTGAGATAATCTAACGATTACTCAGCTTTACCTTAACATTTGTTTGACAGTTTTTTTTGCAAGAGGCAAAGAACAGAAAAAGACATAGAAGGTCTTGCCCAATAATTGAGCCCCCTTCAATATAGGGGGCTTAATTAATACAGACCATTGTCGTAAGTTTTTTATAAATTTTATACCCCGGCCTGGCGGGTAAACTTCACTTCTTGTATATATAAATCAAAGCACCTATCTACATTTTCCAACATATTTACCAATGCATCAATAGATTGCCCGTCCAGTTTATCGAAAACCCTCTTCAGTATTTCTATCCTGTCGGAGTTAATCCTGTCCACCAGTTTCAATCCTGCTTCGGTGGGTATTATATGGACCACCCTTCTGTCTTCCTCTCCCCTTTCCCTTATTACGTAACCTTTACCATTGAGCCGGTCTGTGAGATTGGTCACGGTCCCGGGGGTTACCCCCAACAAGGGAGCCAAGGAAGTCACCGATCTGCCTCCCTTTTTGCGGAGTATTTCCATAAGGTACATTTCGACCGGGGTTAGCCCGTAACAGGTGGGATTGTTGACGTATTGGTAATATTTGGGGAAAATGCCCTCCATTTTTTGATGAACCTTTTGCATCCTATCCATAATAATCTCCATTCACCCTAAAATTATATATACGCAAAACATTTGTATTGACCGGACGAGTTTCAGATAATCGTCCGGTCTGTCTATATATAGTATCCTCCATTTGTCGGAACAAATCAAGATCAGTAGGATTGCAGCGTAATTATAATCAATGTTATGTTGTTGTGAAAGAAATAATTTTAAGCAGCCTTTTTACTTTAATGGCCTGTATTTCGCAACTATTGCCTCAGCAACCCTGATGCCGTCCGCCGCAGAGGATATAATTCCGCCGGCATATCCCGCCCCCTCGCCGGCAGGGTATAATCCCCCTACTGAAGACTGGTATTCCTCGTTTCTATTTATCCTTACGGGAGATGAGCTCCTGGTTTCCACCCCGGTAAGAACGGCTTCCGGATAGGCAAAACCTTTCAGTTTACTGTCAAAATCAGTAATAGCTTTCTTTATGGTAGCGACGACATGACTGGGAAGGCATAGACTTAAATCCGCCGGTATTACCCCCCGGGTATATGACGGAGTTACCGATCCCAAAGCTGAAGTCGGCCTTCCTTTCAGAAAATCCCCCACCAATTGCGCCGGGGCCATATAGTTACCACCCCCCAGCATAAAGGCTTTTCTTTCCCACTTTCTCTGCAGTTCAATACCGGCCAGAGGATGACGGCTTGCAAAGTCATCTGGTGTAATGCCAACCAGAAGAGCGCTGTTTGCGTTTTTCCCGTCCCTGGCATAAAGACTCATACCATTAGTGACCACACCGCCGCTTTCAGATGCGGCGGCCACCACCACTCCCCCGGGGCACATACAGAATGTATAGCATGACCGGCCTGATTTGTCATGATAAACCAGTTTATAGTCAGCCGCACCCAGTTTTTCGTGGCCGGCTAACCGCTTATACTGGGCTTTATCAATCAAACCCTGGGGATGTTCCACCCTTACACCCATGGAAAAAGCCTTGGGTGTCATAGTTACTCCTCTTTCATACAGCATTCCAAAGGTATCTCTGGCACTATGCCCGATTGCCAGAATAACAGCCCCTGCGGCTATCATCACAGCGGAGTCATTTACCACCACACCTTCGACCCGCCCGCTTCTGATTGGAATATCAGTTACCAGGCAGTTAAACCTGAACTCACCGCCAAGTTTTATTATTTTCCCCCTGATATTCTTTACCACACCCTTAAGTATGTCTGTCCCCACATGGGGCTTGTTAATATACAGGATCTCTTCCGGAGCTCCGGACAGGACCAGTTCTTCAAGTACCTTTCTGCATCTCCTGTCCCTGATCAATGTGGTAAGCTTACCGTCAGAAAAAGTCCCGGCCCCACCCTCACCGAACTGAACATTGCATTCAGTGTCAAGCACACCGGTTTTCCAGAAGCGATCCACAGCTTCCGTCCGGCTGTTTACGTCCCCTCCCCTTTCCAGCACCAGGGGGCTGTATCCCATCTCGGCCAGTATCAGCGCGGCAAAAAGCCCTGCCGGTCCAGACCCCACCACCACCGGCCTGCCTTCCATTTTCAATTGTCCGGGCGTCACGTAATGGTAGACTAGGTCGGGGGTGACGCTCATTCTCCCGTCTTTGGACCTTGCCAGTACCCGTGCCTCATCGGCAAGCAATACATCCACGGTATAAACAAAATAAATAACATCTTCCTTATTGGTCTTATTCCTGGCGTCCACCGACCGCCTGAATATTTTAAAGTCAATAATTTCCCGCTCCAAAACCTTTAGTCTCCTGACCAGTTCCTTCCTGATGGCCTCCCTTTCACCTGCGTCAATGGGTAGTTTAATATCGTTTACCCTGATCAATCGGCAAAACCTCACTCTGAATTATTTTCAAAAATAAAAACACTATAAATTGTAAAAGAGTATAAAAATAAAGATGTTAAATATTTTATATATGAAAATATTATTTACATTCTACGGAAAATTAGATAGCATTAATATAATAACACTTGGCATTTTCCTGCCAAAATCCTTCTGGATCTGTGTGAACTCGACAAAATTAAAGACAACCGGGAGGCACAGTCCAAAGCCGGCAAAAAAATAACTATTAAGAGGTGGAACACAGTGAGCCTGAACGATGACCCAAACCCCATCAGTTCCCTGGAACCTTTTTTCAATCCACAGTCCATTGCCGTAATCGGAGCTTCCAATAATCCCGACAAACCCGGGGGAAGACCCGTTGGCGCCCTTCTGAGCAAGGGTTATAGCGGAAAAATATATCCGGTGAACCCTGCCCGCACAAATATAAACGGAATAAAATGTTACCCTTCACTGCTGGATATCCCGGAACCCGTTGATCTCGCCATAATCAGCATAGTGGCTGACAAGGTATACTCTGCCCTGGAGGAATGCGTGTCCAAGGGGGTAAAAGCGGCGGTTATTTTTAGTTCCGGATTTGCCGAAACAGGTCCCGAAGGCCTTGCCGAGCAGCAGAGGATAACGGAACTGTCCAGAAAAACAGGCCTTCGTATACTGGGGCCCAACTGTCTGGGACTGGTCAATACCATGAACGGCGTTATGGCCTCCTTCGCCCCTATAGTGGACCTTCCGCCGGTGGAGCCCAGGTTATTGGGCTTTGCATCTCAGAGCGGGGCCTTCGGTTCAGCGATCTACGCCGCCTCGCTGGAAAAAGGAGTGGGCTTTAACTATTTTATAAGTGTAGGCAATGAGGCGGACCTGGAGTTTACCGATTTTCTTGAGTACATGATTCACGACCCCAACACCAGGCTGGCAGGCGGATATCTTGAAGGATCCAAAAATGCCGGCAAACTCAGGAGAGTGGCCGAAGATGCTCTGAAAAAGGAAAAGCCTGTCTTGATCATGAAAGTGGGGCGCAGCTCGGCAGGAAGCCGCGCAGCGGCCTCCCACACCGGTTCTCTGGCCGGTTCCGACATCATTTACGATGCCTTTTTCAAACAGACAGGTGTTATCAGGATAGATAATTTTACCGATCTAATCGCCTTCACCCCTTTATTCCAGACCGGTAAACTGCCCAGAGGCAGGAATACCGCCATAATCTCCACCTCAGGAGGAGCAGGGGTGTTCCTCGCAGACCTGTGTGAATCCGTTGGGCTGAATGTTGTTACCCTGGGTGATCAAACCAGGAAAAAGATGGACACTGCTCTCCCTTTCTTCGCATCCTCCCGCAACCCTGTTGACCTGACGGCGGCTTTCCTGAAGGAGCCGGCAATCACTCCAGTTGTCTTAAGGGCTCTGTGCGAAGACCCCGATATAGACATAATCATAGGAAGCCTTGACTTTCCCCTGCCTGCGGATCATCCTGTGGTGGGTGAAATCATTGATATTTGCAGTAATACCGACAAGTTAGTGTTATTCTCTCCTTTCAGGTTCCCCGGCGCCCCTGCGGATCCGCCCCTGGCAGAATTCAAGCGGGCGGGCATACCTGTAATCTTCGAAACCATGGATGCCATAAAAGCCCTATCAAACCTGGTTACATACAAAGAAAAACTGGAGAAGAGAACACTGGAAAAATACCGCGCGACCCGCCGGAGCCAGTCAAAACCCGACCTGGATTACCTTCTGAAACCAGGCCAAACCCTTGGTGAAATCCACGCCAAGGAAATTCTGGAGAAATACGGCATTCCTGTTACCCGCCAGGCCCTGGCAGCCACTCCGGAGGAGGCCGTAGCCCGGGCCCGGGATATAGGGTATCCTGTGGCGCTAAAGATAGATTCCCCAGATATACCCCACAAAACCGAGGCCGGGGGCCTGAAGCTGAATCTTGAAAACGATGACCAGGTTAGCAGTTCCTTTGAAGAAATCATCCGGAATGTAAAGCTATACGCGCCTGACGCCCGTATAAACGGGGTTTCAGTACAGGAAATGCTTCCCGAAGGAGTCGAGGTAATAATCGGAGTTACCAGGGACCCGGTGTTTGGCCCCGCCATAATGTTCGGTCTGGGAGGAATTTTTGTAGAGGCGCTGAAAGATGTTTCCTTCAGGATAGCCCCGGTCAGCCCCGGTGACGCCCGGGATATGATCGACGAAATAAAGGGAGCGGCCTTACTGAAGGGTGTCAGAGGGAAACCTCCGGTGGATGTCGATGCTATTGCGGACGTTATCCTCAGGGTTTCAGACCTGGTTACCGACTACAGGGAGCTAATAGAGGAACTGGATATCAACCCCCTCATTGTTTACCCCAAAGGGGTGAAGGCGGCTGACGCCATGCTGGTGGTAAGGAAATAAAATAACCGCCTTGCCGGCGGTGCCGTCTTGCAGACGGCGGAATTCAGAATTCAGAATTCTGAATGGTGACAGCCTGCCTTAAAAGCGACCCTCAAGTGACCCCACAGCGACATGCAGTGAGGGGGAGGGGTTTTAGTCCGTGCGGATGCTGAAATAGTCGTCAGTCGTAGGGCGTCAGCAAACCGCCTTCAAGCAAAACCGGGAAAACCCCGAAAATTTTTGTTAGTGACAAAATCAGCCCGCAGTTACAATTTCTTTTTCATCGGAACCTTCCCACATTCTTTTCGATCTGGCTTTGTGCTCATGGTGGGTATCGTGGCAATGAATTTCCAGATGGTGTATATTTTTGTAACCACGGCGCAGTTCTTCGTTCGCGCTTGCAACCCTGCTGTTAAATTCCTTCTGGTCTTCAGTTACCGCTGGAAGGTTAATAACCTCGTCCTGGGACTCAAGCATCTTTCCTGAAGGCACCATGGTGTTATCCGCCAAACTGACGTTTGTCACCAGAGCACAGTGGGATATGTAACAGCTATTGCCCACCCAGGCGTGGTGAATCACTGCATTAAACCCTACAAAGGTTTCCCTTCCTATAACGCAAGGGCCGTGGATAACCGACCCGTGGGCAATACTGCAGTTAACTCCTATTTCAATAGAACTGTTCTGCAGGCAGTGCATGACAACTCTGTCCTGGATGTTTGATCCGTCGTTTATAATAATGGGAGATCCCTCGTCAGCTCTGATTACCACTCCCGGGCAAATGGTAACGTTTTTTCCTATACGAACGTCACCTATCAGTACTGCAGTGTGATGTATATAAGCCGTTGGGTGCACCTGGGGCCTCTTTATTTCCCCCCGCCATGTTGTTACCGGTGAGCTTTCAATAAACATATTTAACACTCTCCCCAAAACATTTATAATGTTTCCATTAAATTCACCGGATTGGTCACTACATTTTATCTGCTTGTGATATATTATACAATAAGCAACCTATGACCACAACTTTTTTTTTAACAATTAACTGGCACTGAATTTTAAACAATTCCTGGCATGCTTCCTACTGTAGTATAATAATGGTAACTTTACAAAAGGGAGTGATTGCTTGAAATCCGAAGTGATTTTTACAGGTACTGAACTTCTGCTGGGACAGATTTTGAATACAAACGCTCAACACCTGCAGCAGACCCTTGCCTCCATGGGCATAGACCTATTTTTCCAGGTGACAGTGGGAGACAATAAAAAAAGGATTAAAGAGGCCATACTTCAGGCCTCCTCCAGATCCGATCTGGTGATAATCTGCGGCGGCCTGGGGCCCACCGAGGATGATCTGACCAGGGAAGCCCTTTCTGAGGCCCTGGGCATTCCCCTGGCGGAACACCCGGATGCCCGCATTATCACAGAGCGTTTTTTCAAGTCCAGGGGAATAGAAATGTCCTCCAACAACCTGAAGCAAGCCCTTGCCCCCCAGGGCGCCGTTATACTGGATAACCCGCTGGGCACCGCTCCGGGGCTGGCCCTTGATTATAACAGAAAGCTGTATGTCCTTGTTCCGGGGCCGCCCAATGAATTCAAAAACATGATAGACCACCAGGTGGCGCCTATGCTGCCAAAAAGGATGGAGGCGGCGGCCGTTATCAGATCAAGGGTTCTAAAGCTTTGCGGAATTGCTGAAAGCAAGGTTGATGAAATGGCTGGGCAGTTATTTCAAAGCCGGAATCCCACTCTGGCGCCAACGGCCAAATTCTCAGAAATACACCTGCGCATAACCTCCAAGGCCTCCGGAAGCAAAGAGGCGGAAAACATGAACGATGCCATGGAGCAAAAGGTTATGGGTCTGCTGGGAAGCTATGTATACGGTAAGGACAACGAAACGCTTCAGCAAGTGGTGGGGAAAATGCTGGGGGATATGAAGATCACTCTAGCCGTGGCAGAAACTTTTTCCGGCGGGTACCTTTCCCACCTGTTGACCTCGTTTCCCCGGTGTGCGGATTTTTTCAAGCTTTCCGCAGTGGCGGATGTTGACGGCCTGGAAAATCTATTGGGAATGAAAATTTCAGCCCGGAACAACCCGGTTGCGGAACTGGCCGAAATAATAAGGGAAAAAGCCAAAGCAGACATTGGCATAGCCATTTCAGGAATTAGCGGCGGTCTGTTCCCGGCGGATCAGGCGGTAACCATTGCCACCTCCCTGGCCGGCAGGACTCTTTGCAAAGAAGTGCTGCTGCTTCCCGGAGATGGAGTGGAACTGCGCCAGAGAGCAGTACAAATATGTCTGGTTTTACTTTGGCACACATTGAAAAAACGCCCTGACGGGCGTTGCCGTCTTGCAGACGGCGGAATCCAGGAGCCAGGAGCCAGAATCCAGAATGGTAACAGCCTGCTTTAATAGCGACCCTCAAGCGACCCCGGAGCGACCCCCGGAGGAACTAGTGCCGATAAGGCTTCAGCGCTTTAATACTTTAATATGGCATATACTTTCCTAAACGATAAAAAAACGCCTTGCCGGCGGAAGCCATGAGCCCTCTATACAGGGATAATTTCAATCTCATTGTCGGTATTCAGCTTGAAGACACTGCGGCCCAATTCCCTTGATATATTTATGCGGCTTGATCCTATCTGTATTATTGAACCCGGCAGTGGTTTATGGATTTTAACCATATGCTTTGACTTAACCCTCACCAGAGGAGGGGCGCCAAGGTTGCTGCCCAGTTCTTCCATTTCCACGTTGCCCTCGCAGTATATTTCCCCACCCTTGAAGTGCCCGATAATTTTCACATCTCCTCCGGCATAGATGGTGGTGTTGACACATCCCTTGGAAACCATCACATCACCTGAACACTTTATGGTGGAAGCCGAAACAGCCCCCACCTCTACCCTGGCGCCCTTGTTTTCCTGGGCGTTCATTATTGCCAGTGCCTGGGATAGCTTGTTCATCATATCTTTAAAATCTTCCTGGGTAAAGCTTATTCCCACGGCTATTTTTATGGCCTCCAGGGCCTCGGACACTTCGAAGGGAAGGTTGAAGCTTTTCAGGGTTATTGCCTGCCTGGCATTTACCTTTATATTTTTAAACCTGGTTTCTATAAATCCGTTGACCACTTGAAAAAATGGAATTTTTTCAAGGTTTGGTGACTGTCCCTTTAATTGCTCCATAATCTGCAGCATTTTTACCAAATCCGAGTACAAATCCTGTAAAAGATACTTCACCTTACCGCATTCAAGATAACCCAGACCTGCTAAAATGTTACTGCTTATAACATTTTTGAGCACCACCAGGCTTTCCCCACAGTGCACACTGGCCCCGGTCACAATCCCGTTAACCCTGACGCTGCCGGATGCCTCTAAAGACATGGTTTCAGTTACATTTCCAGCAACAGTGACATCGCCCTTAAATCTAATGTTACCCGTTTTCAGACTAACATCGCCGGTTACTGTATAAGAGGGCTCCACCAAAATACTTACAGTGGTTCCGGCAATTTTTGCCACCGGCCTTCCCTGGATAGTGGAATAGGCCCTGTCACCTGTTTCGTCCAGTTTAGCCCCCCTGCCGGCAACTATCCTGGCGTCCTTTGGCTGGATTGGCATAATGTCCTCACCGGTGACACCTTTTCCAGGTGTCCCTTCACGGGGAGGGTGTCGCCGGGCCAGCAAAAACCCCTCGTCTACCGAAACAAGTTTGCTGGTTTCCCTAAAATCCACTGCCTTGGAGTTCTCATTGTTATCCTGTTCTGAACTGTCTTCCCACAATATCTCTACCCAGCCGTTAACCCCCTGAACAGGAGGTTCTCCCTTAGCAATAACCATAATACCGCCGGATCTTACAGAGGTAGAAATGTCCACCACATCATCAAATATACCATAGACTACCCCATTATTTTTAAGAGCGCCGATAATATCCTCCCTGGTGATATTATCAACACCGCTGGCCTTAATGGTAGCCGTCATTTTATCTCTGGAAACATCAATCTTCACAAGACCTAACATAGCCAGTACCTTCTTTTTTTAGAAGTCTGTCAAATACAAAATATACACTTATTTTATTATTGCAAAAAATAAGATAAAAATCCACCTATTTTTCAATCTCACTGTCCCTTTGAAAGTAAAAAAATAAACCCGTTTTACGGGTCTATTTTGTGGTTATTTTATTCAAAGCACAATGAGAAACGAAATGCTTCTCTCTGATAATATTAACCTCAGGTAAACCTCACAGGCCTATCTGCAGCTTTGCTGCAACCACAAGCTCCACCCTGGGCAGATTCCTCTTTTACCTGGTAACTTCCGCAAGCAGGGCATTTTAATTTGTCCGGCTTAAATAATACATAATTAACACTGAATTTATTCTGGCAGTCACTACATTCACAATTTACCCTGGCCATGTTTTCATCACCTCCAAGTCTTTTCCACTATCATAGCACTTCTGTATTTTTGCTCTGTCGAACCAATAAGTTGCAAATATACAACCACGCAAAAAACCACTATCTATGTGTTCATAAAATTATATTTGATTCAGGATACTTCTTTTTGTGATTCGGACTTAATACCTTCGGAGGCCTTCCTGAATTCTTTCAGCCCGTTACCCAGGGCTTTGCCCACGTCGGGAAGCTTTCCCGGACCAAAAATCACAAGGGCTATTACCAGTATCAGAATAAGTTCCCAAGGACCAATACCAAACATAATATCTCCTCCTAAATACTAAGATAGATTACCGCTTCAACAGGGACAGGCTAAATCTGAACACCTGTGACCGATTTCTTTTTTCCTTTCCTCCACAGAAGATACGATATTAATATGCTGATCTCATACAGCAGGTAAACCGGGCCGGCCATCATAAGCTGTGAAATAACATCGGGACCGGGTGTCAGTACTGCCGAGGCTATTAATACTGCCAGAAGAACATATTTTCTATTCCTGGAAAGGGCTGACGGGCTTACAATACCCAATTTACCCAGCACAAAAATGGCCAGGGGCATCTGGAAGGCTATTCCGAAGGGGATGAAAAACGCCACAGTAAAGGTCAGGTACTCACACACTGTGATCATAGGAGTCATGCCGTCGGTGGCCATCAATAATAAAAATTTTACCGCCACCGGGTACACCGTAAAGTACGCAAAGGACATCCCGACTGCGAAAAGGGTGACCGAAAGGGGGATAAGCAACGCCGCCAGCTTTCTTTCCCTCTTTGTCAGCGCCGGGGACAAGAACCCCCAGATTTGAATGAGTATAACCGGAAAGGATAGCGCAATACTGGCCAGAAGACTTATTTTCATCTTTGTCATGAATATTTCTGCGACCCTTATCGATATAACGGGAACATTTAATTCCCTTAAGGGCGACGTCAAAAATTGGAACAGCCAGTCACCCCAGGCAAGAAATATTACAAAGGCGCCGGCCAGCACAGAAATGCCTGACACGATCAACACTTTTCTTAGTTCCTTCAGGTGGCCCTGCAAGGGCATTAACTCACCGTCGTTCACAGTTTAACCTCCTTCCATCAAACCCGTCATGCCGCCTGTTACTCCCGATCTTTGCAGGATTCCTTCAGCAACAGCCTGTCGTACCATTTGCAATGCCGGTGTTTGCAGTAATCCAGATCCACTTTGCCGGTGAACATTCCGGCTATCAGAGGGCGGTTCACCCTGAATACAAAGGCCGCCAGGTGGGCCAGTATGCCAAAGACCAATAGCATGGAGGCAAGGGTGTGAACATCGTTTACCCAAATCAGTAAGTTGCCGGAGAAATTGAAAGAAGGAAGATTTTTCATAACCTTGATCACGCCGGTGACGGAGATTGCAAACACCAGAAACGCTATGAAGGCGTATGCCAGTCTCTGCTCGGCCAGATATTTGTCGCAGGGAGGCTCTTTTCCCCCAAATATGATTGACTTCATAATGGCCAGGGATTCCTTCATATCTCCCCGGCGGGGCAGTATATCAAAATCCTTCCTGATCAGGTGATAAACTATATGATAGAACACAGCCAACAGAAATAGCATGGCCGCAATGTAATGGATAATAAGGGTGACGGAATAATCGGCTGACCACCCCAGGCCGGGGAGAGCAGTTAGCCCGTAGCGCCTATACATGGGCATCTGGCCAAAACCGCTGAAGATCAGCACCATTGTTGAAAGCGCCATGGTCCAGTGAACAAAAAGCACCGAAAGGCCATGTCTTTGAACCTTGTTTATTTCAGGCAGTATTTTCTCGCCCAACCTTAACCCTCCTTCATGGTTTTATAGGCAGCGTACCCGGCCGCCAGGGCTCCTGCCACGGGCGCCGCCAGCATGCCGGCCACCATTCCATTGGCCGAGTCCAGAAAATTGGCCACCCCGGCCTGCATCAAGGGAAAGCCTGTAGCCGCCGGATCCTGCTGACGGGACTTTTGCTCCTTAAGTGCGGCATTTATTTTTTCAAAGGGCACTGATGATACATAAAAAGTTGAAGTGCCACCGTTTTCTTTGTCACCGTACACAAATCCGCCTATTTCTTCTGCTCTTTTATAGGCCACTTCCCTCAAGGTTTTTTTAGAGCCGAACATAATGGCTTTCCGGGGGCAGGACACCACACAGGCCGGCTCCAGACCCTTTTTCACCCTGTCATAACAGAGGTCACATTTGTACATTACCCCGGCCCCCAGAAACTTGGGGGCAATTTTCATATACAGCCCAACCCCCGCCTGCCTGGCGGGAATTCCCCAGGGGCATACATCCCGGCACTTGGCGCCTCCCAGACAAAGGTCCTTATTGATCAGCACCGGGCCTTCGGGGCTTTTGTACTGAGCCCCGAAGGGACACAGGTTGGCGCATGGGGGGTTATCGCAATGCATGCACCTTCTGGGTATAAACACCTCCAAAGGTTTTCCGTTATGTTCCACCTGAGCCTTTTGAACAAAGGTCCAGTTGTAGGGGGTCAGGCGGTTGGTCAGATGCTTCTTGCCCTGCCAATCTTCTTTTTTCTTGTTGGGCCAGTAATACTGGATCTGTTCAGCCGGCACCGGGTCGGGAAACCTGGATTTGTTTTCCTCTCTGCAGACTGTCACGCAGAGGGGAACCTTTTGACCTATACAGCCGTCACATCTGGTCAAATCATACAAGGTCCCCATGACATCTGTGGCGGAGGCCGCATGGGCAATCCTTACACCTCCGCTCAACACCAGGCCCCCGGCAACCCCCGAGGCCAGAGTTCTTTTAAGAAACTGCCTTCTTGTCAAGCCGGACATAATAACCTCCTCCATAAATTTATTACCCCCAGGGGGTTGTAGCAGTTGCAGATATTTAGTCAACTGCACCGGTCAATTAGACAATTTTACTGTGTTACCGCACTTCAATTATGGTACCCCATGGGGTATGTTTAAATAGTAGCACAGGCAAAACTCATCGTCAACAACCATTCACCCCAAGGATTATGACATACACCCAACGATTCATACCCCTGGCGGTATCATAGGCAATCAGCCGTATTTTCGACTCATGACATAGAAGCCCCCATTCTTATGAATGGGGGCTTCTATCGGATCCGGCCCTTAATTTATTATAACCCTATGTTTTTCCCCACAATGATCACGACAAATTCAGGAATACCCGATGGCCTGACCTCTGTTACGGCTGTAACCCTGCAGAACCTGACAGGGGGCGGACAGTCTGCGCAAAAGGTTGTTTTGGCGCAGGGCGTGGGAAGATTCAGACGGCGGAAATTCAGAGGCGCCGCCTCATTTTTTATGCGGTTCATGGCGGACTGATAATCTCTGGTAATTTTATTAATACCCACCACCACTATTACCTTCCGGGGGCCGAAGGTCATGGAGGCCACCCTGTTTCCCGATCCGTCGATGTTTACCAGGTGTCCCTCGGCCGTTACCGCATTGGAGCTGGAGAGGAAAATATCCGATGTCAGCTGCCGGCGGCGGATATTGTCCGCCTCTCCGGAGTCCAGTCCCGGCTGCCAGTGGTCAAACACTGTGTGGCCCTTGGTTTTGAGGAGTTCCACCAGACCCAGTTCCCTTACGGTTACTGACCCGCCTACGCCCACGGTTGACCCTTCGGGTATCCTTTTCATTATTTCCTCCACCGCCTGTTCCGGGGTGGGAGTGTACAGGGCTTCGAAGAGATTCTTTTTCAGCGCCGACACTACCCTCCCGGCCCTCTCCTCATAAAACCGATCAAAGTCGCTCATTTAATATCCCCCTTAATCTATGCTTTTTCCGTTCCGCCGGAACAATCCGGGCTCACTGCGCCTCCGCATGGCCTCAATGGATCTACCGGCTTGTCACCATCTGCAGGGTATGAATTTCTTTTCAACATCTATACACTTATTCCTGCCCCAGGTAAGGAAACCACTATATTTTCAACATGTTCCATAAATCTCTACAGAGATATTATTTTTTTCAAAAGTGTTATGTCCAGTGCCTGATCCTTCAGGTTTTCCTTTATGGAATCCTGCCCCGAGGCCAGTACATAAATTTTTCTTGAAATATCTTCAGACAACCTGTTTATTTCCGCTATCTGTCCTCCTGAACGGGCCAGGGCAAGCATCATTGCCTCCCTTTCCGCCCTGGCCACCTCGGAGCTGTGCTGCAGAGCGCAAATTAAATCACTCTGGTGAATAAGCCGCTCTTCTATACGGTCCATGCGTTCAAGTATCTGCATCAATGTTTCTTTCAGACCCGGCACCCCCTTTTACATTCATATATTCTACTTAATGGGATTTTTTCCCTTTAAATTCCTATTGAATATGGAACCCATAGCAAAAAATTGGTGTTCAAAATGGTTTAATCGGGGTTGCAGAAAAACAGCCCTTTTTCTTTTTTTCATCAAAGTGCTGTTGGATTTTCTGTTTTCCAATATATAATAGGATCTGAGGTGTTAAGTTTTGTCTTCTATGAATACTTTTTTGAAGATCCTACTGGGCCTGTTGACTATGACAGCCGTAGGCACCATGGCTTTCATGGAACTGGAAGGCTTTTCGGCTATGGATGCTATCTGGCTCACCGTTATCACCATGGCCGCCGTAGGTTACGGGGATATTGTGCCGCATACCACAGCCGGCCGGCTGGCGGCCATGGTGATGATTATAGGTGGCGTGGGCCTTTTTGCCTATCTCCTGAGCACAATTTTCTCAGGACTCCTGGAAGGCCAGTTACTTGAATTGTGGTGGAGGCGAAAAATGGTGAAGAAGATTGCCAAACTGGATAATCATATCATACTTTGCGGAGCCGGGAGGGTAGGTAAGGAGGTGGCCGCCGAACTGCTGAGGGAAAAGGTTGATTTCGTGGCGGTTGAAAAAGACCCGGAAAAGCTAAATGAACTGCGGGAAATGGGTATCCAATACATCGCTGGTGATGCCACCGAGGACAAAGTAATGAATGCCGTCCACCTGGAAACCGCTGCAGGACTTATTACCACCCTGCCTGATGACAGCAGCAACCTGTTTATAACCATGTCAACCAGAACAGTAAACCCCCACATTAAAATAATAACTCGGGCCAACAGGCCGGAAAACGTCAATAAAATGCGAAAGGCAGGAGCCGATCAGGTCATCTGCCCCTCAGCCATAGCCGGGGCCAGGATGGCCCTGTCGGTGCTTAAGCCAGCCAGTGTTTCTTATGTTCAAACACTGGTGGACTCCAGGGATGTAAATATAGAGCTGGAAGAAATATTGCTGGGGAGCGGATCCTCTCTTACAGGAACAGATTTGAAGAATTCAGGACTCAGACAAAAATACAATATACTCCTTCTGGCCATTAAAAGAAATGAGGAAATTATACTCAATCCCATGCCTGATGAAACCTTCAACCCAGGAGATCTTCTCATTGTCTGCGGCGCCGCCGAAAGTCTGGCCAAGCTTGAAGTTGACGCCCTAGGAACAGAACATTAAAAAAACGCCCTGACGGGCGTTGCCGTCTTGCAGACGGCGGAATCCAGGAGCCAGGAGCCAGAATCCAGAATGGTGACAGCCTGCCTTAAAAGCGACCCTCAAGCGACCCCACAGCGACATGCAGTGAGGGGGAGTGATTTAAGTCCGTGCGGAATGTACCGGAGGCTGCTACTGTCTCTTAACGACCGAGCCTACGGAATGCCGAGCCGGCTGCAGGACGCAGCCGGAAGCCGGAATCGACGCAAGGACGCGGCGTTGGAGGCGGTCGGCATTCCGTTGGCGACCGAGTTTAGAGACAGTTGCAGCAGGAGGTAATGCAGGCCGGACTTAAATCGCTCCGCCTACCCATTAGCGACAATGCAGCGACCCTCAAGTGACCCAGGAGCGACCCCGGAAAAACTCTGGGCTTGCATAAAAATGCTTTGGTGCTTCAGTGCTTCAGTACTTCAGCGCTTTAATGCTTTAATG
>LADN01000019.1 GCA_000961585.1 Peptococcaceae bacterium BRH_c4a | reverse complement strand
TTAGGAAAGTATATGACGCATTAAAGCATTAAAGCGCTGAAGCACCAAAGCATTTTTATGCAAGCCCAGAGTTTTTCTGGGGTCACTCCGGGGTCGCTTGAGGGTCGCTGCATTGTCGCTAATGGGTAGGCGGAGCGATTTAAGTCCGGCCTGCATAACCTCCGGCTGCAACTGTCTCTAAACTCGGTCGCCAACGGAATGCCGACCGCCTCCAACGCCGCATCCATGCGTCGATTCCGGCTTCCGGCTGCGTCCTGCAGCCGGCTCGGCATTCCGTAGGCTCGGTCGTTAAGAGACAGTAGCAGCCTCCGGTACATTCCGCACGGACTTAAATCACTCCCCCTCACTGCATGTCGCTGTGGGGTCGCTTTTAAGGCAGCCTGTCACCATTCTGGCTCCTGGCTTCTGGCTCCTGGATTCCGCCGTCTGCAAGACGGCACCGCCGACAAGGCGGTTATTTTATTTCAGCCCCAAAGATTTGTACATTGCGGCATCTACCTGATTGTCGAAGGGAAGGCCGGTGTCTTTCCTGTATTTTATTATGGCCTTCTCCATCCCGGATCCCCATATCCCATCCACTTCAAGGTCATAGCCCAGTCTTTTCAGGGCGGCCTGTACCTCCATTATGGCCGACCCCCTGTCTCCCCTCTTTAAATTGCTGTAAGGCTGCTCCATATATAGAAAAGGGTTTCCCACAATAATCACCGGGGTTCCCACCGGCACCCACCGGTAAAGCTGCTCCACATGCCCGTTAAACATGCGTATGCAGCCGTGACTCTGGTAGCCACCTATGGAATAAGGCCTGTTGGTGCCGTGTATTCCATACACTCCCCATTTTACACTGAGCCCCATCCAGCGGGTTCCGAAACCGGTCCCCCAGTTGGCGGCCTTGCGGAGTATTTCCCAATTTCCGATGGGGCTGGGAGTTTGGTATTTGCCCACGGCTACAGGAAACTGGTGGTAAGGATCGCCGTCATTGAACAGGGTAAGGGTACGCCTTACGGTGTCAATAACTATAACCTTCTTTCCCGGCGGAGGTGACTTGGTCTTTGCCGGGTTTGGCTTTTCAATGGCCCTGGCCATTACCTCCCAGGTATCATTGATTACCCTTCCGTCCACTTTCAAACCATACTGCTTCTGGAATAGGCACACCGCCTTCTCGGTATGGGAGTCAAATACGCCGTTTCTAGAGGTATTATGAAAACCGAGGCTATAGAGCGAATCCTGAAGGCCCCTGACATCCTCACCCTTTAGAGGCGGGTTGCTGAAGTGCAGCTCCCGCGGCTGATCACAGTTAATGGGGCATATTATCGGAGTGGAAGGCTGGGATCCGGCTTCCAGCGGTAAAAAAAGGCAAGCCGTAATTATGAAAAGAAGTAGTCTTGCAATAATAGCCGCCAAACAGTCTCCCTCCATGATGGTAAATAGATTTGATCACCGGGCAGTGGCCTTATATATTTTTTCCCGGCTGCCCTCAGCTAATTACTACTTCTGATAAAGAAATTTGTGTCATTTTCAGTAGAAATTTCTTATTTATTGGGAACTTATGGGGCCTCTTTGCAGTCATACTATATAGTTGATTAAAAGGGGAAAGATAAATGGCATTGTTGATCGGGCTTCGATTTAATCCCGGAAGATTTCTTTTGCTGTCGGCAGTTTTGTTATCCCTGGTTTTATTTGCGCCTCAAGCTAATGCGGGGGATGAGGCCGTGGTGAATGAGGCCGTGGTAAATCTGCGGGCCGCGCCCAGCACTTCCAGTGATATAGTGAGTAAGGCCGTCCAGGGTGAAAAACTGGAGGTGCAGTCCAGGCAGGGAGATTGGTATCGCATTAAAAAGGGCGGCCTGTCAGGATATGTGGCCGGCTGGCTGGTGACTGTAAGCTGGACTCCGGAACAGCCTGGGGATCAGGGCAAGGAACAGGCGGTGGTGAAGGAAGCCATTGTCAATTTGAGGTCTTTGCCCAGCACTTCCAGTGATATAGTGGGTAAGGCCGTCCAGGGTGAAAAACTGGAGGTGCAGTCCAGGCAGGGAGATTGGTACCGGGTTAAAAAGGGAAACCTTACCTGCTGGGTGGCCGGCTGGCTGGTGGATATAAAACGGGAACCTTCCCCCACCGTTGACCCGGGGTTCCAGGCGGGGGAAGGGACAAACAACCCTCCGGCTTCAGAAAAAACCTCCTACCGGGCTGAGGTTACCGAGAGCGGGGTAAATATACGCAGCGGTCCCGGCACCGGCTTTAAGATTATCGGACAGGCCGGGGGCGGCAGTCAGTACGATGTGCTGGACAAGTCCGGAGGATGGTATAAAATACCGTCCGGAGCCGCATCGGGCTGGATTAGCGAACAGTATGTTAAAATAGCGGCCATAACTGCTTCCCGGGGGTCGGTGGAACGTTCCGCACCGTCAGGATCAGGAAAGGCAGTGGTCAAAGGATCAGAGGTCAATATACGGAGCGGTCCCGGCACCAACTACAAGGTGGTTTCCAGCGCAAACAAGGGAGACACACTGCTGCTGGTGGACAGTGCCGAGGACTGGTATAAGGTCAGGACCGATAATGGCGGAATGGGCTGGGTGGTGGCCTGGCTGGTGGATGTGGACAGGCCCCAGGCAGAAACAGGGCGGAATTCATCAAAGCCGGGTCAGAATGCCGGTACGGCGCCCGCCCCGGCGCCCCCAAAAACTGTGGAGAAGGGGACTGGCATAGTCCCTCCTCCCTCGCCCCCATCCCCGGCCCCGCAGAAACCGGTGGCGGGATTGATAAAGTCGGTATCCGCCAGGACAGAGGGTGACAGCACAGTTGTTACCGTGCAGTCGGACGGGAGCAAGATAAAATACTCCATGACCACGGTATATGATCCCGACCGCCTGGTGGTTGAATTAAGTGACCTGGAGCCCGGCCCGGTTCCGGAAAACATCATTTTTTCCTCCTCCCTGGTGGGAGGGGTAAGGGTGGGGCTGTACAGCAAAGACCCCTGTGTTACCAGGGTGGTGATTGATCTCAAAAAAGGAGTCAAGTATGACAGACTCCTTTCCACCGACGGCACCCGGTTAAATATTAAAGTAATGCCCCGCAGCGCCAGGCCCCTTTCGGGCGCCAGGATAGTGCTGGACCCGGGACATGGAGGCAGAGACCCCGGGGCCATCGGACCAACCGGGCTGACCGAAAAAAGCGTTAACCTGGATATAGCCCGGAAGGCCGCCCAGATATTAAGAAACCAGGGGGCCACGGTAATACTGACCAGGACCAGCGACATCTACGTCGATCTATACAGCCGCCCTGAAATGGCCGGCAAGAATGCAGCCGACCTCTTCGTCAGCATTCACTCCAATGCCAGTCCCAACAGGAGTGCTGCGGGAACAAGCACATACTTCCGGAGGTCGGACGACGGGGGAATGGATCAGGTCAGGATGGAAAGCGTGCACCTGTCCAGAAACATACAGTCCAGTCTTTTGGGCACACTTAAAAGGCAGGATATAAAAGTTCTGCAGGCTGATTTTGTTGTTGTGGTTAAGTCCAAGGTTCCGGCGGCACTGGCCGAGGTGGCCTTTATTTCAAATCCCGAAGAGGAGAAATTACTGGCTGACGATTCCTTCCGGATGAAGGCGGCGCTGGCCATAACCCAGGGTATAGCAGGTTATCTGGGGGCAAAATAAAAAAACGCCCTGACGGGCGTTGCCGTCTTGTAGACGGCGGAATCCAGAATTCAGAATTCAGGAGACAGAATTGTGACAGCCTGCCTTAAAAGCGACCCTCAAGAGACCCCACAGCGACATGCAGTGAGGGGGAGTGATTTAAGTCCGTGCGGAATGTCCCGGAGGCTGCTACTGTCTCTTAACGACCGAGCCTACGAATTTGGAGGTTAGATGTTGGAAGTCGGAAATCGGATTAAGCTAGAAATAGCTCTGAGGTCGTTTCCTACAAGTTTTCTAACCTCTAACCTCTGGCCTCCCACCTCCAAAATGGTCGGCATTCCGTTGGCGACCGAGTTTAGAGACAGTTGCAGCAGGAGGTTATGCAGGCCGGACTTAAATCGCTCCGCCTACCCATTAGCGACCATGTAGCGACCCTCAAGCGACCCCGGAGGAGCCAGGGCACAACAAGGCCTTAGCGCTTTAATGCTTTAATAGGGCATATACTTTCCTTAACGATAAAATAACCGCCTTGTCGGCGTTGCCGGCTAAGGAAAGGGGACTCAAGCCTTCCTCGATATTATCGACTTGAATAACCTCTGCAACCGAATTTGTGAGGCACTCGGCGGAGAAAAGGAAATGGAGAATCTCAATCCGGGACAGGGAAACATCAAAACGGATATTTCAATTGTTGTTGGATGAGGTATTTTACCGATAATTAAAGAAAACAAAAGCCGGGATGCGGTATCATTCTGTGCCACACACCGGCTTTTTAGTATTTGCAGGATCTATTGACGAGGCTGTTAAACCCTGCTATTTAGACAGCAAGTTATACAGCACCTGAGCCATCTGCGCCCTGGTGGTGGTATCCTTTGGGGAAAGCCTGTTCCCGCTGCCGCTGATGGTTCCGGTTTCCACAAGTAGCGTCATGGCGTCTTTTGCCCAGGGAGCTATGTCACCCGCATCGCTGAAGGCTGACAGCAATTTTCCGGAATTGCCCTGGTGCAGCTTGCCGATTGCTTTCAGCGCATTGTACAGTAGGGTGAACATCTCTTGGCGGGTGATTTTCTTTTCCGGTGCAAACAGGTTGTTGCCTGCGCCTGCGGATATGCCAAGCCTCTTTGCCGCAGCCAGATAGCCGGTATAATAGGTGTTGCCCGCGTCTGTGAAGTTATCCTTTGGATTCGCATCAGGGGCTATGCCGTATGCCTTCATCAGCATGACGATGAATTGGCCCCTGGTCAGCTTTGATTCCGGGCTGAAATTGCCGTTGCCCGTGCCTGTGGTAATCTCCCTTGCGGCTATAAAGGAAACCGCCTTGCCATACCACGCTCCTGCCGACACATCCTTGAAGCGCACTTGATTGTAGCTTACGGCGTAGCAGCTGAAATGGGTGGTGGTAAAGGTCACGGTGCCGGTGGCCGGGTCGTAGCGTCCGCTGGGTACGGAAACCGCCTTGCCGCTGCCGTCGATGTACCATATGACGATATGTTCAGGGTCGGCCAGCTCCGCCGCTGTCGGGGTATAAGGTACGGCTACCGTTACAGGTGCGCTTTCATTGCTCCATGAGGTTTGTTTGCCGTCAATTTTCAAATTCAGTTCAATGACTGGTCTGCTGCCTACTTGCGTCTGAACATCCGCAGCAAGCTTACTTTTATCGCCGGCAGCTATTGTCAGAGAGGCCTTTTGCGCGACTGCCGCATTTGCTGCCGCCAGCATGTTTCCGGGCACTGTTACCGCTGCTATGTCGGTCTTTATTTCTATTGTTTTTATTGCATCCCTTGATGTCAAAAAGCTTGCGGGCAGAATAGGCTCGTATGCTTTTGCACCTTCTATTTTTGGTATATTAACTTCTACTGTTTTAATGCCTTTATCATCAGCCTTAGACTTATCGAATGCACTGGTTAATGAGGCTGAATTTACTTCTACTGTCGCAATGCCTGTGCTGTTATCCAGCTTGGTGACGATAGATTCGCTTATGTTCCCGTTGGAATCAAGCACCTGGGCTGCCGGCTCCGGTTCCGTAGCAGGTGTGGGAGTGTAGCTTCCTCCGCCACTTGGTGAAGCAATAATGGTGAATATCGCGCCGGCAACACTGCTCCACTCGTTACTGCTGCTATAGACAGCTGCATTTACTGTAGCCGATTGGCTTAACGCAAATGGAGCTGTATACTGAGTGCTGTCCGTTGTTGGACTTGAGCCGTCGGTGGTGTAGTAAACGGTACCGCCGCTGCCAGTAATGGTGACAGTTGCGCTGCCGGTAAAGGCGCCGCCGTTCGGGCTGATTGTGGGCGTTTGGAGCGGTGCGGGGGTTACCGGTGCAGCCATGGTAACGGTGGCGCTATGGACTGTGGCAGCCCCGTTCAGATACAGGGTGACTGTATCGGTGCGGTCGGTTGCCATTGTATTTTCCGGTACATCAAACACAATAACAGCGTTGGTGCCGGTATTACTTAATACTGTTCCAATTTTGGTTGTACCACCATCAAACGACACTTTCAAATCCGTTCCTGCGGCATTGAGGTTTGTGCCCGTTACCGTAGCAGTTACCGTACCGCCAGATTGCGACAGGCTGGCAGGGCTCAGCGTAAATAATGTGGCATCCGCTGTCTGTGTCATTTCTTTCACCGTCAGACTGAACACAACCGTATCGGATGCGGCGCCGCTTGTTATGGCAGCCGTCAATGTAACCGTCTTGTCGCCTGTACCGTTTGCAGGTCTGGTCACTGATCCAGAGCTGGATACCGTGCTTGAATCGCTTGACGACCAGTTAATTGCCGAGCCGTTAGCGCCTGTCGCCGGAAGTGTGACCAGATTGCCGGTGATGCTGGAGGGGGCCGTGTTTTGATTCCTGATTGCGTCAAATGTCAGGGCCGCTTTGTCTGCCGCTACTTTCTCCGCGTCGGTCATGCTAACCCACACCGTATTGGCGTTTGCGGCGCTGTCCAGCTTATAAGTCCGATAACCGTCCTTTGTTGTGGGAAGCGTCTCATTTGAGCTATTCACTGTCTGTGCTCCGAAACGGGTGTATTCGTCGGCTGTGATTGTGCCATCCACGGTTGCGGTTGTCTGACCGTGGCTCAGAACATCGCCGTATACATACACGCCAATACACCAATTTCCGCTTGGCATGACCTTTATATTATTGACATGGGCTGTTCCGCCTTCGTATACGATTAAACCGTATACATAACCGCTCCCGGCTGTATTGTTGACGTCTGTATGCTTGGCGTCCACAACGCCTTTTCCTCCCGCATAAACGCCAATATTACTTTCTCCCGATACGTTGACTGCTGCGGTCACGGTCACGGTGATTGTGCTGGAGTCACCATCCGCGTGCAGTCCGTGTATTCCGTATCCGTCTTTTTTGCCCGAGCCGTTTACCTCAAGGCTGCCTCCGCCTGCGTTGTCTTTAATCGTTATGCTTTGCCCGTTGATTGCAGAAACACAGTTATCGCCTACGGCATTGACTGTCAGCTTATAGCCGCTCACATCAATTATATATGATTTGTTTGCCGCTTCAATCTTCGAGGGATGCACAACATCCTTTAATAGCCTGATGGTTTGCCCGCCGACCACTGCCGCCAGCGCTTCATCCAATGAGGTATATTGCTCCCCGCCGACTACCTCGCAGACATATTCGCCTGCCGCCTGTGCGGTTATTGAAGAAACGCCCGTCATTGTCAGCATAAGCACAAAGCTCATAATAGCCGACAGTATTTTCTTTGTTGTTGTTTTCATTATCCTTATTCCTCCTGACCAAATCTTTACTTATATTTTCAAAGCTTTATCATAAAAGCACAATCCCAAGGATGTGATGTTTAATTAGAATATTTATTTATAATGTGAGCCCGTATTTATTAAATTTCTTTAACACTATTCAGAAATTCACATTGAAGTTAATGGCAACGCTTGTGAATGTGATATAATTAGTATTGATTGGGGGGGCTAATAAATATGAATCTCTATCAAACAGCCAAACAAACGCCGGTATCACTGCCAGAAATCTGCGCCCCGCGTGCGGAGCTGCTGCAAACTTTCGATAAGGCTGCGAAAACTCAGTACATATATGTTCAGGCTCCTGCAGGTTACGGTAAAACAATTTCAACGCTCTTATGGCTCAAAAAATCTAACCATAAAACCGTCTGGATTTCACTTGACGTTTACGATAATACTCCAACGCTGTTTTACAGGCTTTTCTGCATGAGTATTTTGTCGGTGATACCACATGACGAGAAGGTTTTCCAAGGAGTAAAGTCTCCCGCTTTTAATATTTCGCCGGTTGAATGCACCATTGATTTGTTATCACAGCTGGCCTATGAGGATTGTAAATATGCCATTGTGCTTGATGATTTTCATGTAATACAGAATGAGGAAATAAAGAAGTCGCTCCCATATGTTTTGAAGCGGCTTCCCATAATGGTTACAGTAATTGTTTTAAGCAGAAATAGCCTGCCGGATTCTGCTTCTTCTCTATATGGGCAGGAAACCATTGCACAGATCGGAATTGCCGAGCTTGCTTTTAACAGTGAAGAGATCAGAAAGCATTTCGCAACCTATGGTCGGTTTATCACAAAGGAAGAGGCTGAGGGTATTCAGACATATACCGAGGGTTGGGCAATCGCATTAAATGCGATGGTAATGAGCGGCAGCATTGATGTTGCATATAAAAGCCAGATGCCTTCATTTAACGGCTTTATTGAAAAGAACATCTGGAGCAGGCTGGATGCTGATTTGCGTGAATTTCTCATCAAAACCTCAGTGCCGGATAAGTTCACTTTAGAGCTTTGCGAATATCTGACGGAGAGCGATCACTGCAAAGAGACATTGGATTTTCTAATCGGAGGCAATGTTAATATATCCCTTGTGGGAATGGAATACCGTTATCATAATTTGTTTTTAGAGTTTTTACGGGATAAATTAAACCAGAGCGATATAGATAAAACAGCACTTAATAAACGGGTTGCCGATTATTATTTAAATATTGGCAATTTCCTCACAGCTAAAAACTATGCCATGAAAAGCGGCGATAAAAAGGCCATTTCACAGGCTATCCGCAGCTTTTATAGTATAAAGACATTTTCACTTGATGAATACGTTGAATTTCACAAGCTTTATAATCTGCATAACATACCCGATGAAATTTGCGATAAAATGCCGCTTTTATACATTGCACGCATATTTTTTTCGTATTTGAACGGAGATGCAAATATAGTCAGCCGCTTATTTGACAAACTATATCCAATATTGCCGTTAATCGCCGATACATATCCGGAAGCTATGGAAAATTTGACAAGTATTATATTATTGGACCACAGGATTAAACTTTCCGGGCTTGCTTCACGTTTGGAAAAGCTGCCGAATGTTACGTTAAAGCATGCAACTTTACAATCTCCGACTTTCACTTTTCAATTACCGTTTTTGCACAGGTGCGCCCGGGATTTTTATGAATTATTGGATCCGCAGATAATGAATCATATCAGAAACTATTCTTCAAACCTGATAAAGCAGAATATTGATATCATGTTTAGAGGCGCTGAGGCCGGACTGTTGATGGAAAAAAACAAGCTTCACGAAGCGCTTGAAGTTGCCATTTTTTTAAAAAGCACAATAGATGAGAGCATGAGCCCGGAGTTCGTATACGCCGTTTATGTATTGGTTGCCGAGATTTATTTATTGCAGAACCAAAGAGATAAATTTGAGGCTGCAATTAAAGAAGTGAAAGAGTATATTTCGTTAAGCTCCAGTCAATATCTATTAAAGAATTTATCGGCATATGAAGCAAGAACGGGAATTTCCAATGGCGAAAAATCCGCCGCTGAGAAATGGCTTGAAAACTATTATGTAAACGATGAGTCTTTTAATGAATTTTATAAAATATACCGTAATTTTACAACTGCAAGAGCCTGTATTTTGCTTGTGCAAATGGATAAAGCCTACGATGCCTTAAACAAGCTCAAAACGCTTTCGGAAAGCTATGACAGGCTCCTTGACGCTGCCGAGGCTGATGTACTGTTGGCAATAATCGAATGGGTTACGGGCAAAAGGAAAGAAGCCCAAATAAGGCTTCACGGCGTATTGTCATCCATGCAAAAATATGGATTTATCAGAGTTATCGCCAATGATGGAAAGGCTGTGCTGCCAATCCTGTCCTCCGTCATTAAAAAGATGGAGAAAGAAAATGAACAGTCCGACGGCCTGTACAAATTCACCAAAGAAGTTTACATCGCGGCATATGAACAATCAAAACATTTCAAAGGCTTAACCCACAACGCCGAAGTCGCCCCGGTCAAGCTTTCTCCTCAACAAAAACGTGTTTTGGAACTGCTTGCCAAAGGCTATAAAAATGCTGAAATTGTTGAACAAACAGGGCGTAGCCTGAACACGATAAGAACGCATACCAAGATCGCTTATCGAAAGCTGGAGGTAAACAATTCCCTGGATGCGATTGTACGCGCCAGGGAATTAGAATTAATTGATTAAGTGTTTTAATGGCTCCTGACTCATGTATTCTGAATTCTAACGGACTGCAAGGAGATTTATTTGCCTTTTTTCTTGGAATTGCCCGGGGAAATAGATATAATCAGAAAGGATAACATTTGCCGTTTGTCAGTATTGTTTTGTGGAGACTGAATATGGAAAAAAAGATAGGTATTACCACAACGGTACCGTCGGAAATAATTTATGCCGCCGGATATATACCGGTGGATTTGAACAATATTTTCATCAAGGATACCGATCCCTCCCAGTTGGTGGACCAGGCCGAGCTGGCCGGGTACCCCAGGAATGTCTGCGCATGGATAAAGGGAATATACAGCGCCACCCTAAAGCACGGCATAGGCGCCATCATAGCCGTTACCCAGGGTGACTGCAGCAACACCCACGCCCTCATGGAAACCCTGCAGCTGGTCGGTGTTGATATAATACCCTTTGCCTTTCCCTTTGACCGGGACAGGGATTTGCTGAGGCTGCAGATGGAAAAGCTGGCCGACCGCCTGGGGGTGGGCTGGGAGGAAGTAATGCGGACCACAGACAGGCTCCGCCGGATAAGATCCCGGGTGCACCTGGTGGACCTGATGACCTGGCGGGACAATCTGGTAAGCGGCCGGGATAACCATATCTTCCAGGTATCATGCAGCGACATGGACGGAGACCCGGAGACTTTTCGGGAAACAGTTGAGAAATTTATTTCCGGACTGAAGGGCGGGGTTCCGAAGGCCGGAGAAATAAGGCTGGGATATATTGGAGTCCCCCCCATCATGGACGATATATATGATTACCTTGAGGATCGGGGGGCCAGGGTGGTTTATAACGAGGTTCAGAGGCAATTTTCCATGCCCTTTCCCGCTTCCGACCTGGTTGAACAGTACAGGCTTTATTCATACCCCTACGGTATTTTTTACCGGCTGGAGGATATCAACCGGGAGGTTGAAAAGCGCAGGCTGCACGGACTTGTTCACTACGCCCAGAGCTTTTGCTACAGGCAGATTGAGGACCTGATTATTCGGAGGAAGGTTAAAATACCCGTTCTCACTCTGGAGGGGGACAGGCCCAACAAACTGGACGCCAGGACAAAGATAAGGATTGATTCATTCATAGAGATGCTTCAATAGCTTATCCTGCATATATTAAGGGTCAGAATACAGAATACAGAATACAGGAGTCAGAATTTTTTCTTATGGATTCTGTTTTCGGTCTCAAAATATATTCAGAAAATGTTTGCAGCCAAAGTAAATTAGGATTTTATAGAAAGAAGAAGTCAAATCCTTTTTTATTCTGGCTTCTGGCTTCTGGCTTCTGAATTCCGACGATTATTAATTGCCCGGGAGGTAGATATGAGGATAACTGTTTTGGGTTGCTGGGCGCCTTATCCCAGGGCGGGCGGGGCCTGTTCCGGGTATCTGGTTCAGGACGGAGACTCCAAGGTGGTGCTGGACATGGGAAACGGTTCATTTGCCAGCATGTGCCGTCTGTTCGATTTTCGGACTGTCAGGGCGGTTATTCTGACCCATCTGCACCCGGACCACTTTGCCGATATTGAGTGTATGAGGCATGCCATAGAGGGGTCCCTGCGGGACGGCAGCCGCAGGCAGGGACCGGTAACGCTGCTGCTGCCGGGCCAGCCCCGGGAAGTGGCCTCCCGACTAGCCGGCTTAACAAAGGCCTTTGACAGTATTTTTATTGAAGACCTGCCCCTGGAAAAAGTGCCGCCGGGGGTTGACGCCAGGGTATTCAGCATAGGCCCTGTCCGCTATTGCCTGCTTCCCGCCAGGCACTCCCTTCCGTCCTACGCTGTAGGGGTGGAGGGGTCGGGCTATTTTGTTTTCTCAGGGGACACCGCTCCCACCGTAAACCTGGAGCTATTCGCACGGCGGGCCGATATTTTTCTGTGTGAGGCCAGCGGCCTGGACAAGGACTCCGACTACGTCAAGGACTCCCACATGACGGCGCGGCAGGCGGGGGAACTGGCCCGGAGAGCCGGAGTGAAGGAGCTTATTGTCACCCATTTCTGGCCGGAATATGACCTGGAGGAGCTGAGGGTCCAGGCCCGGGAAGGCTATGGCGCCAATGTGGAAATAGCCACCGAGGGTGATACATATTTTGTTTATTAAATTAGGCGTTAATACGGGAGGGTAAACATTGAACAGGGTTGACGGCAGAAAGCCGGGCCAGATCAGGCCGGTCAAGATTGTCAGGGACTACAACAGGCACGCCGAGGGGTCGGTGCTGATAGAGGTTGGCGACACCAGGGTCATATGCACCGCCACGGTAGAAGAAAGGGTTCCTTTTTTTCGGAAGGCGGAGTCACTGGGGGGATGGGTTACCGCCGAGTATTCCATGCTTCCCAGGTCCACCGGGGTAAGGACCCCCAGGGAATCTGCAAAGGGTAAAATAGGCGGCAGGACACATGAAATACAGAGGCTCATCGGCCGCAGCATGAGGTCGGTGGTGGACATGCAAGCCCTGGGAGAAAGAACAGTTCTTCTGGACTGTGACGTGATACAGGCCGATGGGGGAACCAGGACGGCATCCATAACCGGGGCCTTTGTGGCCATGTTTGATGCCCTTAACAGACTAGTGGACAACGGTCTCCTTCCAGGCATACCCCTTAGGGACTTCGTGGCGGCCACCAGTGTGGGAAAAGTTAACGGCAAGGTGGTTGTGGACCTGTGTTTCCCCGAGGACTCGTCGGCCGATGTGGACATGAATGTTGTCATGACAGGCAGGGGCAAGTTTGTGGAAATACAGGGCACCGGGGAGGAGGCCACCTTCTCCAGGGATGAAATGGATGAGATGATCAGCATGGCAGCCGAGGGAATATCGCTTTTGATTGGCTGCCAGCGGGAGGTGCTGGGTGACATTGCGGGGAGATTAAGGGTAGGTGGTGAATAGCCTTGAGGATAGTGGTGGCCACCGGAAACATTGGGAAATTGCAGGAACTTGAGACCATGCTGGGCCCCCTGGGCGTTGAAATAAAATCCATGGCTGATTATCCGGATATCCCCGAAGTGGTGGAAGACGGCGAAACCTTTGCCGAAAATGCCGCCAAAAAGGCCAGGGTAGTGGCCGGCGCCACAGGTGAAGTGGCCCTGGCCGATGACTCCGGGCTGGAGGTGGACTTTCTGGATGGGGCGCCGGGGGTCTATTCCGCCCGTTTCGCCGGAGAGGAAAAGGACGACCGGGCTAATAATGAAAAACTGATGAGGCTTTTGGAAGGTGTTCCGCCGGAAAAGAGGGGGGCCAGGTTCAGGTGCGTGGTGGCCCTGGCCCTGCCGGGCGGCCGGGTGGTTACCACCGAGGGCGCCTGTGAGGGAGTGATAGTGGATCGTCCCCGGGGTGAGGGCGGCTTTGGCTACGACCCCCTGTTTTATGTGCCCCGGCTGGGAAAAACCTTTGCCCAGCTGGACATGTCCGAAAAAAACCTCATCAGCCATCGGGGCAAGGCCTTTGACCAGGCCAGAGAGGTAATAGCCAGCCTACGGCCGGCTGGAATTCAGAATTCAGAATGAGTGTGCATTAAGATGAGAATTGGATTGCTGAGTGACACCCATGGTTTTCTGGAGTCTGCCATGAGAGCCGCTGAGGCCATGGGAAAGATCGACCTTTTGATACACTGCGGGGATCATTACCGGGACGCCTCTAAAATTTCAGCCTCTGTCAATGTGCCTGTCCATGCCGTGGTGGGAAACTGCGACTCTCGCATGGACGGCCCGGTTGAAAAGTTGCTGGAGGTGGAGGGAGTTCCTATATACATCACCCACGGCCACCGGTACAATGTTAAAGTTTCCATCTGCGGACTGTACAACAGGGCGGTGGAGCTGAAGGCCGGGGTGGCGGTTTACGGTCACACCCACATACCCGGCTACGGCTTTATTCAGGTTCCCGGCGGTTCCAACAGGAACAGCCTCCTGATCATAAACCCCGGCAGCGTTTCCGATCCCCGGGGAGGCAACAAATTCAGCTATGGTGTACTGGAGATTGAAGGCGGCGCGGTAAAGCCCGAGATATTTTATCTTTAAATTTGCCAAAACCTGAAAATACCAGGGCCTTACCCTTTGACTCCGGCCCGGAAATTATGCTATAATACTTTTGCTGCAAAAAAATGAATAGCCAAAACAAGCGGGTGTAGCTCAATGGTAGAGCGTCGGCCTTCCAAGCCGATTACGTCAGTTCGATTCTGATCACCCGCTCCATTTTTTTAAAGGAAGCATAAGTTTGCCACAGCGGCAGACTTATGCTTCCCAATTTTACAAGATGAGAGCCCGAAGGAAAAACCTCTAAAATTTAGAGATGGCCAAAATTAAAGCAAATCAATAAGTTGTTCAACCGACAGGCCAGCTTGATCCAGGATGCTTTTTAGTACCAGAGGGCTTAAAATCTCTCCAGAGTGAACTGGCACAGTAACCAGATTGCTTCCTTGTTTATAAAGATGGTGGTGACTGCCGGTTATCCGGACAACGGTATATCCACTGCGCTTTAAGGCTGATACAACTTTCTTGCCAGTGATCCTTGGCATCCTGGTCATGAAACGTTTACCTGTACTTCAGCAAATTCAACATCTCCTTGCGGAACCGGTTGACCTACTAATTTTAGGGCTTCAATATGGCCCGCAATAGCTTCCTGGATACGTTCCAGGGCTTCCTCCCTGGTCTTGCCCTGAGTAACACAACCTGGCAAGGTTGGGACAGATACAGCAAAGACTTGCGATTCGTTATCCCATGTCAAAATGACATTAAACCTCCGCTGCATTACGGAGTCCTCCTTCCTGAAAAGGCACAAACGCAACCCTTTTTGTTAGATTATATTATAAGCGAGAGCACAGTACAAACCTGAACAGCCGTCCAGGAAAAATAAAATCCGACCGTTTTAACCGTGTCACGGGGGAGCCAGGGTTAAGAGAAAGTTTATATGCCGGGCGTGTCAAAAAAGGATGAACACGAGTTGACCCCGGCTAAAAGAATAATGGACGAACTAGTCATCCCGCGGGTCATTGAACAGGCACTGGAAGAAATGCAGCGGGAGAGAATGGCGTCCAACTGAGCGTAAGTAGGGGGCGGTTAAAAGGTTGCCGTTATCAAACAGGCGATAGTCCATGGACATAATAATCAAACACAGATTAACATGGAAATAACTACCAGTTAGCTTGCAGCGGCAACTGGAGTTAATTTTTTATGGAAATAATCAGTTTAGCAGGCCGCCGTCTGACCTTTGGCCTGGCCGTACTGTGATAAACTTTCCTGGGCTGGCGGTGGGAGATTTTATTTCCTGATGGCGCAGCGAATGGCATGGATTTACTGTTGACCTGGATACGGCGGGTAATAAAAATGATATAATACTAAATATAATTTTGACGAAATTATTATACGGATGTGATATTTATAATGAAGGTCAAGCATGTCATGATAAGCAATCCGTTTACCCTTGCCCCTGGCCGGACATTAGGGGAGGCCGCCCGTTTTTTTGTCAGTTGCGACGTGAATTGCGCGCCGGTCTTAAACGGAAAGGGCGATGTTCTGGGGATTTTTACAATTACTGACCTTGTGCAGGCTTTGCTGGCCGGCCAGGAAAAGGATACCTGTGTGTCCGAAGTCATGCAGACCAATATTCCGGTCATCAACGAAGACGACAGCTTTGAAATGGTTGCCTGTCACCAAGCGGTGGAGCGTTTTGTGGTGACGGACAGCAATGGCAGACTGACCGGTATATTGAGCAGGGTGGAGCTCATAAAAAAAGTGTTTGAAGTGCTGAATGAAACCAGGAATGAGTTGTCGGTGGTGCTTGAATCGGTGCATAACGCCATTGTCGCCATTGACCTGGAAGAGTGCATTATCCTTTTTAACAGGGCCGCCGAAATATTTACCGGGGTAAAGGCCTCGCAGGCCATAGGGCGAAAAATCACTGACATTATACCCAATTCTGAGCTGCCCCGCATACTTGAAGACGGATCCTGCAGGTTTGGACAAAGGTTGACGTTTAACAGCACTGAGTTGGTATGTAACCGCAGCCCCATTTACTACCAAAATGAAATTATCGGTGCTGTTTCCGTATTTCAGGATATTTCGGAGCTTGCCTCGGTGACCAGCGAGCTGAACACTGCCCGGGAACTGAATAATGAGTTGAACAGCGTTATTGAGTCCTCTTATGACGGTATACTGGTGGTGGGAAGGGATGGGGAAATACTGCGGGCCAACAGCCGCAGCCGGGCCATACTGGGTCTGGAAGAGAAAATTGCCGCTGGGATGACGTTGAGGCATTTTCCCGAAGAGCCGGGTAAACAGTTGCTGTATGTGCTTGAAGAAGCCAAAAACAGACGTTCCACGGTGAGCGCCAGCTGCAAAATAAAAGACAAGGATATAGCCTTTACCGGCAACCCTGAATTCGAGATCGATAATGAAGTTCAGAGGGTTGTGCTAAATATAAGGGATATGACCGAACTGATCCATCTTAAACAGGAGATGAAAAAGACCAGAGACGAAACAGCCCGCTACTTTGCCGAATTGCGGGAACTCAGGGCAAAACAGATAGACATAAAAAATATTGTGTCCAGAAGCGATGCTATGAAAAATGTGATAAAACTTGCCCTCCGGGTGGGGCAGCACGACTCCACCGTGCTCATTACAGGGGAATCGGGTGTCGGCAAGGAAGTGGTGGCGAAACTTATCCAGAAGGTCAGCCCCCGCGCCGGGCAGCCCTTTGTTCAGATTAACTGCGGGGCAATTCCCGAAAACCTTCTTGAGTCGGAGCTTTTTGGTTATGAGACGGGGGCTTTCACCGGCGCCAGTAAACAGGGAAAGATTGGACTTCTGGAAGCGGCCAATGGGGGAACCCTTTTTCTTGACGAGGTGGGCGAAATACCGTTAAATCTGCAGGTTAAGCTGCTCCGGGCCATTCAGGAGCGGGTTATCTACCGGTTGGGCGGAGTAAAGCCGACAGAACTGGATATCCGTATTATAGCCGCCACCAATAAAGACCTGGAGGAGATGGTCGAGAAAAACAAATTCAGGGAAGACCTTTATTACCGGCTTAACGTGATCCACCTTAACATCCCGCCCCTAAGGGAACGGAAAGATGATATCATCCCCCTGGCCACCTATTTTCTGCAAAGGTACAACGATAAGTACGGTTTTAGCTGGCGAATAAGCCACGAGGTATATGCCTTGATGGAGGCCTACAGCTGGCCCGGCAACATAAGGGAGCTTGAAAATGTGGTGGAGAGGGCGGTTATAATGAGCGACGGCGAATTAATCACCAGCCGCCATGTTCCACAAAAAATTATAAATAACCATGACAGCCGGCAGATACACTTCCGTCCGGGAGGCGCTCTTCCTCTGAAAGATGCGCTGGAAAACCTGGAGAAGGAGCTGGTTGCAAGAGCTCTGGCGGAGCACGGCAGCACCCGAAGGGCGGCGAAGGTTCTTGGGGTGACCCACACAACGGTTCAGCGAAAAATGAAGCAGTACAATCTCTCAGATTATCAGCAATAGGCTTTTAAAATCCAACGCACCTCTGGCGGAACAGATCTGTTCCGCCAGAGGTGCGTTAATGTTCCAGGAGTAGTATCTCCTGCTATACTTGTCCTTTAAGTTGCAGTTGCAGATAATCGGGCCGGCAGGGTGGAATATCTGTGTTCCGCCAATTTTATCGGGAAGCAGAAAAAACCCTTAATAATGAGGGTTTTTTTCTTGGCATGGGTATTGCGTATCATATTAAAACGAGAACCGTCGATACCAGTTAGGCGGCCAATTCATAAAAAGGATGTGGTGTAATGAGCAAACCGGTGACCAAAATAACGGCCAAAGTAGGCTTTTACCCCAACTGGTGGCACAAGAATTATGGCATTTCCCTTGACCGCAAGTATTACATGGACCCGGATCACCGGCTGGAAGTTTTTCGGGAGCAGCAAAAGATACTTCACCAGCGTTTCGGAGACATTGGAATGGGAAATCCTGATCCCCCGGTAGAACCGTTTGTTGACTACGGGATGGTACTGCTTCCGGAAGTATTCGGCTGCGAAATTACCTTTTTCGAGGATGCAATACCATGGGCCAACCCGGCAAATCTTTCCGATGAACAGATAATGAGCCTGAAGGTTCCCGATATAACCAACTCTTACCCCATGACCGAAATAATCCGCCAGATGGATTATTTGGAGGGCAAATATGGCCGGGTGACAGGCGACATTAACACCACGGGTGTGTTGAACCTTGGCCTGAAAGTACGCGGAGACCAGTTGTACCTGGATTTCTACGAAAATCCCGAGCTTGTTCACCATCTGTTTAACACTTGCACTGAAACAATAATACAACTGGCTAATTATGTAAAGGCGCGCACAGGGACACTGGGTAAGTCCGTAACCCCCATGGCCAGGCCGGAAACCTATGTGCTGCCCAACTGCACGGTGGTGCACGTATCCAATGATTTATACGAAGAATTTGTGTTGCCCTACGACCAGAAGCTGGCCAAACAACTGCAGCCCTTTGGTATCCATCACTGCGGGAAGGGTGATCAGGTGCTGGAGGGTTATTCCAAGATATCAGGCCTTTCATTCCTGGAAGTGGGCCCCAAGACCGACCTTGCCCGGCTCCGCCGGTTGATGCCTGACGTCCATATTAACGCAAGGATAGATCCGGTGCGAATGCTGCAGTGCTCCGCCGGGGAAATAGCCCAGGACGTCCGGGACTTGATCGACACCGGCGGGCCGCTGGACAAGCTTTCCATTGACGCCGTGGGCTGCGATTACGGCACCCCTGACGAGAACGTCAGGGCCATGCATAACACGGTATTGGAGCACTGCCAAAAAATTGCCGCCATAACCGCTTAAAAACAATCAGACAAGGTATGACTGGAGGGACAAAAAAAGATGTCAATTTTGGAAGAAATCAAAGAAGCAGTGGCATCGTACAAGCCGGCAAAGGTGAAGGAACTCTGCGACAGGGCACTGGATCAGGGAATAGACGCCAATGTCATTGTAAGGGAAGGGTTGATAGCCGGAATGAGTGTGGTTGGGGTTAAGTTTAAAAACGGGGATGTTTTTGTGCCCGAGGTCTTAATAGCCGCAAAGGCCACCCACGCGGGGATGGATTCGCTGAAGTCGGTGCTGGCGTCCTCCGCTGAGGAGCCCGTTGGGACGGTGCTTATTGGCACTGTTAAAGACGATCTGCACGACATCGGCAAAAATCTTGTGGCTATGATGCTGGAAGGCGCCGGGTTCAAGGTCTATAACATCGGAATCAACGCTTCCCCTGAAAAATTTGTAAAAGCCATTGAGGAGTATAACCCTGATATCGTCTGCCTTTCTTCTCTGATTACCTCAACCCTTCACTGGCTGGGTGAGACCATCAGGGTAATCAGAGAAGCCTATCCCGGGAAGCCCCTGAAAATAATGGTGGGCGGAGCCCCGGTCACCCAGGAGCTGGCGGATGAAATCGGCGCCGACGGGTATGGCAAGGACGCCCAGGAAGCAGTGGAAAGGGCGCTTTCCATTTTAAACATCGCTTAAAAATTAAAGGAGAGATACGGCTTTTATGTTGAAAACAGTGATTTTCAGCCCTTCGGGCAAAGAGGTGATAATAGGCCACGGCATGCCAACGGTCATTATCGGTGAAAGGATAAACCCCACGGGCAGAAAAGCCTTTGCTGAAAAACTCATTAAGGGAGACCTGTCCCTTGTGCAGGAGGAGGCCCTGAAGCAGGTGCGGGCCGGCGCCGATGCGCTGGATGTAAACGTGGGGGCGGCCCAGGTGGATGAGATCAATATGCTGGCGGCAGCTGTTGATCTGGTCAGCCGCACGGTGGATGCGCCGTTGTGTATAGACTCCAGCAAGCCTGAAGCGCTGGAGGCGGCTCTAAGGGTCTACCGCGGCAAGGCGCTGGTTAATTCGGTAACCGCCGAGGAGCATTCACTTTCCCGGGTGCTGCCTCTGGTTAAAGAATACCGGGCGGCCGTTATAGGACTTTGCATGGATGAGGACGGCATTCCCGGAGAGCCGGGGGAAAGGTTAAAAATCGCCCAAAAACTGGTGGAGCGCGCCGAAAAGGAGGGGATACCGGCCGAAGACATTGTGATAGACTGTCTGGCCATGACAGTATCTTCGGATCAGCAGTCCGCATTAACAACTCTGGAGACCATGAGGCTTGTGAGAGATGAACTGGGTGTCAATATAACCCTGGGCGCCAGCAATGTTTCTTTTGGCCTCCCGGACAGGAAAATTATCAATATGGCCTTTTTTGCCCTGGCTCTGCAGGCCGGACTCAATTGTCCGATAATGGATCCCACCGCTCCCGGTCTAAGGAGGCTAATTAAGGCCACCGACCTGCTGCTGGGACGTGACCAGTGGGCAATGAGCTATATTGGCGATGTGAGGGGGTACCCGGAAGAGTGACAGCAGATGGTTGCGCCATTATCTCGTGTGAAGTGTTCAGGCCTGAGTTACAGCAGTTGCTGGGTCATAATGCGGATCGCTGTTACTTTCTGCCCCAGGGTTTGCACCGTCATCCCCTGATTCTTCGCAGTACGTTGCAGGGCATGATTGACGGCCTGGACGCCAACGGGGGAGTGGATACCATACTGCTGGCCTATGGTCTGTGCGGTAACGGCCTGGACGGCATCCGATCTAAAAAAAGCCGCCTGATTGTACCCGACTGTGAAGACTGTATACCGATCCTTCACGGCCTGAGCGTTTTTGGCAATCCCGGAAAAATTGACAAAACCGGAACCTATTATTTCAGCCCGGGGTGGATCAGGTACGGGAGTGACGCCTACAAGGAATACAGGCGCTGCCTTTCCTTTCTGGATAAGGAGGAGGCCTTCTGGGTGACAAGGGAAATGATAAAATCGTACAGCAGTTTTGCCCTGATCGACACCGGACTGGATTTAATGGAGGGCCACCGGGCTTACGTCCGGATGGTGGCGGATTTCTTCGGGCTTGATTATCTGGAAATCAGGGGGTCTGCGGACTGGCTGGCCGGACTGCTGAAAAAACCCTTTAACCAGCCCGGGTTTATCCATACCGAGCCCGGAGGTGAATTGGCCGCAAGATTGTTCAGCGGTTGTATTTCCTCAGGCAAACTGTCACAGTAAAAAACCGCCTTGTTGGCGGTGCCGTCTTGCAGACGGCGGAATCCAGGAGACAGGAGCCAGAATCCAGAATAGTGACAGCCTGCTTTAAAAGCGACCCTCAAGCGACATACGTCTGGGGGGAGTGATTTGAAGCTGTTGGCCATCGGGCATAGAGACAGTTGCAGCCGGAGAGAGGGCGGACGATGAAACGATGAACGAAACTTTTCTGACATTTATACCCGAAAATATTACAGTCAAGGTTCCGGCTGGCGGGACAGTGCTGGAAGCCGCCCGGGAAGCGGGGCTACCCGTGGAAGCCCATTGCGGGGGCAGGGGAACCTGCGGCAAATGCCGTGTGCGGGTGCATAACTCCACCCAAAAGCTAACCTCTGCGGAGCGGCAGGCAATGAGCCGGGAAGAGGCCTCAGACGGATGGCGCCTGGCCTGCCAGGTATTGCCTGATGGTGATCCCCTGACGGTGGAGGTTCCCGGGCAAAACAGGCCCCGCCTGGTAAAGGCCGGCCTGACCGGCGCTGTCTGCCGGGCATCAGATCCGCCGGTAAAAAAGGTTTCGGTTCAGATGTCGCCCCCCGATTTGGAAAACCCTCGGGGTAACTGGGATCTGCTTCAGGAAAGTCTGGCCGGGAAAGGTGTAAAAGCCACTCCCAGCCTGGATGTATTGCGTGTGCTGCCGGAGATGCTGAAAGACCGCCGGGGGCCCATAACTGCCGTAATTTGCGGCCACCTGATGATTGCCCTGGAGGAAGGCGACAATGTCGATGAACTGTATGGGCTGGCCCTGGACATAGGGACCACAACCGTGGCGGGAAGCATTGTCGATCTCCGCACCGGAAGGGAGTTGGCGGCTGCGGCGGATTTAAACAGGCAGAATCAGTACGGCGCCGATATAATCTCCCGCATTGATTATTCGGTGTCTTCTCCCTCAGGTCTGGGCAATCTTAACTCAATGATCCGAAATGTGGTGAACGGAATAATCAAAAAGCTGGCCCGCCAAGCCGGCACAAGGCCCGAATCCATATATGCCGCGGCTGTGGTGGGAAATACCTGTATGCTTCACCTTTTCGCCGGTATCAGCCCCGCCGGTCTGTCTGCGCCTCCTTTCAGCGGCTCTGTTCACAGCTCATATGCTGCAGACGCCGTAGAAATCGGGATAGACATTTCTCCCCGGGCTCCGGTGCTATTCCTGCCGGTAATTTCAGGCTACGTCGGCGCCGATACCGTGGGGGTCATTTTGGCCACCGGCATGCACCTGAGCAAAAAAATTACTCTTGCCATCGATATAGGAACTAACGGGGAGATTGTCCTTGGTTCCCGTAACCGGCTGCTGGCATGTGCAGCCGCTGCGGGCCCGGCTTTTGAGGGGGCCAATATCAGCGCCGGCATGAGGGCTGCGGAAGGGGCCATCGATCGGGTTGTGTTGGACGGGGATGAAGTGGTCTGCTCAGTTATCGGTAACGGGAAAGCGAAGGGGATTTGTGGCTCCGGCTTAATCGATGCGGTGGCGGCAATGCTGGAAGCGGGGCTTGTGGATCCCGGCGGACGCCTCCTGGAGGCTGATGAGGCCGTTTCCGTTGCGGGACCGCGGTTGGCGTCAAGGATCAGGCAGACTGAAAAGGGCCGGGAGTTCATGCTTTCGGGGGGAGTTGCCATCACCCAGAAGGACATCCGGCAGGTTCAGCTGGCCAAAGGAGCTATCTGCGCAGGCATCAGGATTCTGCAGGGCAAGCTTGGGATCGGGGACAGTGACATTGAAGCTGTGTTGCTGGCGGGATCCTTCGGCAGCTATATCGGTAAGGACGCAGCCCTGCGGCTGGGGATAATTCCGGCGGTGCCCCCGGACAGAGTCAGGCATGTCGGAAATGCGGCCCACCAGGGAGCCAAGATGGTACTTTTGGACCGGGAGGTGATGGAGCAGGCCGGGTCTGTCCGCCAAATGGTAGAGTATGTGGAATTGTCGACCTCGGAGTATTTTTCCGAGGAATTTACCGAAGCCATGTTTTTTGCTCCCCACCCGGTAGGGGAAAATTAAGACCTTGTCAGGGCGCCATAATTTTCCGCCTACATAGGTTGTATAAGGTGGGGATATTTAAAGAAAGGAGGACAAAGTTTTGAACACTTACGGGACTTGGATACTGGGAATGGCAGTATTATACACGGCCGTTCTAATTATAGTTGGTAACATAGTCAAAAGCAAGGCTCAGGGTGGTGAAGGGTACTGGGTCGGCGGGAGGTCATTCAAGCCTTGGATGGTTTTTGTATGTATTACCGGACTCTTCTCAGGATCCTCTTTCATAGCCATCATGGAACTGTCCTATGTTAAAGGTATATCGGCAGGCTGGTACGGCGTTGCCGAAATGATACACGTTCTGATTATTGCCCTGCTGCTTATCGGCAACTTCCGGCGCCGCATGATGGTGACGGTGTCAGGTCTTATCGGCGATCATTTCGGGAGGCTGGCCATGGGCTTGGCCGGGCTGATAACAGCCTTCACCTTTCCCATGTGGACGGTGGCCAACGCGCTTTCCTTTGCCGTGGCGCTGAGCGTTCTGACCGGTTTTTCTCTTCCTGTCACGGTGATCATCAGCACTGTGCTCCTGCTGATTTTCCTGCAGGCCGGGGGCATGTGGTCTGTGGTGGTTACCCAGACGGCCAACAGCATAGCCTTTGCCATTATGTTCATCATTGGTATATACGCATTTTTCTTAAACCCCGGCCCGGCAGGCCTTTCACAGCTTGCCAGCGCCCGTCCGGAACTGTTTTCGTTGGACAATGTGGGTTTGCAGCTTATCATTGCGTGGTTTGCCACCTTCCTGATTAACGTTGTGGTTGCCCAGGCCGCCTTCCAGATGGCCCTGTCCTGCCGAACCCCGGAGGAGGGGCGCAGGGGATTGTTATGGGCCTTTGGCGGAAACATCATATTCATTATCTGCGGGGTTCTGTTCGGCCTTGCGGCGGCTGTGGTGACCCCGGGCGGTAAAGGCGGAATGGTGAGCATTCCGCTGTACTTGAGCGAGGTTCTGCCCCCTCCGCTGGTGGGATTGTTTTTCATGGGCATATGGGCCTGCGCCCTGGGATGGGGAGGGCCCTGCCAGTTTTCCGGCGCCACCAGCATGGGACGGGACTTTGCGGGGGCGGTTAACCCCGGTCTGACCGATGCCCAGAAGGTGAAATACACAAGGCTGTCTCTGGTATTGCTGACCGGCGTGGTGGTTATACTGTCCCTTTTGAGAAGCGAGCAGGCGGCATGGTGGAACGTGTTGGCCTGGACATTGCGCAACGGGGCTACCTTTGCGCCGGTAATGGCGGCCCTTTTCTGGCCCCTGGCCACCCGCAGGGCGGCTGTGACGGCAATGGCCGTAGGATTTGCCGGCGGCCTTTCGTGGTACTACCTGGGCAACTGGAGCCCGGTCAAGTTCTACTTGAATGTACACCCGGTATTTTTCGGAATGTCCATGAACATACTGGCCATGGTGGCGGTTAGTCTGGTGGAAAAAGCCGGTCATTGGCAGTTAGGTAAAAACCTCTCCGCCGGGCGCCTCACCCTGGCCTGGACGGCGGTTGCGGGAGTAGCGGTTTTCGGCCTGTTAGCCCTGACCAAATTCTCCTGGCTGTACAAAATGGGTCTGCATGGCCTGACATTGTTCCTGGTGGTGGTCTCCCTCTTCGTGTTCGTGCTGTCCGCAGTGGTTTCCAGCGGGCAAAAGGAGGAGGGAGTACCCGTCACCCCCAGCATGAAAACAGTTTAAACCCAAACCTCCTTTCTCCACTGGGCTCACGGCTGCCTCGGGCAGCCGTGAGCCTTTTAAATCTTTGGACAAATAATGTTATAATATAGGGAAAGCAGCTGACTGCCAGTGGCCCGATAAGACGAGTTTGTTCCAGAAGAAGGAGACAGAAAACATGACCGGTTTTGGTTTTACAGTGTTTATAATACTCATTTTTTTACTATACGGGCTAATCAGCTACTGGATAGGGCGGCGTGGCAGGCAGTGGTTAACCGGATATTTTCCTAATGTAAATGTCAGTTTATACTGGGTGGTTTTATGTGTCGCAGCTATTGCTTATCCTGTGGGGAGGTTCGGCAGGGAAATCCTTCCCTGGGAAATCAGCAGCCTTTTAATCATTGCGGGGTCCTTCTGGATGGGTGCGATAATTTACTTTACCCTGGCCCTTCTTTTTATTGATGCAGTAAGGCTGCTGGTGAGAATAACCGGAATTATTAAACTGCCGGCCCCGGTTTTCCTGCAGGCCCCGGTCGTCGGGCTGGCGGTGGTGCTGCTGGTGGCCGGGACTTTGGCATACGGCTGGTGGAACGCCCGATCTCCCCGGATAACTCAATACAATGTGAATATACCCAGGGCGGGAGAAGTACAAAACTTAAAACTCGTGGCTGTATCCGACCTTCACCTGGGGGAAGTGGTCAACAGGCGCCGGCTGGAAGAGCTGGTGAACATGATAAACGATATGGATCCGGACCTGGTTTTGCTGCCCGGGGATATAATAGAAGAAACCCCGGTGCCCTTTGCCAGGCAGGATATGGCCAGTGTTATCCGGAGCCTTTCGCCCAAATACGGCGTTTATGCCGTTCCAGGAAACCACGAATACATAGGGGGAAGGGCGGAGGAAATATTAAGCCGGTTGGAGGGGGCCGGGGTAAAGGTTCTGAAGGACCGGAAGGTAAAGGTAGCCGACAGTTTTTACATAGTGGGCAGGGATGATCTCACCGGAGGGCGCTTTACCGGTAAACCGCGCCTGGAACTGAATGATCTGCTGACGGGAATGGACCTTTCACTGCCGGTTATATTAATGGATCACCAGCCTGCCATGCGGGGACGGGATCCGGAGCCGGGGGTGGATCTCAAAATTTCCGGCCATACCCACCGGGGGCAGTTTTTCCCCTTTAATCTCATTACAAAAAAAATATACGAAACTGACTGGGGCTACCTGAAAAGGGGAGAGCTTAATATGGTGGTGACCTCGGGCTATGGCACCTTCGGCCCGCCCATACGTGTTGGCAGCCGCCCGGAGGTGGTTTTTATAGACATCACTTTTGGAACCGGACCATTATCCTCTGAAGTTAAACCGATGGAATAAAGCAGGAAATATTAACCATTTAATGAATAGGTTTTAATATATTTATCGAAAAGAATATATTATTTGTTAAACATTTCTGATAGTATTTAAATATGCAAAGAAACTAAGACGGTGGTAATGATAAATGCCAAGACTAAATGCAGATTTGCATAAACTGGATTTTTTATCCCACGCTCTAATAGTGCTAAGCATATTGGTTTCCAATGTCTTCTTCCAGGTAATTTCCGGCTTTCATTTTTTTCTTATACTAATTGTCTTCATAATATCTCTCTATCTTAATATACTGCATTCCTCACTGAGAAAGAAAATATCAGGACGGGTAGTTGCAGTATTTATCGGAGTTTACAACCCTTTGGCACTAACCCTGCTGATAGTACTGGTGGATTACCGCACCATGCTGTGGCTCCTGCTGTACATGCTGATAATGCTGAGAAATCCATACCTGGGTCTCTTACCCTCCATAGCCAATGGGATTGTGTCGGTTATTTGCTATATTTTCCTGGCCACAAAGGTATATAACCTGACACCCTTTGAGATTTTTTTCGGATCACTGGTTTTCTTCGTGGCCTCAATTCTGGCCTGGGTCCTCACCCAAAAGCTCTGGAAGTTCGAACAGCAGTCCATGAGGGACGGGCTTACCGGCCTGCGCAACTACAGGTCCATGAACATGGCCCTCAAGCAGGAAATAAAGCGGTGCCTGACAAACAAGCAGCCCATCAGCCTTTTAATGATCGACATAGACAACTTCAAGAAATACAACGACACCATGGGACATATAAAAGGAGACATCACATTAAGGAAAGTGGCAAAAATAATGAGTGCCAACATAAGGGACAACGACATGATATTCAGGTACGGAGGAGAGGAATTTTGTGTCCTGCTGCCCGGAGTGCCCCTGGAAAAGGCCAAAAGCATAGCTGAAAGAATGAGGGCACAGGTGGAAGAATCCTTCAGCGGCCACGACCTCCCGGTAACCATATCCATTGGAGTGTCCATATCCGAAGGAGATATCGGTGAAACCCGACAACTGCTCGAACTGGCCGACAAAGCCCTGTACCGGGCCAAAATATTAAAAAACCGCGTGGTGGTATTCGGCACCGACACGTAAAACAAACCCACCGTCACAATAAGCCATGATCATCCATTGACACGAAATAATTTTTCTGCTAATATGTACCTTGCGTCAAGTCCCAGTAGCTCAGCTGGATAGAGCAACGGACTTCTAATCCGTAGGTCAGGGGTTCGAATCCCTTCTGGGACGCCAGTAAAAGTCAAGCCCCGCAAAGTTTGCGGGGCTTGACTTTTTCAGCGGAAAGTATGAAAACTCGTTTTGGTGGACACTTGGTTGACAGTTTAATTATTTTTGTTTTTTAGCGGTCTTTTTCTTCGGACTCTTTTTTGCTATAAATTTTGAAAGCAGCCACTTAAGGCTGCTTTCTTGCAAGAGGCTTATAACCCTCAATGCCTAGGTGATTTTTAATTGCCGATTGTAACAGGTGAGAAAAGTTAATGTTTTCCTTTTCGGCTAAGTCGTTAAGCCACTTGGGAATGGTGAGAGTCTTTTTTACGGCCTTGCTTTCTATAGATTCCCGAAAGGCGGGCATCCAGACTTCAATGAGGCCCACTACCTGGTTGGGTTCAGGATGCAACTTTTCTACGGGTGTCGGTTCGGGAATGGGATCGCCGTCCTGCTCCATGCCCCAAAGGTGGAGACCCAGGGCTTCCTTGGCGTTTTTAAACGCTTCTTCGGAGTTATGGGCGCAGGGCAGGCAGCCGGGCAGGTCCGGAAATTCGACAGAAATGCCATCATCGGCATAATCGAAGATTGCCGGATAGATGTATTTATCTTTAGTCACTTTAACCATCTCCTTAGTCTTTATTGGGATGAATCACTCGATTGTAATTCCCGCCTGTTTTAAAATGCTCTTTACCGTTTTGATTGGTATGTCCTTTACCGGGTGCGTTATGGTAACTTTCCCTCATAGTTAAATAATGACACGTATTAATGATACGTGTCAACGGTTTAACTATGTAGAAGGGGTCAGCCCTTGAAATAGGACAAGTAGCCCGTTTCAGGAAGTTAAGCTATTCGTGAGTTACGAAAGCAAATGAGCGATTTCTCAAGATAAAGGAAATAAGAGAGGATGTGGGATCAAAATAACTGCGCTAAACGTCTCTGTCAAATGTCAAGGGCTGAACCCACTAACCCCACTCAAAAATAAAGGGTCTTGCTGAAGACTCTTTTGTAAAAAGGCGTTTTATATCCTCCAAAAAGGGCATAACTGTAGACAAAGTGTCTTTGGGGGGAGTATAATTTGGGCAAGAAGGGTAATACACGCAGAAGGAGAGGTGTTTCCATTATGCCCACCCCTGCAACAGCCGGCTTGAAGCGGGTAAAAAAGAAACCAAACGCAGAAAGTTACATGACCACAGTTGCTATTAAAAAAGACAGGAATGTTATGGTCAGGATTGCTCAGAGCCGCAGGGAAGCCAAATTGGGACTGACCGTTAATTTGCGCGATCTTTTCTAAATGGTAAATATAGAGGTCCCCAACATGTATTGGGAACACCGAGCAGGATTAAAGGCGCGTAAGCCGCATGAATACTGATTATATAGCGGCGAAATAGGCCGAGGAAAAGCGAAATGGGAACATACTGGGAACATTATGGGAAATAATGACCTCCAGGCTTTGCCGGGGGTCATCTGTTTTTTTCCGGACGGACTGAAACCGGTTCAGTGATTACATTAGGAAGGTTTATTTTCTGAGCATGCCGAAATATAATTGATTATTATAAATCTGCGGAGATTTTTTGAGAGGATTAAAATGGCTGAGTTATTAAGTATTATTGCCTATGTAATAAATGGTCTTCATGACTGGATTTCCGCTGCTGTAAAATTACTGAAATTTGATGTGGATGATAAGGGGCTCCATTTTTGGGTAATTGGGGTAACGGGGATGGTTATTTTTTTGCTGGCTGACGCTTTTTTTAAAAAGGTAGCCAGATGGAGTATTTCAGTGGTTTCTTTTGTTTATACATTGACAGTTTTAATAGTAATTGTATTTGGCCTGGAAATAGAACAAAAGATAACTGGTAGAGGTGTTATGGAGTTTAAAGATGTGGTTTATGGATTATGGGGTTTTATTGCTATCTTCTCTGTGTATTTATTCATAAGACTTGTTGTGTGCCTGTTTAGTAAACTTATATCAAAAAAATCTCAGAGGAGATACGAAAAGCAATAGCTCCCATACAATGGCTGCGTTACCATTTTAACCAAAGGAAAATCCATTCGGGAAGTGTTAAGGGAAGCCTTTAAATAACTTGACAAGAAACGTGTGTTCGCTGTATATTATATAAAACATACGTTCTTGGAGGTCGTTAAAATGTCAGCATTCGAACAAATTAAATCCTTTGCCGAGGATGCCATTCTTGAACTGGAGTCAGAAGTTGTTGACCTAGAGGAAACGATTGAATCCTACAAGCTTCGTATTCAAAATGCCCAAACCCAGATTCAATCGCTGAAGAGATTTCTTTCTCCGGAGGAAAACTGCCCAGGAAATTCTGCGCTGACCAACGGCGCCCTCACAGGTGTTGTTCTGGAAATGCTGGCCGATCTTTACCCGCAGCAAGTCCATTACAAAGACCTGGCAGACCTTATAATCCATAAGGGCAACGAAATTCCAGGCAAACAGCCGGAGAAGGCGGTCTTAAGCTGTCTGTCAAAACTGACCAGGTCAGGTAGCGCAAAGAGCACTGGCAAAGGTTATTATGAAGCCGTTGATGTGTCATAAATTACCAGTTGCATATTATTGCAGGAAGTGGTAACATTACTTCTTGCCGGCGGGTTAAGAAAGCCGGGCGGCGAAAAGAAATAAAAGGGAACGGCGGGTTAGCAGAAATTACCTGTTGACCGACGAACCCAAGAGTGGTAAAATTAGCTCTTGTCGGCGGTAGAACGGCGGCAGAAATAAACTGGTCCTTGAAAACTAAACAGTGGAGATGGAAACAAAATTAAGCCAGACCTCTTCTCGAGGTTCGAGGTTCGAGGTTCGAGGTTCGAAGTTCGAAGTTCGAATGCGGGAAGAGATAAAAAAGTAAGTAAGAGCTAAAGATAGCTTTTCATAAATTTTATATGGAGAGTTTGATCCTGGCTCAGGACGAACGCTGGCGGCGTGCTTAACACATGCAAGTCGAACGGTTCCCGGAGTTCGGGGTTGGATGTTTGGAGTTCGAAAAGAAGGAAATGCAAAGGCAAATCCAACAAGAATCGAACGTCGAACGTCGAACCTCGAACTTCGAGAATAGTGGCGGACGGGTGAGTAACGCGTGGATAACCTGCCCAAGAGATCGGGATAACGCCGGGAAACTGGTGCTAATACCGGATACGTTCCTGAGGTTGCATAATTTCGGGAAGAAAGGAGAAATCCGCTCATGGATGGATCCGCGTCCCATTAGCTAGTTGGTGGGGTAAAGGCCTACCAAGGCGACGATGGGTAGCCGGCCTGAGAGGGTGGCCGGCCACACTGGGACTGAGACACGGCCCAGACTCCTACGGGAGGCAGCAGTGGGGAATCTTCCGCAATGGGCGAAAGCCTGACGGAGCAACGCCGCGTGAGTGACGAAGGCCCTTGGGTCGTAAAACTCTGTCTTCAGGGAAGAAAAAAATGACGGTACCTGAGGAGGAAGCCCCGGCTAACTACGTGCCAGCAGCCGCGGTAATACGTAGGGGGCGAGCGTTGTCCGGAATTACTGGGCGTAAAGGGCG
>LADN01000030.1 GCA_000961585.1 Peptococcaceae bacterium BRH_c4a | reverse complement strand
AAGAAGGTGCTGAGTTGGAAGCGGAGGTAACCAGGCAGGCAAACGACGTGATTATGAAAGCTGTAGCCGGCGCATTCAAGGACAAAACGCTTAAAATATTCGGCCTGGACACACCCAGGATAAAAGCAGTCATACCGACAGTTCTGCCGGTGCTGGAAGTGAAAGAAAACAGGACGGATTGCATCTTTCTGCTGGAAGACGACACCTTGCTGCATCTCGAATTCATGACCACAGTGACAGGAGAGGCACTCAAGCGCTTCGCCCTTTACGATGTCAGACTGATCAATCGTGATGACCGGGAAGTCAACACCGCCGTTGTTTACTCCGGGAGGATCAAAAAAGCTCCGGATCGTCTGGAAAAAGGATCCATCAACTATAAAGTCACCAACGTCTACATGAAGGATTACGATGGAGACGAGGAATACCGGAAACTGCAAGAAAAAATCAGCAGAAATGAATCTTTGCATGAAGAAGAAATACTGAAGCTGGTATTCCTGCCCCTGATGAAGAGCAGCCTGACCGAAGACCAAATGGCCTTACAGGCGGCGGAACTGGCTAAGAACATGACCGGAGAAATCAAAACATTCGTTATCGGCGCACTGGTGGCGGTAACCGATCGGTTCATGTCGGAAGACTATAAAAAAAGGCTGCTGGAGGTGTTGAAAATGACCCAGATCGAGCAGTGGATCAGGCAGGAAGGTATCAAGGAAGGCATCAAGGAAGGCGAAATAAAAGGCAAAATGGAAACCGCCAGGATAGCCCTGAAAAAGGGATTGCCGGAAGATCTCGTTGCGGAGATCACCGCCCTTGACATGGAAACCGTCCGGAGGCTGAAGCTTGAGCTGAATTAAGCCATGCGACAGGGGACGGTCCTTGAAGGGGACAATCGGAAGTTTTGCGCGTAAAAAAGGCTCAACTAGGAGAGTGTTGCAAAACTATATTAAGAGGTAAACAAAGTACTTATTCGACTACAACCGGAGGCTGTTCAAAAAGCTCCAGATGCAAGGCGCAGCAAGGCTTCAAGCGGAGGCGTACTCCTTGTACGTTGAGCATTGAAGCCGCCGCCGCAACGCCGCAGATGGACTTTTTCAACAGCCTCCTAGCTTAGGGTGGACCTATGGGGTCAGCCCTTGACATTGGACATAATATAAAAAGTTCATATACATATATTTAGAAAATCTTTCTTATTGAATATCCCGTTATTATATTGTACAATATATTGTACAACGTTATGTTGTATATTGGAAGGGTGGAGAGGTGGGATTGATATGTTTATCAATGCTTCGGCGGCGCGGCAGAATTTTTTTCGCCTCATCGAGGATACCGTTAAAAACCATGAACCTGTAATGGTGACTTCGAAACAAGGAAATGTTGTTATAATCTCCGAGGAGGATTACAGGGCGATACAAGAAACGTTGTATCTTCTGAGCGTGCCCGGAATGAGGGAATCCATCATCGAAGGGATCAAGGCGGACCCGAAGGAGTGCGTCAAAGTTGGGGAAATTGAGTGGTGACTTGGGAGATTGAGTTTATGCGACATGCTGTAAAGGATGTTGAGTTGATAAAGCAGGCGGGATTGAAAGACAAGGTTCTTGAACTGATCGAAGTCCTGAAAAAAAATCCTTTTCAAAATCCGCCGCCATATGAAAAATTGGTTGGAGACCTCGCAGGCGCATATTCCCGACGGATAAACATAAAGCACCGCCTTGTGTATTCGGTTGATAAAGAGAGGCAATGTGTGAGGATTTTGCGCCTTTGGACGCATTATCAGGGAGTGTAAATGGAATTTTTACCACAGCTATGTTGGATGAGGGATAGGGCGCTTTGATGCGTTATGATTGTTTTTCTATGCGCAGCAGGCGGAGTTCCCGGTCATGTTCTCTTATGCGGGCATCCGTGTCGATTGATCGGCGGAAAAGAGATCCAATGCCGTCCTCAATGCGCGCCTGACTGTCCCGTATGCTGGCAAAGTAGTCCATGTATAATGTGTGGGTGTCAAAGAGGATACGGATTTTGTCTATGACTTCGTTTTCAATGCGGGTTTCCAATTTCAGTTGGTTGGTTTCCAGGTTGTCGACCTTGACCTCCAGCTTGCCGACAGTGCCTTCCAGTTTGTCCACCTTTTCTTCCAGCTTGCCGACAGCTCCTTCCAGGTTGTCGACCTTGACCTCCAGCTTGCCGACAGCGCTTCCCAGCTTGTCCACCTTGACTTCCAGCTTGCCAAAAGAGTTCTCTATGTTGTCAACCTTTGATGCTGTCTTAACTTGGTTTTCTTCCAGATTGACGAAACGATGGCTTAGTTTTTTAACTTCGGCCATAATTTCTTTTAATAATTGTTCACTCATCTGATTATTCTCCTCTAAGCCACTTTTTTTAACGTATAGGAAAAAATAAATTATTTAGTTGTGGATAACTCAATTTGCTCTTAACAAGAGATTGGCTTATAAGAAAGGCTGTAAAAAATCCTGAATTCTGAATTCCGCCGTCTGCAAGCCGGCAACGCCCGTTAGGGCGTTTTTTTATCGTTAAGGAAAGTATATACCATGTTAAAGTATTAAAGCGCTAAATCGCCAAAGCATTTTTATGCAAGCCCAGAGTTTTTCTGGGGTCGCTCCGGGGTCACTTGAGGGTCGCTGCATTGTCGCTAATGGGTAGGCGGAGCGATTTAAGTCCGGCCTGCATTACCTCCTGCTGCAACTGTCTCTAAACTCGGTCGCCAACGGAATGCCGACCGCCTCCAACGCCGCATCCTTGCGTCGATTCCGGCTTCCGGCTGCGTCCTGCAGCCGGCTCGGCATTCCGTAGGCTCGGTCGTTAAGAGACAGTAGCAGCCTCCGGTACATTCCGCACGGACTTAAATCACTCCCCCTCACTGCATGTCGCTGTGGGGTCTCTTTTAAGGCAGCCTGTCACCATTCTGGCTCCTGGCTCCTGGCTCCTGGATTCCGCCGTCTGCAAGACGGCAACGCCCGTCAGGGCGTTTTTTTATCCACCGGCGTTATGTTGTTAATATTATACAATTTTCAAGCCAGATAGTCGATATCTTAATCTAAATAAAAGGGGACAGGTTTTTTACAACTCCTAAACCCCGGACAAAGACTGATACAAAAATGTACCAATTGCCATCCGTAATGATAATTTTTTACAGGAATCCGATTAATTGTTATCGAAATAGATATGACTCTGAATACTAAAATTATAATTCCTGCCGCCTCCGTCGGTACATTGTCTCAGTCAAGGAGAAAGCCATTTATTATGTCTGAAAGAAATGCCAGAACTTCTAAAAAGACACCGGAAACAGTCCGGGAAAATAATATCGGAAGTTGCATAAAAATTGCGGCCCTGGGGGGCATCTGCCTGCTGCTGTTCTTAGCGCCCTTTTTCCGGGGCTTGTTTTTTGCCCCGGAGCAGCAGAAGGCCCTTTTCTTTGCTGTATTGGTATTCTGGCTGGTCTGGATCTGGAAGTGGTTGCGCAGGGATCATTCCTTCATCTCGCACCCCATGGATTACCTTATGCTGGCATTTCCCCTGATCTATATTCTGGCGGGTTTTAACGCAGTCAACTATGGCCTGGCGGTTGACGGGATTGTCAGGGCAACTTTATATTTCATTGCCTACTGGTGTGTTGCCCAACTGGCGCGCACCCGGAAAGACGCCGAATGGTTTCTTTATATCATCTATGCCGGTGCCGTAGGTGTAGCTCTGGCGGGGCTGATGACCGCCACTGAATTGATACATATAAAAGATGGTTTTCTGGGTAACCGTTTAGCTTCTTCCCTGCAGTACGCCAACGCCCTGGCCGGCTATATGGTGGTTGCCTTTGTAGTGGGGGTGTGCCTTTGGTGGAAGCATACCGGCGGAACAAAATCTGGCAAATGCATACCGTACCTTTTTGCAATAGGCAATTTCCTCCTGGTGGCGGTAATGATTGGAGCAAAGTCCAATGGAGGGTTCGCTGTATTTGCCCTGGCAGTATTAATGCTGGCCGCATTTCTTCCGGGCTGGAATCGTTTATTTGTACTTATCCACATTATTAAAGTAACAGCTCCGGCAGGCGCTGTCATGTTCTTCTTCATTAAAAACGCCGCAGGAAAACATTACGGTCAGGCCTGGATCTGGATATTGTCGGGGGTCTTATTAATAGTTATTTTCCAGTGGCTGTATTTGAAGCTTTCATCCGTTGTTTCGCAGCGTGAAGGTTGGATGTGGCGGTCAGTAATCGCCGGGGCAACCGTTTTTGTTTTGTTGGCGGGCATTGTCTCATATACAGGCGCAGATAAAATTGCCCTTGTAACCGGCCAGTTCAAAGCCCATAGCCTTATGCAGCGCGTCTACTTTATGGAAGACGCCGTAAAGATGATCAAGGAGCGGCCTCTTCTCGGCTGGGGCGGGGGTGGATGGGCGGAGGCTTACCGCTCATACCAGAGTTACAGCTATGATGCCAGCGAGATACACAGCCACTATGTTCAAACAGGCGTTGAAACCGGTATAACAGGTGTTTTTGTTCTGGCGGGAATATGGTTAACCTTTCTTCTTGCCGGTCGCCGGGCCTGCCGGAGGCATGAAAAAACAGAGGACAGGGCTTACATATTGTTTTTAACCGTGGCGGCGGTTGCCTTGGGCGTTCATGCGGCGGCCGATTTCGACCTTTCACTGTCGGCCCTGTCTCTTGTGCTATTTACCCTGATGGCCCTGATCAGAAATATGGATGGGGAAACTGCCGGACAGGAGATGCCGCGAACCGGGAAGGTCAGGAAATTTATCAAAGCTGTTCCGGTTGCAGCCATATCTTCGGGGTTGATTGTGACAGTTTTTGTTGCCGGCCTTTTGGCGGCAGCCGGATATGCAAGGGAGGCCAATGCTTTCCTGGCGCAGAAAAATCTTGGCGAAGCCATTGCCTCCCTGGAAAAAGCGGCGGCAGCCGATCCTTTCAGGGCCGACTACCATTCAGCGCTGGCGGACCTCCGCATGTACGCAGGGCGGAAGGACAAGGCCATGGCTGAAGCTCAGGCGGCGACGGCCAGGAGCAAGTTCCATAGCTCCCGCCGCATGCAGGCGTCAAGGCTGGCTTTCCAAAGCGGTAATTTCAAGGAAGCGGCTGAATATGCCGGGCAGGCAATATCGCTTGCGCCGTGGGTAATCGCAAACTACGAGTTCGCCGGCATGATATACAAGTCCGCCGGCCTGGCCGAGATGAAGAATAACAGGCCCAAAGATGCCGGTGAATATTTTTTGGCAGCCGTGAAGCTGCCGGAAAGAATAAAGGAGAAAAAAGACGGCCTGGATTCAGAAAAACAAAAGCTAAGTTCCGCATTCCGGGTAACTGCCAAGGTTGCTCTGTCAACAGGTGTCGGGCAGTATTTTCAGGGCAATCTCAAAGAAGCCGGGGAGAATTTTAAACTGGCTTCCGATGACAATGATCAGAATATTAAAGGTGAGGCGCTTGTCTGGCTGGGCGTCTTGTCGGAAAAACGGGGTGACCCTAAGAATGCCGCGGTTTACCTGAATAAAGCCAAAGAAATATCGCCCCAATACGAAAAGATGTATGAAGACCTTATAAGGCATTAAGATAAAATCAACATGAAAAAAATCGGACACAGAGGATACTGAAGGTATTAAGAACCTATCGACCTTATTACATCCGGCGGATGATGACGCAAAAGTGTATTTCTGTTATAAAGCGCAAACAGCGTCCCCCTCAATCTAAATCGTCCAGTCCCCCGCCTTGCCTATCCCGTATTGGATCATTTTGCCAGAACGAAATCTGTCCAATGTCAATGGCTGACCCCCTCAGGTTTCTCAGAGAACACAGAGAAATTTATAATTATAGACCAAGCAAATAAGGAATGCCCTCACCATTCTGCCCTGAAAATACCTCGGGTCTTTATTAGCCACAGAGGACGCAGAGAACACAGAGATTAAAAGAACACAAAGTATGAAATAGGCCAGTTGAAGAAGGTTAAAATATAAATATAAAAAATCGTTATAAACTTCTCTGTGCCCTCTGCGTCCTCTGTGGCTAAAAACAATTATTACATGCATTTTTTCATCCTCCGTGGTGCCGTATTTTTACGGCATGGAGGTCTGGATTCTGTCTCCTGTCTCCTGACTCCTGTATTCCGCCGTCTAAGCATCGGGGAAATTCCTCTGACCCCCGGAGGCAGTCACGTTAGAGAGGTGTGTCCCCTTTCCTTAGCCGGCACCGCCCGTCAGGGCGTTTTTTTATCGTTTAGGAAAGTATATGACGCATTAAAGCATTAAAGCGCTGAAGCACCAAAGCATTTTTATGCAAGCCCAGAGTTTTTCTGGGGTCACTCCGGGGTCGCTAATGGGTAGGGAAAGTGATTTGAACCTGGGCTGCATAAACCTCCGGCTGCAACTGTCTCTAAACTCGGTCGCCAACGGAATGCCGACCGCCTCCAACGCCGCATCCTTGCATCGATTCCGGCTTCCGGCTGCGTCCTGCAGCCGGCTCGGCATTCCGTAGGCTCGGTCGTTAAGAGACAGTAGCAGCCTCCGGTAAATTCCGCCCAGAACCAAAAATCACTCCCCCTCACTGCATGTCGCTGTGGGGTCGCTTGAGGGTCGCTATTAAAGCAGGCTGTCACTATTCTGGCTCCTGGCTTCTGGCTTCTGAATTCCGCCGTCTGCAAGACGGCAACGCCCGTCAGGGCGTTTTTTTTATTTTTACTTGCCGGATCTAAGATTAATTTTCTATTATATGAAGGATTTACATATTTCTCTGTAGAAAATAAATATATTAGGACTTTTTTCCCAAATTTGCATTATTGTCTCCCATCAGTGACGTATTTGTAAAAGAAAGC
>LADN01000043.1 GCA_000961585.1 Peptococcaceae bacterium BRH_c4a | reverse complement strand
CCTTAAAAGCGACCCTCAAGCGACATGCAGTGAGGGGGAGTGATTTAAGTCCGTGCGGAATGTGCCGGAGGCTGCTACTGTCTCTTAACGACCGAGCCTACGGAATGCCGAGCCGACTGCAGGACGCAGCCGGAAGCCGGAATCGACGCAAGGATGCGGCGTTGGAGGCGGTCGGCATTCCGTTGGCGACCGAGTTTAGAGACAGTTGCAGCAGGAGGTAATGCAGGCCGGACTTAAATCGCTCCACCTACCCATTAGCGACAATGCAGCGACCCTCAAGCGACCCCAGAAAAACTCTGGGCTTGCATAAAAATGCTTTGGCGATTTAGCGCTTTAATACTTTAATATGGTATATACTTTCCTTAACGATAAAAAACCGCCTTGTCGGCGGTGCCGTCTTGCAGACGGCGGAATCCAGAAGTCAGGAGCCAGGAGTCAGAATAAGTAAGTGTGACACTCCGCCAGCGGCGCCACGGAGAATGAAGATACCCTGGATTGCGGGTTTTACCATTCTGACTTCTGGCTCCTGGCTTCTGACTCCCGACCGAATGAGGATTTCAGTATGAGTATTTTCAGGGGGTTGAGTAAATGCCCGAAAATTTGGTTATTATCAAGGGTGCGGGGGACCTGGCCAGCGGAACGGCCCACAGGCTGGTCAGGAGCGGCTTTCCTGTGGTTATGCTGGAAATGCCCGAACCCACTGTTATCCGCCGGACGGTTTCCTTCGCGGAGGCGGTGTTCTGCGGGGAAATTACGGTGGAGGGGATAACGGCGGTGCTGGCACAAAACTCCGGCCAGGTGAATAAGGTGCTCAGGTCGGGACAAATACCCGTGCTGGTGGATCCCGCCTGGCGAAACATTAAAGGGCTGAGGCCAACCGTAGTGGTGGATGCCATAATAGCCAAGGAAAACCTGGGCACCGGTCTCCGCGACGCCCCGGTGGTAATCGGGCTGGGCCCTGGCTTCACAGCCGGGGTTGATGTATGCGCCGTGGTGGAAACCCAGAGGGGTCATAACCTGGGAAGAGTGCTGTTCAGCGGAAGTGCCGCCCCCAATACCGGGGTCCCTGGAAATATTGCAGGTTTTACCGGGGAAAGGCTCCTTCGTTCACCGGGCAGGGGTATTTTATCTGCCTGCAAGGAAATAGGGGACTATGCAGAAAAGGGAGAAACAGTGGCCATGGTGGGGACAAAGCCGGTTGTGGCCGATATTTCCGGGATTGTCCGGGGGATGCTGAAAAGCGGCATTGTAGTGTCGGAAGGCATGAAATTTGGTGATATTGATCCCCGGGGCATACCCGAGAGCTGCTTTACCATCTCCGACAAGGCCAGGGCGGTGGCCGGGGGAGTTCTGGAGGCCGTGATGTATCTTCTGCGCGTAGTCCCGGGGTCTCGTGACAGAAAAACAGATCTGATGCAGAAGGGGGGATTTGAAGGTTGGACCCGACAATTTTAGAAAGGCTGCTGGCTGCAGGTGATCGCAGAGAGGACTGCGCCCTGGCCACCATAATCCGGGTTTGGGGATCCACACCGCGTAAACCCGGGACGAAAATGCTTGTAACCGCTGACGGCAGTGTTTGCGGAACGATTGGCGGAGGCTGCGGAGAGGCCGAAGTCAGGCGGGAGGCCCTGGCGGCGCTGGATTGCAAAAGCCCGGCCAGGCACAGCCTGGATCTGGGCAATGATCTTGCAGCCGACGAGGGAATGGCCTGCGGGGGGAAAATGGATGTGTTCATCGACTTCATTTCTTCCACCGATCAAGCATCCCGGGAAATATTTGAAAAACTTTACCAACAACTGAAAAGTGGTGAAGAGGCCTCCTTGATCACCATAACAGGGGACGGGGGATCAGGATCCCGCCTGATCGGCAGAAAAATATTGCTGGGGGCTGCTACCGTCACCGGTGTTGTTCCCGGGGAAATAGCCTCCCTGGCCCGCACACTGCAACTGCAAACAGGGGGACGGGAGGCATGGCTGACCGCCTGCCCGGTGGCGGGAGACGGTCAAAAAACTTATCAGGTGGAATTGCTGGTGGAGTCCTGTGCTTTGCCGGATGAAGTAATAATACTGGGGGGTGGGCATATTTCACTGCCCCTGTCCCGGATGGCCGGTATATTGGGATACCGCTGCACCGTGGCGGATGATCGCCCCTCCTTTGCCAGCCGGGAACGTTTTCCCGGAGCTTACAGGATTGTCTGCGAAAATTTTGATACAGCTTTAAAAGGTCTGGATATAGGCCCCAGCACCTGTGTCGTCATAGTCACCCGGGGGCATAAACACGACCGCTATTGTTTGAGGGAGGCATTAAAAAGGCCGGCTGCCTATATAGGCATGATCGGCAGCCGCAGAAAGGTCAAGTCTTTAATGGATCAGATGGTGGAAGAGGGGTTTGACCCGGAAAGGCTGAACTCAGTGTTTTCACCCATCGGTTTGGATATAGGGGCCGAAACACCGGAGGAAATAGCCCTTAGCATAATGGCCGAGATAGTGGCGGTCAGGAGAGGGCGCAGGGGTGGATCCCTTAAGCGGTCCGGAGATCTTTAGTTGGCACAAGGGGGAATAATTTGATGCGCAAGGTCAGGGTTGAGGAAGCGGTGGGAATGGTCTTATGCCATGACATTACCAGGATTGTCCCGGGTGAATTTAAAGGCCCGGCTTTCAGGAAAGGAGATATTGTAAAGGCTGAAGACATCCCCCTGTTACTGGAACTGGGAAAAGAGCATCTTTACATCTGGGAATGCGGGGCGGAATTTATCCATGAAAACGAAGCCGCCCTCAGGATTGCCGGGGCTTCGGCCGGAGAGGGCATTAAACTGACCGACCCGGTGGAGGGAAAGGTAAATTACCTTGCCGTCAGGCGGGGGCTTTTAAAGGTCAATGCGGAAGGGCTGACCCATGTCAATGAAATTGAGGAGGTCATTCTCTCAACCCGGCACACAAACCAGATGGTGGAAGAAGGAAATATACTGGCCGGAACCAGGGTGGTGCCCCTGGTGATCAAAAAGGAAAAGATTGAACGGGTTGAAGAGATCTGCAAAAACACCGGTCCTCTGGTGCAGGTAAAGGAATTGATCAGACTGAAGGCCGGAATCATTACAACTGGAAGCGAGGTTTACCACGGCAGGATAAAGGATAGCTTTACCCCGGTGGTGACAAATAAACTCAACGAGTACGGCTGCCCGGTTACCCGGCATGTAATGCTGCCTGATGACGCCGCCCTGATTACCGGAGAAATAAAAAACATGGTGGCCAAAGGGGTGGAAATAGTAATCATCACCGGGGGAATGTCGGTGGACCCGGACGATGTAACCCCCGCCGGAGTGAGGGCTGCCGGCGCCCGGTTGGTTAGCTATGGGGCTCCTGTCCTTCCCGGGGCCATGTTTCTTTTGGCTTATCTGGAGGACGTCCCGGTGATGGGCCTGCCCGCCTGTGTGATGTATTTCAGGTCAACGGTTTTTGACCTGGTTTTACCTCGCATTCTGGCCGGAGATCAGGTATCAAGAAAGGATCTGGCCCGGCTGGGCCACGGCGGGCTTTGCCTGGGCTGTTCCCAGTGCAGGTTTCCCAACTGTTCCTTCGGCAAATAAAACCCTCCCCCCTCATGCATGTCGCTTGAGGGTCGCTGCATTGTCGCTAATGGGTAGGCGGAGCGATTTAAGTCCGGCCTGCATTACCTCCTGCTGCAACTGTCTCTAAACTCGGTCGCCAACGGAATGCCGACCGCCTCCAACGCCGCATCCTTGCGTCGATTCCGGCTTCCGGCTGCGTCCTGCAGCCGGCTCGGCATTCCGTAGGCTCGGTCGTTAAGAGACAGTAGCAGCCTCCGGTACATTCCGCACGGACTTAAATCACTCCCCCTCACTGCATGTCGCTGTGGGGTCGCTTGAGGGTCGCTTTTAAGGCAGCCTGTCACCATTCTGGCTTCTGACTCCTGGCTTCTGGATTCCGCCGTCTGTAAGACGGCACCGCCGACAAGGCGGTTATTTTATTATCCCCCAATTGGATTAACCCTGTTTTCACACGGAGGGAACCGGTAAAAAAGCCTTTTTAGCTATATTATCTAACGGTGATATAGCCTATAATCTAAAAGAATTACTGAAGGTCGGAATTGTGCAAACAGGGCGGGAGGATTTTTTATGCCGGTGAACGGTGATGTGGGAAGGATTCTCCAACTAATTGAAAAAACGCTGGAAGATCCCATTGGGTATATCCGCCGTCAGAAGTCCGAACGAAGGGTAAAGATAGTGGGTTGGCTTTTGACCGATGTTCCCGAGGAGCTGATTCACGCCGCCGGGGCGCTTCCCTTTGGAATAACCGGCGGCAGCGAAAGTTTTTCCCAGGCTGACGCCCATTTGCAGAGCTGGGCCTGCTCCCTGGCCAGGAGTTGTCTGGAGCTGGGTCTGCAGGGGAAACTGAGTTTCCTGGACGGCCTGATCATTCCCCACACCTGCGATACCACCAGGAACCTGGGAGGTATCTGGAAGCATGCAAGGCCCCTGCCTTTGATGGAAAGCTACCTGATACCCCGTCAGGTGGATAGGCCCAGCGCAAAGTCCTACCTGACAGGGGAGCTGGGCCGTCTGAAAGCCAAGCTGGAGCAGTGCACCCGCACCGGGATCACCGTTAAAAGGCTGCATGACAGCATTGCGCTGTATAACCGGAATCGCACACTAATCAGGAAGCTTTTCAGAAGGCACGTTGATGATCCTGAAACGCTTAACAACCGGGCCGTTTACAACATAATTAAATCCTCCATGATCATGCCCAAGGAGGATCACAACAATCTCTTGAGAGAACTGGATGCCGCCCTGGGAATATATAAAAAGGCCGGAACCACCAAAGGCTATATAAAAATTGCCCTTTCGGGAAAGGTCTGGGAACCCAGGGAAATCATGAACATGCTGGACGGCATAAAGGCTGTGGTGGTGGCCGACGATCTGGCCACCGGCCACCGCTATATTAACGGTGACGTCCGGGAGTCCGGGGATCCAATTGAGGCCCTGGCCCACCGCCAGATTACCCGGATGCCCTTTGCCTGCTATGGATCCGCCCAATTTGAGAGGCGGCGGTTTTTGACCGATATGGTCCGGGAAAGCGGGGCTGCCGGGCTTGTTTTTATTCACCTGAAGTTCTGTGAGCCGGAAAATTTTGATTATCCCGATATGAAATCAGCATGCCAATCGACCGGTATTCCCACCATAAAGATTGAAACTGAAATGGGCAACATGTCTTTAGGACAGATAGAAACACGGCTGCAGGCCTTTTTGGAAGTATTGAGAGGGGGTGCGGATAATGACGGAACGGCCTCCCTTTAAATCCGCCGGCCTGTTAAAGAAACTGATGTCCCGTTACTACGCCAAGGGAAAAGCCGCCAGGGAAAAAGGAATTCCCATTGCCTGGGTGACCGCTGTATTCCCGGTGGAGGTGTTATACGCCGCTGGCATATTCCCATATTACCCGGAGAATTTCGGGACTCTGGCGGCGGCCCGAAAAGTTGCCGCCAAGCTGTCGGCCAACGCTGAGGCCAGGGGGTATTATTTTGACCTCTGCGGCTATGCCCGATGCGGGTTGGGAGACGCTTACGCCGCCGATCACCCGGCGGGAGTCATAGGGCGACCCGACTTGCTGTTCTGCTGCAACACCCAGTGCGGAAGCCTTCCTAAATGGTTCGAGACGGCCGGGAGATTTTATAACGCCCCCTTTTTTCTGCTGGACTCGCCAATGATCGAGACCACTCCCACAACCCTGGGAAAAGAGTATTTTATAGATCAATTGAAGGAAATGATTGATTTCCTGGAGATCCGCACCGGCCAGCCCTTTGATTCTGATCGACTGGCTGAGGTGATGGCGCTTTCCGGGGAGGCCTGCCGTCTCTGGAATGAGATCCTGGACATGGCGGCCCTGCGCCCCGCCCCCTTAGGATTTTTTGACGCCTGTTTCCACATGGCCCCCATATTAACCTGGCGGGGCACCAAGGAGGCGGTTGCCTATTATAAAAATCTGAAGGAGGAACTGGAGCTAAGGCTGGTTAGAAAAATTTATGCTGTTCCCAACGAACGGTACAAGATTTACTGGGATCACAGCCCGGTTTGGCCCAGGCTCAGGTGGTTTGCCGATTATTTCGCCGCTAAGGGCGCCCTGGTGGCGGCTTCCCAGTACACCCACTCCTGGGCCTGGTCCTTTGACACCACCCGCCCTTTGGAAAGCCTGGCCGAGAACTATACTGAGGCCTTTGTAAACCGTGGCTTTGAAAAGCGGGTTCAGATGAAAATTGCCTTTATGAAAAAATACGGCATGGACGGATTTGTGTTTTTTTCCAACCGCAGCTGCAAAAACAATTCCTTCGGGCTATATGACAAGCGTAAGGCAATCAGCAGCAAAACCGGACTGCCGGGGGTGGTTATTGAGGGAGACATGTCCGACCTGAGATTTTTTGCCGAAGAACAGGTTAAGGCAAGGCTGGATGTGCTGTTCGAGCAACTGGGACAAAGGGGAAAATAAATGCTCCAAGCCTGAGTATAAAAAAAGGGGGGAATGTATGCGAAATGTCTGTGTCATAGCTGGTGGTCAGTCCATCTGGGGGGTGCGCAAGGCAACACAGCGGGATATCTTCCAGGAGGCCGGAAAAGCCTGTTTCCAGGACAACCCGGCCGTCAGCAACAAGGATATTGACGGTATTATTGTGGGATCGGCTTACACTGAGCGCTGCTCCTTCCAAACACACTTGGCCCCACTGGTGGCGGAGTATCTGGGGATCCAGCCCAAAAACCTGTGTGTGCGGGTGGAACTGCTTTGCGCCACCGGAAGCAGCGGAATTATACTGGCCTGCGCCATGATCAAAAGCGGCCAGGCCGACGTAGTGATGGTGGTGGGAGGGGAAAAGCTTTATACCCCTCAAAGGTGGGAAATAAACTACAGCGAGCTGGCCTCGGTGGATCATGACTGGGACAGCAGCATGGGTTTGGGGCTGCCTCCGCCGGTTTTTGCCGCAGTGGCCAAACAGCATATGAAGCTCTACGGAACCACCGAGGAACAAATGGCCATGGTATCGGTGAAAAACCGCCGCAATGGGCTGAACAACCCAAAGGGACAGTTCAGGGAGGAAATAAACCTGGAAACCGCCATCAACGCCAAGGCCATAGTACCTCCCATGAAGCTTTACGACTGCTGCCCGGTAACAGACGGCGCAGCGGCTGTAATACTGGCGGCCGAGGAAAAAGCCAAATACCTGACCGACAAGCCATTGGTCTACATAAGGGGAACCGCGCAGGCCAGCCTTCACAACATGTCGGCCAATTTCAGCAACTGGACCACCTGGGAGTCCCTCAGAATAGCGGCCAGGCAGGCTTACACCAAGGCCCGGGTAACGGCCGGGGATATTAATGTGGCCCAGACCCACGACTGTTTTACAATTTCCGAGATAATTGAATACGAGGACCTGGGTTTTTGTGAAAAAGGGGAGGGCGGGTATTTCATCCAGGAAGGAAAATCCGACTTTGGCGGTCAGGTGCCTGTAAACACCGACGGAGGCCTTTTAAGCTGCGGCCATCCCTTCGGGGCCACGGGAATACGCCAGGGTATAGAGATCATGCGCCAGCTCAGGGGAGACGCCGTAAAGCAGGTGGAGGGGGCCCGCATAGGTTTGACCCATAATCTCAGCGGGTTCATTGCCGCCCATACCGTTTTAATCTACGGGAGGGATTTAGAATGAATTCGGCCCTGGAAGGCAAATATGCCGTAACCATGGATATGTACCCCCTGGAAAGTTCTGATTTTAACAGGATCCATCCTTTTTACGATCACCTCAAGGAAGGCCGGCTGACCACCACCAGGTGCCGGGACTGCGGCAAAAAGTCCTTTCCCCCCAGAGTAATGTGCCCTCACTGCATGTCGGAAAATCTTGAATGGGCTGATCTGCCCGTCACAGGCACTGTTTTGGTGGTCACTGAGGAGGAGGTGGGGGTGCCGGTGGGGTTTGAAACCCCCCTGATCCATGCCCTTATAGACCTGAGCGGGGAGCTTAGCCTATTCGCCAGGATTAGGGGCTGCAAGACCGGTGAATTGAAAGAGGGTGATCAGGTAAAGCTGACTGTATTTCCGGTGGATCCCCTGCCCGTCGATGGAAAGAAAGGGGTGGTTATTCTTCAGGAAAGGGTTTTCTTTGCCTTTGAAAAACTTTAAGGGAGAGTATGCTTTGGCTATTTACGAGTTTGAGGGAAAACGCCCTTCCATTGGCAGGGGCAGCTATGTTCATCCCGAGGCTACTATTATCGGCGACGTCACCATGGGAGAGGGGTGCTATGTGGGAGCCGGGGCCCGCATAAGGGGAGACTGGGGGGCGGTGGTTATCGGCCCCGGGTCGAACATACAGGAAAACTGCATAATACACGTTTATCCCAACGAGACAGCCATTCTGGGCCCCAAGAGCCATATTGGGCACGGGGCCATACTGCACACACCCAAACTGGGGGAACACGTGCTGGTGGGGATGGGGGCCGTCATCATGGATTGGGCTGAAATAGGTGATGGCTGCTGCATTGGGGCCGGCGCCCTGATTACCGAAAGAACGGTAATTCCGCCCCGCAAGCTGGTACTGGGTGCGCCGGCCAAGGTGGTGGCCGACATCTCTGAGCAGATGGAACAGTTACTCAATATAGCCACCGGGTTTTATCTGGCCCTTCCCCCCCGCTGCCTGCAGAGCATGAAGGAAATAGATATTGAAGAGGTAATGGAAAAGTAGTTTATTGTTTTTAATTAATGGATTTTTTGATTTATTAAATATCCTTGGGAAACTGGGGAGGTATTAGTTTGATATTAAACGATATCGTCGGGCCGTCACCGCTGGTTTTTGAAAAAGAACAACCGGTTGAGTCTGCTATAGCCGGGCTGGTCTTCCACAAGATGAATGGCGCCCCGGTTTTAGACCGGGGAAAGGTAGTGGGAGTGCTGGTCCTTCTGGATGCCCTTTCTTTCGACTCCAATGTGCCGGTGGGAGAAATTATGCGGGTGGACTTTCCCAGGCTGAAGACCTCGGATCCGGTGGAGGCAATTACCCTGGGGCTGCTTCCGGTTTACCCGGTCATGGATGATCTTGGTTTTTATGCCGGAATTGTTTCCATAAACTCCATCAACGACTTATTACAGGACTCACTCCAGTTTTCCCGCCACCGTACCGAGGTGATATTGGAGTGTACCCACAACGGTATTCTGGCCATTGACATCAACGACACCGTTACCGTGTGCAACAGCGCCGCCGGTCGTCTTTTGGGGATGAACCCGGAGGATGTGGTGGGCAAGCCGGTGAGCAGACTGTTTCCTGTGAGCGAGTGCATACTGCCCCGGGTAATGGACACCGGTCGCCCGGAGTACAGCCGGAAAGTGGTGTTCACCGGGCGTACCATGATATCAAACCATACTCCTCTGGTGATGGAGGGCAGGATAGTGGGAGCGGTGGCGGTATTTCAGGATATGACCGAACTGGAGAGGGTTTCCACGGAACTGGATTCGGTGCGCCATCTGTACAACCAGATGGACACCATTTTTGAGTCCTCCTTTGACGGCATTATGCTTACCGACGCCAATGGCAAGGGGGTACGGATCAACAAGGCGCTGGCCCGTCTGACCGGCCTTGACGAATCCTACTTTGTAGAAAAACCCATAGATGATTTATTAAAAAGAGACATTTTCAGATGCGAGTCGGTGACAATCAAGTCCTTGAGGGAAGGCCGCACGGTTACAGGTGTACAGTATGTCATTCCCACCGACAAGGAGTTGCTGGTAACCGGCAGTCCCATTTATGACAGTGAAGGCAGGGTAGCCGGAGTGCTGACCAATGTGCGCGACATCACCGAATTAAACCAGCTTAAAGAAAAGCTGCGGGAGTCTCAGATGCTGACTGCCCGTTATCACGCCGAACTCTCCCAATTGCTGGTGGAGAAACTCAGACACGACACCGTTATCGCAGAGAGCAGGGAAATGTTGAAACTCCTCAACCTGACCATCCGTGTGGCGCAAACAGACAGCACGGTATTGATTGCCGGAGAGTCGGGGGTTGGCAAGGAAGTTGTGGCCCGGGTCATACATAATACCAGTGAAAGGGCCAAGCACGGCAACCTCATTCAGATCAACTGCGGGGCCATCCCTGAAAACCTGCTGGAGGCTGAACTTTTCGGCTACGAGCCGGGCGCCTTCACAGGCGCCCGCAAGCAGGGCAAGATGGGCCTTTTTGAGCTGGCCCAGAAGGGTTCCATCATGCTGGACGAAATAGCCGACCTGCCGATGAACCTGCAGGTGAAGCTTTTACGGGTATTGCAGGAGCATGAGGTCTACCGCCTGGGCGGCATTAAGCCCATTAAGCTGGATGTGAGGGTAATTGCCGCTTCCAACAAGGATCTGTGGAACTGTGTCATGATGGGAACCTTCAGGGAAGACCTGTTTTACCGGATAAACGTTGTGCCCATTGTCGTGCCGCCTCTGCGGCAGCGGCGGGAGGACATCGTTCCGCTGGCCCTGCATTTTCTAAAGGGGTTTAAAGAAAAATACGGGGTGGAAAAGCGCCTGGAAAACAAGGCCATAGCGGTTTTGGAGGATTATCCCTGGCCAGGTAATGTGAGGGAACTGGAGAATATCATTGAACGCCTGGGGGTGTTTTGTGAAGGCGCAATGATAACTGCGCAGCAGGTGGCTGAGCAGCTTTACCGGGATGAGAAGAAACCTCTGCCGGCGGTGACGGTAAACAGCCTGCTGCCCCTGAAGGAAGCCCAGGAAATGCTGGAAATGGAACTTCTGAATATGGCCCTGGCCAGGTGCAAGACCACCAGGAAGGCGGCGGAGATCCTGGGTATAGCGCATTCCAGCGTGGTACGCAAGGCGGCCCGCTATAAAATGAGGGCGGTGCAGAAGTGGACCAAGATGGCGGAGGTTTAGCCCTTATAACCCGCTGGTAAATGTGAGATACCTTTAAATACCCTGGAAGAAAAGAGTCTGGTCTATCCCAGGCATAGTTGGTGCGGTGGAGCACCAACTATTTTTATCAGAAAACTATTAAAATTCAGTTGAATGGGAATATACTACCGTTTACCACACAAAAAAGACTGTTCAGCGACTGGCCAACCGGCTGGTTTTCTTTTTGCTTGTCTAATATCGTTGAAAGAAAGGAGGGTTTTTATGGAATCATCGCAGATTAGTTTTCCTGAAAGATTTAATGTGGCCGAACACTTTGTTGACCGGAACGTAACTCTGGGCCGCGGGGAAAAAACAGCCATCTATTATGGGGAGGAAAAAATCACTTACAGGGAAATTCTGGAAAATGTAAACCGCACCGGTAATGCGCTGAAATCGTTGGGAATAGGACTGGAGGACAGGGTGCTGCTGCTTCTCCAGGACTGTCCGGAGTTTGCCTACAGCTTCTTCGGCGCCATAAAGATTGGAGCCGTGCCCATCCCCACCAACACCCTGCTAAAACCGGGGGATTACCGCTACCTGTTGAATGACAGCCGGGCCAAGGCGCTGGTGGTCAGCCATGAGCTGCTTCCCGCCATTTTAGAAGTGGCCAAAGATTTGATTTATTTAAAGCACATTTTGGTGGTGGGTGACCCGGCTATAAACACCATCAGCTTTAATAATTTAATAAAGGATTCCTCAAAGGATCTTACAGCCGCCGACACATCACCGGACGACCCGGCTTTCTGGCTGTACAGCTCCGGCACCACAGGGTTTCCCAAGGGCGCCGTGCATCTGCACCACGATATGGTTTACTGTGCGGAAAACTATGCCAGGGGTGTGCTGGGCATACACGAGAACGACATCACCTTTTCCGTGCCCAAACTTTTTTTTGCCTACGGACTTGGCAACGGGCTGTATTTTCCATTTCATGTGGGGGCCTCCGCTGTCCTGTCACCGCAGCGCCCCACTCCGGAGCACGTCTTTGAGGTGATCAGCAGGTATAAGCCTACGCTTTTCTTTGGCGTTCCCACTTCCTACGCCTCCCTCCTCCAGCTGGAGGGCGCCGAAAAGAAATACCGCCTGGGGTCCGTAAGGAACTGTGTGTCAGGAGGAGAAGCCCTTCCCCCGTCAATTTTTAAGCAGTGGAAAGAAAAATTCGGCCTGGAGATACTGGACGGCATCGGATCTACAGAAATTCTTCATATTTTCATAAGCAACCGGCCGGGGAAAGCCAAGGCCGGCAGCAGTGGCCTGCTGGTGCCGGGTTATGAAGCCAGGATAGTGGATCTGGGCGGCAACCTGCTGCACCAAGGCGCCGTAGGCATCTTGATGATAAAAGGAGAAAGCGTCGCCTCCTACTACTGGAACAAACACCAGAAAACAAAGGAAACCTTTATAGGCGAATGGATCAACACGGGCGACTACTACTACCAGGATGAGGAAGGATTTTTCGTATATGTCGGCCGTGGTGATGACATGATCAAGGCCGGCGGAATATGGGTTTCACCCATTGAGGTGGAAAATGCCCTGATGTCTCACCCGGCGGTGCTGGAATGCGGTGTGGTGGGCTGTCAGGATGATGAGGGACTGATTAAGCCAAAGGCCTACGTAGTGTTTAAACCAAATATAACGCCCACCGCATCGCTTTTGGAAGAAATCAAGCTGCACGTCAAGTCCAGCATCGCCCCGTACAAGTATCCGCGCTGGATTGAAGCGGTGGATGAACTGCCCAAGACCGCCACGGGCAAGATACAACGGTTTAAGCTGCGTCAGATGGATCAGGTAAAAGCCAGTGGTGTTTAAGCAAAAAAAAAATAAAGGAGGCGGCTTATGAGTAATCCCAATTCTCCCAACAGAGGGGCGATCGGCGCTTTTGTCTTTATCATGGCTGTATTTCTCATGATTATTCGGGTTGACTGGTGGTGGTGGGGTAAAAAGGTGGAGCCGCTGGTTTTTGGCTGGCTTTCTTATCCAATGTTATACCAACTGGGGATCTGGCTGGCGGGCTACGGATTGGTGGCCATTACAGTCAAGTACCTGTGGGTTGAGCCCGGAGAATGAAAGTACTGAATAAAATTAGTTTTGCCTTTGGAGTTTTCATAAATTTATAAACATTCAGCAAAAAGGAGGGTAACAATGGATAGGGATGTTTTTGCAGTCATAACAATGATGGTTATCTATACGCTCTTTATCGTGGCAATTGGCTTGTGGAGCACCAAGTACTCCAAAAAAACCCTTGAAGATTACGCCATGGCCAGCCGGGAGTTCAAAGCCCTGGTGCTGTTCGGAAGTGTATTCGGCGCCAATATCTCGGCGGTAACGCTGATCGGCATACCCGGAGGCGCCTATCACCGCGGGTGGATTATGTGGCCCTACTTCGTCACCGCTTGGGCCTGGCTGACACCGCTCCTGTTTTACGCCCTGGGAAGCCGGGCCTGGGTAATCGCCCAGAAATTCGGTTACATGACCATTTCGGAAATGATCGGCGGCAGGTGGAAGAGTAAGCCTCTGGCTTATATAACCAGTGTAATTTTATTAATCTATACCATTCCATACCTGATGATTGGCCTTCAGGGAGGCGCAATAACCCTGGAGGTGCTGACCAAAGGAGCCATTCCTTACTGGATGGGCGCCCTGATAGTTACCGTGGTGGTGGTCTATTACCTTCTGGTTGGAGGCATGCGCGGGGCTGCCTGGGTTAACACCTTTCAGACCGCGGTTTTCCTGGTTGGAGGTATTGCCATTTTCCTTATAGTGGCGTTTGTCCTTGGCGGGCCGGCGGAGTCCACAAAGGCAGTGGCCGAAAAATATCCTGAGCTCCTAACCAGGGAAAAAATGCCATGGCAGGTGTTTTTCAGCTACGGGTTTATTGTAAGCTCTGCTGCGGCGATGTTTCCACAGGTGTTCATGAGACTTTTGACCGGAAAAAGTCCCAAGAGTCTCAAGCAAATGGCTTTATTGTACCCGGTAGGGGGATTACTGATATTTTTTGCCATGGCTTACGTGGGCATGTGGGGTAAACCCATCTTTCCAAACCTGGTGGGCGCCCAGTCCGACGGAATACTGCCCATGCTGCTGGCTCAATTCACTTCTCCCTGGATTACCGGGCTGCTGGGCGCCGCTGTGTTCGCGGCCCTGATGTCCACCATGGATTCCCAGTTGATGGCGGCCGTAACCATTATCGTTAAGGACTTTCTGGTGGGTAAAAAGAACATGTCCGATGAAAAAACCGTTATCATCGCCAGGTGGCTGGTGCTGGCGCTGGCGGCGATATCCTACGGTCTGGCCCTGGGTAAATTTGCCGGGATCATCAAGATCATTGAGTTTGCCTTCGCCGGCTTTGCCCTGTTATGGGTGCCCATGGTGGGGGCTCTGTACTGGCAGCGGTGCACACTGCCGGCAGCCATTATTTCCATGATTGTTTCCCAGGCGGTTTTAATTTCCCTGACCCTTGGCTGGCTGCCCAAAAGCCTGAACTTCGGCATGCTGCCCGGCGTCCCGGCAATGCTGTTGGGCTTTGTGCTGCTTGTGGCGATATCTTACCTTACCCCGGCCCCTTCCGAAGACTCAAAGGAATATTTCCGGGTTATTAAGGATGCCTATAGAAGTAAAAAAGAGTTCTAAGCAAAGCGGCAATTCAATATCCGCCAAGCGGTAAAAATGCGCCTGTCCCGGCGTGTTGCTGATAGTGCGCCGGGACAAGGGTGTTTTTTTGCCCGGTCAAGTCAAGAATTATATCCATTGCAGAGCAGGCCACGCAGATTTTAAAGGGGGTTTGAAATGTCTATTCGGAGTAAGATTGCCATTGCCTTCACCTTGATTATTTCCATTTTTTTTGTATCGTCAGCCGTTTCGAGGTACAAAGTAAACGAGGCCCTTTCCGACCTGAACAAACTTACCCATGAAATCCAGCGTTTTGCCCAACTGAAGCAGGTTCAATATAATATGGTGATGCAAACCGCATCAGTTCGGGGTTTTATGTACTACAAACAAGAAACCTTTGTGGACCTGGTTAAAAAACACACCGAGGACAATAAGGCGATCATACAGGATATGATCGATACCGCCAGGAATGATTCAATCAGGAACAAAATTATCGCAATGAAAGAAATACAGGTTAGAATGGAATCTTTAACACTGCAGAAAGTTATGCCTTTAATAAAAGAAGGTAAGGAGAAAGAGGCCAACGCATTGGCAAGGGCTGAGGGGGTGCCAACCTCCCAAAGCTTTAACAAGTTGATGGCGGAGCTTACCTCTGAGAGCTCCGACACCTTGTCCTCCACCTTAAAAAAGGTTGACGATGATATCAACATTGTCAGCCAATCGAACTTGGTCGCAATAATTGTGTCAGTGATTTTTGGTATTACTGTGGGCTTACTGTTGTCCCGCACCATTTCCCGGCCGGTGCAGCAGGTGGCGGCAGAAGCCTCCAGGATCGCTGCGGGTGACCTAACCGGAGAGGAAATCAAGGTAACAACAAGGGACGAAGTGGGCCGACTGGCAGGAGCTTTTAACACCATGCTGGCAAATCTGAAGGAAATCACCGGGCTGCTGCAGGAAAAATCCATGATTGTGACCTCTTCTTCCAGCCAACTTTCGGCCAGCGCCGAAAATGTTGCCGCCGGAGCTACTGATACAGCTTCCACTGTCAGTGAAATCGCCGGCACGGTGGAACAGGTTGCCTCCAACGCCCGGCACATTTCCGAAACATCCCAGGAAGCCAACAGGTATGCCATGGAAGGCCGCCAGGGTATTAACCAAATTGCTTCCGAAATGCAGGGAATTCAAAATGTTACCGCGTCCAGCGGAAAAATAATCCACGGATTGAACGAGTCCTCCGGCAAAATATCTCAGATTGTGGATTTGATCACCCAAATCGCCGAACAGACCAATTTGCTTGCCTTAAACGCCGCCATCGAGGCGGCCAGAGCCGGGGAACAGGGCCGCGGCTTTGCGGTGGTGGCCGAGGAGGTAAGGAAACTGGCCGAGCAGTCGGCCGGGGCGGCCAAAGAAATATACAGCTTGGTCCACAACATCCAGCAGGAATCCCAAAAGGCCGTCCTTAGCATGGACGAGGGTATTGCCAAGGTGGAGGCCGGGTCCCGGGTAATAAACCACGTGGGAAGCACCTTTGAAAAAATCATAGCTGCCGTTCAGAATCTGGTGTCTGAAATCAAGTATGTGGCTTCGGCTACCGATGATATCTCCTCAGCCATACAGAATCTGGCGGCGACATCCGAAGAACAAACGGCCACCATTGAGGAAGTCACTTCCACCTCACAGCAGCTGGCTAAGATGGCGGAGGACTTGGAAGTTCTAGCCAAGCGGTACCGCTTAACTAAGTTATAATATGAAATATTTAAAGACAGTTAACGCTGAAAAGCCCCTGGCGTCAACGAGCCCGTCCCCCGGAAACGAGAGGGCGGGCTTTAATTATCCAAAAGGATTAACACTTTTTAGCTACCAGTTTAATTCATAAAACACTCTTTGTGGTGATGGCGCATCTTCTCATCCTGAAATACAATAATTTTTAATCAGTGAATTTTTTGATAAATTATTTCTATGAACCGGTCAGAAGGTGTTGGCGGCAAGGAAGTCGGCAGAATTATATTTACCGGGAAAAAAGCGGACAGGCCTTATTTCCTGCAAGCATTCACCTCTTTGTCCGGACTGTGCAGTTAGCAGATTTGCAGTAATATTGCAAATCTGCTGTCCAGAGATTGTCCATTGAATTATAATGAATGGGAAATAGTGCCTGCATGGGCACAGCGGTGGATAATTTTTTTTCGTAAATTTATAAATATTTTGGGGGTATGGGCTGATGGGAAAATCGGTAATTTTAAGCGCAGTCAGAACGCCTTTCGGCAGGCTGGGCGGAGGGCTGTCCTCCCTCAGAGCCATAGAGCTTGGCGGTCTGGTGATCAGGGAGGCGGTAAAGAGGGCCGGCATAGAAGATACCGCCACCGACAATGTCATTATGGGCATGGTTCTGCAGGGTGGGGCCGGGCAAATCCCTTCACGCCAAGCCACCGTCTATGCCGGACTGCCGTGGGAGGTGCCGTCTGAAACCATCAACAAGGTATGCGCCTCCGGACTTCGCAGTGTGACCATGGCGGATCAGTCCATCAGGGCCGGAGATGCCCGGGTTATTGTGGCCGGCGGCATGGAGAGCATGAGCAATGCGCCTTATTTTGTCCGGGCCAGATGGGGGCTGCGCATGGGCGACGAAAAATTTATCGACCTGATGGTCCACGACGGCCTGTGGTGTGCCTTCCACAACAAGCACATGGCCGTGCATGGCGGCAAGGCGGCCCGGGAATACAATATTTCCCGGGAGGAACAGGACCGGTGGGCACTGAGAAGCCACGTTCTGGCCGTTAAAGCGCAGGATGGGGGGCTCCTTGACGATGAGATCGTTCCTGTGACCGTTCCCCGGAAAAAAGATGATCCCGTCCTGATCTCCAGGGATGAATGCCCCCGTCGCGACACCTCCATTGAAGCCCTGAGAAAACTGCCGCCTGTATTTGATCCGGAAAACACGGTGACGGCAGGCAACGCACCGGGTGTAAACGACGGAGCCGGGGCTCTGGTGGTGGCCTCGGAGGAAAAGGCGGCGGAAATGGGGATACGTCCTCTGGCAACCATAATAGGGCGCGCTTCGGTTTCGCAGGAAGCTTCATACATAGCCGCTGTGCCCGGTTTTGCTATCAAAAAGCTGCTTTCGGTGACGGGCATGAATGTGAATCAGGTTGACCTCTTTGAAATCAATGAGGCTTTTGCGGCGGTGCCCCTGGTCAGCGCAAAGATAGCCGGTATTGATCATGACAGGATTAACGTTAACGGCGGCGCAGTGGCCTACGGCCACCCTATTGGCGCCAGCGGGGCAAGGATCCTGATCACTCTGATTGGTGAACTCCGCCGCCGGGGCGGCGGAATAGGCGTTGCGGCCATTTGCAGCGGAGCCGCCCAGGGAGATGCAGTTATGCTAAAGGTTGATAATTAGCGTTGTGTCGCAGGTTTTGCGAATGGTTTGTATTAGATTTTAGCGCATTTGCAACAACCGCTGCAAATGCGCAAGCGCCGGATACCCTTATTAAACCTTTTGATAAAGTGATCTATTATACTGAGGTGTTTAGGAGGGTATATGAAATTATTAACCTCTGAGCTTAATAAAAGCCTGCAGGCTTTTATTGACGCTCTCCCCGATGGCGCAATGATTTTAAATGCCGAGGGAATTATTGAAATGGTTAACCATGCCCAGGAAGCGCTTGTCAATAACAGTAAAGTTAAACTTTTGGGTCAGACAATGTTTGATTTGGTCCGCGAGGGTGTCTACAGTGACCCGTTGGTGGATTTGGTCCTGAAAAGAAAAAAATCCGTTACCCATATACAGCATACCCAGCTTCAGACCTGTTACATGGTAACAGGCGCCCCAATAGTGGATGCCAAAGGGAATATTTCCAATATTATTGTTTATACCAAAGATGCCACAAGCTTACATCTCCTGCAGCAGCAATTGGAACAGACCCAGCAATTAACCCAAAAATATTCTTCGGAGCTGACCGAACTGCGGGTACAAAGCTTAAAAGATCTGGATATCGTGGCAAATTCAAAAGCAATGAAAGATCTTTTTGAACTGTCACTGCGTGTGGCCCGCGTTGATTCTACCGTTTTAATTTTAGGGGAATCAGGGGTGGGCAAGGAAATTCTGGCCAAAAACATTCATGACCACAGTTCGCGCAACCTGGGCCCCTTTATAAAAATAAACTGCAGCGCCATTCCGGAAAGCCTGATTGAGTCGGAGCTTTTCGGCTATGAGGTCGGCACTTTTACAGGCGGCAAAAAAAGTGGAAAAGCAGGTTTATTTGAACTGGCGGATAACGGAAATATATTCCTGGATGAAATTGGCGACCTGTCACTTTCTTTGCAGCCTAAACTATTAAGGGTTCTTCAGGAAATGGAGGTGATCCGCCTCGGCGGGTCAAAGCCGCGAAAGATAAATGTGCGTATCATCGCAGCTACAAACAAGAATTTAAAGGAACTGGTCGAACGGAATCTTTTTCGTGAAGACTTGTTTTTCCGCCTGAATGTGGTGCCCATTACCATTCCCCCGCTGCGGGAGCGAAAGGAAGATATTGTCCCCTTAATATATTTTTACAAGGAAAAGTTTTCAAAAAAATATAAAATTAAAAAGGAATTTTCCAATGAAGTTCTGAATGCGCTTTTATCCTACGATTGGCCGGGTAATGTACGCGAATTAAAAAATGTTGTGGAAAGGCTGCTGATTATTTCATCCGGAAATGAGTCAACTTTGAAGCTGGATGATTTACCGGCTGACTTGCTGCAAAAAACAATGTGTTTTCGTTCCAGCATTATTGTTAACGGCATACTGCCCATTAAAAAAGCTGTTCTGGAGGTGGAAAGACAGCTCATTGAGCAGGGGATGGCAAGGTACGGCAGCACTTCCAAGGTCGCTGACGTTTTGGGAGTGCATCAGACCACTGTTATTCGCAAACTTGCCAAAGCAACAAAGAAATAATCTGATAATGGCCCGGATGAGTCTCTTTTGCATAAATGCAGGGAGATTTCCTTTTTGCAATGGTCTGTTTTCTAATTCAAAATTAAATTCATGCCACACCGTCCCTGAAATAGAGCTCGAAAATAGTTATTGGCAAAAGGTCAGTTAAATCGTAGAGGTCAAGAATGACCCGGGTGGCGGGGAGGATTATTTCACTTATATGGTCAGGCATTCTGTATTGGCGCTGGAGTTTGTATTTGGCACAGGAATTGCTAGTAATGTTTAAAGGTCATATTTCAGGAAACAGGTAAATGCGGTCCGGTGCATTACAAGTTTTAAAACCGGCAAAAAATTAAAAGGGGGTTAAAATTATGGAAGTCAATAAGATCCTGGTGGTTGGTTCGGGGCAGATGGGCAGCGGGATAGTTCAGGTTTGTGCGGAAGCGGGTCTATCTGTATATATGTTTGACAGCAACCGGGCTGCCATGGAAAAGGGCCTGGCAACTGTCGACAGGTTCCTCAGCCGGGCTGTGGAAAAAGGAAAGCTGATGGCTGATCGGAAGAAAAGCATAATGGACAACATTACCACCTTAAATGACCTGAAAGAAGTTCCGGACATCGACTTGGTAATAGAAGCGGTGGTTGAAAAAATGGAGGTAAAGCAGCAGATACACGCACAGCTGGATAGCGTATTGAAGCCGGAAACCATTCTGGCGTCCTGCACCTCGGCCCTTCCGATCAGTGAAATGGGATCGGTGACAAAACGCCAGAACAAATTCGTCGGCATCCACTTTCATAACCCGGTGCCGGTGATGAAACTGGTAGAGATTATCAGGGGTATGGAGACAGACGACGACACCTATAAAACTGCGTATGACTTTGTCCTGAAGCTGGGTAAAACTCCGGTGGTGGTGAAGGACGTGCCCGGCTTTATTACCAACCGGGTAAAAATACCCGAGCTTGTGGAAGCGATCCGGGCTTACTCGGAGGGTATCGCCACGGCAAAGGATATCGACACCGCCTTCAGGGACGGCTTTGGCTATCCGTTGGGCCCCCTGGAGCTGTGCGACTTTATCGGCCTGGATACACTGCTGCATATCATGAATGACTTATATGACAACTATGCCGATACCAGATTTTTCCCGCCCCCGCTGCTTAAAAAACTGGTCAGCCTGGGTTACCTCGGGCGGAAGACCGGGCGCGGGTTTTACGATTATTCCGCAAAAAAATAACGCATTGTATCTCTCATTAAAAAGGCCGGCAGGGATATCCCCGGAAGAACGGAGGAGTGCTGAAGTTGGATTTTGAATCTATTCAACTGGAAAAGGACGGCGCCGTAGCCGTGGTTTTCCTGAACCGACCGGAGTCGCGGAACGCCCTGAATAAGGAGCTGCGCGCCGAGCTCAGAAATGTGATGGCTGACCTGGCCAAGGATGACGACGTCAGGGCGGTTGTGATTACAGGCAGGGGGAAGGCATTTTGTGCCGGCGGCGACCTGAGGGCAATGGGAAACTTAAAACCGGGCCAGGGCAATAAACTGGTGCGCAATGGCTGTGAACTGGTGCATATTATTCGCGGCATGCAAAAGCCGGTGATAGCGGCAGTCAACGGGAATGCTTTCGGCGCCGGCTGGAGTATAGCCCTGGCCTGTGATTTTGTTGTTGCCGCAGAGGGCAGTATGTTTTCCCAGGCCTTTGTCAAGGTGGGGTTGATTCCCGACAACGGGAGCATGTATCTGCTGCCCCGGGTTATCGGTTTACCCAAGGCCAAGCTGTTAATGATGACCGGAAGCGCAATCAGCGCTGGTGAAGCCCACGCCCTTGGTCTGGTAAACAAGGTGGCGCCGCCGGGCGAATTACTTCCTGCAGCCATGGAAATGGCGCAGGAACTGGCCCGGGGTCCCTCCCTGGCGCTGGGCTATATGAAAACCATATTAAATCAGACCTATGAAAAGGATTTCCAGACCATTCTTGACGCCGAGGCGTGGGCACAGGATATATGCCTGCAAACAGAGGACCACAGGGAAGGGGCGAGGGCTTTTTTTGAAAAGCGCACACCCGGATTTACCGGTAAGTGAAAGAGGAGATATGCAGACTTAGACCACACCGGGCTGCTGAGGGCAGGCTGGTCCAAGGAAAGGGTGCTGACGGTCTACTGTTCGGCCATGGCCCGCCGGGTGATATCGTTTTTGGATCGCAACGGAATAGATTAAAACTGGGGTGAAGTTCCCTCCATATATACCGGTAGCTGGCGCCGGGTGCCAAATATTAACGGAAGGAACGGGGACAAATGTATTTTGAATTGTCCAAAGAACAGAAAATGACCCGGGAAAAAGTAAGGGAATTTGCCGAAAATGAGATCGCCACCATGGTTCAGAACGAGGATGAGTTTGCCTCATACAACCGGTCATTTTTATCCAAGATAGGCCTCTTGGGCGTACTGGGGATCTGTATTCCAAAAAAGTACGGGGGCAGCGGGCTGGACTATAACTGCCTGGCCATCGCCTGCGAGGAACTGGAAAAAGAAGACACCGGCGCGCGCCTGACCATCACCACGCATGTGGCGGCCTTTGCCCTGACCCTGTTGCAGTGGGGTACTGCGGACCAAAAGCACAGGTATCTGGTTCCGGCCACCAAGGGGCAGGTCATTGGGGCGTTTGCCATCACTGAGAGCCAGGATGGATCCGATATTAACAATATAAGCACTACAGCCGTAAGGGAAGGGGATTATTACATTTTGAACGGCACCAAAATGTGGGTGTCGTTAATCAATGTGGCCGATGTTTTCCTGGTCTTTGCCCGCACCGGTCCCGCCGGGGACAAAAAAAATATTTCATGTTTTATTGTGGACGGCAATTTTCCGGGGGTGCAAACACAAAATATTTATGGAAAGATGTATATCCGTCTGGCTGATACCGGCCAGCTGATCTTAAATAATGTGCGTGTGCCTGTTGAAAACATGCTGGGTGAGGAGGGTGAAGGTTCAACCATTGCCTTTAGCAGTGTAGACAATGCCCGCTTCACTGTGGCGGCGGGCGCCGTGGGAGTAATCCAGGGGTGCCTGGATGCCAGCGTTAAGTATGGCCGGGAAAGGCAGGCATTTTGCCAGCCAATCGGCAGGTTGCAGTTGGTGCAGTCCATGATTGCCGAAATAGCGGCCGGCGCCGAGATCGCCAGGTTGCTGGTGTATAAGGTGGGCTGGCTGAAAAACGAGGGTAAACAGTGCGGCCGGGAAACAGCTTTGGCCAAGTGGTATGCTTGCGATGCAGCGTTTAAAGCGGCCTCCCACAGCATTCAAATTCACGGGGCCTATGCTTATTTAAACCGCTACCCGCTGGAAAGGTATCTGCGCAACGCCAAGGGGGCCATGATATACACCGGCACCAGCGAAATCCAGGAAATAATTTTGGCCGAATATGCCCTGGGCTTCAGGGAAAATAAAATATTGCGCATGCAACTGCCCAGTTGGCCTTTCGAGGAAGATGACTGATCAGAACAGAAACATTTTTGAATAGATTTTAGAAAAAGGGGTGGTTGTATTGGCCGGGATTGTTGGTTATGGGGCATATATACCCGGATTGCGGATTACAACCAAAGAAATCAAAACGGTATGGCCATCGGCCGGTAATGTTGCGGGCGTTAATGAAAAGGCTGTGGCTGATTTTGATGAAGATGCCGTAACAATGGCTGTTGCGGCGGCGGAGCGGGCGCTGGCGCACGCCGGGGTGGAGGCGGAAAAAGTGGGGGCTGTTTATCTGGCCAGCGCGTCAGTCCCCTGTGAGGAGAAGTCAGCGGCGGCGGTGATCCAGGCGGCGTTAGGCGTCCCGGCGGAAGCCCTGGCGGTTGACCTTGGCCGTACCACCCGGGCTGGGACGGTGGCGCTGATCAACTGTCTTGCCTTGGTGCGTACCGGGGAGATCAGCCTGGGCCTGGTGATTGCCAGTGATAACCGGCTGGCCAGGGCCGGGGATATGTTGGAGCAAAGTCTGGGTGCCGGGGCGGTGGCCCTGGTGGTGGGAAAAGAAAAGGTGATTGCCGGGATTTTAGGGTCGGCTTCCTACACCAGCGAGTTTACCAACATGTGGCGCCCCTGCGGGGAGAGGATGATCAGGCGGCATGACGACAGCCGCCTGGAAAAGGAGTGCGGCTACCAGCAGGCGGTAGTTAGTGCGGGGCAGTCCCTGATGTCCCGGCTGGGCTTGAAGGGATCTGTGTTTAACTACCTGACCGCTGCAGAGCCGGATGGCCGGAGTATTCAGGCGGTGGCCAAACTGCTGGGAATCCCTGCGGAAGCGGCCATCCCGGCCAACCTGGCGCCGCTTTTGGGAGATACCGGCGCAGCGGCCCCGCTGTTGGGTTTGGTGACCGTCATGGAACGGGGGATGCCGGGCGAGAAGGCGCTGGTAATAAGTTACGGTTCGGGGGCTGGAAGCGATGCCCTGGCGGTGAATCTGACCGGGGACCTTGCCGCCAGGAAAGAACTGGCGGTCACCCTGGCCGAGGTAACCGGTGAAAAAACCTACCTGAGTTATCCGGCCTATGCCAAGCGGGTGGGGCTGATTTCAGTGCCGCCGGCTCTGCCAGATCCCGTTTCCGGTTACGGTACCCAGCCGGGGATGATCCGGGACATAGAATACCTGCTGGGGCTAAAGGCCCTGGAGTGCAGCAGCTGCGGATCCTTGAACTACCCTTACCGGGACTATTGCATTGATTGTCGCGGACAGTCGTTTAAAAAGGTGAATCTGCCCCGCCGCGGCCGCATTGTGACCTATAACACCCAGTACGTGTCGCCCATCGGCCCCGAGGAAGTTCCCATCGTGGTCTGTACGGTAAAGCTGGATGGCGCCGGCGGAGTGCGCGGGGGCAAGGTCAGCGGATCAATGTTGCCCGTTGACACTGCCCAGGTAAAAATCGGTATGCCGGTGGAATTGGTTTTCCGGCGGTGCGGTGAGGAATTGGGGTTGCCGAAGTACGGCTACAAGTTTAAGCCATTGCCTGAAACGGCGGCATTTAAGGGGGATCATAATTATGGCGGGTAAAAAGAACTTCAAGGTGGCTGTTATCGGTGCCGGCATGACGGATTTTGGCGAGCTGTTCCACCAGAGTTACGATGATATGATTGTGGAGGCCTACCGCAACTGTCTGAAGAGCGTAGACAAGGGGATCGACGAAGGGGACATCCAGGCTGCCTGGCTGAGTACCGTCCAGGGAAGCCTGATCCGGCGCGAACTGATATCAGGTTCCTCTCTGGCCGAACCGCTGGGCTTGCTGTCCATCCCGGTGACCAGGATCGAGAACCTCTGCGCCTCGGGAAGCGACGCCATCCGCAATGCGGCCTGCGCCGTGATGGCGGGAATTTACGAGACAGTACTGGTGGTGGGCGCCGAAAAAATGCGGGACGTGCCTTCCCGGGCCAGCCTGGTGGCCAACCGGGGAATCATGTCGCATCTCTGGTGGCATCCAAGGGGCGCCACGGCCCCGATGGTTTTCGGCCAGAACGGAACCGCCCACATGCATGCCTATGGCACCACCAGGGAACACTTTGCCAAGGTGGCGGTTAAGAACCACCGGCACGGCGTAATGAATCCCCATGCTTTTTACCGGGTTGAGATCACCGTGGAACAGGTTCTAAGAGCCCCTATGGTATCCTGGCCACTGGGGCTTTATGACTGCTGTCCCACCACGGACGGAGCTGCGGCGCTCATACTGACCACTCCGGAACGGGCCCGGCAGTATACCGATAAGCCGGTTTTCCTGATTGGCACCGGGTTGGGGGTGGATGTGGCTCATTCACACCTGCGCAGCACCTACACGGAATGGCCGGCCACCATCAGGGCCGGGCAAGAAGCCTATGATATGGCCGGGGTCAAGTCCCGGGATATCGACGTGGCGGAACTGCATGACTGTTTTACCTGCACTGAATTGATCACCTACGAAGATCTCGGTTTTTGTGAAAAAGGACGGGGAGGAATGTGGATCGATTCCGGCGGCCCTTGTTTCGGGGGTGAAAAGCCCTGTAACGTCAGCGGCGGCTTAAAGGCCAAAGGGCATCCCGTGGGAGCCACCGGGGTGGCCCAGGCTTGCGAAATCTTTGAGCAGTTGCGGGGGGAGGCCGGACAGCGCCAGGTGTCCGGCGCCAGGCTGGGTCTGACCCACAACATCGGGGGAGCCGGGCAGCTAAGTTGCGTAAATATCTACAGTAACCAATGAATTAGTTATAGCCGGTTGGTGACAGCTTGAATTGGAGGGATGACCGTTGTTTCAGTTAACTGAGGAACAGGTGCAGGTTCAGGCCATGGTCCGCCGTTTTGCCGAAAATGAGCTGGCACCGTTTGCAGATGAGTGGGAAGAAAAGGCCTACTTTCCCCGCAGTGTCTTCGAGAAGATGGCGGAACTGGGTTTGGCAGGCATGTATTGTTCCGGGGAATATGGCGGTTCGGATTTAGACAAGGTAACCGCCGCCCTGATCGGGGAGGAATTGGGACGGGTACACAGGGCTATGGGTTTCATTTTCATCCATAACATGGTGCTGGAGATTATTTACGGCCATGGGACGGAAGAACAGCGCCGGCGCTGGTTGCCGCCGCTGGCGTCAGGAGAGATGCTGGCGGCCTTCGGGCTGACCGAGCCCGGCGCCGGGTCGGACGCCGCCAGCATCCGCACCAATGCGAAGCGGGACGGCGACCACTATGTTTTAAACGGGCAGAAGTGTTTTATTACCAATGCGGATGTGGCCGACGTGATCACCATTGCCGCCAAAACCGACCCGGGGGCGGGAGCGCGGGGAATCGGGATATTTATAGTACCCAAAGGCACTCCCGGCTTGTCGGTGCCCAAGGTGGAAAAAACAATGGGGGTCCGCAGTACGCACATCTGCGAGGTGGTCCTGGAAGATTGCCGGGTACCGGCTGACCAGTTGGTGGGAGGCGTGGAAAACAAGGGCTTCTCCATGCTGATGAAGGGCCTGGAGGGCGGGCGGATCACCAACGGCGCCCTGGCGCTGGGCGTTGCCCAGGGGGCCTACGAGATTGCCCGGGACTACGCCCGGCAAAGAAATGCCTTTGGGAGCCCCATTGCATCACTGCAGGGGATACAGTTCATACTGGCCGACATGGCCACCGAAATTGAAGCAGCCCGGTGGTTGGTCCGCTATGCCGCTTGGCGCAAAGACCAGGGCCTGCAGGGCGGCATGCACTCCTCCATGGCCAAGCGCTATGCGGCCGATCTGGCCATGCGGGTGACCACGGACGCCGTGCAGGTGCTGGGCGGTTACGGCTACATCCAGGATTATAAGGTTGAGCGGATGATGCGGGACGCCAAGATGACGCAGATTGTGGAGGGCACCAGCCAGATTCAGCGCACCATTATCGCCCGGGAAATACTTAAGGACTAGATTAAAGAGGGGAGGGCCGGTGGGGCTGTTTCCCCCGGACGGAGGATAAATGGAGATAAAAACTTTGACAGTGATCGGCGCCGGCACTATGGGCCGGGGCATTGCCCAGATGGGCGCCGTGGGTGGTTATGACGTTTTCCTGGTGGACACGGATGAAAAGATTCTCCAGAGCGCCATCCAGATGATCGAAAAGAATCTGCAAAAGGGAGTGCAACTGGGTAAGGTTTTGCCGGAAGCGCAGGAAGCGGCCATGAAACGGCTTAAAGCCACCACCGACCGCACCTTGGCGGCAAGTGCGTCGGATTTTGTGATTGAGGCCGTCCCGGAGATAATCACCCTGAAAATAGAAATATTCAGGGATCTGGACCGCACCTGCCCACCCCACGCCATTCTGGCCACCAACACATCGGGCCTGAGCGTAACTGAAATTGCCGCCACCACAGGCCGGCCGGATAAGGTAATCGGGATGCATTTCTTTAATCCGGTGCATCTGATGAAGCTGATTGAAATCATAAGGGGGCTGGAAACCTCTGACGGGACCATGGCTGCCACCGAAAGCGTGGCTGTCAGGATGGGTAAGGAAACGGTGGAGGTGAACGAATTCCCGGGTTTTGTCACCAGCCGGATCAACGCCATGATTGGCAATGAGGCTTTTTATTTGCTGCAGGAAGGGGTAGCCAGCGCAGAAAACATAGACAAGGCCATCAAGCTGGGCCTGAATCACCCCATGGGACCGCTGGAACTTGGCGACCTGGTGGGCCTGGATGCGCGCCTGCGGGTTCTGGAACACCTGCACGCCACTCTGGGAGAAAAATACCGCCCCTGCCCGCTGATGGCGAAATACGTCAAGGCCGGGCGGCTGGGCCGGAAAACCGGTCGGGGAGTGTATGACTATACCGGAAAATAAACTTCCCGTCCGGAAGTTGTAAAAAGTTAAAGGGGGAAAGCCCTATGCAGAGTAAAATGCTGCTTTACGAAGAGTTGGAACAAAAAGTGGCGCTGATAACCATTAACAGGCCGGACAAGTTGAACGCACTGAATTATGATCTGCTCCGGGAATTGGAGTCTGCGATGGAGCAGGTTGAACAAGGCGACATCAGGGTGGTTGTCCTTACCGGGTCCGGCACAAAGGCTTTTGTGGCCGGCGCCGACCTGGATGAGATTACTTCCCGCTCACCTCTGGAGCTGTGGACTTTTCTCCGGCAGGGACAAAAAGTTTTGCGTCTGATGGAAGAGATGGAAAAACCGGTGATTGCTGCGGTTAACGGATTTGCCCTGGGTGGAGGTTTTGAACTTGCCTTGGCCTGTCCGTTGCGTATTGCCGTAGAGAACGCTTATTTCTCATTTCCCGAGGTAAGTCTGGGGTTAATGCCGGGTTTCGGGGGCACCCAGAGATTTCCCAAGGCCGTCGGTAAAACTCTGGCCCTGGAATACCTTCTGGCGGGGTCCCGGTTGGGGGCGGCGGAGGCTCACCGGATTGGCTTGGTCAACCGGGTGGTGCCGGCAGGGGAGCTCCTGACAAAGACGCTGGAACTGGCCGGCCAGATCGCCTCCCATTCTCCTGCGGCGGTGAGGTTAATCCTTCAGTCCGTGCGGGGCGGCTGTGAACTGACCGGTGAGTGCGGAGAATTGCTGGAGGCTGCGCTGACGGCCCTGTGCAGTTCCACCGAGGACAGCCGGGAAGGGCTGACAGCCTTTAAGGAAAGGCGGAAACCTGCTTTCACGGGCCGTTAGGAAAAATTACACATTTTTAGGGGGTGTACTGCATGTCGGAAAAAAAGAGCGCAATTTCACCGGAAGAGATGAAGCAAATCAAGGCCGTCGATACCATGTGCCGACCATTCTACGTCAGCCTGGAACATCTGCAGGCCATGTTTAGAAGCTATGAGTTTCAAACCATGGCGGCCACCACTTTTGGCGGTGTGCTGAAGAGAGCAGGCGTAGAAAGGCTGGAAGACGCCTGGAAGGCAATGCTGGCTATGGGGGTCAAGGGGTCGCTTAAGGATGCCATGGCGGAAATGGATGAGATCGGCGTGGAATACATATTCGTCGACCAGATGGTGCAATGGTCCCAGCGCGACCAGAAATACGTAAGCGGTTACGCCACCATAGATGAGATTGGCGGATGGATTAAGGAATCCGGGGGAAAAGTGGTGGGCGGCGCCGGCTATAACCCCCTTAAAATTGAAGAAAGCCTTAAGGAAATAGACAGGGCGGTTAAAGAACACGGCTTTAAGTATGTGTGGATACAAACGGGCAGCTTCGGCCTGACTTTAAATGATAAGAGGTATTATCCCCTGTACGCCAAGTGCCTGGAACTGGACATTCCGGTATGCATGCAAACCGGCCAGTCGGCGGAACCCCTGCCCAGCGACCAGCTGCACCCCATGCTTGCCGACGAGGTAGCCATTCATTTCCCCAGCCTGGTGATGGTTCTCACCCACACCGGCTGGCCCTGGGTAAGCGAATGGATATCCATGATCTGGCGGCACCCGAACGTTTACGGGAATATCGGCGCTTACATGCCCTCCTCTCTTGACCCCGCCCTGGTTCGGTTTATGGACGGGCCGGGCCGGAAAAAGGTTTTTTGGGCTACCAACGGCCTCGGGCTTTCCCGGTGTAAAAGTGAGTTACTGGAACTGCCTGTCAAAGACGCAACGAAAAAGGCTGTATTATTTGAAAACGCTTGCCGGGTGTTTAAACTCTAGGAGAGTGTTGCAAAACTATATTAAGAGGTCAACAAAGTACTTATTCGACTACAACCGGAGGCTGTTCAAAAAGCTCCAGATGCAAGGCGCGGCAAGGCTTCAAGCGGAGGCGTACTCCTTGTACGTTGAGCATTGAAGCCGCTGCCGCAACGCCGCAGATGGACTTTTTCAACAGCCTCCTAGACCCGCACAAAACTGTAATCAGGCAGCAGTCATTATTGTGTTTGCATATTCTCTGCAAAAATGCAAAACACCGCCAATCCTTATAATTCAAGGGTTAAGGAGTTTTTCTCTCTATTAAAACAACTGCATTATTGCAAAAAATGTAACCGGTTAAGGCTGATTGTAAGAGATGGTGTGACTGGCATGATTTTTGAAGTAATGTATTAAATATCGAAAAAGCCAGTTTTGTACGAAAATTTTGACAGTTGAGTTTATTATAAAGGAGGTGAAATAATGACTGTCTGCAAAAATTGCAAATCTTTCTTTGCAGCTTCCGAAGATGCGGATAAGGAAGTAAAAAGCGAATGCATCCGGGAAATGGTGGACCACAAGGGAAAATTCTGGCTGTCCCAACCGGTTGACGGAAATTCGTCGGCCAAAGATTGCAAAAAATTTACTCCCAAGCTCAATGTTCAATAATAATTATCATTAACTAAATAAAGAGGAGGATTTTTAAATGGCTGTGAGCGCTGCTCCGAAAAGTAAAGAAAATCCTGGAAGCACGGAAAGGACAAAATTCTTATATGGCCGCTGTCGCTGGAAGCATGTTTCCGGGGGAGAGTATGTCAGGCCCGAGGTGCAGGTGGGCAATGAGCGACTGCGTTTGTATACCGAGGCTCACAAAGCGAGCGTCGGGGATCCTGAAATAATAAGAAGGGCCAAATGTCTGGCGCATTTCCTGGATAATTGCAGCATTTACATTCAGGATGAGGAATTGATTGTCGGCGACCATTGTGAGAAGCCTGATATTTTATGTCTTTATCCCGAGATGGGCTTTTTCCCGACCATCGACCTGGTGGAAAGCGATGCCATGTCTGATGAGAACAGGGATGAGGCCAGGGAGCTTACCGAGTACTGGAAGCCGTTCGGTCTCCAGGACAAGTGCTCTCCATATTTCAGCAAGCATGAGATGGATATTTCCATGCCCTGGGCCATTATCGAGACGCCGCCCTATGTAGCCGCCTACATGAATGTAGCCCCTCCTTACATGAGCATCCTTGAGGACGGGTTGGAAAAGCGGATAGCATGGTGCGAGGAAGAAATAGAGAAGGCCTTTGCCAAACTGAGATCATATCCCTGGAACGGCGAAGAAAACCTCCCGCTGTTGGACAAGATCGATGTATGGCGGTCGATGATCATATCCGGCAAGGCCATTGTCAGATGGGCCAGGCGGTATAGCAGGCTGGCCAAAGCAGTGGCTGAGAATTTTGATGTAACACCGAAAAGAAAAAAAGAACTTCTGGAAATCGCCGATATCTGCTGGCGGGTTCCCGCCGAGCCGGCCAAGGGCTTAAGGGACGCCATGCAGTCGAAATGGTTCTGCTATGAGATATGCCATTCTATGGAGCGTTACGCTTCGGGGTACGCCCATCTGGGGGACAGGATACTGTGGCCCTATTACAAAGCCAGCGTTATTGACAAAACAGTCCAGCCCATGACCAGGGAAGAGGCCGTTGAACTTTGCGAATTGGAAAGGCTCAAAGTATGCGAGCGCGGCATCGCCAAGGGAAGGGTTTACCGCGAAGGCCAGCCGGGGGCCAATGACCTGCATATCATTACCCTGGGCGGACTTGATGAGAATGGCAATGACGCGTGCACCGATTATACAGATGTTATTCTGGAAGCGTCTTTGAATATAAGGACGCCCGAACCGTCATTGGCCTTCAGGTACAGTCCGAAGATTAACGAAAAAACCAGGCGCCTGGTTTTTGAGAATATCGCCCAGGGTTTTGGTTTTCCTTCCATCAAGCATGATGAGAAAGCCATCAAGCATCTGATAGAATACTTCAAGATTCCGCCGGATGAGGCTGCGCACTGGGCGCTGGTCCTGTGTATGGCGCCGGGGGTAAACAAGCGGAGGGGCACCCAGAAGACAAGGACCGAGGGCGGAGGATGCATTGACTTGGCCAAATGCATGGAACTGGCGATGAGTGACGGCTTTGATCACTCCCTCACCAAACTGCAGATGGGGCCCAAAACCGGTGATCCGGTCAATTTTAAGTCCATTGACGATGTTTTTAAAGCCCTTGAGAAACAGGTGGAGAACGCCGTAACCCTGCACTTCAGGAGCAGAGACGTCACCCGCCGCGCGGAAATAAAGTATTGCGAAAGTCCGTTCCTGGCATTGATGGATGACATCTGTGTGGAGGAAGGCCTCGGAGCCTTTGAAAATAAAAAGTATCCGAATACTTGGAGCAATCCCCTGGGGATAGTTGACGCCACCGATTCGCTGGCGGCGCTGAAGAAGCTCGTCTTTGACGACAAGAAGTATACCATGGAACAGTTTGTCCAGGCCTTAAGGGCTAACTGGCAGGGATTTGAAGAGATGAGGCGGGATTGTATAGCGGTGTCCAAGTGGGGTAACGATGACGATTATGTCGATGATATAGGGAAAAAGGTGTACCACATGGTGGCTGACAAGTATTATGATCAGACCCAGTACAGCGGCATGCATCCAGTAGGTGTGCCCCAGACCGTGTCGCTCTTTTCCACCAGATCACCGCGTGTCGGCGCCCTTCCTTACGGTCGCAGACACGGGGAGGTTTTGGCGGATGGCGGCTGCTCCCCCTATCTCGGAATGGATAAGAAGGGACCCACCGCCGTCATCAAGACCATGTCTAAGATACCTCAGGACAGGTATAAGGCTATCCAGCTCAATCAGCGCTTGCCGGTCTCCATCATGAGGAGCGAAAAAGGGTTTGAAATCTGGACCAGTTACATGAAGGCATGGCATGATGCGAATATCGACCATGTACAGTTTAATGTGGTCGATACCAAAGACATGCTGGAGGCTCAGAAAGATCCCGAAAAGTGGGAAGACATGATTGTGCGGATAGCGGGCTACAGCGCCAGATTTATCAATCTCCCGCGCAGCGCTCAGGACGCCATCATTGCCCGTACTGAGCAACAGTTTAATTAGCAGTTTGTACGGTGTTGGCATGGGGTAATCCTACCCCATGCCCGCCGTGATAAAAAAGAAAGGGGTATGATAAAATGGCTACCTGCAGACAATGCCGTTGGGGCAAAGTGGACGTGGGAGATCCCACAAAGGGTATCTGTATCTCAGGCAAATATGAGTCGGATGCAAGCGATTCAACAAGCGGGATTGCCCAGTCGGTAATTCCAGGGAAGATGGTTTCGCTAAGTGATCAGGCTTGCGACAAGTTCGAGACCAAACCGTCCCGCGCTCAGAGCATCAAGGAAGGGATGTAAATAAAAGTCTTGAGAGCCGGTAAACACTTGCTAAAACTTTCTTCCGTATAAGTCCGAAAAGAATAACAAGAGAGGGGGGCATCTTCCTGTAGGGAAGGTGTCCTCCCCACACTTAAAGCTTCCCGGATGATTAATGCGAAAGCTTAAAAAATTGCAGGTCAACTTGAAGGACAGTATGGGAAAAGGGCAACGGAGGAGGTAAGGGGAAAAATGTGTATGGTGGCAGCCGGGAAAGATGAGGCGCTGATCACCAATATCCAGCGCTTTTCGGTTAATGACGGCCCGGGGATAAGAACCACTGTTTTTCTGAAAGGATGTCCCCTGAAGTGTGCATGGTGTCATAATGTTGAATGCATAAACGCATATCAGGAATTTTATCAGAATGTTGATAAATGTGTTCGGTGCGGATACTGTGCCGAAGTGTGCCCGGTAGGCGCAATCAGGCTGCCGGGTGTCGAAAGCGATGCGCCGGATATGGGCGCATCATGTTGCGCCGGAGGTGCGGTTGCTTTACGGAAGATGGAGGACCAGTCTGCTGAAATGTTGCCTCCCCAGATTGACAGAGGTATATGCGACAGATGCATGAAATGTGTCGATGGCTGTAAATACGGGGCCTTGACAAAAGTGGCCAAGGTTATGCCGCTGGATGAAATAATGAATGAAGTAAAAAGTGACCGGCTATTTTATGAGTCTTCCGGCGGAGGGTTGACGTTGGCGGGTGGCGAGCCTTTATTCCACCCGGAGATTGCAGTTAAGCTGTTGAAGCAGGCTAAGAAGGAAGGGTTGAACACAGCGCTGGACACCACCGGCTACGCCAAGTGGGAAGTCTTGGAGAAAATCTTGGAATACGTCGACCTGGTACTCCTTGATATTAAAATATTGGATAATGAAAAGCACATTAAGTGGACCGGTCTTTCAAATGAAATTATATTATCCAACGCCAAAAAGATGGCGGAGAAAGGAACCAGGATAAGGCTGAGGCTTCCCATAATTCACAGCGTAAATTACTGGGACCTGGGATTCCCAAGGGCGGTTGCCCGTTTTGCAGGTGATCTGGGGCAGTCCATAGAGGGAATCGACATTATTCCCTTTCACGATTTTGCCACCTGGAAATATGACCAGTTGGGCAGGGAAAATGTTTTTAAAGGTTTCCCCAGTATATTTCCCGAGGACGTTAAGGATTACGAAGAAATCTTGCTGAATAGCGGCCCGTGGGATGTGACCATCGGCGGTATGACCGGGGTTGGCAGTAACAAGTAAAAATATGAGGGGAGAGGAAAAAAATTGGATAAAAACCAGAACAACGAACAACAACAGATTGTTTTTCATCCGGATTTTTTTGTCGTGCCGGACAATGGGGAAAAGCCTTATCTGATAGGCTTTAGCTGTAAGAAATGCGGGAAAATGTGGTTTCCCAAATTACCGATCTGCCCTGACTGCTGGTCGGATGAGCTGGAGAAAAAACCGCTTGGCCGTACAGGAAAGCTGTATACCTATACCGTGATGAATGTCCCGCAGCCCGGACTGAAGGCTCCTTTGGCGGTAGGATATATTGATTTCCCTGAAGGGGTGAGGGTTGGAGCCCAGATTGACATGCCTCCCGAGAAGATTGGCGAAATCAAAATTGGGATGGAATTGGAAGTTGTTGCCGGTGTGGTCCGTCAGGACAGCAATGGAAATAAAGTTATAAGTTATAGATTTATACCAGTCTGTTAAAAGTTTGAGAGGGGGTTAAAAGGTGAATTCAAGAGAAGTTTGTATTATTGGTGTTGGCATGACTAAATTGCACAAAAAAGCGGCCGTGCCGGTTGATGAGCTGGGGAGACAGGCTGTTATGGCTGCTGTGAAAGACTCAGGTATTTCTCCCAAGGAGATTCAGTCAATCTATATTGGTGAAATGGGTGGACTTTCCGGAAGCATATGTCTGGGGCAGCGTATTTGCGCAACCCTCGGGCTGGGCGGAGTTCCAATGGCGAATGTTGAAAGCGCTTGTTCCAGCGGCGCCATAGCCGTCCATCAGGCGTGGAAAGACGTTGCCACCGGCAGGACCGATATTTCAATGGGAATTGGAGTTCAGCATCTATCCGGCTCCAGGGCGAGCGGCACGGCGTTTGCGCCTGACGCCAATGACCCGGAGGGTATCCAGGGAGTGACCATGCCCGGTATTTACGCCATGCGGGCCATGCGTTACATGCATGAGTTCGGCGCCACTCCGGAGGATCTTGCTCTGGTGGCGGTAAAGAATCGCAGGCACGCCATGATGAACCCTTATTCTTCCTTTCAAAACCCCATTACAGTGGAAGATGTGCTGAACTCCAAGATGATCAGCGATCCCCTTAATTTATTGATGTGTTGCCCGAATGCCGACGGGGGGGCGGCTGTTATCGTCGCCACTAAAGAGAAGGCCAGGCAACTGGGAGCTAAACTTGTCCGTATAGCGGCCAGCGAAATAACCTCCGGTATTTTTACGAATGGTTTCAGAGACATGACTACGATGGAAATAACCTACAGAGGTTCAAAAGAGGCTTATCATATGGCCGGGTTGGGGGCAGAGGATATCAATATGGTTGAATGCCATGACGCTTTTGTGATTTCTGAGTTTTTATATACTGAGGCAATGGGTTTTTGCGGACATGGGGAAGGTGTCGAGTTTATAAGGAAAGGCATGGCCGATTACGGCGGCAAAGTGGTGTTCAGCCCGCGGGGCGGCTTATTGTCCTGCGGCCATCCCACCGGATGCACCGGGACAGCTCAAATTGTGGAAGCGACCTGGCATTTAAGGGGAGAAGCCGGAGATCGGCAGGTGCCGGACTGCAAAGCAGCCCTGACACACGTGACGGGTGGCGGGGTATACGGCCTGGATAACGCAGCCTGTACAATCCATATATTAACTCGGTAATGAAAAGGAGATGGAAAAATGAGCACACAGGGCAGGGTTGCGCTGATTACCGGTTCCGGGAGAGGGATAGGCGAGGTGGTAGCCAAAAAATTTGCCGAAAACGGTTCTAAAGTTGTCATAATTGACGTTAACCCGGAGAGCATCGACAGGGTCGTAAAAGAAATCCGCGCCAACGGCGGGGAAGCGCTGGGTATAGATGCGGATATCACTCAAAAAGCACAGGTAGAGGATATGTTTAAGAAGACGGTTGATCATTTTGGCCGTATTGATATTTTGGTTAACAATGCGGGGATAGCCAAAGATAAAAGTATATTAAAGTTAACTGAGGAAGATTGGGACAGTGTCATTAATGTTAATTTAAAAGGCACTTTTCTCTGCTGCCAGTCGGCAGTGGCCTATATGAGAGAACAAAAATACGGGCGCATTGTTAACATTTCGTCGCGTGCTTGGCTGGGGTGGCCGGGACAGGCAAATTATTCGGCTTCCAAAGGCGGTGTGGTGAGCCTTACCAGAACGCTGGCGCTGGAACTGGCCAAACATAGAATTACGGTTAACTGCATCGCTCCGGGGATTATTCAAACTCCGCTGTTTGACAGTCTGCCGGAAAATGCAAAGGAGAGCTTGTTAAAAGTACAGCCAACAGGAACAATCGGTGATCCTGCCGATATTGCTTACGGAGTTCTGTTCTTTGCCTCGGAAGACTCAGGTTATGTAACAGGACAGGTGATCTTTATCTGCGGCGGAAAAAGTATTTACAGTTCACTGTCGGTTTAAAGCAGAGAGGGGGCTTAGTATTATGAAAGTTAAAGATAGAGTGGCTATCATTACCGGATCGGGGAGCGGTATCGGAGAGGGCATTGCGAAAAAATTGGCGGAATGTGGCGCCAAGGTGGTAATCAACGACATTGACAGCGCCAAGGTTGAGCGGGTTGCCGGGGAGATACGCGCGGCAGGCGGAGAGGCAACAGCTATAGCGGCAGATATCACTAAAATTGCTGATGTCCAGTCGATGTTTAAAAAAATAGTGGAGCAATATGGACGGGTTGATATATTAGTAAACAACGCCGGGGTGGCCCGGGATAAATCCCTTAAAAAATTGACTGAAGAGGATTGGGACGTTGTTTTAAACGTTAATTTAAAAGGAATGTTCTTGTGTTGTAAAGTGGCGGCGGACTACATGAGAGAGCAAAATTACGGCAGAATTGTGAATATTTCCTCGCGGGCGTGGCTGGGTGGCATTGGACAGTCAAATTATTCCGCTTCCAAAGGCGGGGTGGTTAGCCTCACCCGGAGCCTGGCGCTGGAACTGGGCAGGAAAGGGATTACTGCTAACTGTATAGCCCCGGGGCTGATTGACACTCCGCTGTGGCAGGCCCTGTCGGAGGAAGTAAGGGGCCGCTTAATTGAAAAGCAACCGACCAGGACGGTTGGTTCCATCAATGATATCGCCAATGGAGTGCTGTTTTTCACCGGTGACGAGGCAGGCTATGTTTCCGGCCAAACCATTTTTATTTGCGGAGGGAGGAGTTTGTTTGCCGGCTGATATCCGGTTTATCCCACTGAGAATAAGGAGGGAAAGTTAAACGTGAAGTTTGATGCTGTCAGCAATACCTCTATGTCGGATATTAATGTGCTTGAATTCTCCGGTGAGGTCGGCGGATATGCGGGCAAGTTGTTCGCAGATTTGGGTGCAAATGTGATACATGTCGAGTTGCCCGGAGGTGATCCGGACAGGTACAGCAGACCCTTTTATTCAAATGTTCCAAATAAGGAAGGCAGTTTGCGCTATCTGTATCTTAACACCAATAAACGGGGGCTGGTGTTGGACATAACAACTGAAAAAGGAAGGGAGGTGTTATTAAGATTAATTGATAACACTGATGTGTTATTAGAAGATTTCCCCCCGGGCTATATGGATAAATTGGGAGTGGGGTATGGCCGGTTGAGCCGGATCAATCCAAAACTTGTATATACAGCCATTACTCCATTCGGGAAAGACGGGCCGTATAAGGATCGGTTGCCGTCGGACATGGTATGTTCGGCAATGGGCGGTTTTTTATATCTGGCCGGGATTGGCGACGACAAGCCATCCCGCGCATATGGCGATCAAGCCTATATGATGGCGTCACAGTATGCGGCAATGGGCAGTATGATTGCGCTGTACCATGCCGAAGAAACCGGGGAAGGCCAGTTTGTAGATGTTTCCATACAGGCTTGTGTAACCACGGCGTTGGAAAATGCGGCGCAATATTATGACCTGGAAAAAATTATACGCAGGAGCAGCGGCGGTTTGGAAGCCGGTTACGGAACATATCCGTGCAAGGACGGGTATGTATACATCATGGCGGCCATGGGTAAAAACCGTTATTTGTGGGATCCTTTCGTTCACTGGTTGATAGATGAGAAGGTTGAGGGAGCGGAACTGCTTCTCCGGGATGAGTGGGCCGAACCTGCCCACCGCAAAAAGGAAGAGTCCAAGGAAATGTTCAATAAGATTTTCTTGCCGTTTGCGTTAAATCGCAACAAGATGTATCTGTATGAGGAAAGTCAGCGGAGAAAGTGCTGTGTGTTTCCGGTCAGCAATCCCAAAGATATTTATGAGAACCCGCAATTACAGTACCGGCAATTTTTCAAGACGCTCCGCCATGATTCATTAAACGCAGAAATACATTATCCCGGAGCCCCGTATGAAACAGAAAAGCTTAAGTGGCAATTGAACAGGCCGGCGCCAGCCTTCGGCCAGGATACAATTGAAATATTGAAGGAGTTGAGTTACTCGGCTGAAGAAATCAACTCCTTGCTGGAAGGTGGTGTGGCAATTGGCAAAGAAACCGCTTGAAGGAATAAGGGTTACGGATTTTTCATGGGTGGGCGCCGGTCCGATTACAACAAGATTTCTGGCGGAATACGGGGCGGAGGTAATCCGCATAGAGACGAAAAAGCGTCCGGAAATATTGCGTCTGGCCGGCCCGTACAAGGACGGGATACCGGGAACCGAGCGGAGCGGTTACTATAGTAACCGCAACCCGAACAAAAAAAGCATATCGCTTGATATGCAAAACCCAAGGGCCCGGGAAGTAGTCGTAAGGTTGATTGAAAAAAGTGACCTGGTAATAAATAATTTCAGGCCGGGGGTAATGGAAAAGTGGAAATTGGGATACGAAGACGTAAAAAAGATAAAGCCTGATATTATTTTTGTGACCATGTCGATGCAGGGATCTACAGGGCCCCATAGCAATTATATGGGTTTTGGCGCTACGTTGAATGCTCTGGTCGGGTTTAATCACCTGAGCGGTTTTCCGGACAAGGAGCCCTTTGGCACCGGGACAAATTATACGGACCATGTGGCCGTTCCCACTCACACCGCTTATGCCGTTGTTGCCGCACTAAGGCACCGCAGGAAGACCGGTGAGGGGATGTACATTGAAATGCCGCAATCGGAAGCAGCTATTTCTGTCAGCCCCCTTGCAGTAATGGATTACGCCGTTAACGGCAACATTCAGACAAGGATGGGAAACCGCCATCTGGATACGGCCCCGCATGGAGTATATAAAGTAAAGGGTGAAAGACGCTGGATCGCCATTGCCGTGTTCGGCGACAATGAATGGAAGACGCTGAAGGATGCCATGGGCAGCCCGTCGTGGGCTGAGGATGGAAAATATGCCACCAATGAAAACAGGCTGAAAAACCAGGATGAACTGGATGAGAAAATTGAAGAGTGGACGGCGGCTCAAAACGGCGGGGATTTGACCGAAAGGCTGGTAAACTCCGGGGTTCGGGCAGGACTTCTATATGACGCAAAGGAGGTTCTCGAGGATCGGCAACTGAACGCCAGAGGCAACTGGGTTTATCTGGATCACCCGGAAATGGGATTGAGCGCCTACAATAATTCGCCGCTCGTGATGTCCCGGACGCCTGCGCAATTGCACAGCCCGGCACCTCTTCTCGGCCAGCATACGGAAGAAGTCCTAAAAGGATTGCTGCAAATGAGCGACGATGAATTTAACAGTTTAAAGACGGAAGGTATTTTAGATTAAATCAGGTTTTTAGTGTCAGGTTAAAAAAAATTTAATGTAGGGAGGATTGTACATGGATTTTTCATTGCCGGAAGAGTATGTCATGTTGAAGGATATGGTGCGTAAATTTACCGAGCGTGAGATTATGCCCTTGGAAACAACCGTTATTGAGCGTGAAGCAAGCAGGGGGCTGACCGATACACCCGTTTTGCCTCCCGAGGAAGAAAAAAAGCTGCTGGAAAAGACGAAAGAATTGGGGCTGTGGGGCATAGAAGTCCCGGAAGAGTATGGTGGGCAGGGGTTGGGGCACCTGGCTAAGTGTTTGGTGGTAGAGGAATTGAACAGGTCGATTGTGCCGTTTACGCTGCCGCCGGATGCGCCGAACCTTAATTATCTGGTGGAATGTTGCAGCCAGGACCAGCGTGAAAGATATTTATTGCCGTACGTTAACGCTAAAAAAACCTCTGCGCTGGCCATGACGGAGCCCAATGCCGGTAGTGACGCCAGCAACATCAGTTTGAGGGCGGACCGCCGCGGTGATAAATGGGTGTTAAACGGCACGAAAATATTTATCAGCTTCGGGCCCAAGGCCGATTTTTTTATTACCATCGCTGTAAATGATAGGAATAAAGGCAAAAAAGGTGGTTTTACCGCATTTCTTGTGGATAGGGGGACACCCGGATTTACTATTGGCAGAAATATTCCCAGTATAGGCGAGATGCAAACGTATGAGCTTATTTATGATAATGTGGAGCTTGATGATCGTCAGGTGCTGGGTGAAGTCGGCCAGGCGTTCGTGCCATTGCAGAATCGCTTCGGTGTCCGCAGAATGGAGCTGGCCGCCCGTTGCCTGGGCATGGCGGACAGGCTTATCCAGCTTATGATTCTACAGGCTAACATACGGCATACATTCGGCAAACCTCTGGCTGATCGTCAGGCTATTCAATGGTGGATTACCGATTCAACGATGGAACTTAATGCAGCGCGCCTTATGACCTATCATGCGTGCTGGAAGGCGGATCAGGGAATAAAGGATCTCCGCCTGGAAGCGGCGATGGTTAAAGTTTACGCCACCGAAATGTTGACCCGGGTGGCGGACCGCGCCATACAAATCCACGGAGGGCTCGGTTTGAGCAAAGAGATGCCGATAGAATATATTTACCGGCTGGTGCGTATTTTACGTATTGTGGAAGGTCCCTCGGAAATTCACCGCTGGTTGGTGGCCAGGGAATTATTGAAAAAGAATAAGGGTTATGACCTGTTTGAAATGTAATAAATTACCATTATTGAAAGGAGTAACTAAAATGGGCATACTTTTTGAAAAAGAGGGTCATGTTGCGATTATAACATTAAACAGGCCGGAGGCCATGAATGCTCTGGATCCGGAATCACTGGAAGAGTTTAAAGGAATATGGACGGAAGTCAAGGAAAATCGGGATATCCGGGTGGCGATCCTGACCGGCGCCGGAGAAAAATCTTTTTGCACCGGAACGGACATGAAAAAAACCCCTCCGCCTACGGAATGTATGGCTTCCATATATTTGAACGAAGGACAGCCGATCATTCCGTATATGAAAATGTGGAAGCCGATAATTGCCGCTATAAATGGTTATGCGATCGGCGGCGGTTTGGAAATGGCTTTGGAATGTGATCTAAGAATAGCATCGAAAAAGGCTACATTCGGGTTGACTGAGGTTAAGGTGGCCAGCCTTGCCGGGTTGAATGGGACCCAGTGTCTCCCCAGGGCAATACCGCAGTCTATAGCCATGAAGATGCTTTTAACGGGTGAGATGATTGACGCTGAGGAAGCTTATAGGATTGGTTTAATTAGTGATCTTGTAGAACCGGCGGAATTAATGAGTGTGGCCATGAAATACGCAAAAAGGATTGCTTCAAATGCGCCGCTTTCCGTTAAAGCGGCCAAGCAGGCGGCGGTTTTGGGAAGGGATCTGCCTCTTGAACACTCCATCGCATTTTCTCATTTAATGTGGGGTATTCTGCGCGACACCGAAGATAGAAAAGAAGGGTTTAAAGCCTTTGCTGAGAAGAGGGCTCCGGAATATAAAGGCAGGTAGTTTATAAAATAAAAGGCAGCGGAGGGGGTATTAATAGTGGCTTATTGCGATAATTGCCGGTATTTTTTTCCAGTGCCTGAAAATACTGATGACTACATGCCCGGTAAGGCCGATTGTATAAGGGAAGAAGTGGATCACAAGGGTTCATTTTGGTTGTCTAAGCCAGTTGTGAACAGAAATATAGCGGACAACTGTCCATATTTCATCCCCAGGTTTATTGTAGAGACATAACTTAGATTAAGCTTTTGACTCCGAGTCCGTTGCCGAATCGGGCCTCAGCGATAATAGCGGTGATAATGCTGGGGCCCGATTCTTCAATGGAGCTTTAATTTTGCTGATTTAGAGAATATGGTCTGGCATAACTGACCTGCCGTTTGTGACCACCCGCCGGCGTTACCCTGCTGGCTTTTGAGTTAACAGCAAAAGGAGGTAACAAGATGTCACAAATTAAATTGACCACGCCTTTATACAGTTCGATAGTGGAAAAATTGAGAATAGGGCAGCGGGCGTTGTTAAGCGGGATTATTTATACGGCGGAGGAAGAGGCGCACAAAAAAATGGTGGAGTCGTTGAGGAAGAACGAAAAATTACCCTTTCCAATAGCCTACCAGGTTTTATTCTACGTATCATTTTCGCCGGTTAAACCTGGACATATGTGCGGGTCGGCAGGCCCCTCCAACGGCGAAAAATTTGATCCATACACTCCTCTACTTATTGACCATGGAGTAAAAGGCATGATTGGAAAAGGATCCCGTTCTCCCGAAGTGATTAATGCCTTGAAAAAACACAAGGCGGTATATTTCGCCGCCGTGGGCGGTGCGTCGGCTCTAATCGCCAGTTCCGTCAAGTCGTGCAGGGTTATAGCCTATCCGGAATTGGGAGATGAGGCCGTCTGTGAACTGGTGGTGAAAGATTTGCCGGTGATCGTGGTAAATGATGTGCTGGGTGGGGATCTTTATGCGGAAAGCGCCAAAATTTATACCAGCAAGTAATGAGAGGTTGCTTGTTGCATAGTTTATGCGCACCTTTATCTCCATTATTGACAGGAGGCAATTCCTGCCCGCCCGTTTTGGTGGGGGTCGGCATTGTAGGCACCCAGGAAAAGGCGGCCTTGCTGGCCAAGGAAGCGCCGCTGCGATCGGTGGGGGAAAGAATTTAAGATATGCAGGAGGTGAATGTAAGATGGCCGATAACAGCGAACTGATAAATAAGATTTTGGAGATTGAGCTGAATATGTTCCTGAATGTACCCACCCATCAACCTGTGGACTGCCAGGAAAATGCTGACGGATTCAAACTTGTCCGGGGCAGTGGTTTTGCCATGTGGTCCAGGGAGGCGCTGGAGTCGTACCTGGAGGATCTTTTCGCCGCAGCCCGGAAAGACATTAATCTTATGACCGTAAAGTATGCGCGAATGGACAGCATAATCCCGCCGATAAACACCAACCCTCTGATTAACCGGATTGTTGAAATTGAGGAGCAATGGGAGGCGGAAGTGCGCAAAAAATACCCGTCAATCGTCATTTCCCAGGGCGCCGAACAGGCTGGCGGGTCAAACTTTGCCAGGTACTTAAAAGTGGAAATAGAAACGTACTCGGACAAAACAATAATGCTTTATTACGAGAATTTGATGGTGGCTTTGGAAAAAGGTAAAAACCTGTCTGAAAAGGTATATGGCTTGATATACAAGCAATTAGGATTTGCTTCCCTTGAGGAAGCAAGCAGTGCAATAGGCGGGTAACATACCGGCATCTTACCTGTTAATGGCTGGGTAGTAAACAGGAATATGATTATCGGTTTTAACCCGTTTGCCTTACAACGGTAACTCTGCTTCGCAAGGATAGTATGAAGAGCCGGCTGCCTTAGTAGGGCAAGTCCGGTTCTGTAACGAGGAGATGTTAACGTGAAAATCAAAATAAATTTATATATTATGGCGATCTATGTGGGCGGTCCGCTGATGTGGCTGGTCGTAGCAGTTCTTAGCGGAATTTTAAATCTATGGCAGGTCGGCCAAGTTCTCACTTCGCCCTTGACCTTGGCGTTCATCGCCATCATAATTGGATCGGCGCTGATACATTTTAATTTCTACATTATACCAAAGCTTGACCAACGCCAGGCAGGGGGAATAACCATGCAGTTTTTTTATGTGCAGATGCTGTTATTCTTGATCTACGCAATTATTGGCCCAATATCAGGCGTGTTTAATAAGGAATGGGCTTCCACCGGATTGATCGTGGCAAGCTCTTTATGCGGGCTCCCTGCCCTGTTCAGCCTTTCCCTCCCTTTTTTGATCCAAGCGCAGCGCATACTCGAAGCCTCTGTGGCCGGTCTGTCTTTTGCTGAAACCGGCGGCCTGAGCTTGACCATAAGAGGCAAACTGGGCTTGTGCTTTTCTGTTCTTGTTTTAACGCTGGCGGTTATGCCCGTGGCTACCGGTATCGCCCAGGTCACTCCCCAAACCTCCGTCACTGTCACGAAAATACTGCTGGTGATGGCCTTGCTGTCAATGTCTTCGCTGGTTTCCGTTTATTATCTTGTCCGATCCCTGACAGAAACGCTGGAGCCATTGCGAAAGGAACTGAGCAAAGCGGATCAGCAGCAGGTAGACCTGTCAGTACGCCTACCGCTATTCGCCACTGACGAAACAGGTGAAATAGCTTACTATTTCAATCGTTTAATGGATCGCCTGGGGCAGGTTTTCGCCACGGTCAAAACCTCTTCGGTCAGTACAACCGAGGTTGCCGACATCCTCTCCCAAAACACCCGGCAAATATCTGAAGGCTTATCCCAGGTTGCGACCACGACTACGGAAATGGCGTCAACTGCCGAGAATGTTTCTCAAAATATGCAGTCAATGTCGGATGTCGCACAGAAAATAAGCAGTATAGCCTCAGAAGGAGTAACCAACATCCGGGTCGTCAATGAAAGTGTGAAGAACATAGTAAATACTGTGGACATTATCCAGAAGGCGGTTGACGGTTTGGGCGCCGCCACTGGCCAGGTGTCAAAAGTAACGGATGTTATCGGGCAGATTGCCGAACAAACTAATCTCCTGTCTTTAAACGCCGCTATTGAGGCGGCCCGCGCCGGTGAACACGGGAGGGGCTTCGCTGTTGTAGCCAATGAAGTGCGCAGCCTGGCCGAACAGTCAGGGGGATCGGTAAAGGAGATCGGCAGCCTGATGGAAAATGTTCAAAAAGAGCTGGCATCCACGAATGTGGCTGTTCAAAACAACAGCAGCGCCATCCAGACCGGGTTGCAGGCAATAACGGAAACGAGCGTAATGTTTTCCGGTATCATCGACCAGGTGCAGGAAGTGGCCAGGGGGTTTCAAAACGTGGCGGCTTCCGTGGAGCAAATGTCTGCCGGCATTCAAAATATGGCCGCCACCACCGAGGAACAGAACGCCTCGACGGAGGAAATGCGTTCGCATGCCGAGAGTCTGTTCATGACGGTGCAGGAATTGCAGCGAGCGACGGAAAAATTTAGAGTTGCTTAGGCCCTATGCCAACACGGTGCGGAGAAGGTCTGAACTTGTAAAGAAATTTCAATGCGAGGCCGCTGTATGAGTAAACCTTATCAGGAACCGGCTGCCGGAAGAGAGGAAATCAGACATGCGGGCGGGGAAATGGACGGGGCCGGTAAATGGACTGCCCGGGAAAGAATAGAATACTTTTTTGACCCGGGCGCCTTTACGGAAATAGGATCGCATATAAAACACCTTACCGCTTCTTGCGCAGCCGGCGGGGAGGAAGCGGCGGCAGGCGTGTTGGCGGGATATGGCAGGGTTAACGGCAGAATGGTCATGGCGGCAGCGGAGGACCATACCCGCCCGCCCGGCGCCTGTGGCGGTTGCCACTGCAAAAAGCTTTCCCTGGCTGTAGATATGGCCAGGGAAATGGGCATACCCTTTGTGGGCATGAAGGACTCCGGCGCTGCTGGGCCGCAGGAAGATACGGACATAGAGGCCCATGCCGGGCTGTTGAAATCCCAGATCCTGGCTTCCGGTATTATTCCGCAGCTGGCGTTGCTGATGGGGCACTGCCTGGGCAATCAGGCCTTTTATCCGGTAATGCAGGACTTCGTCTTCCAGTGCCGCAGAACTGGCTTTTTGGGGACGGCCGACCCTGCCCCGGTTAAAACAAAGCTGGGGGCTGAGACAGACCTGGCGGCTCTCTGCGGCGTTCAGGCCCATGCCGTGAGGTCGGGCTGCACCCACGTGGTGGCGGAGGACGACCGGGACTGCCTGGACAGGGCCAAGGAATTGATCGCTTTCCTGCCCCAGAACAACAGGGAAAAACCGTCCCGGGTGAATGCCGGCGATGACCCTTACAGAATGGTTCCCGAACTGAACGATCTGATCCCTGAAAACACCATGGTGTCTTTTGACATGCACAAGGTAATCCGCCGCATTGTTGACAACGGCTACTTCTTTGAAATAATGCCGTATTTTGCCAAAAACGTAATCATCGGCTTTGCCCGCTTCAACGGGCGCAGCACCGGTGTGGCGGCCAGCCAGCCCGACTGGATGGGCGGTGTGATTGACTGCGACGCCGCAGATAAAGTGGCCAGGTTTGTCAGGTTTTGCGATTTGTTCAACATTCCGCTGGTTAATATCCATGACACTCCGGCCTTCATGATTGGCCCCGATGAGGAGTGGAAAGGCATTTTAAGGCACGGCGCCAAGATGCTGTATGCCTATATCGACGCCACCGTGCCCAAGGTTACCGTGATGGTGCGCAAGTCTTTTGCCGGCGCCTACCTCGGCATGTGCTGCAAGGATACCGGGGCCGACCTGGTCTTTGCCTGGCCCGAGTCCACGGTTACCTCGGTGGGGGCGGAAACCGCCGCCAGCATCATTTTTGCCAGGGAAATCAAAAATGCCGGGAACCCGGAGGAGGTCAGGAGCAAAAGAATTCATGAATACCGGGACCTTTATGAAAACCCGTACTTTGCAGCCCAGCGTGGTTATGTTGACGACGTGATCATGCCTGCGGAGACCAGAAGGAAGATCTGCGCGGCCCTGGACCTGCTGGAAGGTAAGACCGTGGTCAGGCCTCACAGAAAATTCTCCAACATTAACCTTTAAGGATGTGGAAACAGATATGACCTATCAGAATATTCTCCTGGAGAAAGAAGATCATGTGGCTCTGATTACCCTGAATAGGCCACAGGTGCGTAACGCCCTGGACCCCCAAACCTGGGCCGAGATCCGGGCGGCCGTCAGGGAGTGCCGTTTGGACAGCGATGTACGGGTGGTTATAATTACCGGCGCCGGGGGGAAGGCCTTCGCATCCGGCGCCGATATCCGGTCCCTGCAGGAACGGAAGGCCCTGGCGGTGCTGAAAAGCGAGACCCAGGAAACACTGAGTGATCTTGAAAACCTGGATAAGCCCACAATTGCCGCCATTGACGGCTTTGCCCTGGGGGGAGGATGTGAACTGGCCATGGCCTGTGACATCCGCATAGCCACCGACCGATCCAAACTGGGCCAGCCGGAAGTGAACCTGGGCGTTATTCCCGGTGTCGGAGGCACCCAGCGCCTGCAGCGCCTGGTGGGAATCGGAAAGGCCAAGGAGCTGATCTTTACCGGGGACATAATCGATGCCGCTGAGGCGGAGCGCATCGGTCTGGTAAACAAGGTGGTGGCGCCGGAAAATCTGATCCCTGCAGCCCGTGGGATGGCCGCCAAGATAGTGGAAAAGGGTCCTGTGGCGGTGGGACTGGCCAAGGTGGCCATCAACGTGGGGGCCAACACCGATATCAATACCGGGCTTTTATTTGAGAAACTTGCCCTGGCGCTGACCTTCTTTACCGGGGATCGGCTGGAAGGAACCACTGCCTTTCTGGAAAAAAGAAAGCCCGGCTTTAAGGGTGAGTGAGAAATCGATCCGCTGTAAAACCGTGACACGTTCCTTGACATGATTAAAACTTTTGAACCCAAACAGCTGCTATATTCCGGGCAAGGCTTTATCGGGGTCAGTATAAAGAACGGCTGAAACCGGCGGAGAGGGGAGAGGAAAGGAGAGGCAGGGAGAAACAGAGAATGTGGGAGATTGACTATTAAGTTCTGGGGGTGGTCTTGGGGAAGCTGACTTTTTTAAAACTGGCCGATTAAGGGGGATTTAGATGGACAGGCAGCGTATAATCGTGGCCATCACCGGCGCCACCGGCGCAATTTACGGCATAAGGTTACTGGAAGCACTGCGTCATTCTTCCGGGTATAAGATTCATCTGGTGTTAAGCAAGTGGGCGGAAAAGACCATCGCCTTGGAGACAAAATATTCCGTAGAGGAAGTAAAATCAATGGCGGACTGCCTGCATGATCTGCAGGACATGGGCGCCTCCATTGCCAGCGGCTCATTTAATACAGTCGGCATGGCAATAGTCCCCTGCAGCATGAAAACACTGGCCGGAATAGCCCACGGCTTCGCTGAGAATCTGATCATCCGGGCTGCCGACGTGATGATCAAGGAGCGCAAAAAGGTGGTTGTTGTTCCCCGGGAAACCCCGCTGAGCCTTATTTCACCTGGAAAACATGCTTACCGTGACCCGTGCTGGGGCCTGCCTTGTCCCTCCCATGCCGGCCTTTTACAACCACCCGGAAACCATTGACGACCTGCTCAATCACCTATCCGGGCGGCATGCTGTCCCTGCTTTACGGCCCTTACATTGACTTTATCGGCGTCGGCTACGGCCTGGTCGCCGTCATGAACAGATTGAATCCTGGACCAGGGGATATTCAACCGGGTGCAGGACCTGTACACCGACCCGCAGTACACCCACCGCAAAATCTGGAGCGCGATCAAGCACCCGAAGATGGGTACCTTCCACTACGAGGGGCCGCCCTTCGACCTTTCGGAGACACCGGCGGTGCTGGACCGGCCGGCGCCCTGCCTTGGCGAGCACAACGAGATTTTCTTCAAGGACTGCATGGGGATGCCGGAAGGGGAATACCAGGAACTGGTGACCAAGGGTGTTATCGGTTGACAGAGAGACCGTCACAGGTGTTGAGTAAGATACAAATTGGCGTTCGGCATGAGCGCTTTTTTGTCGTTAAGGAAAGTATATGACGCATTAAAGCATTAAAGCGCTGAAGCACCAAAGCATTTTTATGCAAACCAGAGTTTTTCTGGGGTCACTCCGGGGTCGCTTGAGGGTCGCTTTTAAGGCAGGCTGTCACAATTCTGGCTTCTGGCTTCTGGATTCCGCCGTCTGCAAGACGGCACCGCCGGCAAGGCGGTTATTTTTATTGCCAGAAAGAGAGGCGGTTTCAAAAGTCCTTGGCTGTGGAGACCCAGGAAACGGATTTGCAGAATACTGGCGTTTAAAGGGACTGTAGGCTTTGGCTATTTACAAGTTTGAGGGGAAACGCCCTTCCATCGGCAAGGACAGCTATATTACACACCCAAACTGGGAGAACACGTGCTGGTGGGGATGGGGGCCGTCATCATGGATTGGGCCGAAATAAAACAGTAATTCTTCCCCGCAAGCTTCAAGTAATTTGTTTATATATGCAGGGTTTTTGATATATATGCCGAAATATAATACTTATGGAAGAATATTCATATCGTTAAGAAAAATACCCGGCTGGTTGCCAGGAGATTATAAGGGGAGGAATTATTTTGAAATTCAGGTTTAAAATAATGAGCAAAATTCTGGCGGGGTTCGGGATCGTATTATTACTGATAGCTTTTACCAGCTTTTATCTGATAAACAGCATGAAAGACATTGATCGTAACTACGCCTCACTAATAGACGAGAAGGTTCGCGCCTACGCTTTGACCGGTATGGCCATGGCCGGCTACAGCCAGGCCTCGGGCAGCTTAAATGCTTTTATCATCGGGGGGAACCCTTCTGATGAGGTGAGGTACTATAAGTTCGTTGGAGCCGGAGACGAATTGCAGAATAAGATTGCTTCCCTTATTAAAGAAGAGGATGAGATTAAGTTTTTCAACTCTTTTCAGATAAAAACCTCAGAGTTTAAAGATATATCCAAGAAGATAATCTCCCTGGTCAGGGCCAGGGAGGACGCCAAAGGTGACGAACGCCTGGCGGCGGAGAAGAATCTTTCTCAACTGCTGTCTGACGTGGAGTTGTCAAATATCGACCCAACTAAATCCGGAGAGGCTTTCGCATATATTCTTTCCCAGAACCTTGAAAATAATAAAAATCTCAACAAATCCAGGGTCCAGCAGGTTATACAGTCCTCAACAATTCTGGTTGTCGCCCTAGTAATCTTCGGCATTGTTGTAATATACATTGTAGCCCGCAGGGTAACGGCGCCCATAGCGCTGGTCGATGCGGGAGCGGCCAGAATAGCCTCCGGCGACCTCAGCGGGGCGAAGATCCGTGTAAAATCCCGCGATGAGTCCGGGCGGCTGGCGGATTCATTCAACACCATGCACGAAAAAGTGAAAGAAATGGTGGCGCAGCTTCAAGAAAAGTCCCGGACCGTTACGGAATCCGCTGCCGGGCTTTCGGAAAGCGCGGAAAACGTTACCGCCGGCATATCCGAAACCACCTCCACCATAAGTCAGGTAGCTTCGGTCGCGGAACAGGTGGCTGAAAGGGCGCAGCACATATCTGGGTCCGCCGTACGGGCAGCCGGGCATGCAGGAGACGGCAATAAGGGGTTGCAGAAGATCAGCAGCCAAATCATGATTATCAACAACGCTGTCGCCGGAAGCAGGGATACCATACATGGTCTTAACGAATTTTCCGTAAAAATATCCCAGATAGTTGAATTAATTACGGGCATTGCGGATCAGACCAACCTGCTGGCTCTCAATGCCGCCATAGAGGCCGCCCGGGCCGGGGATAAGGGCCGCGGTTTTGCTGTAGTCGCCGAAGAAGTGAGGAAGTTGGCCGAACAATCCTCGGAAGCCTCAAAAGAAATCCAGGGGCTAATCAACACCATACAGCAGGAATCCGAAAGGGCGGTAAAGAGTATGGATGAGAGCTCGGCCCAGGCCGAAAAGGGGGCATCGGTCGTCAGAGAGGTGGAGGGGGTTTTCAAAAACATATCGGATGCCGCCCGGAACCTTGTGGAGGAAATTCAGTCCATTGCTGCGGCGTCCGGGGAGATATCAGAATCGGTTCAAGACTTGGCTGCAACAGCCCAGCAGCAGAACGCCACCATGGAGGAGGTTTCCTCCACCACCCAAGCTCTGGCGGCGCTGGCTGACGAACTGGAAACTCTGGCCAGCAGGTTCAGGCTATGATTGGCAGTTGAAGGGCAGAAGTAAGATATCCCTGTTTGTAACACCTGCCGCCGCCAGTGCGTGAGCCTGACAGCGTATCCGCCAGGCCCAACCTTCTTTGGTGTCCAACCATTTTAAGGGCTTTCCCGTGGTGCCCGTGGTTTGGTGGTAGCGCACGTAATTTTCAAACGGTTCAGTTAAATTGGTCCCAAAGGAAGGGTTTTCCTCCTGGTCTTTTTGGAAGTCCAGTTTAGATGTGAACGGCAACTTGTTTATATCACCCAAAAGGCGGATATCTTCCGGCGTTACTCCCTGTTCGTTAAACCTGCCCCTATAGAAGGAATTGCTGAGGTAAGCCTTGTTCAGCAATTGCTTTAGATTTTGCCACTGGATGTCTTCCATTTTTTCACTGGTTGCTGTTTCCATGGATGCGTCATAATACATTACCCAATCACCTTTCTCGGTTTTAAAATTTTTACCAACCTAATGCAAGAAAGATGTCGGAATAGGGACGTCCCTCCACATAATCAGGCAGGTCCTCTAAAATTTTAATAGACCATGGATCTGGATCCAGCACACCCATTTCGGAACGCACCCAGAGTATGTCCCCCTCCGGTAAATCCGCAGATGAACGGGCTATCATGGCCTTCACCTGTTTCGTGTCATATTTTCGCGGACCCGGTGTCAAGTCCTTGATAAACAGGTTACGCACACCATTTTGAAGATCTGCATATTTACGGACATAAGTAAGATATTCTTTAGGCATCCTATCTTCGCCTCCTAAATTTTAGCTTATTTCGTCAAATATCAAAGACCGTATTCAAGGCATTTTTCAAGTACCCTTGCTTTGGTGTTTTCGGAATAAATATCTTCAAAGGTTGCCCTTGGCGGGATGTTTTCCTTTGGCCACTCCAAGGGCCAGGTGGCATCAAAGGCCGCAAACGCTCCCTTGAGGATACGCCGTTCTTCTGCATCATAACAGGGTGTAAGCGCGTTGGACTTTCCTTCAAAATGTTCCACCAATATACTCCGCCCCGGGTGACATTTGGTGACGAAGGCATGGATCACCTGTCCCATGTTAAATACATCCACATCCTGGTCAACCACGATACACTTGGAAACCATTACCCGCCTTGCGATAAAAAAGTCCAGAACCTTCTTGGTTACCTCGATACCGCCTTTTTTTACACCAACCACCACCAGGTGGGTAACCCCTTCCGGCGGCACATATACATCTGTTACCTCGATCCCCGCCTTTGCAGGCCCTTTTTCATCCCCACCGCTGCGGTCAGTGAGGCTGCAATTGAGCTGTCATCAACGGGAGCACCCAGGGCAGTCATGCTCAAAATAGGGTTGTTCCGGTGTGTGATGGCCCTGATCCTGAAAGCTACGCCTTCCGCCATGGTGCCGCTCCGGTAGCCCGGGTATTCACCAAAAGGACCATCCGGCACTATAGCGTCAATTGGGATTTCCCCCTCAATTATTATTTCCGCATCGGCCGGCACTAATAGGTCGCAGGTCTCGCAGCGCACCAGATCCACCGGTTTCCCCCGTACAGCCCCGGCCACTTCGGCTTCACTGACGCCAGGCTTGAAAGGAGCGGTGGCCATCATGTGGTCGACGGGATGTGAACCAAGGACCAGCGCTACGGGCATGGCTTGCTTCTTGGGAAGGTATTTTTCGTTCAACATCATTGCAAACTGACTGGTGGTTTGGGGCCAGCCGGCAAGAAATCTCTTATTGTGCACCATAAACCGGTACATTCCCCAGTTAGTCCAGCCGGTGTCCGGGTCCTTGGTTACAACAATATCCCAGGTGCCAATATAGCGCCCGCCGTCGCCTTCGTGGATCAGGGGAGCCGGCAGCCGGTATATATCAGCTTCTTCTCCGACGAAAATATTTTCCTTGCAGGGAGCTTTTTTACGGTCCACAATGTTTGGCTTGACCCGCCCGTCTATGCGTTTCTCGTATTCCGCATAAATCTCCCGCACCGGCGTGTCCGGAGCCAGTCCCATTGAAATTGCCACCCTCCTCCAGGTACCTACAGGACCGTTAAGGATGGTGTGTCCTTGCGGGTAATCTTTGATTTTTTCAAACCACAGGCAAGGACCGTACTGGTCGTAAACCCGGCGGCTGACCGCCCCTGCTTCAATATCCCAGTCCACTTCTTTTTTAATCCGGACCAAGTCCCCGCTTTTCTCAATCTCCTTGATAAACTGCCGCATGTCTTCAATCTACCTCCTCGTATTCGTTTAACATTACCTTACTGCAAACTCCGCGGTTACTTTTAGAGCCCCAGTTGTTCTTTGCCTTGAGCAATAACTATGCCAGGTAATTTCCCTTTTAAAATGCACGTTCTATACCGGATGCCCCTGTCGGTAGTTGCAAAATATGAAAGGGTTGGCCCTTTGAAGAGACAACCCCTGGTGAATTTGCTGTATTAATTTGGACTTGCAATTTTTGCAACAATTTGTTATTTCTGCAATTTTCCCATTTTTCTTAGTTTATTATATAATGTTGTCAGGGAAACACCTAGCACCCTGGCAGTTTCTTTTTTTCCAGCCAGGGAAGTGCCAAATTTCTGGAGTGCCCGGGTAATCATTAGCTGCTCCAATTCTTCCAGTGGCATGATGGCTTTAGATTCAGGGGAAGGCAGGAGAGATAAGTAAATATCCTCAGCTTTTATCTTTTCCCCGTTACAGAGGGTTATCGCTTTTTCAAGAATATTTTCCAGTTCACGGATGTTGCCGAACCAGTGGTATTGCTCAAGTTTTGCCAAAGCCTCATCTTCAATCCCGGTTACTATTCTGCCAACCCGGCGACTTATCCTGGGCAGCATATTCCGGACTAATATTGGGATGTCATCAATGCGCTCCCGTAATGGCGGAATTTCTATGCTGACAACATTCAGCCTGAAGTACAGGTCTTTGCGGAAGTGACCTTCATTAATCAACCCTTCTAAATCCCGGTTGGTCGCAGCAATTATTCTGGCATCGATTTTAATTAATTTTACCCCTCCCAAACGGCGAAATTCACCACTTTGGAGTACTTGCAGCAATTTGGCCTGCAGCTTTAAATCCATATCGCCAATCTCATCAAGAAAAATAGTCCCCTGGTCGGCCAATTCAAAGGTCCCTGTTTTTCTCTGACCGGCTCCCATAAAAGATCCCTTTTCGTAGCCGAAAAATTCACTTTCCAGGAGATTATCGGGAATAGCTGCACAGTTCAGGTGGATAAAGGGAAAATTGCGGCGCTTACTGCTATTATGGATGGCTTCGGCAAACAACTGTTTACCCGTTCCGCTCTCCCCCCTTAAAAGTACGGTTGAATCTGTCTTAGAAACCCGCCGGGCCAGGTTTATAACCTCTATTAATTGCCGGTTTCGGCCTATTATCGCATTGAAATCATCTTTTGTGCGCTCAATTTGCTCCAACTTACTGGACAGTATTCTTACATCCTCACGGGCCTTGGCTAACTCATCCAATATTTTTAGCGCCTCTCCAATTTCACGGAAAAAAACAATTGCTCCAACCATCTGGTTTTCAATAAAAATAGGGAAGGCATTGGAAAGAACTTCGACATTAGATCCGAAGGAGGCATGTTTTTTCCCAATTACCGATTTGCCGGTCAATAACACCTCGGTAATCGCTCCGTATGGGTTGGTTTGCAATATATTCTGCCCTACCCGTTCCTGCCCGTCACGCATGCATATCTCGGCATAGGATTTATTGGTATAGATAATATTGCCTTCAAGATCAGTGAGAAGAATTCCCTCCGATGATAAATCCAGAACTGCCCGCCCAAGCTTACCCAGATGTTCCATCAGGTTTTTGTGCAAATTTCTCCCTCCCCTGAGTTCGCCTGTTTTGGTTTTGTAAGGACGCATTGCGTCCAGGGGCGGCAGTCCCTTTTCTCATCCGACAATTTCTGAAAAGTCCAATATATCGGTGGTATTATATTATCCACCAGCTAAAAAAATCCTTCTTCTTTTCAAAAACTAACCCGGGTGACATAGCTCACCCCAAGGGATTAACACTATTCTTTAACCTTTTTCCATCCTTTCTAGCGATATTAATTAGCAAGCGGCTTTTTTATAATTTACCTAGACTAAATAACTTATTGTCTGAGGAAATACTGTATGCAGCGCGGCTGAAGGCCATGTCTGGGTAGATGCCCGGAAGGGGCTAAAAAAATACTTAGAGGGGTTTAAAAATGAGGTACGCAGAGACAGGGTATAATTTAGAAATTGATTTATCACGAGGGAACATTGAGAGGGTAGAAACCGACCCCAGATTAACCGAGCTTCATCTGGGGGGTCAGGGTACTGCTGCGAAGATACTATGGGATAGGGTTCCCCCTGAAGTTGAACCCTTTTCTCCTGATAATCTGCTAATATTCAGCAGTGCTCTATTACATGCCACACCTGTTCCCGGCGCCAATCGTTCCGTTGTCAATACCATTAATCCCCAGACGAACCTTTATTCACATTCAATATTTGGAGGATTTTTTGGACCGGAACTGAAACATGCCGGTTACGACAAAATAATCTTTCGCGGCAAGTCCCCCAATCTGGTTTATTTGTGGATAAACAATGACAAGGTAGAATTACGCGATGCCTCTCATTTGCAGGGGAAAGGCGCTCTCGAAACTGCAGCGCTCCTTCAGGAGGAGTTGAAGGACCCCAAGGCCCAGGTGGCCGCTATCGGCCTGGCCGGTGAAAACAGGGTCTATATGGCCAGCATCGAACACGCTAACTCCAGCGCCTCTCGCGGGGTAGGCTCGGTCATGGGAGATAAAAAATTAAAGGCGATAGTTGTTCGTGGAACAAAGGACATCAATGTTGCCCGACCGGCTGAACTTTGGGAGATATGCAACCGCCAGTATAAGGAAATCTATGATAATCCGTATTGTGGGGATGTTTTTTTGCGCGAGGATGACGATTCCTGGCATGTCAATAATTTTGCCTGGGGCAATGCCCGTGTGCGGAACAAAAATTATTGGACCAAAGAAGTTGAAGAGCAGTGGAAAGAGATCACTGAAAGAGTGCGGGTTCGATGGACGGCTTGCTATAACTGTCCGAAGGACTGCCACCAAGCGATTGCCTTCCCGGGACGGCCCAAATATTTTCAGAAATGCTACAGCAAACTGACCTATGCGATGGCGGCCTTTGAAGGTCTGAAGTTTAATTATGACATACTTGGCGTTACTCAGGAGTACGGACTGGATGGGTTCTCAACGCCGCAAGTCCTGGCCTTCGCTGTTGAACTTTACGAAGCCGGCATTTTAACTGACAATGACCTGCCGGGATTCCCGTCCGATGGCGCAGGGAGATTTTTCTATCTTGTTGAAAAAATTGTTCGGCGCGAAGGGGTTGGAGATGCTTTAGCCAATGGTGTTTATTGGGCAGCCCGTCAGATTGGTAAGGGCGCGGAAGCATTTGATCATAATACCACTAAGAAATTTGAGCAGGTGCCGCTCAAGCTGGGAAAGGTAAATCACCCTTATTTCATTATGTATGCCACCGGTGAGAAGATGGCTATCACCCAGATTGAAGGGTCGTATCCCCAGACACCCGAGCCTGATATAGAAGAGAGAAAAAGGCTTGTAGAGGGTTGGGTCGCAGCTCCTGAGAGGTTTAAAAAATGGTTTTTGGAATGGGAGCCTCGTCAGGATCCGCCTGTTGAAGCGTCTGTCAACATTGCTGATTGGAATGAGATCATGCATTATGTTGATGATGCCGTCGGAACCTGCGCCTTTTTGTCGTCATTTAGGGGCCAATTTGGTTGTAGGCCTCCGTATCACATTTATAATTTGCCAAATTTCATCTCACTGGCGACCGGGATGGATCTTGATGCAGACGGACTGTGGGAGATAGCCAGCAGGAACCGGAATCTGATTAGGGCCATTAATATAAGAAGAGGCTTAAAAAGAATTGATGAGAAGCCTCCTGATGACCATTGGAAGATAAGAGAACCTGAAATGGAGCAAAAGCTTCTTGATGCGTATTATGAATTCAAAGGCTGGACCAATGATGGAATTCCTACCAAAGATACGTTAGACAAACTGGGCTTGGATTACGTAAGCGAAGACTTCGTACAGAGGGGTATCTTGACAGGCAACGAAGGCACTCCCTCCAAAGAGACTTCGGCTGGAAAAGACGAATAACTAAAGTCAAGGGGGTGCTGATCGTGAAGGGTGCGTTAGAAAAGAAAAAAATTAAAACAATAAAAGTTAATCTTGATAAATGCATTGGTTGCCGCGCATGTGAGATAGCCTGCTCCGCATTTCACGCTAATCCGAAATATAGCAGCGTTAATCCGGCCAGGTCTCGGATTCGGATGGTTATAGATCTGCTGAATGATGAGTATGTTCCGATACGCGCCGCTGATTATACTAAAGCCGAATGTGATGGCAGACACGTTTATACGATTAACGAAAAGGAATACAGCGAGTGCAGCTTTTGCGGCAGTGTCTGCCCGGCCAGGGATTTATTTAAAGAACCAGATTCCGGTCTCCCTCTAAAATGCGATATGTGCGAAGACGATCCGCCGCAGAAAGAGCCCTTGTGTGTTCAGGTATGCCGGGTTGACGCCCTTACTTACGAAGAAAAGGAAGAGGAAGTCGAAGAAGAAGTGAAGTTGGGCCAGATGGAGATAGGATTGGAATCATTGGTAGGCAAATATGGTTTACAGAAGATAGTGGACACCGTTGCCCGAATGTCGAACAAGTAAAGGGGACACACCTGCTGAAGCTTAGGTATTCCTTTGTGGACAGGAATGTCCCCAACTAAATGTGAAAGGAGGGGATTGAGAATCGTGGAGACTGTAGCCCCCTTCAAAGAGGTAATAGATGAAATAAAAGAGAGTGGCGGAGATGCCGTCAAGTTCTGCTATCAATGCGGAAAATGCGATACTGTTTGTCCCTGGAATAGAGTTAGAACCTTCAGTATGCGCAAGCTGATCCGAGAGGCTGCATTCGGTTTGACTGAGATAGAAAACGAAGAGATCTGGCGTTGTACTACCTGCGGAAAGTGCCCTCAGAAATGCCCCAGGGACGTAAAGCAGATAGAAAACATGATAGCTCTGCGCAGGATGGCCACGGGATATGAAGTTTTTCCCGCCGCTGTCAAGCCTGTCCGCGCCGCAAGCGCAGGCCTTGCCGGAGATGGCAACCCCTTCGGTGAAGAACGGACAAAGAGAGCGGATTGGGCAAAGGGTCTGTCTGTAAAAACATTCTCTGAAGGGATGGAAGTTTTATATTTCCCCGGCTGCTACTTAAGCTATGACCCAAGATTAAAGAAGGTAGCTGCTGCCACAGCCAATATCCTCAATAAGGCAGGGGTAGATTTCGGGATACTGGGCCCCAAGGAGAATTGCTGCGGGGAAAGTATCCGCAAGACAGGCAACGAGGCATTATTCAAACGCTTAGCCAGGGAAAACATCAAAACTTTTATCGAAAACGGGGTAAAGAAAATACTTGTTTCATCCCCTCATTGCTACCATACCTTCAAAAACGAGTATCCTGAATTCATGGTGAACTTTGAGGTGGTTCATATCTCACAATATTTATTTGAGCTTATTAATGAAGGGCGACTTAAGCTCACCAAGGAGTATGGGAAGAAAGTTGCGTATCATGACCCATGCTATCTGGGCCGTCATAATGGCATATACGACGAACCCCGGGAGGCCTTAAAGAAGGTACCTGGTTTGGAACTGATTGAGATGGCTGAGGTGCGGGAAGATAGTCTCTGTTGCGGAATGGGAGGAGGCAGGATTTGGATGGAAACTCCAAAGTCTGAAAGATTCTCCAACCTCAGATTAGAACAAGCTATCGGGGTTGGGGCTGAGGTGCTGGTCACTTCCTGCCCCTATTGCATCACCAATTTTGAGGATAGCAGGGTAGTTCTGAATTATGATGACGTCATACAGGTTAAAGACCTCACGGAGATTATCCAGGAAGTTATTTAGAGGAACGGGGACATTCCTGTCTTAAGAGGATGACTAAGCCTTTAGCAGGTGTGTCCCCATACCATAGTAGAGACGAAGGAGCTAAACATGCAAAGAGCGATTGGCGTATCGGATATGAAAGGTGTAACAGCGGACATAGTCTGTCATCGCTTTTCGGACCAGGGATGGGTCAGGACCTCAGTTCATACGCCTAGTGAGATGGAGCTCGTACTTTATGTAAATGGCCAGGAACTGGTCACCATCCTGTGCACTCCAACCAAGCTGAATTGCCTTGTGCTCGGATTCCTGTATGCAGAGGGAATCATCTCAGATATCGGCGACGTGGTGATGATGCGGATGTGTGAGGACGAATCGCTGGTCGATGTGAGGCTCAAAAACTCCGAGTATAAATTGCCAACTAAGCGGAGAATCACCTCTGGGTGCGGTGGCGGCGCAGCTTTCAAAACTCAGGGACAGAAGGTTGATTCTGGTCTTGTTATTGCACCAGCGGAAGTGCTGTCACTGATGAAAAAACTTCAAGAGCAGATGGAACTGTATCGGATTAGTGGCGGCGTGCACACTTCAGCTCTGTCCGATACCGGAGACCTGCTGGTAATGGCTGAGGATATCGGACGACATAACACCTTGGACAAGATCCAGGGCGAATGTCTGGAGAGGGGACTGTCAACCAGAGATCGGCTGCTGCTGACCACCGGTCGCATTTCGTCGGAGATGTTGCTCAAAGCGGCAAAAATGCAGGCCCCTGTTGTTGTTTCGCGGCACTCGCCCACAGGGAGCGCTGTTTCGCTTGCTTGCGATCTGGGCATTGCCCTGGTTGGCCAAGTGCGCGGAGGCCGGCTGCTGGCGTATTCCCACCCGGAGCGACTTGGCTGTAAATAGGAAAGGGGACACACCTCTATTTGGAGTCTGTCTTTGAGGTTGGAGGAATGTCCCCATAAAACCCAATTACTGATAAGGGCGGAGAGAAATGGAAAAAAAACTGGAAAGAATTGAAGGACAGATGGTTAAAAGTCTTGCAGGCGGTAATTTTGGAGATGTTATGGTTGTCGGCGGAGGGATCAGCGGTATTCAAGCCGCTCTTGATCTTGCCACTGCAGGTTTTAAAGTTTACCTGGTTGACAAAGCACCGACCATTGGCGGCCACATGTCCCAGCTTGACAAGACCTTTCCCACTAATGACTGCTCCATGTGCATTGAATCTCCCAAGTTTGTTGAATGTAACAGGCATCCCAATATAGAGATCATGACCTATACTGAAGTTGCCAGTGTGGAAGGGGAAGCGGGAGACTTCAAGGTAACCCTGATTAAAAAGCCCAGATATGTTATAGAGAGCAAATGCACGGGTTGTACTGTCTGTGTAGAATACTGCCCGGTCAAGTACCCCGATCAATTTAATCAAGAGATATCGAAGAATAAAGCCATCCATATATATTTTTCTCAAGCAATTCCCCTTGTCACTTATATAGATGAAAGCTGCCTTTACCTTAAAGAAAAGAAATGTACTATTTGCCAGGGAGTCTGTAAGGCTGACGCCATAGATTTTAATCAAACGGCGGAGAAGGTAGAAGTAAAAGTAGGGGCGATAGTTCTGTCCCCGGGCTTTGGGCCATTTGATCCTAAGTTGAGGGGCGACTATGGCTACGGAAAGTTTGAGAACGTGGTAACCAGTCTTGACTATGAACGGCTATTATGTGCCACCGGGCCATACGAAGGTGAGATACTGCGCACTTCCGACAAGAAGCATCCACATAAAATAGCCTGGATTCACTGCGTCGGTTCCAGACAGGTTATCCCGGGCGGCAACAGCTATTGTTCAGCCGTATGCTGCACGTATACCCAGAAACAGGTGATTTTGACAAAAGACCATGACGCCGAGGCCCAGTGTACCATATTCCATAACGATATTCGTTCCTATGGCAAGGATTTCGAGCGATTCTACCAAAGAACAGAGAAACTTCCCGGGATTCGATTTATAAGAAGCTACACATCAATAGGAAGAGAGATCCCGGAAAGCAAGAATGTAACGATAAGATATTCTACTCCCGAGGATGGGGTAAAGGAAGAAGAATTCGACATGGTGGTATTATCCGTTGGATTGAACCCTCCTGCTGAGGTGAAGAGCCTGGCAGATAAGTTCGGCATCGAGCTCAATTCTCACGGATTCTGCAAAACCAATCCTGTCAATCCTATGGAGACCTCTCGCCCGGGAATTTTTGTAAGCGGAGCTTTCCAGGGTCCTGTAGATATCCCTGAGTCGGTTGTGACCGCCAGCGGGGCTGGTTCCCAATGCGGTCAACTCCTTGCCTACCGGCGAGGGAACCTGGCCAAAGAAAGGATATATCCGCCGGAAAGGGATACCTCGGAAGAGGAGCCCAGGGTGGCTGTCTATGTGTGTCATTGCGGAGCTAATATCGGAAGAGTGGTAAATGTGCCTTCCACAGTTGAATATGCCTTGACCTTACCCAATGTTGTTCACGCTGAAGAAAGCCTCTTTATATGTTCTACCGATGCTGCCCAGAAAATATCGGACACTATTCGGGAAAAAAACGTCAATCGAGTAGTTGTCGCCGCCTGTACCCCCAGGACGCATGAGCCGTTATTCCGGGACACGCTTCGGGAAGGGGGAATTAATCAATATTTCTACGACATGGCTAATATTAGAGAACATTGCTCCTGGGTACACTCTAAAGAAAAGGAAGACGCCACCAGGAAGGCAAAGGATATAGTCAGGATGTCGGTAGCCCGAGCTCTTCATTTGGAGCCCTTGCAGGAATTTGATCTGCCCGTCAACAAGACGGCGTTAGTGGTCGGAGGAGGCCTGGCCGGCATGACCAGTGCTCTCTCCATAGCCAACCAGGGACATGAGGTTCACCTGGTGGAAAAGGATACAGACCTGGGGGGAATAGCGCGAAGAATCCATTACACCCTGGAAGGGCTGGATGTTCAAGCATATTTAGGTGACATTGTACGCAAGATTTATCAGAACCCCTTAATACATGTATATACTGCTGCTGCCATCACGGAGGCTACCGGTTATGTGGGGAATTTCGCAACCAAGGTGAAGTCTGAAGGAATGATCACGGAGATAAAACATGGAGCCGCCGTCATCGCTATAGGTGCTGAAGTATATAAACCCACCGAATACCTTTATGGCGAAGATGATAGGGTAATGACCCACCTTGAGTTGGAGGAGCAAATCGCCAAAGGAGAAGAAAGGCTTATTAACTCCGAGAGTTTGGTGATGATCCAATGCGTAGGCTGCAGACAGGAGGACAGAAATTACTGCAGCCGGATATGCTGCAGCGAGTCTATAAAGAACGCCTTGAAACTAAAAGAGATAAACCCCCGGATGGATATATACATTCTCTTTAGGGATATAAGAACGTATGGGTTTAAAGAGGATTATTACCGGGAAGCGGCAAGTAAAGATGTAAAGTTCATCCGCTATGAGCCGCATGATAAACCTCAGGTGGAAGCTGTTGAGGAGGGTGGCCGGCGTGTCTTAAGGGTTACCGTGACCGATCCTATTTTAGGTAAGAAGCTTGCTATAGATGCTGATTCACTGGCTTTAGCTGCAGCCGTTATTCCCTCTGCAGGAAGCAAGGAAATAGCCGGATTATTCAAGGTGACTACCGGACCGGATGGTTTCTTCCAGGAGGCCCATGTCAAATTAAGGCCTGTTGACTTTGGCGCGGATGGCGTTTACCTGTGTGGGATAGCTCACTATCCCAAGCTTATATCGGAAACGATTAGCCAGGCTTATGGAGCTGCCGGCCGGGCCTTAACTCTTCTCTCACATGAGACAGTCGTAGCCTCCGGCTCTGTTTGCGAGGTCAATGAGCGTAAGTGCATATCATGTGGGGCATGTATCTCAGCTTGTACGTATGGCGCCATAGAGTTTCATGATACACGACAAGGCAAAAAGGCCGGGATTAATCCTGTTCTCTGTAAAGGAGATGGTCTCTGTAACGCAAAGTGTCCAACAGGGGCTATTTCACTGAAGCACTATACCGATCAAGAGCTCTTAAGCCAAATTGATGCGGCGGTTTAAGGAAAGGGGACACACCTGCTGAAGGCTGGGTCATCCTCTTAAGACAGGAATGTCCCCAATTGCAGGATGAATGTCCCCAAATAAATGAACAAAGCCGGGATTACTAACTTAGGAGGTGAGATAAAAATGAGCACAGAACTTAAATTTAAACCAAGGATCTTAGGCTTTGTATGTAATTGGTGAGCATACGGCGCTGCTGACTTGGCTGGAGTTTCCAGACAACAATATACAACTGAAGCAAAGCTTATCCGCGTTATGTGCACTGGAAGAGTAGACTTGGCATTTGTACTCCGAGCTTTCTCAAAAGGAAATGACGGAGTGTTTATCGGCGGTTGTCATCTTAACGAATGCCATTATATTACCGATGGAAATCAACATGCATTAAACATGGTGCTTCTATGTAAAAAATTAATGGAGCACATAGGGGTGAACCCCGAAAGGTTAAGGATTGAATGGTTATCTGCCGGTGAAGGAGTCCGTTTCGCCGAAGTTATGAATGAATTTGGCAACAAGGTGAAGAAGCTAGGACCTCTTGGCAAAGGCGAAGGAATAGACAAAAATGAATTAAAGTCCAAACTCGAAGAAGTTACAAAGTTGGTCCCCTACATTAAGTTGGTGAAAAGGGAGAAGCTGGCGACACGTCTTGATAATATTGAGGAGTATAACGAACTTTTCACCAGTGATGAGATAGACAGTTTATTTCGTGAAGTAATCTCGTACTATATTGATCCGGATAAGTGCCAGGCCTGTATGACGTGCTCTAAGAGATGCCCTGTAGAGGCGATAATAGGCGGCAAGAACCAGATCCATGTAATTGACCAGGAGAAATGCATAAAATGCGGAACTTGCTTTGAAGTTTGCCCCCCTCGCTTTGGTTCGGTGAAGAAGATTTCCGGCGAGCCTGTTCCGCCTCCTATTCCTGAAGAAAAAAGAACCATAGTCAGAAAGAGTAAAGAAGAATAAGAAAAATCCTTTTGCCGCAGGAATGGGAACACGCCTTTCCAGGGAAGGGATGACTATATTGGAGGCGGCATAAAATGTCGGAATAAATCCCGACATTTTATGCCGCCTCCAATACTTTGTCACCACGATAACTTGTCCTAATGATTAAAATTTCTGAATCTCATAATTTTGGTAATTGCATGGGACCTGTTCTTTACGCCCATTTTACGATATATGCTGCGCAGGTGGGTTTTTACCGTGTCCACCGCAAGGTGTGTCCTTACCGAAATTTCTTTGTTGGTGAGACCCTGGGCCAGGAATCTGGCCACTTCGCTTTCCCGGGGGGTTAAATCATTGCATTCGTCCGTTACGTTGGAGTTATGGGAATTGTGGGCGGTTCCCTGGGACAGGCGTGTATAGTCGATAACCAACTGGTTTAAGAGGGTTGAATCAATGACTATTTCACCTTTTTGCACCAGCCTTATAGCCTCCACCAGCTTTTCCCTGGAGGCCTGTTTCAGCATATAGCCCGAGGCCCCGGCCTGCAGCGCCAGCCTGATTGATTCGGAATCTTCATAGATGGTCAGCATGATCACCTTTATCCCGGGGAAATTGGTCATGATTTCCCTGGTGGCCTCAAAACCGTTTACCTTTCCCATCTTAATGTCCATTAATATCACATTGGGGTTTAAGTGCGCAACGGTATCAATGGCGTTTTGTCCGTCGCAGCAGGTTCCCACGATGTTTATATCAAGGTACTGGGTAAGCATGGCCACAAGTCCCTCTCTGATCATGGGGTGGTCATCGACAATTAAAAGGTTTATATTTGACACACCAATTCCTCCTTAGCCGGATTTAGGAGTAGGCACATGTATGGAGACCGTCGTTCCCCAGCCCAACTGCGAATTGATGGCGCAAGTCCCCCCCAGCAGCAGAGCCCTTTCCCGAATATTGGCCAGACCCAGATGATTCCCTGGTGTACTCAGGCTGGCCAGGCGGGTTTTGTCGAACCCTATTCCGTTGTCCTTTACCACCAGGACGGTCTGTTCCTGTCCTGAAATAAACATTACCTGAACCTTGGTGGCCTGGGAGTGTTTCTGTATGTTATTCAGCAATTCCTGAATTATTCTGTAAAGGGCCATTTCGAATTTGGGTGGAAGCCTTTGGTTGGAATCCTCCAGCGCCAGCTCGGTTTGGATATTGTTTTGTTCCTGCAGGTTCCTCAGCAATGCTCTGATTGAGGGACCCAGGCCGTAGGTGTCCAGCATTATGGGACTGAGATCGTACACTATCTGCCGTATGTCTCGAATTTGCTGCCCCAGCAGCCCCTCCAGTTTGACCAGCTCTTCCTTGAGGTTTTTTTCCCCGGAGCCTTCGGCGGAAAAATACTGAAGCCTGTACCATATACCCAGCAAAGCCTGAATGACCCCGTCATGAATTTCCGAGGCCACCCTCTTTCGCTCGTCCTCCTGGGCGCATATAAGCTTGCTGAAGAGTTGATGCAACAATTGCTCTTTGGTGGCCAGTTTCTCGATGAGTTTGGCATTTTCCATGGCAATGGCGGTTTCCCGGGCCATTGCCGAAATGATGGCGGTTTCTTCCCGGTCAAAGGCCTTTCCCTGGATAGGCCGGTCCACCTGCATCACACCAATTACATTGCCCCTGAAGCTGACAGGCGCCATTACCACCCGGGCATATGAAAACTCTTCGATTATTTCACTGGGCATGCCGGTTTCTATGTTGGCCGGTGTCAGTACAACCGGCTGACGGGTGCTGATAAGGTTTATGATGGCCGGAAAGGGCGGGTGGCCCTTCAATGCCTTCCACTTTTTCTTCAGCACAGGGTCGTAACTTCCCACGGCCACAGCGGGAATCAGGGTCTGATCCTGGTTCAGCAGGAAAATGCAGCACCGCGCTGAAAAAAGGTCGGCTGTCAGCTGGGCCACCACATGGAGCACCTGATTTATATTCAGGGTGGAGCTGATGGTGGATACGGTTTCCAGCCATACCGAAAGCTTTCGCAGGTTACGGTCCTTTTGCTTGCTGAAAAAGGATTCCTGTATAATGTCCGCCAGATGCCTTCCTATGGATATAGCCTTGTTAAGCAGGTTGTCCGCCGTATCCGGCGTTGCCTCGAAAAGGCCTATTTCCATAGTCCCGATGGGATCCTCGGCCCTCAGTACAACGGGAATGGTGGTGGCGGCCACAGGCTGCAGGGAGGCCAGGAAATCATTCTTAAACTGAATTTTTTTAATATCAATATGATGACTGCCGAACTGCTCATCCTTTAACAGCTCGGCATCAGCATTTCTTTTAAGCGTCTCCAAGAAAGCCGGGGGCTTATCTTCACTCAGAAGGATAAGGGAGGCCCGCCAGAAATCAAGGTAGTCCACAGAAGACTGCAGTACATTCTGAAGAGTTGTCCTTATTTTTTTGGAGGCGTTAAAATTGGAGCTAATCCTGCATACCAGTATCAGCGCAGGGTATTTTCCCTTATTGGAGTCTTTGTTATTGCTAATGTCATTGAAATCGCTCGCCCTCCTTCGATAATTTCTGAAGATTCTCATATCTATATTTTTATAATTATACATTAAAGTTGAAAATCCTTCTTATTTTAAAAAATCATCAGGGTGATATGCCTCACCCTAAGGGATTAGCACGCCATCAACACTATTCTTCAACCTTTTTCCATCTTTTCTAGCGATATTAATTATGTTGTGACTACGATATGCGGAACTCATCCAGTTTTCGGTAAAGTGTACTGCGAGCGATTCCCAGTTCCATAGCTGCGCGCTTTCTGTTGCCACCATGTTTTTGCAGTACATTAATAATTGTATTTATTTCAGCTTCCTTAATGGAAGTACCTGAATAATGATTAGATACTGCCTGGGAGAGTGACTCTGTTAAATTTAGCGGTAAATGTTCGAGTTTAACAGTTGTACCGGCAATAAGATTCAGCGCTCGTTCAATAGTGTTCTGTAGCTCACGCACGTTTCCTGGCCACGGATACCTTTTCATTGCCCCTAAGGCTTCGGATTCGATCACTATTTGACTCTTCCCCAATCGTTTCCCTATACTCTCCGCAAAATAAAGAGCCAACAAAGCAATGTCACTTATCCGATCGCGAAGCGGCGGTAACATTAAGTTGATTACATTCAGTCTATAAAAAAGGTCTTCACGGAAATTACCTTTGGCGACTTCATCCTTTAAATTCCGGTTGGTCGCCGTGATTATGCGGACGTCCACCGGAATGACCTCCTGGCCACCTAGCCGTGTTATCTTTTTTTCCTCAATAACCCGCAATAGATGCGCTTGCAATTCCAAAGGCATTTCGCCGATTTCATCAAGAAAAATGGTTCCTCCATCAGCGAATTCAAATTTTCCAGGGTTTCCACCCCTGCGCGCCCCGGTAAAAGCGCCTTCAACATAGCCAAACAACTCACTTCCCATTAATTCTCGCGGGATTGCTGCGCAATTTATCGCCACAAAGGGAAACTGCGCCCGATAACTCTCGTTATGAATTGCCTGGGCAAAGACTTCCTTGCCAGTGCCACTCTCACCGGTCAGCAGAACATGACTCGAAGAGAGTGCGACCTTCCTTGCGGTACCAATCACTTTGGCAATGGCGGGGTGACAACCTACAATATCCTTAAAGGTTAACTGTGCTTTAGCGCCGCCAATCTTTTTAACCAGCCTGTTAACCCGGTCAGTTTCTGAAAAAACCAAAACGGTTCCTTTTTGCCCACCTTTCACAGCTTGTAAAGTGCGGACAGTTACCGTGCATTTTACCCAGGTTTGATTAACCCTGAATTGGATCAACTCATCACTGGTCGGCTGTGACTTTTCAATAAGCGGTATCACCTTCTCAAGCCCTGATATTTTCTGAAACAGGTGATCGATAGTCATTAAAGACCAGTTTACATTAGACAATCCAAACATTTTCACCGCTATACTGTTCATATGAGTAATCTTATTTTCTTTATCAAGAACCACAACACCCTCGGATAAAGACGCCATAATAGCCTGTTTATAGTTGCTTTCTTGCTGTAAACGCAACTGGTTTTCAATAGCGCCTACTCCTGCCACTACCATTCCCAGTGTATGGGGGTGAGCTTTCCTATAATCCCCGGTCATATTCAAACACCCGATAATTTGCCCCAAAGGGTTGCGTATAGGGGCTCCCGAACAGGTCGCATTATGGGCGGCAAGACTCCAATGTTGCGGACCTATAGCCTGAACCGGCTCCCCCGTCACTAAAGGGGTACCCACGCCATTCGTACCCAATAATGCCTCCGCCCAACATGCCTCTACGACAAAATTTGATAGTTTTCCAAACTCAAAAGCGGAGTCATCCCCATATGCCTCTAAAATATATCCATCATTATCCGCCAGGACAACGATAAAGTCTGATCCCTTTACCAGTTTAGATAACTTTTCCATGATTGGATTGGCTATGGATAATAACTCCGTCTGTCGCTGCTTCCGTTCTCTTAACTCCATTGGAGAAGCCAAATAGGGGTTGGTCCTAAGAAAAGGATCAACTCCTTGTCTTTTACACCGCATCCACGATTCCTGGATGTGTAATGGCAAAATATCGGGAATAATGCCACTTGTCGCAGCTTGCTTCCAAAGCCTTCTTAATTCCTGCCATCGGTCATCCACAATATCGCCCCCTGTTCTCTTGTTAACTGCCCTGTTTAATCCCTGCGCACCATGAATGACAAAGGCTCCCTCAATTAAGCGATTTAGATTTTCGGCTATAATTGTAACCTCAATAAAATAATACATAAAAAATCACATGAAATCAATCAATGAATCTTGTAGTATTATACCAATCTTGGAATTGCGTTTGAATTTGGGACACCGTTCCTCCCGGAAAGTATAACAGGCGACTTTGGAAAAGCGATGTCTGATTTTAGGACAGCCAATCCTCTGGCGGAATGTCCTTTTTTAGTACAACTCAAGCCAAGGTTAGCAAAAATGGGCAATATTTTAACCTGGCATAAAGTTTGCTAAATATAATGTCAGGTGGAGCGAGACAAAAGTTAATTTCTAAAGGTGGAGTGGTGCCGGATGGATTTCGCATATATCCTTGTCAATGTGCATGACGGGATAGCAACCATAACGATTAATCGCCCCGAATTACTTAACGCCTTAAGTCCGGCTGTCTATCATGAACTAAATAAATGTTTGATAGCGTTGTCTTCCGACCCGGCAGTAAAGGCTGTGATTATCACCGGAGCAGGTATAAAAGCCTTTGTTGCCGGAGCAGACATTGCAGCTATGAGTGCAATGAACTCCAACGAGGCAATCCATTTTGCTGCAGCAGGCAAGGAAACTGTATTGCGTATTGAGACAATGTCTAAGCCGGTAATTGCCGCCATTAACGGACTGGCACTGGGCGGCGGCTGTGAATTGGCGCTGGCTTGTGACTTTCGCGTGGCAGCAAGCACCGCTAAATTCGGTCAGCCGGAAATTAATTTAGGAATCATTCCGGGAAATGGCGGCACCCAACGTCTGACCAGACTGGTAGGAATGAGCAAGGCCAAGGAGATGATCATGCTTGGTGAGATTATTTCAGCCGAACAAGCGTTGCAGATAGGTTTAGTATATCAAGTGGTAGAAGCGGAACAACTTGTGCCTGTGGCAGTACAATTAGCGAAAAAACTATCTCAAAAGGCTCCCATTGCTCTAGCCATGGCTAAACGTTGCATTCACCGCGCTGTAGGCTCAGATACCGACGAAGGTCTGGAATTTGAGATAAACTGCTTTGCGCATTGCTTCTCTACCCAAGATCAAAAGGAGGGGATGAAGGCCTTCTTAGAAAAGAGATCACCGAGATATAACGGCTATTGAGTAGTGGAAGAGAATTTCTGCCAAATAACGTATTAAGGTAAAGCTACCGGTAAATTTTGTCCCTAGACAGTAAAGGTGATGAATTATTGTGTATTTGAAGGACTTATTTAATCTTTCCGGTAAAACGGCAGTGGTAACCGGCGGTTACACCGGGCTGGGCAAACAAATGGCCTATGCCTTAGCCGAGTCCGGCGCCAATTTAGTTTTGGCGGCCCGCAAGATGGAACGTTGTGAAAAGGTCGCACTCGAAATAAGTCAGTTATTTGGCAATAAGGCCATTGCTGTTCAATGCGATGTGGCCAGGGAGGGAGATATCGTTACTATGGTCAACCGGACCATGGAAACTTTTGACCGTCTGGACATCCTTGTAAATAATGCGGGAATCACGTGGGGAGCACCCGCTGCCGAATATCCCATGGATAAATGGCGGCAGGTGATTGATGTCAACTTAACCGGGACCTTTATGGCGGCGAAAGAAGCTTTTAAGGTCATGAAAAAACAGGGTAAAGGGAAAATCATTAATATCGCATCTGTAATGGGTTTGGTAGGGTGCAAGACCAATATAATGGATGCTGCAGCCTATAATGCGAGCAAAGGGGCAGTTATCAACATGACCAGGGATTTAGCGGCTAAATGGGCTCCATTCGGAGTGAACGTAAACACCCTTTCTCCCGGGTGGTTTCCGACGCACATGGCCGAAAAAATACTCGAACTGCGCCGCAATGACTTTCTTGACTACATTCCAGCCGGTCGTTTTGGCAACGATGATGACATCAAAGGAGCTGTAGTGTATCTTGCTTCGAACGCTTCCGATTATGTGCATGGTCAGGTTTTGATTGTTGATGGAGGTTGGAGTATCCATTGAAATTGGATTTGGGGGACTGAAATGAATGAGGTAGTTATTGTTAGCGCTGCGAGAACCCCTTTCGGTAGGTTTGGCGGAAGCCTGAAAGAATATAGCCCGGTCAATCTGGGAGCAATTGTCATGTGCGAGATTATTAACCGGAGTGGTTATGACGGTTCAGTAGATGACGTTTTCTGGGGTGTCGGCGATACAGTATCCTTTAAAGACGTATATACCCCGGTGATTGCCCGGCAAACACTCTTAAAGGCGGGGCTGTCCCCGGAAACACAGTCATGCTCGCTGGACAAAGCCTGTGTTTCGGCAATGTCCGCTATCCGTTTAGGCGCCTTAACCATTTTGGCGGGAGAAGCGGATGCAGTCATTGCCGGAGGTGTCACAACATTCAGTCAAATTCCACATGTTGTTCGGAACCTGAGATTTGCCGGACATCGGATGGGGCCTGTCAGCATGGAAGATCCACTGTTTGAATTAGGCTATAAGGACTTTGCGCCCGTAGCCGTCGATGCCGGGAAAATGGCTTTGATGCACGGAGTCGGTCGCAAGGAACAGGATCAATGGGCAGTGCTCAGCCACCATCGCTACGGTGAGGCTCATGCCGAAGGGAAACTAAAAGAAGAAATAATCCCCTTAACCATCTCCCAGAAGAAAGGTGAGCCTGTCACCCTGGAGATTGATGAGCAGTATCGGACGGACGTTTCTTTAGACAAACTGGCAAGGCTTGCTCCGATTTATGGAAGTCCGACATGCACCGCAGGCAATGCGCCCGGCTTAAATGATGGCGCGACGGCAGTCCTGTTAATGAGCAGGAATAAAGCCCTGGCTTTAGGACTGCCCATTCTTGCTACGGTAATTACATCCGTCAGCATAGCGATGGAGCCTCATCTTTTAGTGGAAACTCCGGCTAAAGCCATCAGGGCTGCCTTGCAGAAGGCAGCCCTGAAGATAGACGACCTTAAATTACTTGAAATCAATGAGGCTTTTGCGGCAGTAACTCTGGTCAGCAGCAAAATACTGGCCGACGGTGACCCTGGAGAACTCAGGAAGATTAGGAAACGTCTCAATGTCAACGGAGGAGCTATTGCTATCGGCCACCCCAATACCGCCAGCGGCGCCAGAATTGTGATGACCATGATTCATGAACTGAGAAGGCGGGGGGGCGGGTATGGTGTAGCTGCGATTTGCGGTGGTTTGGCCCAAGGTGACGCAATTATTGTGAGAGTCGATTGAAACAAACAGGGAGAGTGGCAGCTATGTTTGAACTTACCGATGAACAGAAGGAAATCCGGAAGTTGGCGAGAGATTTTGCGAAGAACGAAATTATTCCCGTTGCCGCTGAATATGATCAAAAAGCCGAAATCCCGTGGCCTGTCATTCAAAAAGCGTTCGGAATCGGTTTGTGGAACTTAAATATTCCGGAAAAGTATGATGGACAGGGTCTGGACCATTTTACGGAGGCGCTGGTCTACGAAGAACTGGCATATGGGTGTCTGGGGGTATTTGGCGCATTTGGGGGAAACAGCCTTGCGCTCACCCCTCTTCTAATAAGCGGCACCGATGAACAAAAAGACAGATTTCTGCCTGCTTTTGTGGAGAGTGCCCGTCTGGCCGCATTTGCCTTAACAGAACCAAACGCAGGGTCGGACGCCAGCGCAATATCAACCCGCGCCAGAAAGGTTGGCAATGAGTACATCCTCGATGGCTCGAAATGTTTCATTACCCATGGCGGCATAGCGGATCTTCACATAGTTTTTGCCAGCACAGACAAAAGTCGGGGTATCAAGGGATTGACGGCCTTCCTTGTACCGGCCGGCACTCCCGGATTGTCGATGGGGAAAAAAGAAGATAAGATGGGAGACCGGGCGTCGCATATCGCTGAAGTATTGCTTGAAGATGTGCGCGTGCCCGTCGCAAACCGCCTGGGTAACGAAGGAGAAGGGTTCAAGATTGCCATGCGCACTCTTGATGTCACTCGTCCGGCGATTGCTGCGGCTGCTGTTGGTGTTGCCCAGAGGGCGGTTGATGAAGCGGTAAGTTATGCCAAGCAGCGTGTACAGTTCGGAAAACCGATTGCTGAGCACCAAGCGATACAGTTCATGCTGGCGGATATGGTCATGGCTGTGATGGCTTCCCGGGCACTGGTCTGGCAGGCGGCTGCGAAAATCGACTCAGGCCGGGTTGATAGTATGTTAAGCGCAACAGCAAAGTGTGTCGCCAGCGATACAGCGATGAAAGTGACGGTTGAATGCTTGCAGATATTCGGCGGCTATGGCTATATGAAAGAATACCCGATGGAAAAACTGGTGCGGGATGCTAAGATTACTCAGATTTATGAAGGCACCAACCAGATCCAGCGACAGATTGTGGCGAATCTCTTGCTTAAATAATTTCAATAAACTCTGGATAACATATGGGGGGTTGTTGCTTGAAATCGTTCAATACTCTGAAAGTGGAATTATCTGACCCTGGAATATTGCTGGTGACACTTAATCGTCCCGAAAAGATAAATGCGATAAATGAAGAAATGTTGACAGAATTACTCCAACTGATTGATGAGATTGAAGCCGGCTACCCAGAAATGTATAGAGTTGTCATATTACGCGGCGCCGGTCGCGGGTTTTGTAGCGGCGCCGATTTAAAGACATTTCAAGATATTCTGGAGAATGAAAAAAACATTGCACTAATGCTTTTAGCTAAGTATCATTGGTTTGCCCAACGTTGGTATGATTTACCTCTCCCAACCATTGCCTGCTTACATGGCATCGTAGCAGGCGGAGGTCCTACTGTTTCCCTCTTATGCGATTTGCGCTTAGCGACACCAGATACGAGCATCCGGTTTTCGTTTTCAAATATTGGTTTATTGCCTGATTTGGGATCCAGTTATCTAATACCGGCAATACTCGGAAAAACCAAAGCTTTGGAGCTGATGTACCTGGGGAACCCCATTACGGCCGGTGAGGCGTTGGCAATAGGATTACTGAATTATGTCCTCCCCAAAGAGGAAATGGAGCAACGCGCATTGACCATGGCAAAGCAGTTGGCCAACGGTCCCACTGAAGCGTATGAAAAAATAAAAAGACTGGTGCAGAATAACGCTAATATGTCTTTTAGCCACACTCTTGCCCAAGAAGTGATTTGCCAGGCCGAAATGTTTAATAGTCCAAAGTTTAAACAGTCAGTCTCTAATTTTTTTAAATAATTTGGGAGGTGTTGATTGTGATTAAGGGTGTTCACGGTATCAATATAGCAGTCAGAGATCTTGAAGAGGCAGTCAAAAAATTCGAGGGGTTGTTGGGGTCCAAGCCAACGAAAAGGTTGACCGGAGATCAATTTGCCGTTCCCGGACTAAAAGGCGCGGTCTTTGACCTTAATGGTTTTGTCTTTAATATTATCGCATCAGAGTCAGAGAATTCATCAATTGCGAAATTTGTCAGCGCCAAAGGAGAAGGGGTATTTTTGCTTTCCCTCAGGTCTGACAATGTGGAGGAGGACATGGCCAGATTGAGGGAAGCCGGTGCAATATTTGTCATGGACCAACCAATGAAAGGGAAATTTGGAACCGCTAATTTTATCCATCCAAAATCAGCTCACGGCGTACAAATCGAGGTCTATGATCCAGACAAGTAGCATGACGAAGGGGGAGAAGAAAAATGGACGATGTCGTGATTGTAGCGGCAGTGCGTACTCCGATTGGAAGTTATGGAGGAGTGTTCAAGGAGCTAAGAGCACCCGCTCTGACTGTGCCGGTAATGCAAGAATTAATTAGGCGATCCGGAATCGATCCGGCAATTATTGACGATATTATCTGGGGTTGTTGCTATCAACGCACCAAAGACGAGACAAACTTGGCTCGGGTGGCGGCATTGCAAGCCGGCATACCTGTCGAAGTGCCGGGGATAACTGTTCACCGGACCTGTACTTCTGCGATGTCAAGTTTGGTTATGGGAGCTCAGGCAATTAAATGCGGAGATGCGGAAGTTATTTTGGCCGGGGGGACCGAGAGCATGAGCACAGTCCCCTATACTGTTGATGAAGTAAGGTGGGGCTCGCAAATGAGGCACATCGAACTGCGTGACAGTATGTGGGATGGCCTTACGCAACTGGGTACCGGCGTTGGGATGGGTATTACAGCTGAGAATGTCGCCAAAAAGTACAACATAACCCGTGAGGAACAGGACGAAATAGCGTTGCAAAGCCAACACCGGGCTGTGGCGGCAATAAAAGAAGGCCGGTTCAATGATGAAATTTTACCTGTCGGCATACCGCAGCGCAAAGATGATCCGGTATATGTAAATAAAGATGAATACCCGAAAGATAATATGACTTTGGAGAAACTGGCGAAATTGCCGCCGGTTTTTCTAAAAGGAGGCACAGTTACCGCCGGCAATGCTTCTGGAATTAATGATGGTTCTGCCGGGGTGCTGATAATGTCTGAGCGTGCGGCGGATAGATTAGGGATAAAACCCCTTGCCAGGTTGCTTTCGTATGCGGTAGTGGGGGTAGATCCCGATTACATGGGGATTGGTCCCGTACCCGCAACCCGTAAGGCATTGAAAAAAGCGGAACTGACGATTGCAGATATTGATTTATTTGAAGTCAATGAGGCTTTTGCCGCCCAGTATTTAGCCGTGGAAAAAGAATTGGGACTGGATCGTAAGATCACTAATGTTAACGGCAGCGGTATCGCTTTAGGGCATCCTGTCGGGTGTTCAGGGATCCGCATTGTAGTATCTTTAATCCATGAAATGTATAAGCGTGATTTAAGAAAAGGCCTGGCCACGCTGTGCTCCGGAGGAGGCATGGGGATGTCCGTAATAATCGAAAAAATACCTGATCTACCTTAACGCATGGCGAGATGCGGATGTTTAACTTACGTGAAAAAGGAGTGCGTCAATTGATTAAAATAAGCCGGGTTGTTGTTTTGGGGACGGGTACTATGGGGAGCGGTATAATACAAGTTATTGCTCAGAGCGGCTATCGGGTTAAGATGCAGGATATTAGCGATTACTTGCTGTCTCGGGCACAGCAGAGAATAGAAAAGAGCCTGTCTAAACTTGTTGAAAAAAAGAAGATTAGCGTAGAGGAAAAAGATAATATTCTCAGCCGGATTGTTCCCGGCACATCTCTGGATGTTGTTTCGGATGCTGATTTGATCATTGAGGCCGTACCCGAACAGCTCGACTTAAAAGTGGGAATCTTTGGAGAATTAGACAAATTAGCTCCCAAACATGCTATTCTGGCGTCTAATACCTCCTCCCTCCCGATTACCGCCATTGCGGCCGCAACAAAGCGCCCCCAACAAGTAATCGGCATGCATTTCATGAATCCTGTCCCGGTTATGAGGGGCGTTGAATTGATCAGGGGTAGGGTTACATCTCAGGAAACCATTGACTCTGCTGTCGAATTTACCTGCAGCATCAATAAGATCCCGGTTGTGGCTCAAGATTATGCCGGCTTTATAACAAGCCGGGTTCTAAATGCGTATTTAAATGAAGCGGCTTACACAGTTATGGACGGCAATACACCTAAAGATGTAGATGACGCCATGGTCTACTGTACTAATATGCCCCAGGGCCCCTGCGCCCTGATGGATTTGGTGGGCATTGACGTCATTGTTTATGTTTTAGGTATTCTGGAAAACGAATTCGGCCCTAAGTTTAAAGCCGCTCCACTTCTGAGACAGATGATGCGGGCAGGCCATTTAGGCAGAAAGTCCGGAAGAGGTTTTTATGAGTATTAACCAAAATCCGTTTATAGGTTATGGCAGATATGGTTTATTGCATCTTTGCTCAGGAAGGTACGTTTAGTTTGGGAACAGCGGATGATCATAGAATTAACGGGATGGAGGGTGTAAAGTGCATTATGAAACACTGGTGACGGTATTGGATGAAGGCATATTTACGCTAACCTTAAATAGGCCCTCAAGGATGAATTCCTTTAACCAGGTTCTACTGGATGAGTTTCATCAGGCTATTAACGAAGCGGAACAATCCCAGGAAGTTAGGTGTTTAGTTATTTCCGGTGGCGAAAAGTTTTTTAGCGCAGGGGCAGATATTACTGAAGTTAACAAAATTAGCTCTCCCTTTCACGGGTATGCCTTCAGCAGGAAGTTTCAGGAGTGTTTTGGACGGCTGGAAAAGCTGGGCAAGCCGGTGATTGCTGCTGTCAGAGGATATGCTTTGGGCGGTGGGTGTGAACTGATGTTAGCTTGTGACTTCCGTATTGCAGCCGAGGATGCCAGGATAGGTCTGTCAGAGGTAAATATTGGCGCAATTCCGGCAGGGGGCGGTACGGTCAAGCTGCCGCATCTCATAAATCCGTTAAAGGCAAAAGAAATGCTTTGTTTTGGAAAACCGATAAGCGGAAAGGCTGCCGAAGAGATTGGCTTGGTTAATAAAGCAGTACCGGTCGGTCAAGTTCTTACGGAAGCCTATTCCTGGGCTAAAGAATTAGCCCAAAAACCGCCTCTGGTTATTAAAACAATCAAGACCATTACAGCTCTGGCTACGAAGGATATAGAATCATTGCTTCATTATGAGGCCCAAGGATTAGGCATGCTGTCCGGTACTATGGACTTTGCAGAAGGAACTGCCGCATTTCTGGAAAAGCGCAGCCCTCTCTTTAAAGGCATATAGGAAAGGAGGTGCATGACCTTCTGTGCGCCAGGGAAAGAATGCGCAACTTGGTTTGTTAAGGGATGTCCGAATTGGTTGGTTAATAAAATATATAGGATTAGGGGGTATTTAGCATGACTGAAAAAACTGCAAAGGCGGACGAACAGGAGCAGGTCATTTTTCACCCTGATTTCTTTAAAATTCCGGAAGATGGGAGCAAGCCGTATTTGGTCGGGTTGAAGTGCCGTAACTGCGGACAGCTTTGGTTTCCAAAGCTGCCAATATGCCCGGCCTGCTGGTCGGAAACATTGGATGAGTCACCGATGGAACGGGTGGGAAAGTTGTATACGTATACGATCATGAATGTTCCGCAGCCGGGAGTCAAAGCTCCTTTGGCGATAGGGTATGTGGATTTCCCCAATGGGATCAGGGTAGGGGCGCAGATTGATGTCCTGCCGGATCAAATGAAGAATCTTCGGATTGGCATGGATTTGCAGGTGGGGGCTGGTGTAATCAGGGAAGATAAAAACGGCAAAAAGACGATAAGCTATGTATTTAGACCGTTGGCGGCAAGCAAAGGAGGTAAATAATAATGAGGGATGTTTATGTTATTGGCGTAGGGATGACGAACTATTATAAGAAATCTCCGCTGTCCGCCGCTGATCTTGGCCGGCAGGCGGTGTTCAATGCGGTGAGAGATGCCGGGATCGGTCCCAAACAGGTTCAGAGCATCTATGTAGGGGAGATGCCAGGACTATCAGGCAGCATCTGTTTCGGACAGCGGGTGGCTACGACTATGGGGATGGGCGGAGTACCCATGATGAACGTGGAAAGTGCCTGTTCCAGTGGGGCTTTGGCGGTAAACCTGGCGGTTAAAGACGTGGCAAACGGAGTTACAGATATTTCGATGGCGGTGGGAGTTCAGAATATTTCTGCGACCAGAGCGAGCGGAACGGCTTTTTCCCCCGATGCCAATGATCCGGAAGGGGTTCAGGGGATAACCATGCCGGGGATCTATGCCATGAGAGCCAAACGCTATATGGAGGAATTTGGAGCCACGCCCGAGGATATTGCGCTGGTGGCGGTGAAAAACAGGCGTCATGCCATGAATAACCCGCGTTCGCAATTCCATGATCCCATTACGGTGGAGCAAGTTGTTAATGCGCGTTCGATCAGTGATCCGCTGACATTGCTGATGAGTTGCCCCAACACCGACGCAGGTGCGGCAGTGATTGTCGCCACCAAGGAAAAGGCCATGCAGTTGGGCAGCAAACCAGTGCGGTTCTTAGCGCGTGAAGTCACTTCGGGAATTTTCAGCAATGGGTTCCGGGACATGACTTCGATGGAGATAACGGTCAGGGGCGCTAAAGAAGCCTATGAGATCGCCGGGGTTGGCCCGGAGGATATCGATATGGTTGAGTGTCATGACGCCTTTGCGATTAATGAGCATTTGTATACGGAAGCCATGGGGTTCTGTGGGCATGGCGAAGGAGTGGAATTTATCCGCAGTGGCGGCAACGACTATGGCGGTAAAGTCGTGTTCAGTCCACGGGGAGGCTTATTGTCGTGCGGGCATCCGACGGGATGCAGCGGGGCTGCGCAGATCGTGGAAGCGACCTGGCAGTTGCGCAATGAAGCCGGAGCTATGCAGGTGCCGGACTGTAAAGTGGCCATGACCCATGTCACAGGCGGCGGAATCTACGGTTTGGATAACGCTGTGTGCACGATTCATATCTTAAGCAGGTAATTTTGAAGATCTGAAGCAAAGAAAGGAGCCGGATAAAATGGGTGTACAAAACAGGGTTGCGCTGGTAACCGGATCAGGGAGCGGACTGGGTGAAACAACAGTGATGATGTTGGCCCAAAACGGTGCCAAGGTGGTCGTTAACGATGTTGATCAGGCGAAAGTGGACAAAGTGGTGAAAAAGATCAAATCTGCCGGTGGGGAAGCACTGGGAGTAGCAGCTGATATTTCGAAGAAAGATCAGGTGCAGGACTTGGTGCAAAAGATTGTGAAACAGTTTGGAACGGTGGACATTCTGGTTAATAACGCAGGTATAGCCCGGGACAAGGGCTTGCTGAAAATCACGGAAGAAGATTGGGACATTGTGCTTGATGTAAATTTAAAAGGACCTTTTCTGTTGAGCCAGACAGTAGTTCCTTACATGAAGGAACGGAAATTTGGACGAATCGTCAATATTTCATCAAGGGCTTATCTTGGGTGGCCGACGCAAGCCAATTATGCGTCATCGAAAGGGGGACTGGTGAGTTTCAGCAGGACGTTGGCCTTGGAATTGGCGAAGCACCAGATCACAGTTAACTGTATAGCCCCGGGCTTGATCCAGACGCCCTTGTATGATGCTTTGCCGGATAACATTAAAGAGAACCTTATGAAATCTCAGCCGACGAAAACGATTGGCAAACCGGAAGATATTGGGTATGGAGTGTTGTTTTTCGCTGATGATGAAGCTGACTACGTCACGGGACAGACCATCTTTATCTGCGGAGGCAAGAGTGTGCTGAGTTCCTTGTCGGTATAGAGGAAGAAAAGGAAAAATTCAGGGAGGTAAACGAATCATGCAGATTAAGGGAAGAGTAGCCTTGATAACCGGATCTGCCAGCGGGATGGGCAGGGGTACGGCCGAGATAATGGCCCAACATGGAGTAAAAACAGTAATCAATGACGTTAATCAGGGCATGGTGGATGAGGTGGTCAAGGGAATCAAGGAAGCTGGCGGGGAAGTCATGGGAGTGGTTGCTGATATTACCAAAAAAGCTGAAGTGGAAGCGATGTTCAAGCAAGTTGTGAACACTTATGGCAGGATTGATATATTGGTAAATAATGCTGGAATTTTTCGGGATAAGGCGTTTTTGAAAATGACGGAAGAGGATTGGGACAAGGTGCTGGAGGTTGACCTCAAAGGCGTATTCCTGTGTAGTCAGGAAGCGGTTAAATATATGCGCGAACAGGGCTACGGGCGGATCGTCAACATATCGTCGCGGGCTTGGCTGGGAGGGCCCGGGCAGGCAAATTACTCGGCGGCAAAAGCCGGGGTGGTGGCGCTGACCAGAACATTGGCGCTGGAGCTGGGGAAACGGGGGATCACTGTAAACTGCATACCGCCGGGGCTGATCGAGACTCCTATGTGGCACTCTTTGCCGGAGGAAGGAAAAGAGCGGCTGCTGAAAGCTCAGCCCATGGGGAGGATAGGATCGCCCCGTGATATTGCCCGTACCGTGATGTTTTTTGCGAGCGATGAGGCCGGATATATTAATGGTCAAACCCTGTATGTATGCGGAGGTAAGAGCCTTTTTGCCAATATTGGGTAATTAGGTAAAACTGTACGAAGGTAAGGGATGGATTATGAGCAAAAGTCAAGGTTCTTTGAGTGGTATTCGGGTACTGGAATTTGCAGGCGAAATTGGCAATTATACCGGAAAATTATTTGCCAACCTTGGCGCGGAAGTTATTCAGATTGAGCCAATTGAAGGCAATCCGGTTAGAAGAGCCGCTCCTTTTTATAAGGATATCCCTGACAAAGAAGGGAGTCTGCAATTCATCTATCAAAATACGGGTAAGAAGGGCATCGTGCTCGATATTGAAAAGGAGCAGGGAAAAGAAATTTTCCTTAAACTGGCAAAGACTGCTGATTTGCTTCTGGAAAGCTCTCCGCCAGGGTATTTGAATAAGTTGAACCTGGGTTATGACCGACTGAGCGCAATCAATCCCAAACTCGTCTATACATCCGTGACAGGGTATGGGCAAAATGGCCCGTACCGTGATTATCCCTGGTCGGATATTACAACTTTGGCCATGGGGGGACTGCTCTACCTGGCTGCTCAGGGTGACGATTTACCGGCCCGTGTTCCAGACAATCAGGCGTTCATGATGGGGGCGATGCATGCGGCAACGGGGAGCATGTTAGCCTTGATTGAAGCTGAATACAGCGGCAGAGGGCAGTATCTGGATGTGTCTCTCCAGGAATGTGTTGCTACCGCTCTCGAAAATGCCATACAGCTCTATGACCTGGAAGGAAGCATCCGGCGAGGTATAGGGCATTTTGAAGCCGGGATGGGAATTTATCCGTGCCAGGACGGTTATGTTTACCTTGTGGCGGGGATCGGTGGTAATGTCAATCTTTGGAATACTTTCGTCGACTGGCTTATTGAAGAAAAAGTGGAAGGGGCGGATATTTTTATCCAGGATGAATGGAAAACGCCGCAATTTCGGCGAAAAGCTGAAGCAAAGCAACGGTTTAATGAAATATTTGTTCCATTTACAATGAAGCACAATAAGTTATATCTCTTTGAGAATGGTCAGAACCGGCGGGTGACTATTCATCCCGTGAATAACCCGAGAGACATTTGTGAAGATTCCCATATCAGGTACAGGAAGTTCATGGCCGATTATTTCAGCGAGAGTCTTGGAGGGCAAGTGTTTATGCCCGGGGCTCCTTACCGGTTGTCGCAAACACCCTGGAATCTTGGCGCAGAGCCCCCTAAATTGGGACAACATACAGCGGAAATCCTCCAGGAGATTGGGTATGATGCGAAACAGATCCAAGATTTTATGCAAGGGGGTGTATGCTTTGTCGCACAAGCTTCCTCTTAACGGCATCAGGGTTCTTGATTTCACCTGGGTAGGGGCGGGTCCTATCACCACACAAGTTCTGGCGGAATATGGGGCTGAGGTTATCAAAATCGAATCAGGAACGCGTTTGGATTACTTGAGGCTCTTGCCTCCTTTTAAAGATGGCAGGGCGGGTGTGGAAAGAAGCGGTTATTTCAGCAACAGGAATCCCAATAAAAAGGGCATATCCTTGAACTTAAAACATCGCCGCGCCTTGGAGATCATCAAAGAGTTAATTAGAAAGAGTGATATAATCTGTGAGAATTTTACGGCGCATACGATGGAAAGATGGGGATTGGGGTATGAGGATGTTCGGAAGATCAAGCCGGATATTATCTACGCAGGCATGCCCCTGATGGGATCCGACGGACCTCATGTCAATTATCGGGGATTTGGTGTTCAAGTCAGCTCTTTAATTGGAATTCTTCATCTCACCGGTTTCCCGGAAGAAGAACCATTCGGGATGGGAACCAACTATCCAGATCATGTACCCAACCCAATGCACACTGCGTTCGCTATCCTTGCCGCTCTGCGGCATAAGAAGAAAACCGGGGAAGGCCAGTACATTGAGTTATCCCAAATAGAAGCTCCCCTGTGTGTGCTGCCAACTCCGATTATGGACTACATGATCAACGGACGGGTTCAAAATCGGCAGGGCAACCAGCATTTAGATTTTGCACCTCACGGCATCTATCCGGTTCAGGGTAAAAATCGCTGGATCGCATTAGCGGTACAAAGTGAGGATGAATGGCAATCATTGAAGGCTGCGATGGGCATGCCTGAATGGGCTGAAAAGGACGCTTTTGCAGCGAATGCCGAGCGGATAGCCAACCAGACTGAGTTGAACGAGATCATTGCGCATTGGACTGTTAATTATGCAGGTGATGATCTATTGAGGCTATTGATAAAGGCCAAAGTTAGAGCCGGCCTGGTTAAAGATGCCCGGGACGTACTTCATGACCCCCAACTCAATTACCGTAGACATTTTGTTTACCTCGATCATCCTGAAATGGGTTACCATGTTTACAACTATTCTCCGGTTCACATGTCCAAGACCCCTGCCGTGCTGGATCAAGCCGCTCCGCTGCTTGGCGAACACACAAAACAGGTCATGAAAGATTTGCTCAATTTGGATGAGGGTATGTTCGAAGAAATGAAGAAGGAAGGTGTTTTTGATTAAGGGCTCACGACGAGGAGGAATATTTATGCTAAAAAAATACAACAAATGGTCGATTGTGGGTTTGATAATTTTATTAGTGGCAAGTCTAGCAGGTTGTGGTGGTGGACAAGGAGGAAATACTTCAGAGAATGACCGGACTCAAAAAATAGTGATTCGTTTAAGTCATGCGTTACCGGAGAAGCACTATATTTCTGCACAAATGCGGGCCTGGGCGGAGCTGGTGATGGAGAAATCCAAGGGCCGGGTGGAAGTTCAGGTCTATCCAGCCGGGCAGTTGTATAAAGACGCTGATGTCTTAGAAGCGGTACAAACTGGTGCGATTGAGGCCGGGCATGCCTATGATTTTAATCTGGCCAAATCGGTCCCTGAAGCGAGGATTTTTGCGGCGCCATTTCTTTTTGAAGGAAAAGTGACTGAGATAACTCAAAAAGTTTTAACCAGTCCAATCCGCAGTCGTTTAGAGGCTGAGATGGAAAAACAGGGAATGAAAGGAGTTTTGTTTATTCCCTGGTCAATGGAAGAAGGCGGGTTGATCGTAAGCAAACAGGTTAAGACTCCGGCCGATGCCAAAGGGCTAACCTTACGGGCTACAGGCCCTGATACCGCAGCGATTTACAAACAGTGGGGAAGTAATATATCTTATCTCAACGGTTCTGAATTGTACATGGGTTTACAGCGCGGAGTAATCCAAGGCTCCGAAGGAACGGTGACAACTTCGGTCGAACGGAAACTATATGAAGTTGCTCCTGACTTCACGCTTTTGCCCTATAGCGCACGGGCATCGATGATTATAATGAATAAACGATTTTACGATAAGTTGAACCCGGAACTTCAGAAGGCCATCAGTGAAGCAACTAAAGAAGTCGAAGATAAGACTGCGGCAGCCGCCAAGACCAATTTAGATGCCATATTAAAGGCTGGCGCCGAAAAAGGCATTAAAATTTACACCCCAACTCCCGAGGAACTTAAGCAATTTACTGGGGATAAAGATAAGCTTTGGCATTCACTTTATAAAGATTATCCGCAGATCTTAGCTGATATTAAAGAAATTCAAGAAATTAAATCCCAATTGAAACAGTAATAGCGGAATAGAAATTGCCCCTCCTTAAAAAAAGGGGGGCAGACTTACAAGCGCTTTGAAATTGGGGGTTTGTTTATGGACTTCATAAGAAAGGTGTCTGCCGCAGCACACACCTTAGCTGGAATAATTCTTGGAGTGATGTTCCTGTCGATGATAGCCAATATCATCGACAGGAAACTAGGAGTTTCCATGATATGGGTTGAAGAGTTAAGCGGTTATGGGGCGGTTTGGGCGACTTATCTGGGGATAGCTTTTGTCCTTAGTGAAAATAGACACGTACGTGTTGATATTTTAACCAGAAAACTGTCCCCGGGAGGACAGGAGTTGATGCGTTTCCTGGGTGATCTGGCTTGCGTGGTTTTCAGCGCTTTGATTACATGGAAAGGACTTTATTTGATTTGGTCCTCCTATATCTCGGGACGGCATACCCCTTTTTTGGAAATACCAATATATCTGTTGCAGATTGTTTTACCGGTGGGTATGTTTCTTTTCGGTCTTGTAGCGTTGATGGATGCAGTTAGATATATAAAAAGGTTAAAAATGAGGGAGAATGCTTCATGACCAGTCTTATACTTCTAGCGGTTATCCTCCTGATTGTGCTGTTACTTATAGGAACGCCCGTGCCTGTGGCATTAGGTTTCGCAGGCTTAATCGGTCTCTGTGCTCTTAGCGGTGAAGGAGCGATTGTAGTTGCTGCCAAGGTAATGTTTGATACCGTCAACGACTTTATTTTTCTTGCCATACCCTTGTTTATCTTAATGGGGACTATCTTGGGCAGGGGAAAGATAGGAGAAAAGCTATATTACCTGTTTGACGTTTTTCTACGCCAAATTCCCGGCGGCGTAGGCATTGCCACAATTTTGACCTGTGCTGTTTTGGCGGCTATGATTGGAACGAGCGTTGCTATTGCGGCCATGGCCGGCTCCTTCGCACTTTCTAATCTGATGAAATATGGTTACAGTTTTCACTTGTCTTTGGGTATAACTGTGGCCGGGGGGGCTTTGGGCATCCTTATTCCGCCCAGTTTACCTATGATATTGTATGGCGCTTTCACCCAGGAATCTACGGGCAGGCTATTCATTGCCGGCGTGATTCCAGGCATTTTGGCGGTTATTCTTTTCTCAATTTATGTGGCTTGGGAATATCTTCGTTCACCGGACAAACAAAAAGTTGTTGCAGCTACTTGGAGTGAAAGATGGGTTGCGTTTAAAGAAGGTATATGGGCTTTGATTATCCCAATCGGGGTTATTGTACCTCTTTATACAGGGCTGGCGACCGTCACGGAAATAGCGGCCCTGGGAGTTCTATGGTCTTTTTTAATCGGCATATTCATCTATCGGACAATAAAGATTAAAGATATTATACCGATCTTGAGGGAGGCAATAAATAATTCTGCCATCGTTATGTTCATAATTTGTGGGGCAATTGTTTTTGGCAATGCCGTAACGCAATTTGGCCTGGGGAAAGCTATAAGCGGCTTTTTTGTAAGTAATGGTTTTTCTCCGGGAGTTTTTATAGTGATCACCGTGGCTATTATGTTAATAATGGGGTGCTTTCTGGAAGGCGCATCGATTATGATGATCATGTTACCCATACTTTTACCTGCTTTGATAGGCTACAACATGGATCTCATTTGGTATGCAGTCTTGATGGTGATAAGTATTGAGGTAGGCCTCATAAGTCCTCCTGTAGGACTGAATCTTTATGCGGTTGACAGTGTTGCCAAAGGTTTAGGATTTCCCAGCACACTTGGTGCGGTAATCCGTGGAAGTTGGCCGTTTATGGTGCTTTACGTTCTTATACTGACTATTGTGGGCTTCTTGCCGTCTTTGGCAGTTTGGTTGCCGTCACATATGGTGAAATAGGGAACGGGAGTTGCACATCGTGATCGTTGATCAGGAAGAATCCCTGATTATGTCTCATTCAGGGACAGTTTTTAAGAATAAGGCACCGGATACATTGTCCAGTGCAGAGTGTTTTATGTTAGGACAGTTGTTCTTCGCAACGAGTGTCCGTTTGTAGTACACTTTTTGACAGCACCTAACTATTGGGCTACGGGGCAAATTGGCATAGAATTTGCATTTGGAATGAGTTGGAGGTAAAGTCGACACAATCGGTGCTTGATGCCTTTTTGAAATCCCAGTTAGTTTGTTTTAAATTTGCATATAATTTTCATAATTGTCTGAATCGTTAGGTGCAATTGTCTCCGGCAGAATCCGAGAGCGCACGGACGATGATACAAGGGGGTGACGCTAAGCGGAATCGGGCAATCCAGTAGAAACAGCACATTAAACAAAGGGAATTCAGAAGTATTTTGAAAGGGGGCATTAACAAGTGGCAATGTGTAAAGAATGTGAATGTTTTCATCCTATCCCGGACACGGAGTGGGACTACGAACGAGGGACTGGTGACTGTGTTAAGACAATGCGAGATAATAAAGGCAAGTATTGGCATAATGCAAAAGTGAAGGAAGATTCAAATTGTGCCGAATTTAAACCGAAACAAAATAGTTAGTCAAACAATTAAAATCAGGGGGGAAATAAACGATGGCGAATGCTGCATTGTTGGCGGAAATAACGCAGGAACTGAAACTGGAAGCAAAAAAGGGGCAGCCATTAGGGAAGGCTTTATGGGACAAAAAGATTAAAGAAGGGCCGGGAAGCACGCCAAGGACAAAACATCTTTACAAGCGCTGCCGCTGGGCACATACTGCCGGGGGGGAGTATGTGAGGGAAGAAATCAAGATTTCTCTGGAACGGGCCCGTTTATATACCGAGGCACATAAAGCAAACGCCGGTGAAGTGCCGGTAGTTCTCAGAGCGAAATGTCTTGAGCATTATCTTAAAAACTGCAGTATCTATATTCAGGATGAGGAACTCATCGTCGGAATCCACAATGAGAGTCCGGATAAGCTGGAACTTTATCCGGAGGGTGGGGCTGCGAATATGTTCGATTATCTGGAGGATGACACGCTTACCCCCCCGGAGCTTTATGATGAGGGCGTGGAAATGGTTGAGTACTGGAAGCAATGGTCGCTTTCAGCTATGTGTGAAAGGTATATGGAACCTGAAGATATTGCAAAGCTTAGCACGGGGGTAATTAGTGAACCTCCGGTGTGGACCCATTTTTATACGAGTACCGTTCCACCCTATCAGACCGTCCTTGAAGACGGGCTGGAGAAAAGGATTGAGTGGTGCGAGCAAAACCTCAGAAAGGTCAGGGATAAATTAAAGGAATACCCTTGGAGAGGGGAGGAGAACATCCCTCTTTTTGAAAAGATTGACAACTGGACTGCTATGATTATTGCCGCCAAGGCGGTTATTGGCTGGGCGAGAAGATACAGCCGGCTGGCGAAGACTGTTGCCGAAAAGCTTGACTTGAGCGATAGTGTGGTCGGAGCGCAGCAAAGAAAGAAAGAATTGCTGGAAATCGCTGAAATTTGCTACAATGTTCCCGCAAAGCCTGCTCGGGGCTTAAAAGACGCTATGCAGTCCAAATGGTTCTGCTTTGAGGTCGTCCAAAATATGGAGCGTTTTTGTTCCGGCTATGCTCAACTAGAAGATGATTTGTTGTGGCCTTTTTACAAGGCCAGTGTTATTGATAAAAAAGCGCAGCCGATGATGCGCGATGAGGCGATCGAACTGATTGAATGTGAGCGGCTCAAAGTATGTGAGCGCGGAGTAACCAAAGGAAGATGGATGCGGCTTATCCACCCTGGAATTAACGACCTTCACATTCTAACCATTGGCGGGTTGGACGAGAACGGCAATGACATGTGCAATGATCTTACAGACGCTATACTTGAGGCAACTTTGAATATTCATACCAATGAGCCCTCGGTTGCGTTTAAGTATTCGCCGAAGATTAATGAGAAAACGAGACGACTGGTATTCGAGTGCATCTCCCAGGGTTATGGTTTCCCATCGATCAAAAATCATGAGAAAAATACAAGGCACAGTATTGAGCATCACGGATGGCCGCCTGAGGTGGCGGCGCGGTGGGCTTTGGTTCTGTGCATGGCGCCCGGGGTAACAGGCCGAAAATCGACCCAGCACTCAAGAAACGAAGGCGGCGGGGGAATAGTTGGTCCTGCCCCGGGGAATATGGCCTTAAGCGATGGATTTGATGCCTGGTTTAGCCATAAGCAGGTGGGGGCGCATACAGGGGACGCCAGCAATTTTACGTGGGAAGAATTGTTGAAAGCAGTGGAGACACAAGTCAAACATAATTCCCATCTTATGTTTATGAATAAGGAAATAACCAGCTACGCAGAAGGAAAGAGACTGGAAAGCCCGTTCCTGGCCATGATGGATGACTGGAATGTTGAAGAGGGAGTGGGAGCTTTTGCCCGGCACAAGCCTTACTCAAACACTTGGGCTGATTATTATCCCGGACCCTTGGGGATTGCTGATGACCTGGCGGCAATTAAGTACTGGGTTTTCGACCAAAAGAAATACACGATGGCACAGTTGCTTGAGGCGCTTAAGGCTAACTGGCAGGGATATGAGGACATGAGGCAGGAGTTTTTATCTGCGCCAAAATATGGCAACGACAATGATTATGTCGATGAAATAGCCACTTGGTTTATGAATATGTCATGTGATGTTTTTCAAGACGCCAAAATGGTCGGGGGGGAAAAAGGAGCCCAACTGGTGCCGCAATCGGTGTCCGCATTTGTTACCTTAGGCTCCTTGATTGGGGCAGAGCCCTTTGGCCGCCGACATGGAGAACCGACGCATGATGGCGGATGCTCTCCCTACATGGGCCTTGACAAAAAAGGCCCAACGGCAGTCTTAAAAAGTGTCAGCAAACTTCCTCACACCAGGCTCAAAGGCATTCAGCTCAATCAACGTTTGCCGGTGGAGCTGATGAGGGAGTCCGAAAAGGGCTTTGATGTCTGGAGTGCCTATATGAAGACCTGGCATGATATGGGTATCGACCATGTGCAATTCAATGTAGTGCGAACTGAGGATATGCGCGCCGCCCAGAAAGAGCCGGAAAAATGGGAACATTTGATCGTCAGAATTGCCGGTTACAGTGCTCGGTTTATCTCTTTGTCCCAGATGGGTCAGGATGCGATTATCAGTCGTAATGCGCAGGAACTGGGATAAGCCCGGCGGAAGAAAAGGATGGGATGGAGGAATTGAATCTTCATCCCATCCATCAAATAATTTCTAAAGAAACGGAGAGAATGAAATGCCAAAGTGTAAAGAGTGCCGCTATGGGCGGATGGGCCTCGCCCAACCCATGGAAGGATATTGTATTTATGGGACCAGAGTGGCCGATGAAAAGGAGTCAACAACCAGTTCGGCCGCAATGATGGTGCCGGGCAGAATGATCAACCTGCGCGATGAGGCCTGCAATTATTTCGAGAAAAAACCGTCCCATAAGGATTTCATAAAGGAAAGCAACTGAGTTGCCCTTTACACTGTAAATGCACGGGGAAAATGCCGCATCGATTAACCGATATTATTCTCATCGTGACCGCCGCAAATAATTGCGGCGGTCACGACGGTGGTATGAAAATTAATTTTTGAGCAAGGAATGCGCACAGGAGAAGGTGAACTATATGATTACAGGAGTGGTTACGAATATCCAGTATTTTACGATGTTCGATGGGCCGGGCATAAGAACCACTGTTTTTCTCAAAGGCTGCCGGCTCAACTGTCGGTGGTGTCACAACCCGGAAGGGGTGAGACATTACCCGGAGGTTTTTCATCTGTGGTCTAATTGCAATGACTGCGGTCAGTGTGATAATATCTGCCCTACCGGCGCCCTGCAAGTGGTGGAGCGCTTGGGGCATGAAGGAGGTGTAGTGACAGGAGGAAATGCTCCGGGAAGCATACCGATTGAAAACAGGGATAAAATGGTTAGGAAGATCAGGATAGATAAAGGACTTTGCCTTGGCTGCCGACAATGTGTTGAAGCATGTCCTCAAGCTGCGTTTGTTATTTCCGGAGAAATAATGACCGTCGATGAGGTGATTGAGAAAGTGGCGGAAGAGCGGCTTATGTATGAAAATTCCGATGGCGGTGGCTTAACATTGTCCGGAGGGGAGCCGACGGCACAGCCCGAGTTTTGCCTGGCACTGCTAAAGGCGGCTAAAGAAAAAGGGATTAACACCGCTTTAGACACGTGCGGCTATGTTAGGTGGGATATTTTGAATGAGATGCTGGATTATACCGATGTCGTGCTTTTTGATATTAAAAATATGGCTCCCAAGGCGCACAGGGAGTTTACCGGAGTATCAAACGATCTTATTCAGGAGAATGCCAGGCGGATAATTGCGAGGGGCGGAGTGGAAATGAGGGTGCGCATTCCAGTAATTCCGGGAATAAATGATTCCGCTGAGAATATGGAAAAAGCTGCCGAATTTATCTGTGCGTTGGGCTTAAAAGCAGTTGACATTCTGCCATTTCATCCCTGGGCCGGGCAGAGCTACAGATTGCTCGGCCTGGATTATCCTTTCACTGTGGGCGAGTGGTATCCCGGTGAAAAACAGGAGAGAATTGAAGAGATTTTCAGAGCTAATGGCCTGAAGCCCAATCGGCTGGGAGGATAAAGATGGTGAGGAGGCAATATCATGGGGAAAGAAGCCTTAATTGCCAAGATCATTGACCTTGAGTGGAACATGTTTCATGAGGTATCCAATATCGGTGGCAAAGCGTCTTGCCAGGAAGATCCGGTAACCTTCAGGATTATGAGATACAGCCAGGCTGTTAGCTGGGCGGAGGATGTTCTTGAAAGCTATCTGACCGATCTGTCTGAGGCTCAGAAAAATAAAAGAAATCTGCTAACTGAAAAATATGCCCGCATGATGAAATCAACTTCTCCATTGGTGTATTATAATCGGATTGAGCATCTGCTACCTGCTTTGGAACCGGAAACTCTGCATTTGATTGACAGTATTGTTAAAATCGTTCTGGAATGGGAGGAAGAACTATCAGCCAAGTACCCCAACCTTGTCAAAAGGGGCAGACCCATACATAGTACGGAAGACAGCCAGTTTATAACATCTGTCGAAACGTATTTGCGGGGAGAACTCGCCACTTATTCGCTTAAGACATTAAAATTGTACTATAAAAATGTGTTAAAGCAAAAGTCGGAAAATATAAATGGCTCAGAAATTACCCTTAACTCGATGGTAAAACAATATGGTTATAGTTCTTTGACAGAGGCCAATAGAAGGAGTCCGGAGGAGTCGGGGGACGGTCCTTGAAGGGAGCAACCGGAAGTTTTGCGCATGAAAACGGCTCAACTGGCTTATATCCGTAGCTTGTTGAGCCTCTCACTTCTCAATCAGCAGCCTCCGGCACATTCCGCACGGACTTAAATCACTCCCCCTCACTGCATGTCGCTATTAAAGCAGGCTTCACTATTCTGGCTCCTGGCTTCCGCCGTCTTCCATCCATTCTAAAATCCTTCCCCCCTCATGCATGCCGGTTTTGGGTATTCAAAAACTCACCTGGCTGGCATAGCTCACCCCAAGGGATTAACACTATTCCTTAACCTTTTTCCATCCTTTCTAGCGATATTAATTATTAAGCGGCTTTTTTATAATTTACCTAGCCTCCTTAGTGAAAAGAAGGTCAGCAAATAAATCAAGCGGATGTTTTTTTTAAATTAATTTGGAGGGCGGCTTTTTGAATTACCAAGAGACTAGTCAACTGGTAAATGTGGCCCAGGGCAGAGAGCCGGCCGATGTTTACATAGAAAATGGGAAACTTCTTTGTGTATACAGCGGTGAAATACTTGAGGGTTACAATCTGGCCATCAGGGGAAGCCGTGTGGCTTATATAGGTTCGTCCAGGGACATGGTGGGAAGCGGCACCATGGTTATTGACGCCGGGGGGCAGTACCTGTCTCCCGGCTATATAGACGCCCACGGGCATGTGGATCTGATCGCCAACCCTCTGGCTGTGTCGAGGGCCGTCATACCCAGGGGTACTACGGCCATACTTTCGGATACCCATGAAATGGGCGGGGCGCTGGGCAGTGACGGGATAAAATTTATGCTGGAGATAACGGAAAACCTTCCCCTGAAGTATTACTTTGCACTGACGGTCGCCAATCCCCCTCATCCGGAAATAGAGGGTGGGGACTGTATTTCCGAGCAGGATTTCCTGGACTTTCTTTCCCATCCCAGGGTATTGGCGGTTAGCGAGATAACCGCCTGGAAAAGGTTAACCGAACTGGACGGACCGCTTTTGGCAAAGATAGCCAATGCCTCTTCCCGGGGCAAAAGGGTGGAGGGTCACAGCAGCGGCTGCTCCCTGGAAAAGTTGAATGCTCTGGTGGATGCGGGGATAACCTCCTGTCACGAGAGTGTGACGGTAGAGGATGTACTCATGAGGCTTCGTCTGGGCATTTATACCATGCTCCGCCACGGTTCCATAAGAAAGGAACTGGAAACCCTGGCCCCTTGCTTCACCTCCAATGAAAGCCCGGACACCGGCAGGGTGATCCTTACACCGGACTGGATGAGCCCGCAGGATATAAAAAATAACGGGTATATGGACTATGTAATCAAAGAGGCCATTCGCAACGGCATACCAACCATAAAAGCATATCAGACGGCCACAATCAACCCTGCGGTCTATCTGGGGCTGGATATGGAAATAGGCGGAATAGCTCCCGGAAGGTTTGCCGATATACTGTTTATTGAACGACTGGAGGAGCCGGCGCCGGCCAGGGTGATGGTAAACGGCAGGATGATGGCGGAAAAGGGAGGTTTATTGGAAAATATACCGGGCCGATGCCCGACAATCGGCCCCCATGGCTGGCGCACCGGACGACCCCGTAAATTCGGGGCGCAACCAGGGGAATTCAGGGTGGCGGCGTCCCGGCGGGGCACTGGAGAGGAAACCGTGCCGGCTTTACATATACTGAATGACACCATCACCACCATAAAGGACGTGACACTGGAGGAATCCGGGGGTTTTCTGGAGCCCCGGCGGGGGGATGTGCTGAAAATAAGCATGGTCGGTCCGCTGGGTGGGTTTGTGACTGTTTTCCTCACCGGTTTTGGTTCCTTTTCCGGCGCCCTGGCCACCAGCATCGCCCACGACCACCATTCCCCGTATGTTCTGGGTCGGGATGAATCCGACATGGCCCTGGCCTTCAACCGGGTGATGGAAATGGGAGGAGGCTATACGCTGGCGGAGGGCGGAAAAATTGTGGCCCAATGCCCGCTGTCGGTTGGAGGGGTGATGTCTCACCGTGATATTCCCGAACTGGCCGGCGAACTGGATAACCTGGAAAATCATCTGGGCAAATTGGGTTGTACCCTGGAAAAGCCCATGGTTACCCTGGGATTCATATCATTTTCCGGTCTGCCAACGGCCCGGATCACCCCAAAAGGTCTCTATAACGTAAAATCAGGACAAATAGTGTATCCCCGTCCGTGAACGGGATAGTTTATCAAATTTTAGAAAAAGGAGGCGCCCCATATATGTTGCTTCAGGGAAAAGTGGCCATAGTAACCGGGGCCAGACAAGGTATCGGAGAGGGAGTGGCTTTATCCATGGCCCGGGCAGGAGCTGATCTGATGCTGGTCAGCCGCAGCATCAGCCAAAATGATTCGGTGGTGCAGGCCATTGTGGACACCGGACGCCGGGTTGAGGTGATGCAGGTGGATGTTTCCAGCAGGGAACAGGTGCGGCAAATGGTGGAACGCACACTGTCGGTATTCGGCAGAGTGGACATTCTCTTCAATAACGCAGGGATAAGCAAGCCGGCCATGCTGTGGAAAATGACCGAGGATCAGTGGGATCAGGTTATAAACGTCAACCTGAAGGGAACCTTCAACTGCATGCAGGCTGTAGCCAAGACCATGATGGAACAGAAGTCCGGCGCCATCATAAACATAACCTCCTCGGCGGGGCTTTTGGGCACGGTGGGTCAGGTGAACTATACCGCCGCCAAAGGCGGGGTTTATGCCCTGACCAAGTCGGCCGCCAAGGAACTGGCCCGCTATGGCGTCACCGTTAACACTGTTGCGCCCATGGCCGAGACTGAGATGACCAAGACCATTGCCACCGACCCGAAATTCCGGGACAAATATCTGGAGCGAATCCCCATGGGAAGATTTGCCCAGCCTGATGAAATCGGGCCGGCGGTGGTTTTTCTGGCCTCGGACGGAGCCCGTTATATCACCGGCCAGACCCTGTGCATAGACGGGGGAATGGTCATGCTTTAATCTTGTGCTGCAACCTTTTAAGGAGGGAAACTTTTGTGAATGATAGAGATGTGGTAATTCTCAGCACTGTCAGGACCGCCATAGGCCGCCTGGGAGGGTCCCTAAAAGACATTCCGGCCCAGGATTTGGGAGCCATTGCGGTGAGGGAAGCCATTAAACGGGCGGGAATAGACGCCTCCGAAGTGGGAGAGGTGATCATGGGCCAGTCCCGCCAGACCACCGAGGCCTCCAATATAGCCAGGGTGGTGGCGCTAAAGGCGGGAATACCGGAAGAGGCTTCGGCCTATACCGTACACCGCCAGTGCGCTTCCAGCCTGCAGGCATTTGTAAACGGCTGCCAGGAAATAATGACCGGCTGCTCGGACGTGGTGGTGACAGGTGGCACCGAGGTGCTGAGCCGGGCTCCTTTTTATCTGAAAAACGCCCGCTACGGCTATGGCAATGGAAACGGAGCGCTGGTGGACGCCCTTACCGAGGCCGGTCCGGGGGCGCAGCCCGTCGAGATATACGGCAACCTGCCCATGGGGCTGACCGCCGAGAATGTGGCTGAGGAATTTAATATTTCCCGGGAGGACCAGGACAGTTTCGCCCTGATGAGCCAGCAGCGAGCCGCCTCGGCCATATCGGAAGGCCGGTATAAAGCTCAGATAACGCCGGTGGAGGTTAAGGCGGGCAGAGGAACGGCGGTATTTGACACCGACGAACACCCCAGGGCCACCACCCTGGAGAAACTGGGATCGCTGCCTGGATCCTTTGCCAAAGGCGGAACTGTAACCGCCGGCAACAGTTGCGGGTTCAATGACGCCGCCGGAGCCTTGGTGCTGTCTTCGGCGTCCAGGGCCAGATCACTTGGCATTACCCCCTTGGCCAAGGTGGTTTCCTGGTCGGCAGTGGGAGTGGCGCCCAGAATTATGGGCATAGGTCCTATTCCAGCCACTCTCAAAGCGTTGGAAAGAGCCGGTATCAGGCTGGATGACATCGGGATGATAGAGCTGAACGAGGCCTTTGCCTCCCAGGTGCTGGCATCCATAAGAAAGCTTAATCTCAGCCTGGATAGAATAAATCCCAACGGAGGCGCCATTGCTCTGGGGCATCCCATCGGGGCCACCGGGGCCGTTCTGCTTACCAAGCTGGTTTATGGGATGATAGACGGAAACCACCGCTACGGGCTTACCACCCTTTGCATCGGAGGCGGCCAGGGAATGGCGGTAATACTGGAAAAAGTCTGATGATGGGATTAAGCGTGAAAAAATAGAGGGGGTGGGAGAAAACAGTCTTCACAGGCAGCCCGTTTTTCAGATAAAGCTCAATTAGACTAAAAAGGTTAAGAGGAGGATAAATATGGACTTTTTTAAATGGCCCCGTCAGACCGACATAAAGGATCATGAACTTTTCGGTGTGGATCATTTTGGTAAGGATGCCCCGTGTATTATTTATGAGAAAAAACCCGTGCTGGACGACAAGGGCAACCCGGTTGAAGGACTTTTTTCAGCCTGGATAATACTGAATAACCCCTCCCAGTACAACTCCTACACCACTGAAATGGTAAAAGGAGTGATCGCCGGTTTCCATAGGGCGTCCATGGACAGATCCGTGGTGGCCATAGTTTTCACCGGGATCGGGGACAAAGCCTTCTGCACCGGCGGAAACACCAAGGAATACGCCGAATACTACAGCGGAAACCCCAGTGAATACGCACTGTACATGGACCTTTTCAACGGCATGGTGGATGCCATATATATGGCTAAAAAGCCGGTTATATGCAGGGTCAACGGCATGCGGGTGGCAGGGGGGCAGGAGATCGGAATGGCCTGTGACGTTTCCATCTCTTCGGATCTGGCCATCTACGGTCAGGCCGGCCCCAGGCACGGATCAGCCCCGGTGGGCGGGTCCACTGACTATATTTTCTGGTATCTGGGCATGGAGCACGCCATGTGGAACTGCATTTCCTGCGAGATTTGGAGCGCTTACAAAATGGAGAGACTGGGACTTATCTCCAAGGCTGTGCCGGTGCTTAAAAAGGACGGAAAATTTATTAGAAACCCACTGATCACCACAGATAAATACCTTGAGGACGGGGCCATTGTTTACGGGGAGAACGCTCAGGGCGACGCTGCCGCAGCGGCCAAAGCGCTGATGAAGGAATGCGAGACCGACTTTACACTGCTGGATAACGAAGTGAACAAGATTATCTGGAGCCTTACCAACCTCTTCCCGCACTGCCTGATGATGTCCATTGACGGAATCCGCCAGAAGAAAAAATTCTTCTGGGACATGAACAAACTTCCCAACAGGCACTGGCTGGCCGCCAACATGATGAGCGAGGCCTACCTGGGCTTCAACGCCTTCAATAACAAAAAGCTGACCGGCAAAGGTGAGTCCGACTTTATTGAATACCGCAGGCAGCTGTCCGAGGCCAGGCTTTTTGACCAGGAACTGGTGGACAAGGTATTGCCGCCGCGCAAGTAATGGTTCCAAAGGGTCTGAAGGGGGGTTTACATTGAACTGCCAGAATATAAAAGTTAACAGTGAGGGCGGGATTGCCTACATAACACTTAACCGGCCCCCCCTCAACGTGCTGACCATCCCCATGATGGAAGAGCTGGTTATGGCTCTGGAGTGGGCCATCAGGGAACCGGGCGGAATAATAGTTCTGGGCGCTGAGGGGAAGGCCTTTTCAGCCGGGGTTGACGTGGCCGACCACACCGAAGATAAAGTGGATAAGATGATCGAGGTTTTCGATCGCATCTTTTTAACCATGTCCGGCACCGACAAAATAATAGTTGCCGCCGTTAACGGCGCAGCCCTTGGCGGTGGCTGCGAGCTGGTCATTTTCTGTGATCTGGTGGTGGCCTCGGAAAAAGCAAAATTTGCTCAGCCGGAAATTGCCGTGGGGGTATTTCCGCCCATCGCCTGCTACATGCTGCCCCGTCTGATGTCCTGGCCCAAGGCTCTGGATCTGCTGCTTTCAGGGGAAATAATCAACGCCGCCCGGGCTGAACAGCTGGGGATGGTGAACAGGGTATTGCCGGCGGACTCCTTCGCCGGGGGGGTTAAGGAATATCTGCAACGGTTCCAGAAGATGAGCCCGGTGGTGCTGACCATGACCAAAAAAGCCGCCCGGACCGGCCTGGGCAAAGATTTCCCGACCGGACTAAAGGATATAGACCAGATTTACCTGCAGGAAATGATGAAGACCGAGGACGCCAGAGAGGGTCTGAAGGCCTTTATGGAAAAACGCCAGGCTGTTTGGCAGGGAAAGTGAAATAAGGGGGGGTAAACAATGGGAATACCTTCTAAAATTGAAACATGGCAGATGGTGGAACCTGGAAAACTGGTCAGGACCAGCATCGACACGCCGGATCTGAAACCCGGGGAAGCCCTGGTGGAAGTGGCCGGATGCGGGGTATGTCATACCGACATAGGTTATTTCTTCGATGGGGTTCCCACCGTTACCAAGCCGCCCCTCACCTTGGGTCATGAAATAGCGGGCCGGGTGGTGGCGGGCAGTGAAAATTTACTTGGCAAAGAGGTAATCATTCCGGCGGTTATGCCTTGCAACAACTGCGCCATCTGCGCCTCGGGGCGCGGCAACCGCTGCCTGAAACAGGCCATGCCGGGCAACAGCCTGGGAATCTATGGCGGCTTCTCCAGCCACATACCGGTTCCTTCGGCGGACCTTTGCGTTGTGGGTGACCGGAAGGGGATGCCCCTGGAGCACCTGGCCGTGGTGGCCGACGCCATCACCTCACCGTATCAGGCGGCCAAAAGGGCTGAAATATCCGAAGGGGATATGGTGATCATCACCGGGGCCACCGGGGGAATCGGGGTTTATATGACCCAGGTGGCCTCGGTATTGGGGGCCAAGGCAGTGGTGGGCATTGCCCGGAACCGGGAAAAACTGCAAAGGTCCCTGCAGTTCGGAGCCACTGCCACCATAAGCACCGAAGGTAAGTCTGTAAAGGAAGTAAGGGATGAATTCAAAAACTATTGCAAGGAAAACAAACTGCCCTCCTTTGGCTGGAAAGTTTTTGAGTGCACCGGGTCTAAAATGGGCCAGGAGATCTGCCTGGAACTGCTTGGTTTCGTAGGGAAAATGCTGGTGGTGGGCTATGGCACCCAAAAAGTGGACTACATGCTGTCCCGGCTGATGGCCTTCGACGCCGAAATTATCGGGACCTGGGGGTGCCTGCCCAGGTATTATCCTGAGGTTCTAAAGCTGGTGCTGGACGGCGGAATCAAGGTGGCGCCCTTTGTAGAGATGCGGCCCATGAGTCAGATTGAGGAAGTATTTAAATTATCCCACGCCGGCAAGTTAATGAAGAGGGTTGTTTTGACCCCTGATTTCTGATAGCCGGAGCAGTTGTCGAAAAACGGAGATTATAAGCAAAAGAGCGGTGAAACGAAGCAACTGGTTTCCCCGCTCTTTTGGCGATCAGCTATTCGATTAAAGGGGGGGGTACAGATGCAAGAAAAGGTTTTCGAGCATCTTTCATCTGTTTTTTATCCGGAACGGGTGGCAGTCATCGGAGCTACCGATTCCCCCGACAGGGTGGGATTCAATGTATTTCAGAGCATACTGGAGGGAGGTTTCACCGGCCGGGTGTACCCCGTTCACCCCAGGCATGAAAGCATACTGGGCCAGCCGGTGTACAAGTCCATCGGGGAGGTTCCGGGGCCGGTGGACCTGGCGGTGATATGCCTGAACCAGCATGCCACCGTGCAAGCCGTGGAAAGCTGTGGCCGTCTGGGTGTGAAAGGGGTACTGTGCCACGCCGGGGGTTACCGGGAGATGGGGGATGAAGGCCGGGAACTGGAAATGCGCCTTATCGCCACCGCCCAAAAATACGCTATGGTGCTGGTGGGGCCCAACAGCCTGGGCCTTATTAATAACGAAGGAAATTTTTACTCCACCTTTTACCCCCTGCAAATTCCCAAGGGGAGTGTTTCATTAATCTCCCAGAGCGGGGGAATGGGGCTTACCATTATACACAAGGCCCTGGACGAGGGTATGGGAATAAACAAGTTTATCGGGGTGGGCAATTGTTCCACGGTAGGGTTTGCAGACTACCTGGAATACCTGGGAGAGGACAGCGGGACTTCGGTAATAGCTGTATTTATGGAAGGAACCGCCGATGCCCGCCGTTTTGCCTTGGCGGCAGAGAAGGTGGCCGCAAAAAAACCCGTGGTTCTGCTAAAAGCAGGACGATCGCCGGTTTCCGACTATTTTACGGTGACCCATACCGGCAGCGCCGCAGGCTCTTACCGTCTGTACCGGGACATTTTCAGCCAATTTGGAGTTTATATGGCGGACAGTGCGCACGATCTGGTGGCGGCGTGCAAGGGACTGTCCCTTCTAGCCCCCGCCCGCTCCAACAGGATTGGCATACTCACCCACACCGCCGGTCCCAGTATAGTAATGGCCGATCAGCTTTCCGAGAAAGGATGCGTCATCCCTCCACTGCAAGAGAGCACAATATCCAGGGTAAAAGAAATAATAGGCGAAGACCCCCCGGTGGTGTTGAAGAATCCGCTGGATGCAGCCGGACTGGGGTTTGCCAGGGAGACTTTCGGCTGGCTGGCCGGGGCCATGCTGGAGGATCCAGGTATCGATCTGCTGGTGGCCGTCTACTGCCTGCACAAGAACTGGGGGCTTCCCAGCAGGGAGATAATAGAGGCCCAGCGTCAATACGGCAAACCGGTGGTGGCCTGCTACGCCTCCCACTGGGAGGGATGCCGCGATGACCGGAATATTCTTCAAAATGCCGGTATTCCCCTGTACACAACCCCGGAAGATGCCTGTGCGGCGGTGGCCGCCCTGGTTCACCACTCAAAAAGAGGGGGGAGGATAAGGCCGTGAGTATCAATATAATCATGGAGGGGGCCAGGTCCGAAGGGCGCCAGGTGCTTACCGAGGACGAGTCCAAGCAAATACTTGCCCTGGCGGGCATACCGTCCACCCCCTGCCGGGTGGTGGAAAGCCCCGGGGAAGCGGCCCGGGCCGCCGGTGAGATGGGATTTCCGGTGGCGCTGAAGGTACGGTCCACGATAATTACCCATAAATCCGACGTGGGGGGAGTTTATCTGAATCTGGACTGCCCGGAACAGGTGAGCCGGGCCTTTAACGATATGCGTGAAAAGGTCAGGGGGCTGGACCCCGGCGCCGGGGCAACGGTGCAGCCCATGGCGCCCCCCGGTGTCGAGGTGATCATAGGAATGACTACAGACAGTCATTTCGGCCCGGTCATGGCCTTCGGGCTGGGCGGCGCTGCGGTGGAGGTACTGGGGGACCTGTCTTTTAGAATGGCGCCCATTACCACAGCCGATGCCCTGGAGATGATCCATTCCATTAAGGGGATAGCCCTGCTGAAGGGCTACCGGGGAAGGCCGGGGGCCGATCTGACCGGTCTGGCCGATATGCTGGCAAAGGTTTCCCAACTGGTGACAAGCTACCCCGGTATCAGAGAAATAGACTTAAACCCGGTCATTGCCCACCCCGGAGGCTCCCTGGCAGCCGACGCCAGGATCGTTATATCGGAATACAGGAGTCAGACATTAAGGTGAGTATCAAAAAATGTATTTGGTTTGGGAGGAGCATATGAAGGCGAAGGATATTATGGCGCCAATAACAGTCGCCCTTAATCCTGAAAGCACGGTGCAAGACGCATTGCTTGCCTTTCGCAGCGCCAGAATGATGGGAATCCCTGTGGTTAATAGGGATGGGCTTTTAATTGGCATATTTACCCGCTTCAACTTGTATGATTGCCTTCTCCGGGGAGCTAACCTGAATACCAGTATAGAACAATATTATCTGAGGGACGTCATTTACTTTCGGGAAGACAAAACTTTTAACAATCTTACTGAATTAATACTGTGGTTACGTAATGTCCGGATTGGCCAAACCCCTGTGGTGGATCTGGACGGCAGACCGAGTGGAATTATAACCCAGGCGTTGGCCCTCAATCACTTGCTTGACCACATAGAAATTTTATACGAAGAGATGTCTAACGTTTTTCAACAAGTACCCTGCGGGATTGTGGCCACCGATGAGTGGGGGACGATAAATCTAGTCAGTGTTTATCTTGATCGGCTTCTTCCCGATATCCGGGTTGGGGGGCAAATCAAAAAAATATTACCGGACCTGCCTTTTGAAGAAATAATTAATGGTATTTGGACGGGCCCGCAAAGACTGAATTTTTTCTCAAAAGTATTAATTGTCGATGGACTTCCCATAATTCATGCAGGCAAAACAAAAGGCGCCATTTTGATTTTACAGAATGCCGCAGAAATCGATGCAGCTAAACATTACATAAAAAATGAGGAATACCCTCAAAACATTTCTTTTGCAGCTCAGCCGCCTCGTAATAATGATGAATTATTTAAATTGAATGGCACGAAGTACACAATCGATTACATTATTGGCAAAAGCACCACCATAGCAGAAATCAAAAGGCAGGCCAAGCAAGCTGCTACAAGTTCTTCCACCGTCCTTATTTCCGGTGAAAGTGGAACAGGAAAAGAAGTACTTGCGCAGGCAATTCATAATGCAAGTGACCGGTTTAAACGCCCCTTCATAAAGGTAAACTGTGCCGCTATACCTGCAGAGCTTGCCGAAGCGGAATTGTTCGGCTACGAAGGAGGGGCGTTTACCGGAGCCCTTAGACATGGAAAACCGGGTAAGTTTGAGCTTGCCGATGGAGGCACAATTTTTCTGGATGAAATTGGCGATATGCCCCTGCCTTTGCAAAGCAAATTGCTGCGTGTAATTCAGGAGAAAGAAGTGGAACGGGTAGGGGGGATTAAGACCAAAAAAGTCGATGTTCGCATACTTGCCGCAACAAATAAGAATTTATACAAACTCACAAAAGAGGGGCAGTTTAGAAATGACCTCTATTACAGGTTAAAGGTATTGGAATTAACGGTACCTCCTTTAAGAGAACACAAAGAAGATATTCCCCTTCTGTTTGATCATTTTTTGAATAAATTCAGAAAGGAGTCAGGAAAATGTATTGATGGCGTGACAGACGAGGTTACGGATTTTTTGACAAACTATCATTGGCCGGGAAATATTCGGGAACTGGAAAATATAATTGAACGGGCAGTAATTTATTGTAACAATAGTTCAATTCAATTGGATGACCTTGGTATCTATTCTCGGGATCAAAAAAATATGTATAAACAGGAATACGGACTTGCATTATATGAAGTAGAGAAAGAAACGATAATAAAAGCACTGGAGATCACAAAGGGAAATAAATCCAGGGCGGCAAAAATATTAGGCATCAGCAGGGCCGCTTTGTACGATAAATTGAGAGAAATAAATAACAGTTGACGCGGAAATCAACTGTTTGAGGGATGGCAAAGGATATCTAGGAGAGTGTTGCAAAACTATATTAAGAGGTCAACAAAGTACTTATTCGACTACAACCGGAGGCTGTTCAAAAAGCTCCAGATGCAAGGCGCGGCAAGGCTTCAAGCGGAGGCGTACTCCTTGTGCGTTGAGCATTGAAGCCGCCGCCGCAACGCCGCAGATGGACTTTTTCAACAGCCTCCTAGCATAGAAATTGCTAGATATATAGAAAACTCAAAGGGGGGATTCCTATGACTATTGAAACAAAAATCAGCGATTGCATGCTGTGCGTCTGGGACTGCGGGATCAAAGCACATGTTAAGGACGGGCGTTTAATAAAGGTGGAAGGCCTGCCGGAGCACCCGGTGAGCCGGGGCTATATCTGCCCCCGGGGGGAGGCCCTGCCCAGTTATGTATACTCGGCCAGCCGTCTGACGACCCCAATGCTGCGGGAAAAAGGCCGCTGGCAAAAGGTGGGCTGGAACAAAGCCTTAGACTACTGTGCGGAAAAATTGAATGAAGTTAAGAAAAAGCATGGCGCCCGGTCGCTGGCCGTTTTTTGCGGCTCCGTGGGCGTGGAGAACATCGAGGTGGCCACCTTTGCCCGCCGTTTTAAGGGCGCTTTCGGCACTCCCAACCTCCTGTCGGTGGAAAACATCTGCTACCGGGCGCGCATTCTGGCCCGTCAGCTGACCTTTGGCCGTTATCCGCTGGACGACCCCGGTCCCTCACGGTGCATTATACTGTGGGGGCACAACCCTGACGGGGCTAAGGGAATGCTGGGCGAACAGATCCGTAAAAAGTTAAGTGAGGACAACCTCCAGCTGATTGTTGTCAACCCCAAACGCATACCGCTGGCCGAGAAAGCCTACTATTTGCCGATCCGCCCGGGCACTGACGCAGCCCTTGGCCTGGCGATGCTGAACGTGATAATCAACGAAGACCTTTACGACAAAGAGTTTGTTGGAAAATATACAGTCGGCTTTGCAGAGCTGGTGGATCACGTCCAGAAATATACCCCCGAATGGGCTCAGGACATTACCTGGCTGCCTGCTGCCGACATTAAAAACGTGGCCAGGATTTTTGCCCAGGCTAAACCAAGCTGCATTATCCAGGGGATAAACAGCCTTGACCAGCACCGGAACGGCTTGCAAAACTCCCGCCTTTTGTCAATCCTGCAGGCGGTAACGGGTAATTTTGCAGTTCCGGGGAGTTGGGTGACCGTACCCCGGGTCCCTCTGGCGAATTTAAGCCTGAAAGATCGGGAGGAGTCGATCGGGGCCGGGGAATACCCCATTTTCAGCTCCCTGTGGGGCCGCCAGGCGCCGTTCGGGATAGCGACTCTTTTTCCCCAGGCGGCCCTGGAAGGAAAACCCTACCCCATCAGGGCCAGTATCGTTGCCGCAGCCAATCCGGTTGTATCCTTCCCCGCGGCGCAGCGGTTTAAAGATGCCTTTGCCAGCCTTGATTTTCTGGCGGTGATGGATCCTTTTCTTACCGAGACGGCTGAACTGGCGGATGTGGTTTTGCCGGCCACTACTTTCCTGGAGAAAGGCGGCCTGGCGTACGTTTACGGTGTTGTCCACGGTGAGCCGTACGCAATGATCCACCACAAGGTGATCGAACCCGTGGGCGAAAGCTGGCCCGACTGGAAAATTTGGAGTGAACTGGGCCGCCGCCTAGGCCTGGGCGAGTATTTCCCATGGCAGAGCGAGGAAGAGGTGGTTGACGCTTTTTTAAAACCCGGCAAACTGAAAGACGAGCTGAATGCCAATCCATTAGGCGCTTATTACGGGGAAAAGGAATACCTTGTTTATCAATACAAAAAATTAGGCACACCCAGCGAGAAGGTGGAGATATACTCGCAAACCTTAAAAGATCACGGATATGATCCTCTGCCGGTATATCTTGAGCCAGGCCAGAGCCCGTTCAGCACCCCTGAACTTTACCGGCGGTTTCCACTCATTTTAATTAGCGGCGAACGGGTGCAGGAATTTACCCACACCCAATTACACCAGGTGTCTGCGTTACGCAACAGCAATCCTGAACCCCTGGCGGAAATACACCCGGCTACAGCTGCGCAGTACGGGCTGACGGACGGCAGTTTGGCACAGATCGAGACTAAAAATGGAAAGATACAAATGCGCGTGCGTACCACTGATAAAATAGCGCTTGGTGTGGTAAGCGTCCCGCACGGATGGGCCAATGCAAACGTTAACTTATTGGTTGATATGGATATCATTGACCCCATCACAGCTTACCCCGACTTTAAAACGGTGCTTTGCCGTGTGATACCGGCCTAAAAAACAAAACCTTGATCGCTCGGACCTTAAGGGGGTTGCCGCTAACGAAGCCGATGGCTTGAATTTATGCTGTTTTAGCATGACCTTTACGCCGGCAGGCTGCATGATGGGCCATTTGTACAAACATCATACAGTGTCTGATTTTCTTACAGCCGTAAATGGTAAAAAATCAATCTCATACCATTTACGATGCCCCGGACTTCGAGATAAAGAACTTTATATCGACCTTTGCCAGCGAAGATCGCCATGAAGGGTTCAGCGCCTTCATGGAAAACATGGTGAAAATTATACCAATTATTTATTTGCATTTTGCAATTGGCACGCTATATTAATGTAAAATGTCAGCCCCTGGGCCAATACATTATCACCAGAACGCCGGCCAGGGCAATCAGGCCCCCCAGGAGGTCAAATCTATCCGGAACGATCTGGTCGATCTTCCAGCCCCATAATATTGACAGCACGATGAACACACCGCCGTAGGCCGCATAAACACGTCCAAAATTTGCGGGCTGAAAAGTGGGCACAATTGCGTAAAGGAATAGAATGACGGCCCCCAGCACGGCAAACCAGAAGCTCTTTCCTTCCCGCAGCCACAGCCAGACCAGATAGCCGCCCCCGATCTCAAATAAACCGGCCACCACAAAATAAAAAATCGATTTGGCAATTTCCAAAGCATCACCTCATTATAAAAAAACCTCCCGATGAGGAGGTTTTTTTATCTTTTGGCGGGGGTGTGTGGGAATCGAACCCACCCAGGACGGGTTGTCCGCCCGACACTGGTTTTGAAGACCAGGAGCACCACCAGGCACCATCCACCCCCATATAACTATGAAAAACATTATAACAGATCGAATATTGGGAAACAAGGGACTGTGGTTTGGTTAAAACAGGTTTGGGTTACATTGGTTTAATCTATTTAGAATAAAATAAGGCCATAAACCATCCTCTGCCATTGATTTATGGCAAAAAATATAATAATCTATTATAAGGTTTTAAAAGGGCATATATATAGAAACTTCTTCTTACGAACGGCTGGATCGCAGTTAAACCTATCGGGAAGAGGCTTTTCATGTGACGGGTTATTTGCATAACTCCACAATACGGTGAGCGGGTGAAAAGTTTTGCTGGATATTTTCAATGAAATAAAAGAAGAAATAGCCTGTGTGGAGAAGGAATTGCGGAATATTGTCCGGGAGTCTGACCCCCTCATCAAGGACACCTCGGTTCACCTTATAAGCGCCGGTGGAAAAAGGTTGAGACCGGCCTTCTGTTTTTTGGGAGGAAAATTCTACAATTACGATTATAAAAAGATACTGCCGCTGGCCGTGGCCCTGGAACTGATTCATATGGCCTCACTGGTGCATGACGATGTGGTGGACTCCTCGGTTACCAGGAGGAACATTCCCACAGTCAAGGCCATGTGGGGAAATAAAATATCCATGCATCTGGGTGATTATCTTTTTGGAAAGTCGTTAAAACTAATAGCCGGATACGATAATTTAATAATTCCGAGGGTTCTGGCAGACACCAGCGTAAAAATGAGCGAGGGAGAAATACAGCAGCTTTCCACCTCAAAAAGGGCCGACCAGACGGTAAGGGACTATTTTTACCGTATAAAGAGTAAAACGGCCCTTTTGATAGCCGCCAGCTGCCAGTTGGGGGCGGTGGCCTGCGGTGCGCCCCAGTCAGTGCACCTGCCCCTCAGAAGGTACGGGCATAGTATAGGCATGGCCTTCCAGATCACCGACGACATACTGGACCTGGTGGCCGATGAGGCGCAACTGGGCAAACCCATAGGAAGCGACCTGAAGCAGGGAATAGTAACGCTCCCCCTCATATATGCCCTGGGGCACAGTGAACGGAGGGACAGGCTGGCAGAGATCCTGTCCGGGGAAGAAAAAAGTCATGAAGAAATAAATGAAGCCTGCGAAATGATTGTCTCTTGCGGGGGAGTGGATTATTCCAATAAAATAGTGCAAAGATACATCGGAAACGCCAGGAAGCAACTGAAGAGGCTTCCTGACATACCGGCCAGGGAAATACTTTATATGGTGGCTGAATTCATAAGCATAAGAAAGTTTTAGTCCAAAAAAAGATTTATAGAGAGAATGATAGACTTTGCCGAAATGTTATTTAGTCTCCCTTAATGTTGAAAACCGGATTTGCCTGGTGGTGGGCGGAGGGAAGGTGGCCGAAAGAAAGGTTCACTCCCTTCTGGACCGGGGCGCCCTGGTGCGGCTGGTGAGCCCGGAGATAACCGCAGGGATAATAAGTCTGGTTCAAGAGGGAAAGGTTGAACACATCAGGGAGAACTACCAGGAAAGCCATCTCGATGGCGCCTTCCTGGTGATCGGCGCCACCGACGAGGAAGAGGTTAACGCCAGGGTTTCGGCCCACTGCATGAACAGGGGAATACTGGTAAATGTGGTGGACGACCCTCCCAGAGGTAATTTTTATGTGCCGGCGGTGGTCCAAAGGGGATCCCTGCAGATAGCCGTTTCCACCGATGGAAAAAGCCCTATGCTGGCCAGAAAAATCAGGGAGAGGCTGGAAGGTATTTTCCCTGCTGAATATGATGAAGTGGTGGAACTGATAGGGGAATTAAGGGAGAAGGTCATAAAAGAGACCTGCGACCCGGCGGAAAAGGAAAGAATACTGACAGCCCTGCTGGAACAAACAATTATGGAACTTCTCTGGGAAGGGAAGTTTGAACTGGCAAAGGAGCGCATTAGGAATGCTTGTATTTGCGGTGGGAGTGAATCACAGGACAGCACCCGTTGAAGTAAGGGAAAAGCTGTCTTTCTCGGAACTCTCTCTGGAAGAATGGCTGAAAAAGTTAAGTTCATACCCGGCCATAGAGGGCTGTGTGATCATATCCACCTGCAACCGGACCGAAATCTATGCCGCCAGCAGAGAGTTCGATGACGGTCTGGGGGCAATATGGGATTTTCTTTCGGGAAAGTCCGGGGTTGATATATCTGAAATAAAGAACTGCACCTATGTCCACAGCCTCTATGACGCCATAAGGCATCTGTTCAGGGTGACTTCAGGACTGGACTCCATGGTTTTAGGAGAAACCCAGATTCTGGGGCAGGTCAGGAGCGCCTACCAGGCAGCCTGTAATTACGGGTCCACCAACAAGGTGCTGAATACCCTTTTTCAACAGGCCATTACTGTTGGCAAAAGGGTCCGAACCGAAACCGGCATTGATAAGAATTCGGTTTCCATAAGTTACGCCGCGGTGGAACTGGCCCGCCAAACCTTTGGCGACCTGCGGGGCCGGTCGGTGCTGGTTATCGGAGCAGGCAAAATGAGTGAGCTGACCGCCCTTCACCTGGTATCCAACGGGGTTTCCGGAATAATAGTATCCAACCGGTCCCATGAAAAGGCCGAGAGGATGGCCCGAAAGTTTGGCGGCAAGGCCGTTAGGTTTGACCAGCTTTCAAGCTGTATGGCCGGGGCCGATATTATAATAAGCTGCACCTCGGCATCCCACTATGTGGTCAGGCGCAATGAAGTATTGGATCTGATGAAAAACCGGGGCGGAAACAAAATAATGATCATTGATATAGCCGTTCCCAGGGATATAGAACCCTCTGCGGGGGACATTGAGGGGGTTACCCTTTTTGACGTGGACGACCTGAAAAATGTGGTTGATCAGAATCTTTCTGAAAGAAAAAAAGCGGCTGTGGAGGCCGAAAGCATCATAGAGGAAGACCTGGATGAATTTATGAAATGGCTGGGAACACAGTTTGTGGTGCCCACCATCGCTTCCCTCAAAAAACTGGGTGACCAGATAAAACAAAGGGAACTGGCGCGGGCATTAAACAGGCTGGGCGAAATATCCCCCCATGACAGAAAAGTGGTCGGCTCCCTGGCCAATTCCATCGTCAACCAACTGCTGCACATACCGGTCACCCGGATAAAGGAATACGCCCTTTCACCGGAGGGCCATCTTTACACCGAGGTGCTGCAGAATCTTTTCGACCTTGACGTTCCAGGCCAGCAGATAAAGTCCAAAAAAATCAAAACCGGTATAAAGCTGGTAAAGGGGCGCTGATCCAATTATTTGATATTTACGGTTAAATTGAATTATATTGTGATCCGGGAGGATCGGTAGATGCGCGAATTCAGGATTGGCACAAGGGAAAGCAGGCTGGCCATGTGGCAGGCCCAGTGGGTGGCCGGGCGGCTGAGGGAAATCTGCCCGGGTATCAGTGTAAGCCTGGTGGGAATAAAAACCAAGGGCGATAACATACTGGACTCGGCCTTGGCCAAGATAGGGGACAAGGGACTGTTCACCAGGGAACTGGAGACGGCTTTAATTAACAAAGAGGTGGACATGGCCGTCCACAGCATGAAGGACCTTCCCACGGTGCTTCCCTGCGGAATTGCGCTGGCGGCCATATGCCGGAGAGAGTATCCCGGGGACGTCCTGGTCTCCAAGAGGGGCGGCATTTCAGAACTGCCCCGGGGATCTGTGATAGGGACCAGCAGCCTGCGCAGAATAGCTCAGATAAAGCGGTTCCGGCCGGATCTGCAAATGGTCAATGTAAGGGGAAATCTCATTACCAGGCTGCGAAAGCTTGACACCGAAAGTATGGACGCCTTGATATTGGCCTATGCCGGTATTGTGCGGCTGGGCTTTAAGGAGAGAATCACTGAGCTGGTGCCCTTCGAGGTGTCCCTCCCGGCCGTGGGGCAGGGGTCTGTTGGAGTGGAGGCCAGAGAGGACGACCAGGAACTGCTGCAAATGTTAAAAACACTTGATCACGGCCCTTCCAGAATTGCCGTAACCACCGAGAGATCACTGATGAGAAGGCTTGAAGGAGGCTGTCAGATACCGGTGGGAGCCCTGGCCATATATGACGGTGACGAAATTATGCTGGAGGCCATGGTAGCCGACCTTGACGGTAAAATGATGATCAGATCCTCCATGTCCGGGCCCTCCGCCGACCCCGAGGGATTGGGGATAAGGCTGGCGGAGGCTATGCTTGCCGAAGGGGCCGGTGAAATACTTAAAAAGGTCAGACAGGAGTTTGATGTCGATGTCAGGTAAGGGTATGGTTTACCTGGTTGGCGCCGGGCCAGGGGACCCCGGGCTGATTACGGTTAAGGGGCTGGAATGCGTGCGCAGAGCCCAGGTGCTGGTTTATGACCGGCTGGCCGGGGCGGGAATACTATCCCAGGCCGGCAGTGGAGCCGAAATGATCTATGTGGGCAAAGGCCCTGACAAGCATACAATGAAACAGGAAGATATAAACAGGCTGCTGGTCAGAAAAGCGTCCGAGGACAAGCTGGTTACCAGGCTGAAAGGGGGAGACCCCTTTGTTTTTGGCCGGGGCGGTGAAGAGGCCGAGGCGCTGTATGAGGCGGGAATTCCCTTTGAGGTGGTGCCCGGGGTAACCTCGGCTGTGGCTGTACCGGCATACTCCGGAATACCGGTGACTCACAGGGGTATAGCTTCCAGCTTTGCTGTCATTACCGGAAATGAAGACCCCGATAAGGAAGGTTCGGACATTGACTGGCAAGGCATTGCAAACAGCGCCGGCACACTGGTATTCCTTATGGGCATGGGGAATATTACCTCCATAGCAGGCAGTCTGATTAAACACGGCAGACCCAAAGAGACCCCGGTGGCCGTGATACGGTGGGGAACCAGGCCGAATCAGGCCACACTGCTGGGAACGCTGGAAAATATTGCCCAAAGGTCTTTGCAAGAGGGCTTTGCCAATCCTTCTGTAATTGTGGTGGGAGAGGTGGTCAATCTCAGGGAAAGGCTCAACTGGTTCGAAAAGAAACCCTTGTTCGGCCGCAGTGTGCTGGTGACCAGATCCAGGGAACAGGCCAGTGAACTGAGCCGGGCCATAGAGGAATTGGGGGGCCGGGCCGTGGAATTTCCCGCCATACTTATAGAAGACCCCGAGGATTTTGTTCTCCTGGACAATGCGGTGTCAAAGGCGGCAGACTACAATTGGATAATTTTTACCAGCGTAAACGGAGTCAGGTCCTTTTTTAGCCGCCTTTTCAAATTAAACATGGATATAAGGGACTTAAAGGGAGTAAAAATATGCGCCATCGGGCCCAAAACCAGGGACCGCCTGGAGGGCTATGGCATTAGGGTGGAGTACGTTCCCTCGGAATATCGGGCCGAGGAAATAGTGGCCGGGCTGAAGGGCAGTATTCTGCCGGGCCACAGGGTACTGCTGCCCAGGGCGGATATAGCCCGAAAGGCGCTGGCGGATTTGCTGATCCGGGAAGGCGCTCTGGTGGATGAGGTTGCAGCCTACCGGACGGTGGCCGGGGAAGGCCGGCGGGAAGAAATAGCGAGCATGCTCAGCCAGGGCCAGATCAGCATAATAACATTTACCAGCTCATCCACAGTTAAAAACTTTGCTGAAGGCATAGGCTATAATGATCTGCCCGCCCTGACCAAAGGCGTGAAGATAGCCTGCATAGGGCCGGTAACGGCAGAAACCGCCAGGAGTATCGGGCTGACCGTAGATATAGAGGCCACCCGTTATACAATAGAGGGACTTTTGGAGGCTATACTGGAGAAATTGTCCGCCGATGTGTTATAATACTGGCGGTTGTAAGATATAGACGGGAGTTAACTGATGATAAGCGTAAGCAGGCTGCTTTATGGAATGGAGAATTTCGGTGATTCGCTGAGGTACAGCCATGGTGTGCGGGGTCAGACCGGGGGAGCGGCCAGCGGGCTTGGTCCTGTGGTGGTCTGGAATGTGACAAAGGCCTGCAACCTCCGGTGCAGACACTGTTACTCAAACTCCGACGGGAATGTGGCCCCGGACGAGATGTCTACCGCCGAGGCCCTGAAATTTATCGATGATCTGGCTGAATTCCGGGTGCCTGTGATACTCTTTTCCGGCGGAGAGCCGCTGGTTAGGGGTGACTTTTTTGATCTGGCCGGTTACGCTGTGAAACGTGGAATAAGGGTAACCATATCCACCAACGGAACACTGATTGACCGGGATGCGGCCCGAAGAATAAAGAAACTGGGCGTGGGTTATGTGGGCATCAGCCTGGACGGCATAGGGGAAAACAACGACCGTTTCAGGGGCCGCAGGGGGGCCTTTGAGGATGCCCTGCGGGGTATCAGGAACTGCCGGCAGGCAGACCAGAAAATGGGGCTTAGATTCACCATAAACCGCCACAATTTCGGAGAGCTTGACCAGATATTCCGGCTTATTGAGGAAGAGGATATACCCAGGGTGTGCTTCTACCATCTGGTATACTCCGGGCGGGGCAGCAAAATGGTGGACGAAGATATTTCCCACTCCGAGACCCGGGAGGCGCTGGAGACCATTATGGATCGCACCGGCCAGTTTTTCAAAAAGGGCAGACAGGTGGAGGTTCTGACCGTTGACAACCACTGTGACGCCATCTATATATATATGAAGCTGCTGCGGGAAAAATCACCCAGGGCTCAGGAGGTATACGAACTGCTGGAAAGAAACGGCGGCAACAGGTCAGGTATCGCCATAGGGGAAGTGGACTGGAGGGGGGAGGTGCACCCCGACCAGTTTACCCAGAACCATTCCCTGGGCAATGTAAGGACAAGGAAGTTCGGGGAAATATGGAATGATATCTCCAATCCATTTATGGCGGGGCTGAAAAACAGATCCGGCCTGTTGGGCGGCAGGTGCTCATCCTGCCGTTGGTTAAAGCTGTGCAATGGTAATTTCAGGGCCAGGGCCGAAGCCGTTTACGGTGATTTTTGGGCCCAGGACCCGGCCTGCTATCTTACTGATGAAGAGATAAACCATGATATTTTACCGGGGAGGCATTGCAATGAGATTTCCTCTATATCGCCCCCGCAGGATCAGGCAAAATGAAAATTTTCGGCGGATGGTGAGGGAGACCAGCCTTTCGGTGAACGACCTGGTTTATCCCATTTTTGCGGTGACCGGAAAGGGAATCAAAAAGCCGGTGGATTCAATGCCGGGAATATATAACCTGTCTGCGGACATGCTGGTCCGGGAAGTTGAGAAAGCCGCCGGCCTCCGTATTCCGGCTGTGCTGCTTTTTGGTGTGCCCGATAAAAAGGACAGCGCCGGCACCGGGGCCTATGACGAAAACGGCATTGTGCAGCAGGCTGTGAGGGCCATAAAGGCTGAATTTCCGGAGATACTGGTAATAACCGATGTGTGTCTGTGTGAATACACCGATCACGGCCACTGTGGTCTAGTTGAAGGTGGGGGCGTGCTGAACGATCCCACCTTCGATCTTCTGGCCGAAACAGCGCTGTCCCATGCCAGATCCGGGGCCGACATGGTGGCCCCCAGCGACATGATGGACGGTCGCGTGGCCGCCATAAGAAAGAGGCTGGATGCAGAAGGATATACCAACCTGCCCATAATGTCCTATTCGGTGAAATATGCCTCGGCCTATTACGGCCCTTTCCGCGAGGCTGCGGGCTCCGCCCCTCAGTTCGGAGACCGCCGGGCATACCAGATGGATCCTCCCAACGCCACCGAGGCGTTGAGGGAGACCGCCATGGATATCGACGAGGGAGCCGACATCATTATGGTGAAGCCTGCCCTGGCCTATCTTGATATTGTCCGGCTGATCAGGGACAGCTTCGATTACCCCCTGGCGGTGTATAACGTCAGCGGGGAGTACGCCATGGTCAAGGCGGCAGCTCAAAAGGGCTGGATAGATGAGCCCAGGGTGGTAATGGAGACCCTGACAGGCATGAAAAGGGCCGGGGCAGATATCATAATAACCTACCATGCGCCTGACGCTGCCCGTTGGTTAAAGGAGGGCTTTTGATGATAATATCCTGGAACACCACCAACGCCTGCAACCTTTTCTGTCAGCACTGCTACAGGGACGCCGGGGTAAAGGCCACAGACGAGCTAAACACCAAAGAGGGCCTGGCCCTGATTGACGAAATAGCCCGGGCAGGCTTTAAAATAATGATCTTCAGCGGCGGCGAGCCACTGCTGAGAGAAGATATATTCCATCTGGTTGAGCACGCCGTTAAAAGAGGATTAAGGCCGGTTTTTGGAACCAACGGCATGCTGATTGACCAAACGGTGGCTGAAAAGCTTAAAAAGTCCGGGGCCGCTGCCATGGGTATCAGCCTGGACAGCGCCGATCCGGCCAGGCACGACCGCTTCAGGGGATTTGAAGGAGCCTGGCAGGGGGCTGTGGACGGAATGGAGGCCTGCCGCCGGGCCGGTATACCCTTCCAGGTGCACACCACCGTGGTGGACTGGAATTATGATGAGATAGAGGCCATTACTGATTTTTCGGTAAAGGTGGGGGCCATGGCCCATCACCTGTTTTTCCTGGTGCCCGCCGGAAGGGGCGCAGACATTGAGAGCGAATCACTGCGCACCGAAAGGTATGAAAAGCTGCTGGAGAGGATCATGAAGAAACAGGGGCAGGTAAATATTGAGCTCAAGCCCACCTGCGCACCACAGTTCATGAGAATAGCCAGGGAGATGGGAGTCAGAACCCGCTTCAGCCGCGGCTGTCTGGCCGGAACAGCCTACTGTATAATCAGCCCTGTGGGCAATGTACAGCCCTGCGCATATCTCAACATAAGCGCAGGAAATGTAAGAGAGAAGCCTTTTTCCGAGATCTGGAAAGACAACCCCATGTTCAACAGACTGCGCACCATGGAGTACACCGGAGGCTGCGGTATCTGCCAATACAGTAAAATATGCGGGGGGTGCAGGGCCCGGGCGTTTTTTTACCATGATGACTATATGGCTGAGGAGCCCTGGTGCCTTTATCGGACGTCGGTGGTCGGTGGTCTGTCGTCGGAATAGGCGGATTGAATTTATTTTCGGGGGTAGATAGATGGAACTGGACAGCCTGGACAGGGATCTGCTGAATATAATTCAGTCTGATTTTCCGGTTACCAAAGAACCATACAAGCATCTGGCCGATTCCCTGGGCACCACCGAGGAGGATATTCTGGCCAGACTTGAAAGAATGACCGAAAACCATACCATCAGGAGGCTGGGGGGAATATTCGACTCCCGCAAGCTGGGCTATACCGGCACCCTGTGCGCCATGAAGGTGCCCGCCGAGAGGATAGGGCAGGTGGCTGATGTGGTTAACGCATACCCGGGGGTTACCCATAATTATATAAGAAATCATGAGTACAATATGTGGTTTACACTTCTTGTCCCTGAAAAAAAAGATATAGAGAAAGTTCTCGCTGAGATTAGAATAAGAACCGGGCTTCACCAGCTGATCAGCCTTCCGGCGGTAAAACTATTTAAAATCAAGGTTAATTTTGATCTAACGGAGGGATAGAATGATTACCGGGCTGGAGAAAGATATAGTCCGCATTTTACAGGAGGGGCTGCCCCTGGTAAGCCGCCCCTTTCTGGCAATGGCCGAAAGGCTTGGCATAACAGAGGATACCCTGATTGACGCCATCAGGGACATGCAGTCCCGGGGGCTGATACGGAGATTCGGAGCCGCAGTGAAGCATCAGGCTCTGGGCTATACAGCCAATGCCATGGTGGTGTGGAAGGTGGAAGGGGAAGACGCCATCAGGGCCGGTGAGATATTTTCAGCATTTGCCGAGGTCAGCCACTGCTATCTAAGGGAGAATTCAGGCGGCTGGCAGCACAGCCTTTTTACCATGGTTCACGGAAAAACCGGTGAAGAGTGTCACCAGATTGCCAGGACCATGTCAAAAGCCTCGGGCCTGACGGAATACCTTGTTCTGTTCAGCACCGAAGAGCTTAAAAAGAACAGTATGAAGTATTTTACTGAGGAGTAAATAAACGCCCTGAAGGGCGCTTGGGAATCCAGAATCCAGAAGCCAGAATCCAGAATTGTGACAGGCTGCCTTAAAAGCGACCCTCAAGCGACCCCACAGCGACATGCAGTGGGGGGGAGTGATTTTTGGTTCTGGGCGGAATTTACCGGAGGCTGCTACTGTCTCTTAACGACCGAGCCTACGGACTGCCGAACCGGCTGCAGGACGCAGCCGGTAGCCGGAATCGACGCAAGGATGCGGCGTTGGAGGCGGTCGGCATTCCGTTGGCGACCGAGTTTAGAGACTGTTGCAGCAGGAGGTTTATGCAGCCCAGGTTCAAATCACTTTCCCTACCCGTTAGCGACCCCGAAGCGACCCCGGAAAAACTCTGGGCTTGCATAAAAATGCTTTGGTGCTTCAGTACTTCAGCGCTTTAATGCTTTAATGTGTCATATACTTTCCTAAACGATAAAAAAGAAGCCCTGCGGGCTGGCTGGAATTCAAAATTCAGAATGAGCCATAGAGAAAACAGAGAAATTGGTATTTGAAATCTAAACCCCCATTAACTGGCCCAATTAAGAAAAGCAAACAAGGAATGCCTTGGCCAACTTCTGTCTCCTGTCTCCTGTATTCTGACGGGATATTTTTTCAGTTTAGATCACTCTTATAAAAGGTGGTGTATAAATTTGAATAACATTAATTCTATAAAGCTCTTTGAGGAAGCGCAGAAATACATTCCGGGCGGTGTCAACAGCCCTGTCAGAGCCTTTAAGTCGGTGGGTCTTAGTCCGCTATATATTGAAAAGGGCCGGGGAGCTTACATATATGATTCCGATGGAAATGGATACATAGACTACGTGGGATCCTGGGGGCCTCTTATACTGGGACACCTTCACCCTGAAGTAATCGGGGCCATCAGTGAATGCCTGGCGGTGGGAACCAGTTTTGGCGCGCCCACGGAGAGGGAAACCACCCTGGCCCGCATGATAGTGGAGGCTATGCCTTCAGTGGAAATGGTCCGGCTGGTCAACTCCGGAACCGAGGCCGCCATGAGCGCAGCCAGGCTGGCCAGGGCCTACACCAAAAGAAAAAAGATTATTAAGTTTGAGGGGTGCTATCACGGCCATGCCGACACCTTTCTCATTAAGGCCGGATCCGGCGCCCTCACCCACGGTGTGCCAACCAGCCCGGGGGTTATTGAAGAAACAGCGGCCCATACTATAAATGCCACATTCAATGACCTTGAGGGGCTTGAGCAGCTGTTTAAAAGCAGTGGCGAAGAAATAGCCGCTGTAATTGTCGAGCCGGTGCCGGGAAACATGGGAGTGGTCCCTCCTCAGCCCGGTTTTCTGCAGGGTTTGCGGGATCTGGCCTCAAGATACGGATCGCTTCTGATATTTGACGAGGTAATCACCGGCTTCCGCCTGTCCTACGGCGGCGCCCAATCCCTTTACGGGGTTATGCCCGACATCACCTGTATGGGCAAAATTATTGGGGGAGGGCTGCCTGTGGGAGCTTACGGGGGCAGAAAAGAAATCATGTCAATGCTGTCCCCTTCCGGGCCTGTTTACCAGGCCGGAACCCTTTCAGGCAACCCCCTGGCCGTCAGCGCCGGCATAGCCGCCCTGAAAATACTGGGCAGGCCTGGATTTTACGAGGAACTGGACGGAAAAGCGTCAAGGATGGCCATCGGATTGTCCGGGGCCGCCAGGAAGGCCGGGGTGGAGGTTTGCTTCAACCGGGTTGGATCAATGCTGTGCGGCTTCTTCACCAAAGGCCGGGTGACCGATTTTAAAACCGCCTGCGATTCCGATACCCGAAAGTATTCGGTATTCTTCAGATCAATGCTGGAACAGGGAGTATATCTGGCCCCCTCGCAGTTCGAGGCCGCCTTCATATCACTGGCCCATACCAATGAAATCATTGACAAAACCCTGGAGGCCGCCTCCAGGGCCTTTGAGGCCGTTGCCAATACCTCATTCTGAAATCCTATCCGCCCGGAATTCAGGAGTCAGGCCGCTACAGTTACTTCTCAGCGCCCTCTGTGATAATATAGGTTATATCGGGAGACTGCCTGCAGTATTCTTTCTAAGGAGATATTGGCATTCCGGGGTGGAATAATTTGTTGGCTGAAGAAAAATTGATGATATCGCTTATATCAGGCCTGGCCACCGGGATGGGGGGGGTATTGGCGGCAGTGGCGGGGAAAGCGGGGGTGAGGGTTATACCGGCGCTGCTGGGCTTATCTTCCGGCATAGGCTTTACCGTGGTGTTTTTTGACTTGCTGCCCCAATCCTTTAAATCGGGATCCTGGCAGACCGCTCTGGGCGGGATGCTGGCCGGGCTGGCCTTCGGAAAGGCTGCCCGAATGGCATTTCCACATTTAAGCGTATCCGGGCCCGGAGGGCCGGGGGTGTTCATTTCAGGGAGAAGAGGCTGTAATGTACTGAGGACGGGCTATCTTTTCGCCCTGGGGGTGGCCATGCACAACCTGCCCGAAGGCCTGTCCATCGGGGCAGGCCTGGAGACCGGAAAAGATATTGGACTTCTGCTGGCTGCAGCCATAGGATTCCACAATATCCCCGAGGGCATGGCACTTTGCGGAATATTGGCAATGGGAGGGGTCAGACCTATACAGGCCATGGCCATTCCGGCGGGGGCGGGGTTAATGCTTCCCCTGGGAACAATGCTGGCCGGGCTGTGGATGGAAGCTATCCCAGGCACATTGTCCTTCATTCTGGCCCTCGGGGCCGGCACGCTGCTTTATATAATTATGATGGAGCTTATACCGGAGTCCTTGCGGATGCAACCCACCCTAGCCAGGGCGGGAATAGCGGCAGGGGCGCTGTTATCCCTGATCATGTCAGCCGGTTTTCAATTGGCAATATAGTATTAAAAACCAGTTCGCACGAAAATGGCATATATGGAAACTATAAAGGTCACGGCGGCCAGCGCGAAAAGGCCAACGCCCCCGGCGCGGTTTCCCTTGCGCCATGCCCACATTCCGTAGGTACAGGTATAATAGGATACAGCAAGGGTTATCAGGGCCAGAATCCAATTCATAGTCAGATCTCCCGGTTAATTTTACTGGGTGGGACGGGTATTCAGCATCAGCCCGGTCCTCCTTATTTTTACGTGAACTATAATATCCACCCTGGCCTGAGGAAAGGCTTCATCCCAATTGTATTTTTTCCATTTTTCCAGGGTTATGAATTTTCTCTTGGCTTTTCTTCCGAAGCCGAATATGTCGGAACGAAACTCCTCCTGGGTGCGGGTGATCAGGCTTTCGCACCTTTTCCGGATAATATTTGCAAGGGCCTTTTCCAACACCTTCTTCATCTCTGGACTTTCATAATTTATCCCGCTGGTGACACCCGCAATTTCCGGCTCCTGGTATATGCGCAGCTCTATTTCCGGGCGCTCCCCGGCCAGGTTAACCTTGACCTCCGGCTTACGGGCCTGTCGGAGTGTCATTCCCACCGACTGGCCTTTCTTTTTGGGGTCGTCTATTATAAGAAAACTCTGATTGAGCTTACCGATGATCATGTTGAAATATCTGGTTTCATCCCCGGTAAGTTCCCCCACCATCCTGTCCTTCCTGAAGACAGCCGTTCCGATAAACTGGGGGTCTTTCTCGACGGAGGGCATATCTCCGGCCAGATAATCCCCCAATTTATTGTGCGGAGGAATTTCACTTTTGCTCAGTTCTTCTTTTTTGCTTATGCCCACCAGGGGAGCTGTGGGATTTACGTCCACCGATTTGCTACCCTGGTAAAAATCTGTAAACTGGGTCACCTGGGTGAGTCCGTGTATCTTATTGGTCAGGGCAAGCATCGCATACTGCTTGGAGGGGGTTACCTCCAGAACAGGCTGGTTTTTTTTCATAAACTCACTGGCCTTCCCCCGGCAAACAAAAACAAAGGCGGTGCCCCTGGTTTCCCGGTATCGCCCCAAGGGGTTCAGATAATGCGCAACTCCCTGCCTGGCCACCTCCTCGGAGAAAATAAAGGCGGTGGTGTGCAAAAGTGATATTTCCCGGCTGCGCTCCACATTTAAAAGATTGAAGGCGCCTATGGGCAATTTGGCTACGATGTTTTCGATAAACAGCGGCTCGTCACCACCGCCGACGCCTTTTCCTCCACCGCCGCCTGACAGCCCGGCTATGGCTTTGGGGTTGGCTATCTGGAAGGATATGACGGAAAAATGACCTGGGCCTTTATCAAATCCCATCACCAAAACGTAGGCTATTTCGTCGGTCTCCCTCTTGCCCCAGCAGCCGGCCATCAACAACACCAATATTAAAGGGGCGATAATTTTAAGAAGCCTCATTTTTACTTCCCCTCCTCCTGAACCTGTCCAACACCAGCACCAACACCGGCAGTATTATGCTGGGCAACACTCCATGCATCCTGATGATCCTTTCAAGTTCAAGACTGGAAGGCAGATCCGGGGGAAGAAAGCTGAGGGAATAGATGATAACCGCCAGGGGCAGCACCAGCGGCCTGTGGTCCGGAAGCCTGAATGCATGAGCCAGAACAAAGGCCGAGGCATACAGTGTCAATGATATTTTGATCATACCGATGAAACTCCATATAATTATAAAAATTGATTCCACCCTCTGGAAAAAGCGGCCAAAATAAATAAGCCGGCTCAGCTGGTAGAATGGCAGGGTTGATTCCTGGGCTGAATTCCAGTTTATGGTCATAATAAAAACCATCTCCAGAATGATCAGGTAGCCGAAGCTCATTAACATGGCTCTGGAGGTAATTTTCCCGAACACCTCCTGGCCTTTGAACGATTGCACGATAACAGCCGCCAGGAATATTTCGGTCACAATGGCTGCGTTGAAGCCTCCTTTTATGAATACGTTAACCGGGCCGCTGCCCAGTATCGGGAAAAGATTGGAGATTTCCCAGCGGGGGAGGAGACCGAAAAGAAGGACGACAATGCCGCCCAGCACGAAGGGGTAGGTCAGCCGCGTGGACCGGGCCATTGTCTCCAGACCCAGATAGGCCCCCATAACGGCAATTAACATGAAGCTTGTTGCCACAACGCTGATGGGTGTCCGGGGGAGGGCCGATACCAGCAGGGCTTCGCTGAAGATCCTGGTGAATCCAGCGGCTATGGTAATAAAAAAAAATCCGTAGTAAATATTCAAAGCGGCGCCGGCCACCTTTCCCAGGGTGCGTTCGGTGATGTCCATAATATTTTCTCCGGGGTAAGGCTTCAAAATAATGTAAAAAAGATATACCTGGAGAAGGGCCAGGAAAAGCCCGGCCACCGAGGAAAGCCAGGCAGCCGGCCCGGAAAGCTCCACCAGGTATCTGGGGAAAGGGAGAAATATCCTGGCCATGCTGGACATGGTGAGCAGCACCACGGCCTCCGCCATGCCGAAACTAACCCTGCTTCTCACCGCCGTTTCCCTCCTCTACCCATCCCCTGGGATTTTGGGACATCCTTATGTCATCCTGGGGATTTAGATAATCCGGCCTGCGCCGGTGCATAAATATGGGCAACCTGAATACTATGTCCGGTCCGGAGTGTGTCCGGGGGCCGGTGGGGGAGAGGTAGGGAACCCCGAAGGATTTCAGGTTGGTGGTTAACAGGATCTGCACATACAGCACGATGGATATACCAAAAAAACCCAGCACCGAACCCATAATTATGTAAAAAAAACGGTATATCCGCACTGCAAAGGCCAGTGAGTAACTGGGTATGGAAAAGGAAGCCAGTCCGGTTACCGCCACCAGTATCACCAGTATGGGGCTGACTATATTGGCCTGCACCGCCGTCTGGCCCAGTATCAGCGCTCCCACAATGCCTATGGTGGAGCCGATGATGCCAGGGATGCGCAGTCCGGCCTCCCGTACCAGCTCAAAGGAAAATTCCATGAGAAGCATCTCCACCAACGTGGGGAAAGGAACCTTTTCCCGGTTGCCGGCTATGAATAAAAGCAGTTCGGTGGGCACCATCTCCTGGTGATACAGAACTACGGCCAGGTATGATCCGGGCAGAAGCAGGGCTAGGTAGAAGGAAATGGTTCTGATATACCTTAAAAAAGTACCGTACTGCCAGCGGAGGTAAACCTCTTCCCCGGTGTGCATTTGGGAATACATGGTGACCGGCACCACCAGGGCAAAGGGGCTTCCGCCCAGCAGGATAGCCACCTTTCCTTCGGCCAGTAAAGCTGCCACCCTGTCCGGGCGCTCGGTGGAAAGGGTCTGGGAATTCATGCTGTAGGGGTCGTCCTCTATGAACTGCTCCAGAATACCGATATCATTAACGTAATCAACGGTTATGGAAGAAATGCGTCGTTTGACCTCCTCCACCAGTTGGGGGTTGGCCAGGTCCTTCAGGTACATCACGGCCACATCCGACGGAAAGCGGGCGCCTATTTGAAATAATTCGGTAAAAAGTTTTTCAGACCTTATTATCTTCCGGACAAGCCCGGTATTGACCCGCAGGTTTTCCACGAAGGACTCCTGGGGGCCGGAGATGGTCTGCTCCACGTTTGGCCGGCTGACTGCGCGGCGCTCCCAGCCTTTGGTCTCCACCACTATGGCCTGGGCCGATCCTTGGAAAAAAAATGCTGTGTCACCGTAATTCACCGAGTCGGCGATCTTTTTGAAGGAGTCCAGAGTCCTGATCTGGCTGCCCGGAAGGAGGTTCTTCATAATGTATGAAGCGGGTGAGCCCTCATTGTTGCAATACATCCTGGTGTGCACCATCAGGTTCTGCAAAAGCAGGTTCACGGTGGTGCGATCGGCCAGCCCGTCAATGAAAATGGCAAAGCCTCCGGTGGGAGGGCTGGTTCCCATGGTGAAACTGCGGACAATGAGATCTTTATTTACCGGCAGTCCGTATATCTGATCTATCCTATTACGGTTCTGTTCCAGGGAACCATGTACCTGGTCACCGCCATTACTTTGCTGTTCCGGCTCTTCTCCGGAACTTTCCCCCTTTTTTCTGCGACGGGAGCGGACCCTGCCTTTGCTTTGGGAAGAGCCTTCATCCCGACCTTCGTTTACGCTGTCGGCGCCTTCCTTTTCAGCAAAGATTGGCGGTTCCCCGCTTCCTCCCTGATTGGATTCGACGGCCTTTTTGTCAAACAGATTCTCCTCCAGTATGAAATCCTCCGGACCGGCGCTTTCCCTGTATGAAATTAACTGGATTATATTTTTCAGTATTTCTTTCAAGTTATTCCCTCCGCCTGCTTCCTTTCTTAGTCTTACCGTGGCTTATTTAAATATGCAATTCAGGTTTGCGGGTGGTAAAAAGACGGTGCGGGGGTAATAATAAGACTGATAATTGCAATCCTGATAAGAACCGAGACCAAGGGAGGCGATAACCATTCTCTGGTTCATTGTATTTATATATAGCTGGGCAATATTTTTGATATTTGTGGATAGGAGCAGGCTTAAAAAAACAATATACGGGGGGGTTATAGCAGTGTTGCTGGGATCCCTGGTGGACTGGGCCGGCCACAGTATGGATCTCTACCGGTTCGATCATATGTCCTGGTATCTGGTTTCCATTCTTTATGCCGCCGGCCCCCTTTTCACGGCCGGAGTGCTTTTTTTTCAGTACATCAGCCCGAACCGCCTGCTGCAAGCCGCCAATATCATAGCCTTTAGCCTGACCTATCTGGCTGTGGAAACACTGCTGGTAAATTCCGGAGGAGCCAGCTACCAGCACTGGCACTATCTGGCCAGCCTGGGAGTCGATCTGGTAACATTTACAGCCTTTAGCTACATAGGGGAGTACATTGTCCTTGGGAAAACGGGGGTTGAAGTACAGAATCCAGAATCCAGAATAAGCAGACGATGAAAAAGGAGTTATTCGGTATGAAAATAAGCCTTTGGCTTTTTGCCGCTCTTAACGGTCTGGTGGCCGTGGCATTTGGTTTGTGGCTGACACTGGTGGATCGGTTGGAGGGCAGGAAGTAAAATCACGGGCGCAATCCCCGGGTATAATGTTTTACTCTCATTGGCGCTGATTCCAGGGCCAGGAATTGACGGCGAATTTCCTGCAGGCGCTTTTCTTCGTCATCCCGCAAGGTTTTAAATAACTCCCTGGCCGCCGGATTAACCATGCGGACCATAATGTCATTGTAAAACACCTGGGAATTTATTTTATCCATCAGCAGATCGTAAAGAAGGTCCATGGTTTTCATATAAAATTAACTCCTACTTTACATAGAGATTTTTCATTTCCTTTTGCAGCATTAAAAGCCTGCTGTCACTGTTTGCCAGCAGGGAGAGGCAGAGATTTCTCAATTTCTGGTCCCGGGTAGATTTGCAAATGGTTTTTAGCTTCACATTCATGTGGCTTTCTCTGGATACCGCTTCCCTTAAGCCATATTCCATCAAATCCCGGTCATTCAGTATCGACACGATTAGCCTCCTTTTTTTACTGTTACCCTTATTCTGTCTCCGAAGCGCACAGGTATACCTGGAAGGGGAAATAAATGCCAGACTTAGACCGGAGGTTTTAAAAATGCAAGTGGCGATCATAGGGGCAGGACCATCAGGAATGGCTTGCGCCCACGAGCTGGAAATGCACGGCATATCCCCGGTGGTTTTTGAAAAAAGGCACCGGCCCGGGGAGCTTTTTGACCACTGTGCAGCGGTGCTCCAACTTTTTACAAGGCCCCATGACCCCCTGAGGCACCTCAGGGAAAAATTCGGGGTGGATATTCGTCCCATCAGCAATGTAAAACACATAACCATGAAGTCTCCCCAAAAGCAGGTTACGGTGAACGGCAGTCTGGGGTATTTTGTCTTGCGGGGACATGATCCCGCCTCGGTGGAAAGCCAGTTATACAAAAAGATGAAATCAAAGCTTATGACCAACACCCAGGCCGACTATCTGGAGCTGTCCCGGCACTTTGACTATGTGGTGGTGGCGGACGGAGGCTACAACTCCAGCCGCACCGAAGGAATCTGGTCCCTGGTGTACCCTACGAAGTTGGTAGGGGGAACGGTGATAGGCAAATTTGACCTGTCAACAATGAATATGTGGGTGGATACCAGCTACAGCAAAACTGCCTATGCGTACCTATGCCCCATTGAGCCCAAAAGGGCCTTCCTCGGCCTGGTAGTGCCTGAAAGGACTACGGAAGAGGCCAGGAACCACTGGGAAAAATTCTGGGAAATGGAAAAGCTGCCCTATGACCTGGTCAATGAAATAGTGGTGGAGCACAACGTTGGTTTTGTTTATCCACACCAGGTGGGAAACATGCTGTTCGTAGGCGTTGCCGGAGGCTTTCAGGAGCCCTTTCTGGGATTCGGGATGATATCCTCAATGAAAACCGGAGTTCTGGCCGGGAGGGCCATTGCCTCCGGAAAGAGCTACGAGGATCTTCTTTTCCAGCTGAAACAGGACATGCTGCACTCCCTGGTGCTGAGGGATTTGTTTAACGAAGTAAAAAACGACCACCTGGATCTTATGTTGAGATCCATATCCATACCCGGCCTGAAGCAGTTTATATACAACACCAACATTGATGTAATACGCATCGGCACAGCGGCGGCGGCGCACTACAAAAAACTGGCGGGGGTGTTTAAGAAGCGGTGACGGCTGTTCGGATCTAATTTTGGCCATTTTAAAGAAATAATATTGACTGGCTTAGAATAAAGATGTATACCTATAATGGTATTGCGGGATGAAATAAAGGAAATTGCCGGTTTTTTGGGGAGTTCAATATTGATATACGATGCCACTTTGCCTGTTTACCCCGGAATGACGGTCTACCCGGGAGATCCGGAAGTTTCTTTCAGCCGGATAATGAAAATAGAAAGCCACGGCGCTGATGTTCACGGTATAACCATGGGCACCCACACCGGAACCCATATTGACGCCCCGGCCCACTTTATAAAGGGTGGACAAACGGTTGAGGGAATCGAGCCGGGAATACTAATGGGGAGTTCCCGGCTGCATTGCCTGGAGGGTATTGAAAAGATAGAGAAATCACACCTGGCGGGGCTTAAGATGAGTCCCAGGATTATTATAAAAACAGGTTACCTGCAGGATAGGCCGGAGCACCCGTTGATCACCCCGGAGGCCGCCGGCTATCTGGTCGAAATGGGGATTGGACTTTTAGGCCTGGACACCCCGTCACCGGACCGCCCTGATTTCCCGGAGAGCCACAGTATATTGCTAAAGGCCGGCATTGTGATTATTGAGAACATGCGGCTGGAACACATCCCGGCCGGGCAATATCACCTGTATTGCCTGCCGTTGCTGCTTTTAGGAATGGATGGAGCACCAGCCCGGGTGTTTTTGAAAAAGGCAAATATACAATGCAACAGAATCTTCCGGCAATACAGAAAACCATCAGCAGACACCGGTTAACGAAGAAAGAAGGAGATATTTGAATCTATTTGCAATTTGACATGGAATATAACAAATGATATAAGAAATATATACATGTGAATTTATGAACTTTAGTTAACCATTATAGTAATGACTTTTAAACTTGTGAGGTAAGGAGGCGGGGCTTTGTGAAAACACTGAGAGTCCCTGAGGCTACGGTTACCAGACTGTCAATATATTCAAGATACCTGGAAAGATTGGATCGGAACGGAGTCTCCTCGGTTTCCTCTGGGGAAATAGCCGACGGAGTGGGTGTATCACCGGCCCAGGTCAGGAAAGACCTGGCCTATTTCGGTGAGTTCGGCACCAGGGGAGTGGGCTACAATGTCAAGGACCTGATGAGATACACCTTAAAAATACTGGGACTGGACCGCCACTGGAACCTTATACTGGTGGGGGCCGGTAATCTCGGGTACGCCCTTTGTACCTACAAAGGCTTTAACGACAGAGGATTCAGCATAGCGGGAGTATTTGACAACGATCTGACAAAGATAGGCAAGAGGATAAACGATCTGGAAGTTCTACCCATGGAAGCCATGATGGATGTTATTAAAGAACATAATGTCCGGATTGGGATAATCGCCACACCCACCAGAGCGGCCCAGGAAGTGGCTGACCTTATGATAAAGTGCGGGCTGCAGGCGGTATTGAACTTTGCTCCAATGCCACTGACACTGCCCGATTACGTCGAAGTCAGGAATGTCGATCTGTCAGTAAAGCTGGAAATTCTGACCTTTAACCTTGGTTTCAAAGCGGCTCAGAATGTTTGACAAATATAGGCAGGATATATTCTTCTGTGAGTTTGACAGCCTCAGAAAGAGAAAGGCCTGGGTCAGAATAGAGGGCGCCTGATGACCGTTCTATTTAATACTAAACAAGCTGTTGACATGGATATGACCCTGTGCTAATATAATATTTGCGCACAGGCAAGGGTGCGGAAAAATAATAAGCGGCAGTGGCGGAATTGGCAGACGCGTAAGATTCAGGTTCTTATGCCCGTACGGGTGTGGGGGTTCAAGTCCCTTCTGCCGCACCAAAAAAGAGAGTGTCGATTTATCGAAACTCTCTTTTTTAGTGAATCAAGAGTAAGCAGGATATTAGGCAGTAAGTAGCAAGTCAAGAACCGCCCCCACTTGCATTCAGCTGAACTACCCCTCCCTTCTCATGCATGTCGCCTAAGGGCCACGCTTGCTTATTCTGGCTTCTGGATTCCGCCGTCTGCAAGACGGCACCGCCGGCAAGGCGGTTATCTTATTCAGCAGACCCAGTTTATCTGACAGATAGGTAATCAGGACAAGCCCGGACGCAACAAGAAAATAGCTGTACCATAGCTTCCACTGCGGGTAGACAAGGGCTCCCGTAAAATGCATATATGCTTCAAGCCCCAGTAAAAGGGTGGATACATAGATAATGTAAAGCGCTCTGCCGCTCCACCGGGGAGGCAGCCAATTAAAATACAAAATGGAAACAGCGTAGGTGCCGATGATATGAAATACCGGCAGTTTGCCCAGGTAAAATATTCCCTCAAGATACTTGTAAAAATTATATTCTGTACCGAAATAATCCACCAGCATCATCAGCCCGACCCCTATGATGCCCGGCTTCCACATATAGGCCAGCCTTCTGCCAACAAACAAAAAGACAGCGGTCCAGACTGTAGCCGCATAGATTATATACGCCACGTCACAAAACACTTCCCATCGCCTTCAGCTTGAGGATAGGTTGCTCAGAAGGCGCAGCCAGTATTCAGCAGCATGAAAAAACCGCCCTGCGGGCGGCTGGAATACAGGACTCAGAACTCAGAATCTTCCGGGCCGGGATAGAAGATTATTACGGCGGGCATCGGTTATCGTCTTTTTCTTTTTTATTCTGAGTCCTGTGTTCTGAGTTCTGTATTCTGGATTTAAAAAACGCCCTGACGGGCGTTGCCGGCTTGCAGACGGCGGAATCCAGAAGCCAGAATAGTGTGAGCCTGCTATAATAGCCACTCTCAGCAGAGAAAGAAAACTCTCCTGACTCCGCCATCATTTTTGTCCCGAGCAGAGTTTTGTCATCAGGTTGGCCAGCATTTGTTTTTCCTGCAGGTCAGAAACACTCCACAGTTCTTTTAAAACCTTTTGCTCGGGGTTTGAGGGCATGACATTTTCTGCCAGCACCTCTCCGGCCTGACGGGCCAGGGCGGAAATCCTGTCCCTGGATATGCCCAGTTCCTCTGCAAACTCTACGGCCTGAGATAAAAATTTCTTCCAGTTATCCCAGTCGGCATTGACATTGCTCAACAAATCCATTTTCATCATATCCATTCTCATTCCTCCTGTCCTGTTATAATTATTTAAATTTCTATGTGCTCTCATTATTATTTACATAAATTTCTAAAATATACAGCACGAATATAAGCGGCATAAAATATGGCGATGATTCCATCATCTTATAGCAAACAAATTAATGTAGTATACACAACTGTACTGTAAAAGGAATATGTTAAATATGAAAGACCAGTGCCGTCCAAAGCCCGTCAACAAAGGGAGTTATATTTTTTTGTAAGGAGGGACCCGCCCGCGCGGATCCCCCGGACAGCAGCTTGCTAACTTGGGGGGTATTTAAATGAAAATTGGTGACATAGTCACCCGCAAAGTATATGGTGAAGACATGCAATTTTGTATCTTGGGATTCTACACCAACCAGGAGACCGGGGAGAGGGTTGCCATACTGGCGCTCCTGGATCCAAGCCTGATTATGGAAGCGGCCGTTCAAGAACTGGCGCCGGTATCAGCCAGACACCTTTTTGCTCTGACTACCACCACCAGCGTTCACGTTCATTAATAAACCGCTAAGAAAAGACTGCATAAAAGCAGTTTTTTCTATTATGCCGAAGGAATAGGTATGCAAATATGGAATATTACTTATGATATTACTCAGGTAGAAGCCTGACGGTATATACATTTATCGTCACCGGGGGTGATTTTCATAATTAGGGAAAACGAACTTAAGTCTTTGGGCATCCGCGCCATTGATTCGGGAAGGCGCATGGGGGCCGACATGGTTGAGGTTTACCTCAACCACAACCGTGAGCTGCTGGTTGAGGTGCGGGATGAGCAGGTTGAGACTATCAAGCTGGCCGAAGAAAGCGGTATGGGCCTAAGGGTGATGAAGGACAACAAGGTGGGATTCGCCTTTACCTCGGACCTTAGCCCCAAAAATGTGGAAGAAATGCTGGGACAGGCCCTGGCAAACGCCTCCCGAACTGCCGAAGACGGTTATAGAGTTATGCCTGGTCCGGCCCCTGCATACCCGGAACTGGAACTTTACGACCGCACCATCATTGAAACATCGGTGGAGGATAAAATAAACCTGTCCAGAGCAATGGAGGAAGCGGCCCGGAAATATGATTCCAGGGTAAGTATAATCGAGGGTTCTTCGTACACCGACGCTGAAACCGAAGTAATGCTGCTGAACAGCCTGGGGGTTGACTTAAACTTCAGGGTAGCCTACTGCGGTATTTACATCGCCCTGGTGGCGGTACAGGGGGAGGAAAGCCAGACCGGCTTCGCCCTTAATTACGGCCTCAGATACCAGAGCCTGGATGCCGAAGCCACCGGACGGGAGGCGGCCATGAGGGCGGTCAGGATGCTGGGGGCAAAAACGGCCCCTACCCAGACTTTGCCGGTGGTATTCGAACCCTATGTGGCCACAGGCTTTCTGGGCCTGCTGGCCCCTGCCCTCACCGCCGAGGCCGCGCAAAAGGGAAGGTCTCTTTTCGCCGGAAAAGTGGGCCAGAAGGTGGCCTCTGACAGGGTAAGCATTGTAGATGACGGGTCCTTGCCCGGAGGCATTGCCTCAACTCCCTTTGACGGCGAAGGCGTGCCCACTTCAAAAACAAGGCTGATAACCGGCGGGATCCTGGAGGGATTCCTGCACAACACTTACACCGCCGCAAAGGAAGGGGTGAAATCCACCGGAAACGGGGTAAGGGGATCTTACAAGTCCACCCCTGAGGTGGGATCCACCAACTTTTTCATAGAAAAGGGCGGCCAAAGCCCGGATGACATACTGGCAGGCATTGGGAAAGGTTTTTATATCACCGAGGTGCTGGGCATGCATACCGCCAACCCCATATCAGGAGATTTTTCCCTGGGTGTTTCCGGTTTGATGATTGAGGGCGGACGCCTTACATATCCGGTAAGGGGAGTGGCGCTGGCCGGAAATATAATCGACCTGATGCAGAGAATAGAAAAGGTAGGCAGCGACCTGACCTTTTTCGGGGGCATGGGATCTCCCACCCTGCTGGTGGGGGAAATGGCCCTCAGCGGACACTGATCCAATAAATATTGTAATGCTTTCCTGTCAGGAGACAGAATGCAGACCCCATGCCGTAAAATACGGTACCACGGAGGATGAAAAAATGCATGTAATAATTGTTTTTTAGCCACAGAGGACACAGAGAAATTGGTATTGAAATCTAAACCCCCATTAACTGGCCCAATTAAGAAAAGCAAATAAGAAATGCCTATGCCAACTCCTGTCTCCTGTCTCCTGACCGGATAAGTATTTCAGTATAAGGTATTTTCGCCCATCCTTTTGCAATCAGATGAAAATAGTGGTAAAATATCCCCATGTGCCGGGGGTGAATTATGTTGAAAATTCTTGTGTTAAACGGTCCTAATCTTAATCTGCTGGGCAAAAGGGAACCGGGTGTTTACGGAACCACAACCCTTGAACAGATAAAGGAAAAGCTTGGTGAACTGGCAGACCTGCTGGGCGCCGCAATGGAATTTTACCAGTCAAACCACGAAGGCCAATTGATAGACAAAATACATGAAGCCGTTAATTTCGACGCCGTGGTTTTCAATCCGGGGGCCTTTACACACTATAGCCTGGCCCTCAGGGACGCTGTGGCCTCAGTGCCGGTGCCGGTTATAGAGGTTCACCTTTCAAATATTCACGCCAGGGAGGAGTTTCGCCGGGTATCGGTGATTGCTCCGGTGTCTGCCGGTCAGATCTCAGGTCTGGGAATGCAAAGTTACCTGCTGGGATTCAGAGCGGCATGCGATATCGGAAGATCTCATAAAGATAAAAGATGAACCCGCCGGATACAGGGGGAAGCAGAATTGCCGGATGTATTGCTGGACCGGATCAATGCCCTGAGAGTTATGCTTTCGGGGAGGGGGCTTGAGGCCGTAATAATCACAAAACCGGAAAATATATTCTATCTCACCGGTTTTACCGGATCCCACGGTTCTGTGGTGGTCACCGGAAAGGACATACGCCTGATTACAGATTTCAGGTATGACCAGCAGGCCTCTTTGCAGTCACCCCACTGCAAAATCGTTATAATAAAGGAAAACATACCTGACACCCTCTGTGAAATGGCCCGGGAAATGAATATAGAGCATATAGGCTGCGAGGGTAATTTTTTAACTTATCACCAATATACCGCACTGAAGGAAAATCTTCAGGGGATAGAACTGAAACCTCTGCAAGAATTGGTGGAAGAACTGCGCACTGTGAAGGATTCTCTGGAAGTGGAAAGCATTGGCAATTCAGTAAAGCTTTCAGATCAGGCCTTTGAATACATTCTGCCTATGCTGGGGGAAGGCGTCACCGAGAGGGCGGTGGCGCTGGAAATAGAATTTTTTATGAAAAAAAACGGGGCGGAAAGCATTTCCTTTCCCTTTATTGTGGCCTCCGGACAAAGATCCTCCATGCCTCATGGCACCGCCTCGGAAAAAATAATTGCCCGGGGGGATCTGGTTACCCTGGATTTTGGCGCCATGCTGGGCGGCTATAATTCAGATATAACCAGAACGGTGGTTATCGGCCAGGGGGATAATAAGCAGGAAGAGATATACAGCATAGTGCTGGAAGCCCAGATGGCCGGGATTAAGGCCATAAAGGCAGGAATACAGGCTTCGGAAGTGGACAGGTCGGCCAGAGGTGTTATAGAGGGCTACGGCTACGGCCAGTATTTCGGACATAGCACCGGACACGGACTGGGTCTGCAAATACATGAGCATCCCCGTCTGTCGTCCAGGGACCGGACTGTTTTAAAACCCGGGATGGTGGTAACGGTGGAACCGGGAATTTACCTGCCCGGATGGGGAGGAATAAGAATTGAGGACACAGTGGTGGTGGAGGAAACAGGCTGCCGCATACTGACCTCATCGGCCAAGGACCGCTTGATTACCTGTGGTTCGTAATGCTGACAGCAGATTAAGGGTATAATTTATTATTTTTAATACTGCAGATTTTTTAAAGTTGGAAAAGAGGAGGACTAAAGGATGATCTCAACCAATGATTTCAAGACCGGGCTGACAGTGGAGATTGACGGAGACGTATTTCAGGTGGTGGATTTTCAGCATGTAAAGCCGGGTAAGGGGGCTGCCTTTGTCAGGGTTAAGATACGGAATGTCCGTACCGGGGCAGTGGTGGAGAGAACATTCAACGCCGGCGAAAAACTTCCCCGGGCCAGAATAGATCGCCGTGAGTTCCAGTATCTTTACAATGACGGCAATGTTTATAATTTCATGGACATGGAGAGTTACGATCAAACCAGCCTAACCTCCGAACAACTCTCGGACGCAATAAAATACCTCAAGGAAAACATGGTTATAAGTGTTCTTATGTTTCAGGAAAAGCCCATCGGTGTTGAGCTGCCCAACTACGTTGAACTGGAGGTAGTGGAGACTTCCCCCGGAATTAAAGGTGACACGGCCAGCGGTGGATCAAAGCCGGCAACCCTGGAAACAGGCTATGTGGTACATGTTCCATTCTTTATCAATATTGGCGATGTGCTGCAGATAGACACCAGGTCGGGCCAGTATATAAAACGCGCCTGAAACCTTCCCCCACCCTTGTGAACATAAGGAAATATATGTTTAAAAACCCCCATCCGGAGAAATAATAAAGTATGCCAAATTGAAAGCTACTTTTAAAAGGGGGTTGCAAGGGTGAGGGATCTTAAAGCAAGGGTGGCATATCTCCAGGGATTGTCAGCCGGAATGAATATCGAGACAGAGTCTAAAGAGGGCCGCATTCTAACCAATGTTATCGAGGTATTGGATGATTTTGCCACCACCATCAAGGAGATGGAGGAAGCCCACGATCAACTGGAGAACTACCTGGAATCAATAGATGAAGACCTCTTTCACCTTGAGGAAGATGTATACAATGATGAAGCCGAGGCTTCCGAGGAAGGTGAATACCTGGAAGTAGACTGCCCCCGCTGCGGTGAGGTTGTTTGCTTTGAGTCAGATGTGCTGGAGGACGAAGACACCATAGAGGTAACCTGCCCCAACTGTGACGAGGTGGTATTTGTAAATGATGACACCTTCCAGGCCGCCGACGAACCCGAGCCCATTGAAGGCAAGCGTGTTACCGAAGACGACCTGTAAGAAAGTGTTATAAAATAACAGTACCTCTTTATGGGGTACTGTTTATTTTTTTGAAAAAAGGGGGTACTAAAAATGAGCGAACCCAGAATAGTGATTATCGGCGGGGTGGCAGCCGGTCCCAAGGTTGCGGCCAGGGCGCGCCGGCTGGCTCCCAACGCGGATATTACCATCATCGAAAAGGATAGCTATATATCCTATGCCGGCTGTGGAATGCCCTTTTACCTGGCGGGATCAGTAAGGGAGTTCGGGCACCTGTTCACCACATCCTACGGAGTTACCAGGGACGAGCAGTATTTTATGAGGGAAAAGGGAGTACTGGTTTTAACAGGCAATGAAGCCATAGAGATTGACCGGGATGAAAAGGAAGTCCTGTCCAGGAACCTAGCCACCGGTGAAACATCCAGAATACCCTATGACAAACTGGTTATTGCCACCGGGTCCACTCCGTTTGTTCCGCCGCTGGAAGGAATAAATCTGAAGGGCGTCTTCCGCCTGAATCACCCGGAAGACGCCAAAAAGATAAGGGAAAATATAAATGATGCAAGCGAGGCCGTGGTAATCGGGGCCGGGCTGATTGGCATGGAGGCCGCCGACGCCTTCCGTGAGAAGAAGATATTTGTAACGGTGGTGGAGCTCAAAGACCAGATACTGCCGGGGCTGCTGGATAAAGACATGGCCGACGTGCTGGCCCTGAGGCTGGAGGAGCAGGGCATGGAGTTCCGCCTGGGACAAAAGGTGCTGGGAATTAAGGGAAACGACCAGGGTAACGTAACCGGGGTGGTTACCGAAAAGGAAATCCTGGATGCCCAAATGGTGATAGTGGCGGTGGGCGTGAGGCCCAATGTGGATCTGGCCCGGAAGTGCGGGCTCAAAATAGGCCAGACCGGAGCCATAGAGGTGAACCAGTACCTGCAGACCAACGATCCCGACATTTACGCAGTGGGCGACTGCGTGGAAAACATACACCTGGTTTCCAAAAGAAAGGTCTATATTCCCCTGGCTTCCACAGCAAACCGCCAGGGCAGGGTGGCAGGAGACAACGTGACCGGCAGAAAAAGTGTTTTCCCCGGGGTTTTGGGCACCTCCGTTCTAAAAGTGCTGAACTGGAACTCTGGTAAAACCGGCCTGGGTCAGCAGCAGGCCGAGGAACTGGGCTACAATGTTATCACGGTGGTTAACTCGGCTCATGACCGCACCCACTACCACCCCTCCCACGGACTTGTGATCATGAAAATGATTGTAGACAGGGAAAGCCAAAAAATACTGGGCGCCCAGGCCATAGGGCCGGGAGATGTGTCCAAGAGGATCGATGTGGTGGCCGCGGCCATCCATTTCGGGTCCACCGTGGAGGACTTTGCCGGAATTGATCTGGGCTATGCCCCTCCTTTCTCCACCCCCATAGATCTCACACACCACACCGCCAATATCGTCCGAAATAAGCTGGAGGGACTGGCCCCGTCGGTTACGGCCGGGGAGTTGAAAGAAAAGCTGGACGGCAGTGACGATTTTATCATTGTTGACGTCAGGACGGCCCAGCAGTTTGCCCCCAAACATATAGAAGACGACCGGGTGATGCTGGTTACCCTGGGTGACATAAGGGATCGGATAAACGAAATACCCCGCGATAAGGAAATAGTTCTCCTGTGCGCCATGGGTGTGCGCAGTTATGAGGCCCTGCGGATACTGCACGGGGCCGGCTTTAAGGACATCAAGTACATGGAGGGCGGGCTCCAGGCCTGGCCCTACGACCTTGACTAGAATATTAATAGCTGTCAGCTATCTGAAAAAACTGTAATGCTCTCCCGTCAGAAGCCAGGAGCCTGAATATGGACGGTATTCCTAATAAGAATTCTCCAGAATTCAGAATTCAGACACATGCCGCTGATGCGGCGCCACAGACGAATGAAAAATTATTGCGTCCTTGGATTCCCGCAGCCCGTCAGGGCTGCTTTTTTTATCATAATTTACCAGGGCTAAAAATATAGATAACTAGGAGGGGAGAGGCATGGCTACTACAACCAAGGACATTTTCAGCGGCGCTTCCCGGGGCGGCGATGCCTGGCCCGAGGTGTTGTCAGTTCTGCCCCTGAATCTGAGAAAAATCATTGCAGGGGTAAGGCCTGAAATTCTATGCCGGGTGGAGGAAGTAAGGATCAGAGCGCTAAGGCCCCTGATGCTGGGACTGGACAGCGGTGACGCCATGCTGACTGATGGCGGCGCCCTCACTGACAACCTCCATAAGGCATACAGGGTGGGCGAAGAAGAGGTCGGAAGATGCCTGCAGCTTATCAGCGGATCCTCAATTTACGCCCTGGAGGAAGAGATCAGGAACGGTTTTATTACAATATTGGGCGGGCACAGGGTCGGTTTAACCGGAAAGACGGTGCTGGATCAGGGAAAGGTCAAGACACTGAAATACTTCTCCGGTATAAACATAAGGATTTCCAGAGAAATAACCGGATCGGCCGGATCACTGATGCCCAGGATAATTGACCGGGAAGGGGGGACCATTCACCACACCATGATTTTCTCGCCCCCCCGCTGTGGAAAGACCACCGTTTTAAGGGACGCCGTCAGAATGATCAGCGATGGGGCCCCGGAGTGCGGGCTGCCTGGACAGGTTGTGGGATTGGTGGATGAGAGGTCTGAAATAGCCGGCTGTTATCGGGGCATTCCCAGGAGGAACATTGGGATTCGCACCGATGTGCTGGACGGCTGTCCCAAGGCCGAAGGCATGGTAATGCTTTTAAGGTCCATGGGGCCGTCGGTTATTGCCACCGATGAAATAGGCAGGCCCGAAGATGTCCGGGCACTGGAAGAGGTGCTGAACGCCGGGGTCAGAGTTATTTTCACGGTGCACGGATCATCTCTGGAGGAGTTGGCCGTAAGGCCGGCTCTTAATTATCTGTTCAGGCTGAACATGATAGACCGCTATGTGCTTCTGGGCAGGGATCTGAAAGCCGGTCTGGTTAAAGGGGTTTTTGACCGGAAGAGCATCTTTGAAAAGGGAGTGGTGTCATGTTAAAGATCATCGGCTCACTGATGCTGGTGACTGCGGGAGGAGTGGCCGGAATGATGGTGGCCCGCGAATACGCTAAAAGGCCGGGTGAACTGAAAGCGCTGCTTTCGGCCATTCAGATGCTGGAGACAGAGATAATGTATACCGCCACCCCCATGGCGGAAGCCATGGAAAGAGTGGCTGCCGGGGCCGACCGCAGAGTGGCCGGCTTTTTTCGGGATGCCGCCCTGGATCTCAAGTCGATGGCCGGAAGAACTGCCGGAGAGGCATGGCAAGCGGCAATGGACCGGTTTTATCCCCGCTGTTCCCTGTCCGGGGGGGACATGTCCATTCTGGGCAATCTGGGCGGAGCGCTGGGAAGGTCGGACAGGGAAGATCAGGCCAAGCACCTGAGGCTGGCTTGCGAGCAGATTAAGATGGAAATTATAAAATCAGAAGAGGATGCCTCAAAAAATACGAAAATGTGGAATTACCTCGGATTTTGCGGGGCTCTGGCGGCAGTCATAATACTTTACTAACGGGAGCGTGAAAAATGTGGGATCAGATGTAAATCTCATTTTTAAGATTGCCGGAGTGGGAATACTGGTGGCGGCTGCCCACTGGGTGCTTAAAAGCGCAGGCAAGGAGGATTACGCCTTTATCACCACCCTGGGAGGGGTGGCGGTGGTACTGGTCTGGGTAATCTACCAGTTAGGAAATTTGTTTGATCAGGTCAAATCAGTATTCAAGCTTTTCTGACGGAAGGGGTAGGGCGGTGGATATCATGCAGATCGTTGGATTGGGCCTGGTGGCAGTTGTACTGGCGGTTGTTTTAAGGCATAACAAGCCGGAGATGGCCATGTTTCTGAGCATATCGGTGGGTGTCATTATTTTTTTGGCTATGCTCGGCAAAATAGGTTCAATACTGGAGGTTTTAAAGGATCTTTCCGCCAGGGCCAATCTTAGCATGGTTTACCTGGGAGCCATCCTTAAAATAGTGGGTATTGCGTACATAGCCGATTTCGGGGCGCAAATCTGCAGGGACGCAGGAGAAGGGGCGGTGGCCTCCAAAATAGAGTTCGCCTCAAAAATACTGGTTCTGGTGCTGGCCGTGCCCATCATTGTGGCAGTGCTCAACTCCCTTCTGAAGATAGTGCCGTGAGGTGTATCATGCGGAAGATATTTTGTTTATTTATTTTGTTGTACATGCTTGTATTCCCGGTGGCAGGGGCGGCTGCCGAATCAGGCGGTCCGCCGGGCGAGACAAGCCATGAAAAGAAGTCCCCGGAATTGGATATTGACCAAATAAGCAGTTATGTTGGCCAGTTGGACACGGAAATAAAGAAGGTTGCACCGGACATTGATTTCAAGCAACTGGTATATAAAATCGCCAGAAATGAAGTCAGCCTCAAACCCCGGGACATTGCAGCCGGTGTTGCCTCATATGCATTCAAAGAAGTGGTGGCCAACTCCTCCCTTCTGGGAAAGCTGGTTATACTGGCGGTTATTTGCGCCGTTCTGCAAAATCTTACGTCGGCCTTTGACAGGAGCTCCACCGGGCAGTTAACCTATATGGCTACCTACCTGGTGATGGTCACGCTGGCCATCGGGTCCTTTACCGTGGCCGTCGATGCGGGCCGGGACGTGGTAGACAGGATGGTGACCTTCATGCAGGCCATTTTGCCGGTGCTGCTGACCCTGCTGGTGGCCGTGGGAGGCTTCACCGCAGCCGCCATCTTCCAGCCGGTGGTGTTTGTCAGCATTGCTCTGATAGCCACTGTTATTCGCAACGTAATACTTCCACTCATTCTGTTTTCGGCAATACTGACACTGGTAAGCAACCTGTCGCCAAAATTCAAGGTTTCCAAGCTGGCGGGGCTCATCAGTAATATTTCCATGGGGCTTTTAGGGGCCATAAGCACAATCTTTTTGGGTGTCCTTTCCATTCAGGGAGTGGCCGGGGCAGTGGGGGACAGCGTGGTGCTGCGCACCGCCAAATTTGCCACCGACGCCTTCGTCCCGGTGGTGGGGGGAATGTTTTCAGACGCCCTGGAGGCCATTGTAAGCTCTTCCCTTCTGATCAAAAACGCCGTGGGAATCGCCGGGGCAGCGGCGGTCCTGGCCATAATGCTGATGCCCCTTCTGAAAATATTATGTCTGGCCATTATATACAAACTGGCCGGGGCCATTATAGAGCCTGTGGAGGACGGGCAGATGGTGGGCTGTCTCAACGATCTGGGCAACAGCCTTCTGGCAGTGTTTGCTGTGGTTGGCACGACCGGACTGCTTTTCTTCTTCACCCTTACCATACTGGTGGCGGTGGGAAATATTACGGTAATGCTGCGATAATAGTTTAAAGCTTACAGCTTATAGCTCAATCGGGAGAGTGGTTGCGGTGGAAACGTTACGTCTTCTGGTGCAGAATCTCATTATTATTGTCGTTCTGGCAGTTTTCCTGGAAATGCTGCTGCCCATGGGCGACATGAGAAAATACGTCAGGATGGTCATGGGGCTAATGGTAATAGTGGTTGTAATACAGGCGCTAAACGTAATTTCAGGGGGCGGTTTTTTCAAGGAGATTGAAGAATATGCCTTTCGCATTCCAGCCGAAGAAGTTGGGAAGATGAATATATTGGAACAGGGGCGGGGCATTGAAGGCGAAAACCGTAAAAAAGCTCTGGAACAGTACCGGAAAGGGATAGAAAGGCAGGTATCCTCTCTGGCCTCTGTGGACGGAAGGCTTAAAACAATTGCGGTGGATGTGAAATTACAGGATGACCCCTCAAAAAAGGATTTCGGCAGAATTATGGATGTAAACCTGTTAATCGGCAAGGGCGGGGGTGAGATGGACGGGGGAGTAAAGCCGGTGGAGCCCGTAACGGTAAAAGTGAACCGGGAAAAGACTGATTTTACCGAGGGTGACATCCCTCCTCCGGAGTATTCCGAATACGCCAAAAGGACGGCAGACAAAGTAGCCAATTTTTATAACCTTTCCCCGGATCACATCCGGGTTAGGTTTAAATGATGGGAGGAGGATCACACATGTCCGGAATCAGCGACTGGTTCAACGGGATGGGCAGCGGCGGAAAAGGCCCTGTAAAACTCTCGATGAAGAGAATGCTGTGGCTGGGGGCGGCGGTAATTATGGGAATCAGCCTTATTGTACTGGGGGGCGGGGGACAGCAAAATCCCTCCGGGGCAGTCGAAAAGAAGGAAACCGGGGAGGCTGCTTCCGGCGGACCGCCTCCTAAATCCATTATGGCGGCTGAAGAAGATGCCCTGTCCGCCAGGCTGCAGTCAATGCTGCAAAGAATTGAGGGATCAGGCGAGGTAAAGGTTACAGTAAGGCTGGCCGCATCGATCAAAGAATCTTACGCCACCAACACCACGGTGGGCAGTAAAAATACCCTGGAAAAGGATCAGGGGGGCGGCGCCAGGACCATAAACGAAAACAGCGACACCACCCAGCTGGTCATTGCCAAAAGCGGGAATGGCGATACTCCGGTGGTGCAAATGGAAACGGCCTCCAGGGTAGCCGGTGTCCTGGTGGTGGCCGGAGGGGCTTCCAACCCCCTGGTAAAGGAACGGCTGTTTGAGGCGGTAAGGGTGGCGCTTAACGTTGAACCTCATAAAATACTGGTGCTTCCAGGCGAAGGAGGTATCAAAAAATAATGATCTTTGTCAATTTCAGGCATGTATTCATTACTCTGATGTTTCTGGCAGGCGCCCTGACCCTTTTACTGGGCTATAACGGAATGACCGGGATGCTTTTGTCGGAAAAGCCGGCAGCAGTGGGGGGACGGTCTGTAGACGGCCCCTTAAAGCCGGACACCGGGACAGATATCAATGGCGGGAAAATGCTGTCTCAGCCGGAGCAGCCAACTGTACAGTCCTCCGGGGCCAAAGAAAGCTTTTATGTTGAGTACCGGCTGCAGCGGGAGAAAGCCAGGAGCCAGCAGGTGGAAATTCTCAAAGACATAGCCAACAGCCCCTCATCAACCCCGGACTCGGTGAAGGCGGCCCAGGAGCAGCTTCTGAATATCAGTAGAAGCGTGTCCAGGGAATCCAGGGTGGAAAACCTGCTTAAAGCCAAGGGCTGCAAGGAGGCCGTGGCGTGTGTGGATCAGAAGGGGGTTACCGTTGTGGTGGACAGCCGGGGGCTTAATGCCTCGGAGGAAGGCAAATTAGCCGACATTGTTTCCAGGGAAACCGGTTTTGGAGAGCAGAGCATAATTATAATCCCCAGGGATTGAAGTATTTTTCATATTAATATAGAGGGACACATAATGCTCCGGTCTCCCGGGGCGCTTTTATTTGCTTTGGATCTGCCCTTCTGCTATAATTAACCTGTGTTTCACAGGTTAATTATAGCAGAACCAGGGGCCGGGGGGGTTATAATGGAAATTCAGAATGAGGATATTTTAATCCGTGATGAACAGACAGGCTTGGGCTCCATAAGGATAGCCGACGAAGTGGTAAGAATAATTGCCGGCCTTGCGGCCACCGAGGTGCAGGGAGTAGTGGGCATGAGCAGCGGCGTGGTGGGCGGCATCGCCGAAATGCTGGGCCGGAAAAACATGTCCAAGGGAGTTAAGGTTGAAGTGGGTGAAAAGGAAGCTGCGGTAGACATGTTCGTGGTGGTGGAATACGGCACGCGTATACCGGATGTGGCCGCCAAGATACAGGAAAATGTAAAAAAGGCCATTGAAAACATGACCGGTCTGACCGTGGTGGAAGTTAACGTAAATGTTCAGGGCGTGGCCTTCAGCCATGAAGCAAAGGAAGAGGATCACAGGGTGAAATAAAGCGCCCTGACGGGCGCTTGGGAAGCCAGGAGCCAGAATCAGAATGGTGACAGCCTGCCTTAAAAGCGACCCTCAAGCGACATGCAGTTAGGGGGAGGGGTTTTAGTCCAGCCGGGAGGATAAATAGATCGGACTCAAACCCCTCCACCGGCCACAGAGCGGCCCTGAAGCGACCCCGGAGGAACCAGGGCCGATAAGGCTTTAGCGTTTTGAGTCCTGAGTTCCCGCTTTCAGACTTTATCATTTACTTTCCCAGTATGGCCTTTACGGAGGTGCGCATATGAACGCTTTTAACAGGGTAATTTTGGTTATTTTTGCAATGGCGGGCATTATATTCGCCCTGGCGTCTGCCGCCGTCCTGGCCGGCCTTGAGTGGCCCGTGGCGTTTTTCCGGCAGACAGCCGGAATGCTCGGCTTCACTGAAATAGCGTACGGGTTGCTGGCTCTTTACATACTGGCCGGGATAAGGCTGGCCTGGCTGGGGATAGTTCCCGGCAAAAAGCAGGCTGTGGTAAGCGAGGGGTCACTGGGGCAGGTCAGAATAGCGCTGTCCGCCATAGAATCCCTGGTGGAAAAGGTGGTCCTGGATCAAAGAGGCGTTAAAGAAGCCGGGGCTTCGGTGAAAAAAGCCCCCAACGGCATAGGCATCCGCATCAAAACGGTGGTGGCGCCTGATGTAAACATCCCCCATTTATCCGATACGCTTCAAAATCATGTCAGGGACAGAGTGCTGGAAGTTACCGGTATTGAGGTTCATGATATCAGGGTTGTGGTGGAAAACATTTCTGCCCAGAAGCTGCGTGTGGAATAAAAAAACGCCCTGACGGGCGTTGCCGTCTTGCAGACGGCGGAATTCAGAAGCCAGGAGCCAGGAGCCAGAATAGTGACAGCATGCCTTAAAAGCGACCCTCAAGCGACATGCAGTGAGGGGGAGTGATTTAAGTCCGTGCGGAATGTACCGGAGGCTGCTACTGTCTCTTAACGACCGAGCCTACGGAATGCCGAGCCGGCTGCAGGACGCAGCCGGAAGCCGGAATCGACGCAAGGACGCGGCGTTGGAGGCGGTCGGCATTCCGTTGGCGACCGAGTTTAGAGACAGTTGCAGCAGGAGGTTATGCAGGCCGGACTTAAATCGCTCCACCTACCCATTAGCGACCATGTAGCGACCCTCAAGCGATATGCAGTGAGGGGGAGGGTTTAGTCCAGGCGGATGCTGGGGATGCTGGAATAGTTTCATTTTACCTCTCTGGGCTGCATAAAAGCGCTTTAGTGCTTTTATGCTCTGATGCTTAATATGCTTTTCTGAGCGTTATAAAAAGGGGTGATATCGGTGAATACTGAACAAATCATTGAAATTATTCAGAAAAACCGGGGAAAGGCGGCCGGTATCATCCTGGGGCTTATATTTGGGTGGTTCGCCATTACCTACGGTATTTTAAAGGCAATTTTCGTATCACTGTGTATACTTGCCGGTTATTATATTGGAAAGCAGATTGACCGCCGGGCAGATTTGAAGGAGATATTCCTGGGGCGGTTCAGGGACAAATAAGATAAATTATCCGGGAGGATAAATATGGGCAGAAGACAGGCCAGAGAAGCCGCCATGAAGACACTTTATCAGATGGATGTGGGCGGCATTGATCCTGAAGTGGCAATAAAGAATACTGCGGAGATTGAGGCAATTACCCCGGATGATCTGATTTTCACCAGAGAACTGGTATTGGGGTCAACTGAGCATTTAAGCGAAATCGACGACACCATTGCGGCTTTAAGCCGTGACTGGAATATTGAAAGGCTGGCCAGGGTAGACAGGAATATAATGCGCATGGCCATATACGAAATTCTATACCGGGATGACATACCATTCAGTGTAACTGTCAATGAAGCCGTTGAACTGGCTAAGACCTTCGGCAGCGAAGATTCAGGAAAGTTTGTCAACGGCGTACTGGGGAAGGTTGCCAGAAAAAATGACGGTGGCGCACTGGGTGAAACAAAAGGATCGGATCAAATATTTGAAGGAAGAATTGGTTAAGGGATTCTTCCTTTATTTTTCGACAATATGCGGCAAGTGGGAGGTTCATTATATAATTTTTGTTCATAAGTAGGCCCTTAGGCAGGAATCAGACCACATTTCTCGAAAGTATTTTTTACATATAGATGAAAATAAACTTGCAGGGAGGGGAAAAGGTTTGTATAAAATACTGAGAAAAGAAGTTTTCTCGCCTATTATCAAACTGATGGACATCGAAGCCCCGAAGGTGGCCAAAAGCTGCCGGTCGGGCCAGTTTATCATCCTTAGAATTGACGATCAGGGGGAAAGAATTCCGCTGACAATCGCAGACTACGACCGTGAGAGGGGAACCATCACCATTGTGTTCCAGGAAGTGGGCAAGACCACCGAACAGCTTGGGGCGATGGAAGCGGGGGATTATATCAAGGATTTTGTCGGGCCCCTTGGTGAGCCTACACACATAGAAAATTACGGCAATGTCATTGTGGTGGGCGGCGGAGTCGGGATAGCCCCTGTCCATCCCATCGCCAGGGATCTGAAGGAGGCCGGAAACAATGTTATCGGCATAATAGGGTCCAGGAACGGTGACTTGCTATTCTGGGAAGATAAGATGCGTAAAGCCTGCAGCGAACTGCATGTCACCACCGACGACGGCTCCTATGTGCGTAAGGGATTTGTCACCGATGTAATGAAAGAGATTGTGGAAGCCAGGGGAAAGGAAAATATTGCCCTGGTAATAGCCATAGGTCCGCAGCCCATGATGAGGGCCTGCTGCAACGTAACCAAGGAATACGGCCTGAAAACCATAGTCAGCCTGAACGCCCTTATGGTGGATGGAACCGGGATGTGCGGGTGCTGCAGGGTATCCGTGGGCGGGGAGACCAAGTTTGTTTGCGTTGACGGCCCGGATTTTGACGGCCATCAGGTGGACTGGGCCGAGCTTTCCAAACGGGGCGCTTATTTCCGGGAAGAAGAGCAGAGATCTAAAGAAAAGCACACCTGCAAATGCGGATGCGGAGGTGGTAAATAATGGCTGACGCACCGAAAGCCAAAAAGCAGATTATACCTGATAAAAACCCCATGCCAGCTCAGGACGCCCTGGAAAGGTCCAGGAACTTCAGCGAGGTGGCCACCGGCTATACCAGGGAAACAGCCATGGCCGAGGCCTCAAGATGCATACAGTGCAAGAATACTCCCTGCCGCCAGGGATGCCCGGTGGAGGTGGACATACCGGCATTTTTAAAACTGGCCTCAGAAGATGACTTCGCCGGGGCCATAGCCAAAATCAAGGAAAAGAACGCCCTTCCGGCGGTATGCGGCAGGGTATGCCCCCAGGAAAGCCAGTGTGAAAAATACTGCACCCTGGGCAAGAAACACGATCCCGTGGGTATTGGACGCGTGGAAAGATTCTGCGCCGACTGGGAACTGTCCACCGGTGTCAAGGTTCCGGAGGTTGCCGCCCCCACCGGATTCAGTGTTGCCGTGGTGGGATCGGGCCCGGCCGGATTAACCTGCGCCGCCGACCTGGCCAAGCTGGGACATAAGGTAACCATTTTTGAGGCCCTTCACGTGGCCGGCGGAGTGCTGATGTACGGCATTCCTGAATTCCGTCTGCCCAAAGCGGTGGTGCAGGCCGAGGTGGAAAACCTTAAAAAACTGGGAGTTATTATAGATGTGAACTCTGTGGTGGGAAAATTCGCCACCGTGGACCAACTGATGGAGGAGGGCGGCTTTGACGCGGTATTCATCGGCACCGGCGCCGGACTTCCCTATTTCATGAAGATACCCGGCGAAAATCTATGCGGGGTATATTCAGCCAACGAATTCCTGACCAGAACCAATTTAATGAAGGCTTATCTTTTCCCGCAGTGCGACACCCCCATCAAGATAGGCAAAAGGGTTGCCGTTCTGGGCGGCGGAAACGTGGCCATGGACGCCGCCAGGACAGCCCTGCGGCTGGGAGCCGAGGAGTCCTGGATTGTATACCGCCGCTCCGACAAGGAACTGCCTGCCAGGCGCGAGGAAGTGGAGCACGCCCACGAAGAGGGAGTCAAGTTCGCCCTTCTGACCAGCCCCACTAAAATAATGGGTGATGACAACGGCGTGGTAAAGGAAATGGAATGTCTGAAATACGAACTGGGTGAGCCCGACGCCTCCGGACGCCGGAGCCCGGTTGCCATCAAAGGATCTGAGTTTATAATGGATGTGGACACCGTGGTGGTGGCCATAGGCCAGGGACCCAACCCTCTGGTTCCCAGGACCACCAAGGGGCTGGAGATTAACAGGAAGGGCAACATAGTGGCCAGCGTTGAAACAGGGGCCACCTCCAAAGCCGGAGTGTATGCCGGCGGAGATGTGGTAACCGGAGCGGCCACGGTCATCCTGGCCATGGGCGCAGGCAAAGTAGGAGCCCGCTCTATCCATGAATATCTGCAGTCAAAATAAGTTTAAATTCGGTCCGGCAGCGCTACTGCCTATTAAATGCAGGTGAGAGACATGCGATTGATCACAGTTGGTGAACTGACATCATACATAAAGGGGATCTTTGAAAATGACAAACTGCTGACAAGCCTTTGGGTTAAGGGAGAGATCTCCAATTGCAAGCAGGCCGTCAGCGGTCATTTATACTTTACCCTCAAGGACAGCAACGGCTGCATCAGAGCAGTGATGTTCAGATCCAGGGCAAGTAAACTCAAGTTCCTTCCGGACAACGGAATGGCGGTCAGGATAAGGGGATTTGTCACTGTTTATGAACGGGACGGAAGCTACCAGCTGTACGCCGAGGAAATGGAGCCTGATGGCGCGGGAGCCCTTCATGTGGCCTTCGAGCAATTGAAGGAAAAACTGCATAGGGAAGGACTTTTCAGTCAGGCCAGGAAAAGAAAAATACCGGTTTTTCCGGGATGCATAGGAATGGTAACCTCCCCCACCGGTGCTGTGGTCAGGGACATGACCGAAATAATCAGCCGACGCTGGCCCGGGGCCGGCATTATTCTGGCGCCGGTTACCGTCCAGGGAGAATCTGCTCCGGCAGATGTGGCCCGGGGCATAAGAGATCTCAATTCTCTGGGCAGTGTGGATGTCATCATCGTGGGCAGGGGCGGAGGCTCGCTGGAAGAACTCTGGGCCTTTAACACCGAGGAAGTGGCCCGCGCCATATTCAACTCCGGGGCGCCGGTTATTTCGGCCGTTGGTCATGAAACCGATTACACCATCGCAGACATGGTGGCAGATCTCAGGGCGCCCACCCCGTCTGCCGCCGCCGAACTGGTGATTCCGGTAAAATCAGAGGTGGCTCACACCATAGAGGCCCTGAGATTAAGGATCAACAGAGCCGCTGGAGACAACCTGGGAAGGGCTAGGCGCCGTCTGGACAACTGTCTTCAGAGCCCGGTTTTCAGGAGGCCGGCGGACAAAATATGCGGTTCCAGGGCCATGGTTAACGATGTGCTGACCAGGGGACTGAACAGGTCAATGGAAAAAATATTTACCGGCAAAAAGGCTTCTTTTCTAGCCGCCGCCGGGAAACTCAACACCCTGAGCCCCCTGGCCACTCTGTCCAGAGGGTATTCTGTGTGCATTGATCAAAAAACCGGCGGAGTTATCCGGGACTCCGGGGAAGTCAATACCGGAGATGCCGTTAATGTTAAATTGCACAGGGGAAGTATAAAATGCCAGGTAAAAGATACTTTAAAGGAAAATCAGCTTTAAGGTATTTAAGGTATTTAAGGTAATAAATAAAAATACAGGTATTACGAAGGGAGAGAATTTAATGTCGGCTCAACTGCTGGACGGAAAGAAAGTTGCGGCATCCATCAGGGAAGAGGTCAAGGCCGAAGTGGCGGCACTGCGGGAAAGGGGTGTAGCTCCCAAGCTGTCAGTAATTCTGGCCGGTGATGACCCTGCCTCGGTGGTTTACGCCAGGTCCAAGGAGAAGTCATGCAACAATATCGGCATAGACTTTGAGCTTTTCACACTGCCCGGAACGGCACAGGAAGAAGAAGTTCTGGCGTTGCTGGACAAACTGAACAAGGACGACAGCGTTCACGGCATAATGATTGAACTGCCGCTGCCCAAGCACATGGACAAGAAAAAGGTGCTGGAGGCTGTTCTGCCCATAAAGGATGTTGACGGAGTTCATCCCATAAACCGGGGCTACATACTGAGCGGGGGCGATGGACTGTTCCCGGCCACTCCCCAGAGCTGCATAGAGCTTATGCTGCGCAGCGGCGTGGAAATAAAAGGTAAAAATGCGGTAATTGTAGGCCGCGGCGAAACCGTGGGCAAGCCCCTGGTATTTATGATGTTAAACCAAAACGCCACCGTCACCGTATGTCACACCAAAACCCAGGACCTCCCGGGCCAGGTGGCCAAGGGTGATATTGTGGTTGCCGCAGTGGGCAGGGCCAAGATGGTCAAGGCCGATTGGATTAAGCCGGGGGCCATTGTGGTGGACGCCGGAATTAACGAAATAGAAGGTGGTATCTGCGGAGACGTTGATTTTGAAAACGCCAGGGAAGTGGCCGGCCTGATCTCCCCGGTTCCGGGCGGCGTAGGAAGCCTCACCACCGTGCTTATTCAGAGAAATGTTCTGAAGGCCATAAAGCTTCAGGGGAAGTGATTTAGCAGAATCCAGGAGCCAGGAGTCAGGAGCCAGAATAAAAACCTTAAGGACTGACTCCTGACCACAATTCACGTTATTAAGAACATCCTTTAAGTCTATAGAGCTACTTTGGAAAACAGGGCAGGCATCCAGGATTCAGAAAGTCAGAGTCCAGAATAATAACATTCTATGTTTTCTTCTGGCTCCTGACTTCTGGCTTCTGACTCCTGACCCAAATTGAAATCAGAGGTGAAAAGAATGTTTGATCTGACTTTTAGGAAGGTATTGGCCGTTTCGGCCTCTGACGCCCCCACTCCGGGGGGTGGCAGCGTTTCTGCAATGGTGGGCGCCCTGGGCGTGGCCATGGCAGCCATGGTGGGAAACCTTACGGTGGGAAAACCCAAGTATGCCGATGTGGAAGCCGAAATAAAGGAAATTACCGGCAGGGCGTATTTTATTATGGCCAGGCTGGAAAAATTGGTGGCTGCCGATATAGCGGCCTTCGGAAAATTCATGGATGTGTACAGACTTCCCAAAAATACCGATGAAGAGAAGGCCAGGCGCGAGGAAGCCATGCAGAAGGCTCTGAAGACGGCCACCAACGAGCCGGTGGAAATAGCCAGAACCCTTCTGGATGCCCTGGTAATAACAGAAAAGCTTTCCAAAATTGGCAACAAAATGGCCATCAGCGACGCCGGAGTAGCCGCCTTTGTATGCGAGGCAGCAATTAACTCTGTGCTGCTGAGCGCCGACATAAACATACCCATGATCACCGACCAGGAATTCGTAACCAAGGTAAAGGCAGAAAAAGCCAATATTGTTGCCGAGGCAAAAAGGTTGAAAGACCTGGCTGTTGCCAAGGTAAACGAGAGAATGTAGTTAGCTCACCGGATTTTAAAAAAAACACCCGGATAACCTGTCCGGGTGTTTTTTTTAAACGTAGGAAAAAATAAATTTTTTTACAAACCTATAGATGCAATTGGCAATGGACTTTAAGGAATGCGTTAACCATTCTGGCTTCTGACTCCTGGCTTCTGGATTCCGCCGTCTGCAAGACGGCACCGCCTACAGGGCGGTTTTTTATAGCAAAAGACTGTTCACAACAGGTGCATTTGGATATAATCAATAATGAATGTAAGGACTGGGATGTGATCCGGCTGACCCCAGAAAAAGACCGTTACAATATTTATTCAAGACACCTTAAAGATAAATTCGGCGGCAAGGTATATAAGCTGCCGGTGAATTTGCCAGGGACCTGCCCCAACAGGGACGGAAGCGCCGGAACAGGCGGATGCATATTTTGCGACAAGGCAGGTTCAGGGTTTCAGTGCCTTCCCAATACTTTATCCGTTCAAAAACAAATAGAGGAGAACAGGGAATACTTCAAGAAAAGATTTAATGCGCAAAAATTTATCATATATTTTCAGGCATTTACAAATACCTACATGCCTTTTACAGTGTTCAGGGAAAACATTCTCAGCGCCTGCTCCGCCGATGTTGTAGGCATATCGGTGTCCACAAGGCCGGACTGCATAAATGACAGGTATCTTGATTTTCTTAATGAAATAAAAAAGGAGAAAGGGCTGGCAATTGACCTTGAGCTGGGACTTCAGACCGTTAATTATCACACACTGCGAAAAATAAACAGAGGCCATACTCTGGCCGAATTTATAGACGCTGTAATAAGGATTCACCGGAGAGGCCTGGAGGTTTGCGCTCACCTGATTGTGAACCTTCCGTGGGATGATCTCCATGATGTGGTCGAGAACGCCAAAGTGCTTTCAGCCCTGGGTGTCCGCTACGTAAAACTGCATTCTCTGTACGTGGTGGAGAATACCATACTGGGGGATATGTATAAAAGGGGAGAATTTGCTGTAATGCCCCTGGAAAGCTATGTGCAAAGCGTGGTATTATTCCTGGAGCACCTTGATCCCCGTATTGTCGTACAGCGTCTGGTTGGCAAAGGGCCGGCGGAGGATCTCCTTTTCTCCAATTGGGGAACCAGTTGGTGGAAGGTTAAGCAAATGATTGAGGAGTCACTGGAAGAAAGGAATACGCGGCAGGGAAGGCGCTTTGACTACCTCAACGGGTCGGCGCTGTTGCGGGGCGGATTCCCGGAATACTGAATATTTTTACCGGAGGACGGTTATGGCCAGGAAAAAGCTTGTTTTCGAAGAGGCACTGAAAAAGCTTGAAGAAATAGTGCATCAACTGGAGGATGGACAATTGCCCCTGGAAAAAGCGCTGGAGTTATTTTCCGAGGGAATAAACGTAAGCAGATACTGTCAGGCCTCACTGGAAGAGGCCGAGCAGCGTATTATGGTGTTGACAGCCGATGAAGGGGGCAGGCCGGCATTGAAGGGAATGACCCCTTAATTAAAGTCGCCCTACGGGCGACTTGCAGTCAGCAGTCAGCATCTGTTAAAATCTAAGCGACCCTCAAAATGATATGCGGAATTTACCGGGAGGCTAAAAAAGCTTATAGCTTACAGCTTAAACAGGGGGATACTACAGATTGGACTTTATCAGCGAACTGGGAAAAAGAACTAAATTTATCAATGTGGCGCTGGAAAGGTTGCTGCCCCCGGTGGAAACATACCCGCCGATAATCCATGAGGCCGTCAGGTACAGCCTTTTTGCAGGAGGCAAAAGACTCCGGCCGGTTCTGGCACTGGCATCAGCGGAAATACTGGGGGGAAATCAGCGGGACATATTACCTGCGGCTTGCGCACTGGAGCTTATTCACACCTATTCCCTCATACACGACGACCTGCCGGCCATGGATAATGACGACCTGCGCAGGGGGATGCCCACCTGCCATAAAAAATACGGAGAAGCAATGGCCATACTGGCCGGGGATGCGCTTTTGACCATGGCCTTTGAACTGATCACCCTCTGCCCGGTAACCAATGTAATCACCCCGGCAAGTTTAATCACTGTGATAGCCGAGATTTCCCGGGCTTCAGGCACAGCCGGCCTGGTGGGCGGACAGGTGGTGGATATAATGTCCACCTCTTCGAAAGCAGACGAAGAAACACTGGATTATATACACAGATGTAAAACAGGAGCCATGTACAGGGCTTCGGTCAGAACCGGGGCCCTACTTTCGGGCGCCAGCCGGAAGGATTTGGATAATCTCACCGGTTACGCCGAACACCTGGGAATGGCCTTCCAGATTGCCGATGATATTCTGGATATTGTGGGGGATGAAAAAAATATAGGAAAGCCGGTAAAAAGCGACATTAAAAATGACAAGGCCACCTATCCCGCCATGTACGGGATTGAAGCGGCCGGCAGAATGGCCGGGGATCAGATGAAAAGAGCCCTGAGGTCAATCGACGGCTATGGTGAAAAGGCGGACTTCCTTCGTGAGCTGGTAAAATTCGTGGTAAACAGAAATCATTGACGACTCATACTGCCGACCTTATTCTGTCGGAATCCAGAATCCAGAAGTCAGAATCCAGAATGTGTAAGCCTTCCTAACAGGCAAATAAAGATTAATAAAATCAAAATAGACCATAGAGAGTAAAAAGCATTTAATGGCCTTAGGGCATTTCTTATTTGCTTGATCAAATAAATTAAATACACCCGCGGGAATTCATATTAGGAATGCCGTCAATATTCTGGATTCTGAATTCTGGATTCTGACGGGAGAGCACTACAGTTATAGCGTATGAGGTGTTAATAGATTGGGTAATCATAAATCCTCGGTTTCAGGGCTGTATATTTTTTTGGTCAGCGTAGTCTCCTTTTTGCTGGCGGTATTGTTTTTTTGGCTTTCGAACCTGGTTTCGGAAAAGATGCAGAGCCTTTGGCTGTCTGTTGTTTTCCTAATCGTCATTGTATTGGTGGGAATACTGGCTGATATAGTTGGGGTTTCCGTCACCGCTGCGTCGGAGGCGCCACTGCACGCCAAGGCGGCTAAAAAGGTTCCCGGCGCAGCCGAGGGCGTTTTTTTAATCAGAAACGCCGACAGAGTGGCAAACCTTATGAATGACGTGGTGGGAGATATAGCAGGTACTGTCAGCGGAGCCCTGGGTATTGCCCTGGCCCTTCAGATTTTGACCTACTGGAGGGAAACAGGGCAGCTGCTGGTCAATATGCTGCTCACCGCCCTTATCGCCGCCGCCACAGTGGGCGGTAAGGCTTATGGAAAAAGAATTGCGCTGGTGCACGCCGATGAGGTGGTGTTTGTAGCCGGAAAGTTTTTGCGCGGAGTTTTTCTGATTACCGGAAGGGATTTCAGCGCCAGACACAAAAAAACGTCCAGGTAAGAGGAGTGTTTTTGTTTTGAGCCTTCTGTCCAATATAAACGGACCCTCCGACATCAAGAAACTCACCATTCCAAGGCTTAACGATCTGGCCGCCGAGATCAGGAGGGAAATAATAGAAACCATATCCAAAAACGGGGGCCATCTGGCGCCCAACCTTGGAGTTGTCGAGCTGACCCTGGCCCTGCACAGTGTGCTGGAGTCTCCCAGGGATAAAATAGTATGGGATGTGGGTCACCAGTGCTACATTCACAAAATAATCACCGGACGCAAGGATCATTTTCGCCATATCAGAAAATACGGTGGCCTAAGCGGCTTCCCCAGGCCTGATGAATCCCGGCATGACGCCTTCATCACCGGCCACAGCAGCACTTCCATTTCGGTGGCCCTGGGAATGGCCATAGCCAGAGACCTTTCAGGAGAAAAGTTCTCAGTGGCGGCTGTCATAGGTGACGGGGCCATGACCGGGGGAATGGCCTTTGAGGCCATGAACCATGCAGGGCACCTGCAAAAGGATCTCATAGTGGTGCTCAATGACAATGAAATGTCCATAGCTAAAAATGTGGGCGGAATGTCCAGATATCTCAGACGGCTGAGGACCGACCCCATGTATTCCAGGGGCAAGGATGAGGTGGAGCAGGTTCTGAGAAAAATACCCGCCATCGGTCCCACTGTGCTAAAAGCGGCGGAAAGGCTGAAAGACAGCCTGAAGTACCTGGTGGTGCCCGGCATGCTTTTTGAGGAACTGGGCTTCGTTTACCTGGGACCAATAGACGGTCACAACATCCAGGACATTATAGATGTTCTTAATCAGGCCAGGGCACTGGGAGGGCCTGTTCTGGTTCATGTTATAACCACCAAGGGAAAGGGCTACTCCCATGCTGAAAAAAACCCCGGTAAATTTCACGGAATCGGATCCTTCGACCTGGAAACCGGCATGCCCAGGGGAGATAAAAGCATTCCCAGCTACACGGAGGTTTTCGGCCGCACCATAGTCGAGCTGGCCGCCGAAGATAAATCAATAATAGCCCTTACCGCCGCCATGACCGGCGGCACCGGACTTTCGGAATTTGCCCGCAAATACCCGGAAAGGTTTTTTGATGTGGGCATAGCCGAGCAGCATGCGGTCACCATGGCCGCATCCATGGCAGCCTCCCATTTAAGGCCGGTGGTGGCGGTTTACTCAACTTTTCTACAGAGGGCCTACGATCAAATCATACACGATGTATGCATGCAGAATCTGCCCGTAACCTTTGCCATAGACAGGTCCGGGCTGGTGGGGGAAGATGGTCCCACCCACCATGGAGTTTTTGACCTGTCCTTTCTGGGGCAGGCCCCCAACATGTTGATTATGGCTCCCAGGAATGAAAATGAGCTGCGCAATATGCTAAAGACCGCCTTGGAATATAATGGTCCCGCCGCTGTCAGGTATCCCAGGGGCGAGGGAACCGGCTGCTGTCTGGACGATCAGTTGCAGTGCCTTCCTCCGGGCAGAGCCGAGGTGATCATGGACGGAAATGAAATAGCCTTTTTTGCTGTTGGCGCCATGGTGGAAATAGCCCTTAAGGCAGCGGAGATTCTAAGCAGCCAGGGGATTTCCGCCGCTGTTATAAATGCAAGATTTGTAAAGCCCATGGACAGTGGGTGCATTATAAAATACGCCAGTAAGACCGGGAAAATTATTACCCTGGAAGAAAACATACTGGCGGGAGGATTCGGCAGCCGGGTGCTGGACGTGATCAACAGCGCCGGGATAAGCGGTGTAAAGGTTTGCAATATTGGTTTGCCCGACAGCTTCGTTGAACACGGTGACCGTAACATTCTTTTGGCAAAATACGGCCTGACGGTTGATGAGGCCGTGGTCCGCGCCCTGAAGCTGATGCGCCTGCGCCATTTCAAAAATTCAGGAAAAAAGGCGCAAATATCGGGAGGTAGCCGTATTGACCGCTAAAAAACAACGGCTGGACGTGCTTCTGCATGAAAACGGCTATTTTGAAAGCCGGGAACGGGCCAAGGCGGCAATTATGGCGGGTCAGGTGCGGGTAAACGGCGAAAAGGCCGATAAACCCGGTACAAGTGTGGAAGCCACTGTAAAGATAGAGATCACCGGCAGCCTTCCATACGTAAGCAGGGGAGGGCTTAAGCTGGAAAAAGCCCTCAGGTGCTTTGGCATTGATCTTAACCACAGGATATTACTGGACGTTGGTGCATCAACCGGAGGTTTTACCGACTGTGCCCTGCAAAACGGGGCCTCCAGGGTGTATGCCGTGGATGTGGGCTACGGCCAGCTGGCCTGGAAGCTGCGCAGCGATCCCAGGGTTGTGGTTTTTGAAAGAACCAATATAAAAAAACTGCAGCCCTTCGACCTGGAATACAGGCCTGATTTTGTCACCATTGACGTTTCTTTTATATCTCTGGACAAGGTAATCCCTCCGGTGGCCCTGCTGGTTGACAAAAACGCCCGGGGGATGGCCCTGATAAAGCCCCAATTCGAGGCGGGCAGGGGCAAGGTTGGCAAAAAAGGAGTGGTAAGGGACCGGGAGGTCCACCGGGAAGTTATTGACAGAATATGTAAATTTATTTTGGATAATGGCTGGAGTGTATTGGGACTTGATTTTTCTCCCATACGCGGGCCCGAGGGCAATATAGAATACCTGCTGTACTTCTCTTTTAAGGAAATCAGCAATTTTGACATTAATATGATAAATAAAACGGTGGGAAGGGCGCACAGCGCTTTCTAAATAAATTTTTAATATCAACGAGGTTTTTTTAGCCGAAAAGGGGGCTGTCAAGTCGAGAACCATAGGAATAATGGCCAACCTGGAAAAAAAGAATGTTGAAAAAATTGTCGGGGAGATTCGCCAGTGGTTCATAGAGAGGGATATCAATATAATAGTGCAGGACGGACTCAGCGGCTTGGGAACTGATGTCACCCGGCTGCCGCTGCCCGATATGGTAAAAGAGATTGAGTGCCTGCTGGTTTTCGGAGGAGACGGAACCATACTCAGCAGCGCCAGGCTGGTGGCTGACTGCGGGGCGCCTGTGCTGGGGATAAACCTTGGACGCCTGGGATTTCTCTCTGAAATTGACGTTCCGGATATTCATTATGCCCTGGAAAGCATATTAAAAAAAGAATATCATATAGAAGAGCGCATGATGATTGAAGCCACCGTGCTAAGGGACGGCATTGAGATTGAAAGGTCAATGGGACTGAATGACGCCGTAATAACAAAGGGCGCCTTCGCCAGGCTGATTTTTTTAAAAACCAGCGTTAATGGTGAGCACGTAAGCACCTACCCCACTGACGGTCTGATCGTATCGACGCCCACCGGGTCCACCGCTTACTCCCTTTCGGCCGGGGGACCTGTGGTTACCCCCGAACTGGATCTAATGATCATTACGCCCATCTGTCCGCATGCCCTGTGGGCCAGGCCCATAGTAATCTCCTCGGACTGCCAGGTGGAAGTTGAGCTTTTGTCTGAAAAAGGAGAAGTAATGCTGACCATGGACGGCCAGCACGGCTTAAGCCTTTTTAAAAACGATATCGTAAGGATCACTAAGGCCCCTTTCAAGGTAAGGTTTATAAGGCTTCAGACCCGGAACTTTTTCAGGGTGCTGAAACAAAAGCTGCGGGAGGGTGACCGCCATTGATGATACCCCGCCGGCCGGCCAGCGCTGTGCAGTGGGCCAGGGTTTTTATCCATCCGGCCTTAAAAAATGGATCCACAGCGGTGGACGCCACTGCTGGAAACGGTCATGACACCCTTTTTCTGGCCGAAGGCGTTGGAAACCGGGGGCGGGTATACGCCCTGGACATACAGGACGCCGCCCTGGAAAAAACAAGTAAAGCCCTTAAATCAGCCGGCCTTTTGGACAGGGTAACAGTTTTAAAACTGGGGCACCAGGAAATGGACAGGCTGGCGCCTGACCAGGCGGATGCGGTAATGTTTAATCTGGGCTACCTTCCCGGAAGCGACAGATCGGTTCTGACTAAGCCTGGCAGCACCAGGGACGGCATAAAGGCGGCGCTGAAAATACTTGGCCCGGGAGGACGGGCAAGCGTGCTTGTATATACCGGGCACCCCGGTTCCGGGGAGGAATCCCGGGTGGTGGGAGAACTCCTGTCCAACCTGGACCAGAGGGAATTTACCGTTCAGAAAATGGTTTTCTGGAATAGCTGTAAAAACAGCCCTGAACTTTATTTTATAACCAGATCCGGAGAGAAATATGATTAAATCAGTCAGACAGAAAAAAATAATCGATATAATCAGTTCGCATACCATCGAAACCCAGGAACAGATGGCTGCGGCACTGGGTCTGGCTGGCTTTGCGGTAACCCAGGCCACGGTGTCCAGGGACATAAAAGATCTGGGGCTGATCAAGATCCCCGGTGTAAAGAACACCTCAATTTATGCCCTTCCGGCGGGCGGTTCTACTCCCTCCGGGGAGGCAAGGTTAAAGAGGCTCATAATTGAATCTGTCCGGAAAATAGATTTCAGTGAAAATATAGTGGTGGTAAAAACAATACCAGGTCATGCCCAGGGAGTGGCCGGGGCCATGGATCAGGCCCAATGGTCCGAAGTTATCGGTACAGTGGCCGGTGATGACACCATTCTGATAGTTGTAAAACCCAAAAGCGCCGTTGAAGATGTTGTTAGGCGCTTCAGGGAGATTTCCGGAGGTTAAAAATGCTTTTAAACCTTTTCATAAAGGACTTCGGTATAATTGAGAAAACGGAGATTAATTTTTGCCGGGGTCTCAATGTTCTCTCGGGGGAAACCGGTTCCGGAAAGTCCATTATCATAGAAGCCATCCAGGTGGCGGCTGGCGGCAGGGCCTCGGCGGAATACCTCCGGGCAGGCTGTGAAAAGGCTGTGGTGCAAATGACCCTGGACACCGGCAGCGCCCGGCACATCGCAGGACTGCTGTCGGCAAGGGGAGTGGCGGAAGACCCCGGAGAAACACTGGTATTTACCCGTGAGATAAATAAAAACGGCCGCAGCTCATGCCGTATCAACGGCCAGATGGTAACACTGAATGTATACAGGGAAATAGGTCAGCATTTGGTGGATATTCAGGGACAGTACGACCAGCAGCTTTTGTTTAATCCTGAAATGCACCTTACTCTTCTGGACGCCTACGGCAGAGAAGAAATTGCAGAGATTGCGGTCGAGGTTTCAATGCTTTACAAGGAATACAGTAAAAAAAGAAGGCTTCTGGAAGACCTCCGGGAGAAACACGGCCTGCGGGTTAAAAGGCAGGAGACCATCTGCTACCAGTTAGGTGAAATAGATTCAATATCCCCAAAGCCAGGAGAAGATGCCGATCTGATCGCAGAAAAAAGAAAGCTGGCAGGCGCCGAAAGAATCTCCAGGCTGGTGGGTGAGTGCTATAATGACCTCTATGGGGGAGGCTCTTCGGGTTCTGTCCTGGAACTTGCCGGAAGGTCTTTAAAGGCCCTTGAAAGGGCAGTGGAGGCGGATGACAGCCTGTCTGGGGTCAGAGACCTTACCGCAGGGGCGCTGTATCAGATTGAAGAGGCCTGCAGAGAGCTGGCGGCATATATGGACGGACTGGAATTCTTTCCGGCCCGCCTGGAATTCGTTGAAGAAAGGCTTGATCTCCTGAACAGGCTGAAGAAAAAGTACGGCGGGACCCTTGAAGAAGTTATCGGGTACCGTGAAGAAATTGAAGTTGAACTGGATCAAATGAAAATTGGTGACCAGAGAGTCGGACAACTGGAACGAGAACTGGATCAGCTTCTGAAGAAGCTGGAAGAAGCCTCTGAAAAACTTACCGGGAAAAGACTCCGGGAAGCCAGGAACATGGAAGAGGCTATCGCATTGGAACTAAGAGATCTGGGGATGGACAGGGTCAGATTCAGTCTGAATTTTACTTTATTGGAAGAACCCGGAGAAAAAGGGGGGGAGCAGGTGGAATTCTATATCTCCACCAATCCGGGAGAACCGCTGAGACCCCTTGCCAAAATTGCCTCCGGCGGGGAAACATCCCGTATACTGCTGGCCGTTAAAAGTATACTTTCTGATATGGAGGGGATCCCCACACTGATCTTTGATGAGGTTGACACCGGTATCGGAGGCCTTACCATAAAGTCGGTAGCCCTCAAGCTGCACAACCTTGCCGCCAGCAGGCAGGTTATCTGCGTCACCCATTCGTCCACCGTGGCCAGCATGGCCCACCAGCACCTATCCATAAGAAAAAGAGAGGCGGATGGCCGCACCAGGGCGGAAGTTTTCCGCCTTCATGAGAATGAAAGGCTGGAGGAACTGGCCCGCATGCTGGGAGGCGGGCAGGACGGCGGGGCCGCCATGGAACACGCCAGGCATTTACTGAAGGAGGCCCGGATGCTTAAAGTTAATTAACTAACTCGAAACAAAATATTAATAACAAGAACAATTGCCTGGTATTATTCCTGCCATTTTCAAACACTTCCTGCATTCTCCCTGAACATCTTCTTTAATTCATATTTATCTCAATTTTTTAAGGTACTTATATAGGGTAGTAAGCGAGCCCTTGTATCCTTGAGAAACCAATTCGTCGTATATTTTTATACCGAATAGTTTTTGTTCAAGGTACATGTGCTGAATCTTTTCCTTATACGGGTCAAGATTCTTTTCTTTTAGTATTTTCCGTACATATTTAGGCGGCTCTTTACTGACCAGTACCCGGCGTACTGTGTTTCTGGAGACTCCCAACATCCGGGCAATGGTTTTTTTCCCATAACCTTTTTTGTGCAACTCTCTTATGGTTGCCCATTCTTTAGTGTTAAGTATTTTACTCACCTCTAAAGTATTGCTGAGTGTAATATAAAACGAAAACCGAAGTGATGGTTAATTTTTTGGAAAAAGCAGGGGGTCTATTTTCGTTGCATATTTACATAATTCTTGTTAAAATATTCTTGACATGTAAAAGGATTATAAAAAACAGGGCACACCCAGGGAAACCTGGGGTCGCAAAGCCATGGGTCTAAGCCGTTTTTGGTAGGATTGCCAGGTTTCATCATAAGTCATGTATGACGTGACATTTTTTATGAAGTAGCCTAGCGGTTACTTCATATTTTTTTGTATAGGAAAAAGCAGATAGAGGATGGCTTTCAGTGGAGGTTAAAATGAAAGACCAAGATAAAGCAAAAGATCAACTCATAAAAGAATTGGCTGAATTACGCCAACAGATTACTGAACTGGAAGCATCGAAAAACAATCGCAACTGGTCAGAGAAAAAACCACAATGGAATGAAGCCGCTCTTCTTCGCTCAATGACCAATTCCTCACCGTTGGCGTTTTTGGTTGTGGATAATCGTACCGACGCTGTTCTTTACTTCAATGATTGTTTTTGCGAAATTTGGGGCATAGAACACCTTAAAGAACAAATGCAATATGGGGAAATGAAGAATAATGATATTATTCCCCATTGTTTATCTTTACTGAAAGATGTTCCGTCGTTCGTAAACTTGTACAAGCCGCTCCAAAGCGAGGAAAACCGTACTGTCGTTGAGAATGAAATCCCTCTTGTTGATGGAAGGACTATCCGGCTTTTTTCCACACAAATTCGCGACGATTACGACCGCTATTTTGGGCGATTATATATTTTTGAAGACATCACCAAGCGAAAACGGGAAGAAGATGCGCTGAGGGCAAGCTTGAATAAATACAAAGAATTAGTTGATTTACTGCCGATAACTGTTTTTGAAATTGATCAAAGAGGATATCTTACATTTGCTAACCCTAACGGATTTAAATCTTTTGGTTATACGAAAAATGATTTTGAAAAAGGTATTTATTCCCTTCAATTAATTATTAATGATGATCGGGATAGGGCTAATCAGAATATTAGGAGAGTATTCAGCGGCGAAAATATAAGCGGTACAGAATATACCGCACAGAGAAAAGATGGCAGCACATTCCCTATTGTTATACATTTCAGTCCAATTATTAATGAAAACGAACCTGTGGGTTTGAGAGGGATTATTGTTGATATTACCAAGCGCAAGCTGGCCGAGGAAAAACTGCGGGAATCGGAAGACAAGTATCGAACCATCTTTGAAACTACCGGTACCGCCACTGCAATAATTGAGGAAGACACCACAATATCCCTGGCAAACACGGAATTCGACAGCCTCTCTGGCTACTCCAGAGAGGCTGTCGAAGGCAAGAAAAGCATGACAGAGTTTATTGTAAAAGATGATTTAGAGAGAATCAAAGAATATCATCATAAGCGAAGAATTAATCCCGATGCTGTTCCAAAGAACTATGAGTTCCGGTTCATTGACAAACAGGGTAATGTTAGAGACGTCTATGCGACCGTCAACATGATTCCGGGATCAAAAAAGAGCGTGCTGTCTCTTTTGAATATCACCGAGCGCAAGCGGGTCGGAGATCATATCCGCCGTGAGGTTGCCCGCGTTGAAGTACTGGCTGAAGTCTCACAGGCACTGGCTGAGACCAGTTTGGACTATAAGGCTGCTTTGGAAACAATAGTCCGGCGCACAGTAGAGTTAATAGGAGGCGCCTGCGTCATCCGCCTCCTATCAGACGACGGGCAGTGGCTTTATCCCGTTGCAATTCATCACCAAAACCCGGAAGCGATTTCCCTTTTATATAACCTGCTGGCCGCAGCGCCACTGCGTGTAGGAGAAAGAATTGCCGGCCGCGTGGTAGAGACCGGCCAGCCAATGCTCCTCCCGGTTGTGTCTCCGGATCAGGCCCGCGCTTTGACCAAGCCGGAATACTGGTCGTATCTGGATCGATTCGGTATCTACAGCTTTCTATCTGTGCCGCTGCGCATACAAGGCCGTGTGATTGGATCGATGTGCCTGCTGGGCGATTGTCCCGGAGACCCGTACAGTAACGAAGACCAGGTATTCTTGCAAAACCTGGCCGATCGGGTGGCGTCAGCCATCGCCAACACCCGGCTTTTGAACGATAACTTACGCCAATTGAAAACACTAAGCGGGCTCATCACCAGCGCGCAGAAGCTTGTGCAAAGCATTGACCTGCAAGAATTATCTGAGGACATCACCCGTACCTGCGTGGAGTTTTTCGGGCCAAGTCTGGCCTGGCTGGGCCGCGCTGAGGAGGGTGGCCGTGTACGGCTACTGACCTACTTCCCCCCGCAGAGTAATTACCCGGTCAATATCACCACTCGATGGGATGATTCAGTTCTCGGGCAGGGGCCAATGGGTTGTGCCATCCGCAATGGATCTCCCGTTGTCATCACCGATATCGCCAGCGACCCGAACTTCCTCCCGTGGCGTGAGGCTGCGCTAAATGAAGGCTTCTGTTGTGTTGCCGCCTTCCCACTGATCAATCGTGATATGCCTTTCGGCGGTCTGGTGCTGTACAGCGAACAGCCCGGCTACTTTACCCCGAAGCGCGTTGAGTTCTTCCAGACATACGCCCACCAAGCAGCCGCTGCGCTGGAAAATGCCCGGCTGTTTAAAGAGACGCAGCTCCGCTCAGAACATTTGCAAGCTTTGCGCAACATCGACATGGCCATCACTGGCAGCCTGGACCTGCGCGTCACCTTAAACATCGTACTGGAGCAGGTGATTGCCCAGTTGGGCATTGACGCTGCCGACATCCTACTGCTTAACCCGTACATGCAGACTCTGGAATACGCTGCCGGGCGAGGATTTCGCTCCAAAGGCATTGAGCACTCCCGCCAGCGCATGGGCGAGGGCAATGCCGGCCGGGCCGCTTTGAAACGACGCATCGTACACATTACAAATCTGCCCGAGGCTGGGGAAGCCTTCACACGAACCCATTTGGTTGTGGGCGAGGATTTCATCGCCTACTACGGCGTACCGCTCATTGCCAAAGGGCAAATTAAGGGCGTGCTGGAAATCTTCCACCGTGCCCCGCTCGACCCTGACCCTGAGTGGCTGGATTTCCTGGAAGCCCTTGCGTTACAAGCGGCTATTGCTATAGACAATGCTTTCCTATTTAACGATCTGCAGCGATCCAACACTGAACTTACCCTTGCCTACGACGCTACCATCGAAGGCTGGTCACGCGCTCTGGACCTGCGCGACAAAGAGACCGAGGGTCACTCTCAGCGGGTCACCGAGAATACCCTGCATCTGGCCCGGGCTATGGGGATAAGTGAGGCCGAACTGGTGCACGTGCGCCGGGGCGCGCTGCTTCACGACATCGGCAAGATGGGCATCCCCGACAATATTCTGCTCAAGCCCGGCCCGCTTACAAATGAAGAGTGGGAAATCATGCGCCGCCATCCGGGCTATGCGTATGAAATGCTCTTGCCCATCGACTATCTGCGCCCAGCTTTGGACATCCCCTACTGCCATCACGAAAAGTGGGACGGTACAGGCTACCCTCGCGGGCTGAAGGGCGAACAGATCCCGCTGGCAGCGCGTATCTTCGCTGTGGTTGACATATGGGACGCACTGCACTCCGACCGCCCATACCGCTCTGGTTGGCCCAATGACAAGGTGCGCGAATACATTCGGGAGCAGGCTGGAAAGCACTTCGACCCCAAAGTGGTCGAGGTTTTCTTGAAAATGGAAATACAGTAATACATATCTGTTTCTTTTCCGCCACTTATTATCTACAAGAAGATTTCTACATGATTTCTGTGGGGGAGGTAATAAAATGATTTCGGAGAAGGAGCTAATAAATCTATTAGAAGATATTCTGGTTGAAGAGAGCGTGGTTGATTTACCGGAAGATAACAGCGATTTTTCAACAGAGCTGGATGATCCTAATAGTGGCGCGGCCTGGGTGAAGGAAGGGATAGTTTTTGTGCGTGACCCGGTAGGTGAGGGCAGCCTGGCTACCATTGCCCCCGGACCGGGAGTCGAGCTTTATGTAAAAGGCGTTTTGCAATGCGAACCGGTGCAGGTATCGTCTGCCGACCATATCGAAGTAAAACTATCGAAACAGGAGTTCGACGGTAAATACAAGCTGGAATTGAAAAAAGATAAAATGGAAGCAAATTTGATCGTTGAGCCCACTAGAATCTTGAACTACAAACTTTTTTACCAGAAACCACAGCAGCACCTGCTTTTGAAAACATTTCTACGGGAGCGGTTGGTAAGCCCGCTTAATATTGATCAGTTTAAAGAATTGCTGGCTGAAGCAAATGTGGTGACAGGGGTGGATTTTGGCGAGGCTATACGGTTGATATATAATCCTGAGCAGACTAGAGTGATAGTGGCCAGGGGATTGCCGCCGGAACCATCGGTTGACGAGAAAGTAGAAATTTTGTTTCCAAACAATTTTAAGTTTACTCCGCTTATAAAAGAAGATGGTACGGTAGATTTCTACAACATAAAAAATATATCCTGCGTAGACCAAGGCACTTTGCTGGCTCAAAAGCAACCGGGTATCCCGGGTAAGCCGGGGCAGAACGTGTGCGGCGAGGTAGTCCTGCCGCCACCGCCCCGTAAATTGGCGCTTCGTGCCGGTAAAGGGGTTGTCTTGTCCGAAGACGGCAATAAAGTATTTGCAAAAAGGAGCGGTCGTCCCATTAATAGAAAGGCTGGGCAGGTTTATCTCATTAGTGTGGAGGATGTCCTGATACACGAAGGGGACGTGAATCTAAGGACAGGTAACCTGCGTTTTAAAGGCAGCCTGCTTATGGTGTGCGGCAATGTGCATGATTCCATGACAGTCCAGGCCACCGGCCTCATCGCCATCAATGGCATAGTATCCGGGGCCAAGGTGGTTGCGTACGATAATATATGTATCGGTGGCAACACCATAAACAGCATGGTCAGTGCTGGCATTGATGAAAGACTCCTGCAAAATCTGCTGGCCCATATTGATAGTATGGAAAAGGGTTTTAAAAAGATTATCGAGATAATCAACCTCCTGACTGCTCAAGAGATGGTGAAGAGCGCCAGGGTAAGCTACGGCTATCTTCTAAAACTGGTGATCGAGAAAAAACTAAAAGAAATACCGGAAACCCTGGCCGAACTAAATAAACTGTACAAATACTCCTTTGTAGACCTGCCTGACGAAATAGAAAAAATCATGCTTTCAGCCAACAGGGTACTGGCCGACCCGTACCGGTTCGCCAGTGAAGAAGGACTGTTTAAGCTTCTGCAGGGTATTGAATTTGTGCGGGAGTACTTTATGGGCAATAGCATGCTTAAAGCCAATTTAGATCTGGCTGGGGCGGTTAACTGCCAACTTTTTGCAACGGGAGATGTGACTATTTACAGCCAGGGTTGCTTTAACACAACCATACAGGCCGGTGGTAGTGTAAAGATCAACGGCGTGTTCCGTGGCGGAGAGATCCGGGCCGGCGGTAACGTCCTAATTGTCGAAGCCGGAACGGAAAGGGGAGTGAAGACAGTTATCGAGGCCGGCAAAAAGAGCGTGGTGCGAATATATCAGTGTAACGAGGGGGTAACCATCAAGCTCGGTACGAAGGTGGGTCAAATCATGAATAAGGCCAAAAGCCTCGTTGTTTCACTAAATAAGAACGGCGAACTACAGATCAACTCTTATAACAGTGAATAGACCATTTTTTGACTTACGTTACATTTTATTTTCAGGGTAGCTTAAATCGATGAGAAATCATCGATTTTTTTATTCTAAAAAAGTCATGAAATTATTTCAAAAACAAAGTATTTGTTATGAGAGTTCAACCTGGAAATGAAATCAATATTTAGTTCGAATAAAATCAGTTCTTTTTGGTGAATTTAATAACATATCAAAGGATTTCATTGAATTATGATTCAAAATTGTCATGGAGGTGAATTATAAAGGAGGGATCATTATTGTTCAAAAAAAACTGCCGGAAGTTGATACTATTTACATTTTCTACGACCATGGCAGTGTTCTTTAGTTTTTGCGGATATTCCGTTGAAAAAGTAAAAATGATACAGGGACTGCATGTTAAGGCAGTTAACGTGGTATCCAGTGTTAATGTAATACCCGGAGGGCAGTCCATTGGTATAGTAATGCATTCAAAGGGTGTTATGGTTGTGGGCATTTCAGATATTGTTGATGAAACAGGAAACAGGGTGAACCCGGCCGAAGAGGCAGGATTAAAAATTGGCGATATTATTCTCACCGTCAACGGTAAAAAAGTCATTAATGAGTTCCATCTAAGAAATGAGATACTGACGTATGGACAGAAGCAGAAAAATGTGAACCTGGAAATAAAAAGAGGACTCAAAATAATTAAAACCCGGGTAAAAATAGTGCATTGCAGTGAAACCGGCAGACCCAGGATAGGACTCTTTGTCAGAGACAGCGCTTCAGGTGTGGGGACACTGAGCTTTTATCATCCTGATACAGGTACATACGGGGCGCTGGGGCACTTAATCACTGATGTGGACACCTCAAAGGGAATAGACCTGGGAGATGGTAAAATCGTGGAGGCCCAGATAAGAGCTGTCCATCGCGGCAAAAAAGGCAGTCCCGGTGAAAAAATAGGAATGTTTATTTCAAATGGTTCCTTAAGAGGCAACATTGAGAAGAACTGCAAGTACGGTATTTTCGGCAAACTTGACAAACCCCTCGAAAGTCCCTTTTATAACACCATCCCTGTGGCTATGAGCTGCCAGATACAAAAAGGGCCTGCCGAAATACTCACCGTTGTAGAGGGAACCGAGGTAAAGAAATACTCAGTGGATATACAGGAGGTATTCTTTCCCTGGAACAACCAGGGAAAGGGAATGATTATAAACGTTACCGACAAAGAACTGCTGGAGTGTACCGGAGGAATAATTCAGGGAATGAGCGGAAGTCCCATAATACAGAATGGTATGCTGGCTGGCGTGGTTACCCATGTTTTTGTAAATGATCCACAAAGGGGCTACGGCATTTTGGCAGAATGGATGTTGAAAGAAACCGGACTCATTAATACCGACAAAAATCTTCAAAATGTTTCATGAAGCGGGATTTTAAGATCCCGCTTTTTTTTTGTTTCTCACAAATATTTACAGTAAATATGTTGGTTTATTTGAAATTTTTAAATAAGTAAAGCAACCTGTTTAAGTTTAAATTCCGTATATAATGCAGTTTTACGTCAGAACATGATCTGGAAAACAATGAAGGAAATATTTTCCCATCGTCGAATGATTATGTATGAAGTTATATAAGAGAATAAATATATGATATTTTAGGAGGCGGGATTTAAAATGATGCGGAAGGCGATAAAAATTGTAATTGCAGATGATAACAGGGAGTTCTGCGAGCTTTTAAAAGAGTTTTTAAGCCAGCAGGATGATTTGACTCTGGCGGGCATTGCCAATAACGGTCTTGAGGCCCTGGAACTAATTGAAAAACACACACCTGACATTATAGTACTTGATATTATAATGCCACATCTTGACGGCATAGGGGTGCTGGAAAAAATGGCCACGGGACACATTGCAAACCGCCCCCGTATAATTATGCTTACTGCCTTTGGTCAGGAAACAGTAACCCAGCGTGCGGTTGAACTGGGAGCTGATTACTACATTCTGAAACCATTTGATTTCTCGGTGCTGGCCTCCAGAATCAGGCAATTATCCGATGGTTTGCAGGTTAACCAGTACATTACCTCAGTTAAGCCAAAGAACCTTGATGTTGCGGTTACCAATATTATTCATGAAATGGGAGTCCCGGCCCACATCAAAGGATACCATTATCTACGGGATGCAATACTGATGGTAATTAACGAAATAAATCTTTTGGGGGCTGTTACAAAAGAGCTTTACCCCATGATTGCACATAAGTACCAAACCACTCCCAGCCGCGTCGAACGGGCCATCAGGCATGCCATAGAGCTGGCCTGGGACCGGGGCAACGTTGAAATGATGACCAAATTCTTCGGCTACACCATCAACCTGGAAAGAGGCAAGCCCACCAACTCGGAATTCATAGCCATGGTGGCGGATAAGCTGAGGATTGAGGCCAAGGTCAGCTAGAGCTTATATTTAACAACTGACACCTCCAGTTTAAAGTGGAGGTGTTTTTTTATCGTTTAGGAAAGTATATGCCACATTAAAACATTAAAGCGCTAAAGTGCTGAAGCATTTTTATGCAAGCCCAGAGTTTTTCCGGGGTCGCTCCAGGGTCGCTTGAGGGTCGCTGCATGGTCGCTAATGGGTAGGCGGAGCGATTTAAGTCCGGCCTGCATTACCTCCTGCTGCAACTGTCTCTAAACTCGGTCGCCAACGGAATGCCGACCGCCTCCAACGCCGCATCCTTGCGTCGATTCCGGCTTCCGGCTGCGTCCTGCAGCCGGCTCGGCATTCCGTAGGCTCGGTCGTTAAGAGACAGTAGCAGCCTCCGGTACATTCCGCACGGACTTAAATCACTCCCCCTCACTGCATGTCGCTGTGGGGTCGCTTGAGGGTCGCTATTAAAGCAGGCTGTCACTATTCTGGCTTCTGGCTCCTGGCTTCTGGATTCCGCCGTCTGCAAGACGGCGCCGCCGACAAGGCGGTTATTTTATTTTTACTGATCGTGGAATAATTTGACTCATTTATTTCAAACTATAGTTAGTGTACTGAGAGGGGGGAGCGGTATTGGTTATAAGGGGTACGGCCAGGGTGGGCCGGATCACAAAGTTATTGGTCAGGCGCTTAAAACCGGGAGAAATAGCAGTGATAGATCACTGTGAACTGGATGATGTGTCAGCCCATGCCCTCCTGGAGGCAAAGGTCAGGGCTGTAATCAACGCATCTCCGTCAATCAGTGCCAGGTACCCCAACGGCGGTCCCCTTACCCTTGTTTCCAGGGGGGTAGTGCTGGTGGACAGTGTGGGCAGGGAAGTAATGGACCTGATTAAGGACGGACAGCTGATAGAGATTTCCGGAGGCAGCATCATGCTTGGCAAAAATATTATAGCCTCTGGAAATTTGCTGGACCAGAAAGTAATAAAGCAAAGATTAAGTCAATTAAAAGAAAACATGCAGTATGTGCTGTGCGATTTTGTAAACAATACCCTGGAGTACGCCCGCAATGAGCTGGGATTAATCAGCGGCAAGTATTTTATACCCCGCATAAGAACGGTAATCAACGACCGTCATGTGCTTATAGTGGCAAGGGGTCATAATTATAAAGAAGACCTGAACGCCATCAGGTCTTATATAGAGGAAATGAACCCCCTGCTGCTGGGGGTGGACGGCGGGGCCGACGCACTGAGGGAAATGGGTTACAAACCGGACATAATTGTAGGGGATATGGACAGTGTCAGTGACGCCGCACTGTCCTGCGGAGCTGAACTGGTGGCCCACGCATACCGCAATGGAAATTCTCCCGGACTGGAAAGGATAAAAAAAATGGGGCTTTCATCCCATGTCTTTTGCGCTCCGGGCACCAGCGAGGACATAGCCCTGCTCCTGGCCTACGAAAAGGGATCTGAGCTGATTGTGCTGGTGGGATCTCATTCCAATATACAGGACTTCCTGGAAAAGGGCAGAAAAGGAATGGCCAGCACTTTCCTGGTCAGGCTGAAGGTGGGCTCCATACTGGTGGACGCCAAAGGTGTGGGCAAGATTTATAAAAACAGGGTAAAGGCCGGCTACCTGGCCCAGATTGTACTGGCGGCCATGATTCCTGCCGTGATGGTGGCCTCTCTGGCCACCCCAATGAGACAAATGTTAAGGCTTTTATATATTCAATGCAGAATTATGTTGGGAATATAAACGTTCGGGGATGATCAGCGCATGTTCTTGAGCCTGAAATATCATATAGCCTCCCTGGTGGCGGTATTTTTGGCCCTGGGGCTGGGAATATTGATCGGAAGCGCCGTTCCGGGGAACGATACACTATTCAGGCAGCAGCAGCAGCAGCTTTTGGGAAAACTGGAATCCCGGATGGAGTCCGTTGTGCAAAAAAATGAATCCCTTCGCACCAGTATAGTTCGCCTGGAAAACGAAAGCAACCTAAAGGGGCAATTTGAAAAACAGGCTCTGCCCGCACTGGTGGGAGGAAGACTGAAGGGACACAGTCTGGCCGTCATTGCCACCACCGGCAGCAAGTCTGCCGGTGAACTGGCCAATACCCTGAAAATAGCCGGCGCCTCGGTACAAAACATCACTGTCATTGAACGGCCCGACATAACCGACGGCGGAGTGTCCCGGGAAATCTCCCTGGCTATTGTAAACGGCGATACCCGGGTGCTGAAAAATCTTGCCGGGCAGGGTGTCTTAAAAATAAGCGGGCAGTACGGAAACCCGGTCAGTGATGTGGTGATTATAGGGGGAGGCGCCGATAAAAAGAATAGTATCGATTTCCCTATAATAGACTTTTTTAAGTCCCAGGGTATAGCAGTATTCGGAGCCGAGGAGAGCTCTTCGGCATATTCCTGTGTCAGAGATTACCAGAAAAAAGGACTTTCCACAGTTGACAACATTGAAACCGTTCCGGGACACATTTCCCTGGTATACGCCATATCGGGAAGACCGGGACATTACGGAGTAAAGCCCACAGCCAGGAGTTTGCTTCCCATATTGGAATACGGGGTTGAGGACAATGCCGGAAAAAACAGTAACGGTAATGATACCGGCCTATAACGAGGAAGCTGCCATTGACAAAACTGTTAGATCAGTCTGGTCTGTAAAGGGAGTGTCCCAAGTGCTGGTGATAGACGACGGCTCAAGGGACGGCAGCGCCCAGGCTGCCCGAAGGTGCGGCGCCCAGGTGCTGGCGCTGAATAAAAACTACGGCAAGGGCGGGGCCATCAATGCGGGCGCCCCTTATGTAAAGGGTGAGGTGGTGGTGATAATAGATGCCGACCTGGGACAAAGCGCCTCCGGGGCCGGGAAGCTGCTGGAGCCCCTTTTGGAGGGCAGGGCCGATATGACTGTGGCTATATTCCCCCAGCGCTGCAAAAGGGCGGGCTTCGGGCTGGTAAAGGGCCTGGCCGGAAGCGGCATCAGATATTTTACAGGTCTTTCCATGAAGGCCCCGCTGTCTGGGCAGAGGGCCATGACCAGAAAGTTATTGTTGGATTTGCTTCCCCTGGCAAAAGGCTACGGCATGGAAGTGGACCTTACCGTGAGGGCGGTAAAAAAGGGCTGCCGTATAGAAGAGGTGCCGGTAAATATGTCTCACAGGGAAACCGGCCGGAATATAAAGGGCTTCTTACACAGGGGCCGGCAGTTTATTCACGTGGCCAGGACATTTATGGGACTGGGAATGGCGGGGTCCGATGCCTGAATTTGATCCAAACGACGTCAATACAGCCCGAACTGTTTTATTCTTTTTGGCGGGATGGGCAGTGGGCCTCTTAATGCTGAATCTAATTTCCCATATGATAATAAATGCCGGTTTTTTAATGCCTAACTTCAGGGGCGAGGAAATACCGGTGGGCCTTGGCGTGATCATACTGATAAGCTGCGTTACCGTACTGGCAATGTCGGTCATATTTTTATCACCCGGGTTAAAGGAGAAATCCTCTGTCTTTTTATTGACACTGGCGCTCTTTACCTGTCTGGGGCTGATGGATGATTTCTGGGGAGACGCTAAATGCAAGGGATTGGCCGCACATATGAAAAGCCTTTTAACCGGGAATCCCACCACCGGCTCCCTGAAGGCCCTGGCCGGAGGGATGGCGGCGCTGTATATTTCAGCCCGGAGCTCTGCCGGGCCATTGTTGTTTATACCGGTGGATGCCGTGATTATAGCCCTCTCAGTAAATGCGATAAACCTTCTGGATTTAAGGCCGGGGAGAGCCGGCAAAGGCTTTCTTTTTATTATTATACTGGTTTTTATTGCCTTTCCCTTGAGACAGGATATTTTATTTGCCTCCATGGCAGCCGGGAGCCTATTGGCCTACCTTCCTCTGGACCTGAAGTCCAGGGCCATGATGGGCGACTCCGGGGCCAATGCCCTGGGATCGGTGCTGGGCCTGACGGCTGTGTGGATTTTCGACTTAAAGCTAAAGATTTTTTACCTGGCTGCGCTGGTGCTTTTACATGTGGTGGCTGAAAGAAGTTCACTGACCACGATAATCTCCTCCAACAGGCTGCTTGACTACCTGGACAGACTGGGACGGAATAAAAAAACGCCCTGAAGGGCGCTTGGGAATCCAGAATCCAGAAGCCAGAATGGTGACAGGCTGCCTTAAAAGCGACCCTCAAGCGACCCCACAGCGACATGCAGTGAGGGGGAGTGATTTAAGTGCGGAATGTACCGGAGGCTGCTACTGTCTCTTAACGACCGAGCCTACGGAATGCCGAGCCGGCTGCAGGACGCAGCCGGAAGCCGGAATCGACGCATGGATGCGGCGTTGGAGGCGGTCGGCATTCCGTTGGCGACCGAGTTTAGAGACAGTTGCAGCAGGAGGTTATGCAGGCCGGACTTAAATCGCTCCACCTACCCATTAGCGACAATGCAGCGACCCTCAAGTGACCCCGGAGCGACCCCGGAAAAACTCTGGGCTACATAAAAATGCTTTGGCGATTTAGCGCTTTAATACTTTAATATGGCATATACTTTCCTAAAACGATAAAAAAACGCCCTGACGTGCGTTGCCGTCTTGTAGACGGCGGAACTCAGAACTCATAATTCAGGAGTCAGAATAGTGACAGCCTGCTTTAAAAGCGACCC
>LADN01000038.1 GCA_000961585.1 Peptococcaceae bacterium BRH_c4a | reverse complement strand
GGCCACATTAACTCTGATAATTCCCTTGTATCAACAGGAAGTTTTAAAGTTCCCCATGTTTGAGCACCTACTTTCCCATAATACGGACCGTCATTTCCTAAGTCGTGAGCATTTTTATACCGGTTAACTGCATCTAATGTCAAGTCGCCAAAGTACCCGTAGCTCACTCCCGTGGGCATTGTTAAATATCCTAAACTTTCTAGTGTCTGCTGTAATAATGCAACTTTAGGACCTTGTGAACCTTTCTGCAATATATTTCCACGTGAAAAACTTCTACTCAGGTTAGCTGAATATGTAACCGGCCTTGCTGCCTGGTTTAAAAGTTGCTGCCCTTCCTCCAGAGTGGGCGGGCGGCTTTCTCCTACTCCGCCACTGCTGCCACCGTCACCTCCGCCGCCGCTGCTGCTTCCGCCGCCAGCGCCGCCGCCACTGTTGTTGTACTGATCATCCAGTGCGGAGTCGACAATGTCCTTCCAGGGGGAAGTATCTTTTATTTCGATGCCCATTTCGCCGGCAAGGTCTTTGTACCCGTCGTCACTGATTTCGTGATAGTTTCCGCCCGGATCGTAGTAGTGCCCGGTGGGGTCAAGGTTGTTTATGGGGTTGTTGCCCACGTAGGCGTAAGGGTGCTGGGTGCTGGGTGCCGGGCTGTGTCTGGAACCCTTTGAAGCTGTCGGGTTGGGTGAAGCGCCCTACATGGGGTCGTACCAGCGGGAGTTGTAGAACATGAGCCCGGACTTGGGATCGTGGTCTTTGCCGGTAATCCCCTTGAAGCTGTATGGTGCCAGTGTGCCGGCGAACATGCCGCCGAAGGCGTCCCAGCGGTATTTGACGGTGTTTTCTCCCAGGTGGTCGGTAAGGCCGCTTACGCTGCCCAGGGCGTCATGGTGGTAGTACAGCAGTCCTCCACGGGTTCTGAGGTTGCCGTAGCGCCCCTGGTCTTTTCTGTCATATGCGACAGCGGGAACCGTCCCCTGTCGCACTAATAAGTTATAAGTTAAGGGACAGGCTTCTCCAGACTCGCATATGGACTCCCGTCATATTTTATTTCCTTGTTTAAGATTGCAAATTTCATATACTGTTTTGCGTTATAACTTAGCCATTCAGATTCGGAGATATCAAAGAATTTTGTTCCATACGGCTTCCATTTTTCCGATGGATCGGGGAGGGACACATTAAGTATCCATGTTTTGCCATTGACTTTTTCGATTACTGCATAAGTTCTATTTTCTGTTCTTTTAAAATTACGAAGGAATACTTTATAAATTCCTTTTTTAAAACTCCAGGAATCCATTGCTTTTGGAATTGCCGCTTCTATATCTTTGATTGTTTCTTCCCTTTTCGCATCAATTGGGGGATATTCCGGCTCTGTAACCTTTCCGAATTCGATAAAATCTTCTTGATAAAAAGTGTATCCCAATTCCTTTTTTCTTTCCCTTAATACATCTTCTTTTAATTCCATAGTGGTACCTGCTATACTATATCCCTTGCCCCCTTTCCACACTTGAAGGCTATAGAAATGTTCAAATCCTTCCTCATAAATGCTTCCTTTAAATTTTTTCTTAAAGATAACGGCTATCATATCAGGCATCTTGGGGTTATTGTAAATTTCAATTTCTGATTTTTGATTTTGAAAGCCATAATACTGAGAGTATATGCCACTATACCAAATATTATCGTTAACATTGTCCAATAATGCCCTTTTTAACTCATCAATATTTACGTTTTGTTTTTCTGGCTCTTCATTAATTTTATCCTGGCTTTTACTATTTGTACATGAAGAGGCAAATAAAAGCAAGAATACAAAACAAAATATTATATATGATGGGAGACGTGTCCTTTCCATTTCCGACCTCCTAAAAATTTAATCTATTTGCCATAATTAAAAAAGGTGTTCCCAAGGATATTTTCAATATCTTTTACGTGATGTCCTTCAAAAATTATTCCTTCATTATCAGGAGCTTTTTGGGAATGCTTATTAAAATAAGACGTTGATCTATAATACATACCCCTGCCAATCGGATTAACAATCCCATCCGTTCTATCATTTACCATATAAGTTGCAATCCTGACAGCGTTTTCCCATCCCAGCGTATTCACATCAGGCCTATACGACTGACGGTTCCCTTCCTCCATATCAACCGCAGTATATTGGAAGGGTGCCAAAACCACTTCTCTGTATGATTGTCCTCTTTGTTTTGAACGATTTATAATAGTCCAGGCAACTGCCTCCTGGGCTTTTTCTTTGGTTTCTGTTTGCTCTCCATATATTACTCTTGCCGTTAATTCTAAGTCCGATAAATTTTTCAATTGATCTTTTGTGCTGATAGACTTACCAAATTCAGGAGAAAGTGTATTTACTCCTGCGGCGTTTATTATGTCTACTTGATTGGGGTCTATGTTACTTTTTGACAAATCATTAAGATTAAGATATTTCCCTGGAGTATAACTACTGGGCTGAACAAAATAGTTTCCTTCATCTAATTGACGTTGTGCCCATTGTCTCACGCCGTTATCATTGTTATTTAGTAAGTTGTTATAAAAATGATACTGATTTTGATCTCTGAAGATTTGTCCTGACGGATTCCTATCTACAGAACCTCTGCTCACGTTATATGAATTTGGAGCCGGCCTTACTGCCTGGTTATAACTTTGCTGCCTTTCCCCCAGAGTGGGCGGGCGGGTTTCTCCTACTCCGCCGCCACCGCCATAACCGCCGCTACCGCCGTAGTATCCCCCATCGCCGATATATTCGCCGCCGCCGCTGTCGAAGTCTCCCGGCACGATACCGCCCGGGGTCCAGCCGCCGCCTCCGTCGCTGCCGCTGTCATTACTGCCACCCGAGACGAATTCGCCAAAATTGTTCCAGGAGCCGGTCTGGTCTCCGTAGTAGTCGGTGCCGTACTCTATGCCGTCAACGTCATGGCCCAGGAAGTCGTGCCCGGTGGGGTCAAGTCTGTTGATGGGGTTGTTGCCCACGTAGGCGTAAGGGTGCTGGGTGCCGGGCTGTGTCTGGATTCCCTTAAAGCTGTCGGGTTGGGTGAAGCGTCCTACCTGGGGGTCGTACCAGCGGGAGTTGTAGAACATGAGCCCGGACTTGGGATCGTGGTCTTTGCCGGTAATCCCTTTGAAGCTGTAGGGGGCCAGTGTGCCGGCGAACATGCCGCCGAAGGCGTCCCAGCGGTATTTGACGGTGTTTTCTCCCAGGTGGTCGGTGAGGTCGCTTACGCTGCCCAGGGCGTCATAATGGTAGTACAGGAGGCCGCCACGGGTTCTGAGGTTGCCGTAACGCCCCTGGTCTTTTCTGTCTTTTTGGCCGAACATGTTGCGGGCTATGACCTGATCTTCACCCATATGATATTCGGCAAGGGGGCTGCCGTTTCCTGTATATTCCTTGATGATGTTTAGGCCGTCATACAGGTAATTGGTTTCTTCGTTGCGCAGTTGGTATTCTTTTTCTCCTTCTTCGGGGCTCCAGTAGTCTTCGGTTCTGGACACCTTGCGGTTAAAGCCGTCATAGCCGTAGCCGATGTAGGTTCCGTCGTCGAAGTAGACATCGGTCAGCCGCCCGGCGCTGTCGTATTGGTAGTCCGCCGTCTGGCCGGGTGTGGCTTTGCCGGTGAGGCTGCCGTTGGCGTCGTAGGTGTACTGGGTATCTCCGGCGGTTAATAGCCTTTCCGCCTGGTCGTAGCTGTATTGGGTGGTGCCCTGGTCGTCGGTCATGCTGGTGCGGTTGCCGGCCTCGTCATATTTGTAGCTTACCTGGGACTGGGGCTCTATGAGGTAGGCCGGCAGTTCGTGAGACAGGCCTTTTTCGTTTTTGAGCCAGCCCAGGCGCAGGCCTGGGTTTGTTTTGTGCCAGCCCTTGTGTTTGCCGTGCTCAAGGCCCTGGCCTTTTCCTTTTCCTGCTCCCCGCTCGGTGCCGGAGCCGGATTTGCCGCTGTTGCCTGCGTTGCCGCCTCCATTTCCTCCGCGATTACTGCCGTCATTATCTCCTCCGTTACTGCCGCCATTGCCTCCGCTGTTTCCTCCGCCATTTCCGCCTCCGCCGGCTTTGGCCAGCATCTGGACAAGAAGGGGCCTGTAGTATTCGGAATCTGCCATGGCTATTGTGTTTTCCAGGCTGCCTGTGTTTTCTCTGCCTTTGCCGCTGCCTTTGCCTTTGTCAGACCCGTTCCCTTTGTTACTCTTTTCGCTTTCCTTTTTGGTCTGGTTGTCATTTATGTTCTTTAGCGGTGGGGTTAAATAGGTCTCTCGGATCTTTTTGATCTTTTCCAGCGGGTAGGTGACTTTGGTTAATCTGTGTAGGGCGTCATATTCATAGGTGGTTTTGGCGCCGTCTTCTTCTGTTTGTGAGATGCGGTTGCCCGCCGGGTCGTATTGGTATGCAAAGCCGGCGAATTCTCCCTGTCTTCCCTGGTGTTTTATGAAGCTGATATTCCCTGCGCTGTCATAGCTCTGGGTGGTCTCGCCGCCGGGGCGTTTGATTGAGGTGACCCGTCCCAGGGGGTCGTGCTCGAAGCTGGTTATTCTGCCGTCGGGGTCGGTGTGCTGGGTAAGTCTGTTAAGGGTGTTGTACTGGTAATGAAATACTCTGCCTTCGGGGTCGGTAAGCTGTGTTCTGTTGCCTTCGGGGTCGTAGGCGCAGTTTAGGCTTTTGCCCAGGGTGAGGTTTTCTGTTCTGGTTAACCGGTTGAGTTTGTTGTAGGTATATTGTTCGTTTGACGAGCTGCTGGACATGCCGGTGAGGTTTCCCGCCGCGTCGTACTGGTAGCTGACGCTTTCTGTGTTGTTGTGGTTTATGCCGGTCAGGCGGTTGTTGGGGTCGTAGGTGAAATGGGTTTGCTGTCCTTTGAAGTCGGTCTTGACCTGTAGGTTTCCGTTGGGGTCGTATTGGTAGTGGGCGCTGGCTTTTAAGGGGTTGGTCTCTTGGACTATCTGGTTTAGTTCGTTGTAGTCCAGCCGTGTGCTGTTGCCTCTTGGATTGGTTACTCCGGTGAGGTTGCCGGTTTTGTCGTATTCATATTTTGTGGTGTAGCCAAGGGCGTCGGTTATTTTTATCAGGCGGTCATCCGGGTCGTAGTCAAAACTTTTGGAGTTGCCCAGGGGGTCCAGTACTTTGGTGATGTTGCCGGCGGGGTCGTATTCCAGGGTGGTGACGGACTGGTTTGCTTGTTTTATGGCGGTGATTCTGTTTAGGGGGTCGTAGGTGTATTCTTCCGCCTCTCCCAGGGCGTTGACGGTTTTGGTTAGGTTGCCGGCGGGGTCGTATTGGTGGATGGTCTGGTATCCCTGGGGATCGGTGGTTTTGATTGGGTTGCCCAGGGGATCGTATTCTATGGTGTGTGTGTTGTTGTTCCGGTCGGTTCTGCCGGTTATTCTGCCGAGATTATCGTATTCGGCTTTTGTGGCGTGTCCTTCTGGGTCGGTGAGTTTGTCAGTGTGCTTAACCGGCCGAACATGTCATAGCTGTATTGCTGGCTTTGGTCCAGGGGGTTGATTATTTTTTTTATCGTTTAGGAAAGTATATGACGCATTAAAGCATTAAAGCGCTGAAGCACCAAAGCATTTTTATGCAAGCCCAGAGTTTTTCTGGGGTCACTCCGGGGTCACTTGAGGGTCGCTGCATTGTCGCTAATGGGTAGGCGGAGCGATTTAAGTCCGGCCTACATTACCTCCTGCTGCAACTGTCTCTAAACTCGGTCGCCAACGGAATGCCGACCGCCTCCAACGCCACATCCTTGCGTCGATTCCGGCTTCCGGCTGCGTCCTGCAGCCGGCTCGGCATTCCGTAGGCTCGGTCGTTAAGAGACAGTAGCAGCCTCCGGTACATTCCGCACGGACTTAAATCACTCCCCCTCACTGCATGTCGCTGTGGGGTCGCTTGAGGGTCGCTTTTAAAGCATGCTGTCACCATTCTGGCTTCTGGCTCCTGGCTCCTGGATTCCGCCGTCTGCAAGACGGCAACGCCCGTCAGGGCGTTTTTTTATTGTATTGGTATTGTGTGGTTTTGCCTGTGGGATCGGTGACGCTGACTGGCTGGTGGCTATCCTGGTAGGTGAGGGTTGTGGTTCTGTTTCCGGGCTGGGTGAGGGAGAGTATGCGCCCGGCTTGGTCGATGCTGCAGGTTGTCTTTTGTCCCAGGGCGTTGGTGATTTGTTTTAGGTTGCCGTTTTGGTCGTATTCCAGTGAGGTTTTGTGCCCTGCGGGGTCGCTGATTTCTGTCAGCTTGCCGAGGCTGTCGTAGGCGAAGCCTGTTGTTTGGCCGATTCCGTTTGTTTCGCTGGTGAGGTTTCCTTTGCTGTCGTAGCGGTAGACGGTTTCTTTTCCGTTGGGGTCGGTTATTCTGGTCAGTTGGTTGTATTCTGGTTGGTATTCATAACTGGCGGTCAGTCCGTTGGCGGTGATTTTGGTGAGGTTGTTGCTGGTATCGTACTGGTGTTCGGTCTTGCTCCCGTCTGGCTCTGTTATGCCGGTCAGGTTGCCGGCGCTGTCCCAGGTGTAGCCGGTTATGTTGTGAAGGGGGTCTTCTATGCTGGTGATGTTTTTGTTTTGGTCGTAGGTGTAGGTTGTTGTGTCGCCGTTTATGTCGCTGACTGTTGTTTTGTTTTGGTCGGGGTGGTAGGTGTAGGTGCGTTGGTCATCTCCTCCTGTACGGACGGTCTGGGTGACTTTTCCCTCTCCGTCGTAGGTGTAGGTGATGGTCTGGCCAAGGGCGTCGGTATAGCCGGTGAGCCGGTGGGAGCTGTCATAGGAGTGGTATTCAACCGCTCCATCCAGCCCGTTAACTTGGATTAAATTGTTGTTTCGGTCGTAGGTGTAATTAACAGTACGGCCCACAGGGTCGGTTGCTGTTGTCAGAAGGTTGTTGTGGTAGCCGAAGGTAAGTTTTCTTCCGTAGGAATCTTCCGCCTGGGTAAGATTCCCGCTGCTGTCATAGGTTAGTGTGATTTTATTTCCGTTTCTGTCTTCAACCGCTGTGAGTTTTCCGGCTTCTCCTCTCTGGCTGCGCCAGGGGGCTTTGTAGCCGGCGTAGTGGTAGGTTGTGCCTTCTTTTGTTTTGACTGTATAGGAGTCTCCGCTGTGGCGGGTAAGTGTGCTTTTGTCGGCCTGGGAGTCTGGGGTGTAGTAGCCGTCGTCCAGGTTGTAGTATATCAGGGGGTCTTCGTCGCAGGAATCCGCCAGCTGGCCGGGGTTGTTTTTTGTGTAGTTGTATATTCCTATGCTTGCGTCTCCGCGGTATTCTGCTATTTTGAACTCTTGGTGCATTTGCAGGTATTGGTCGTAGTTGAAGGTCCAGCCATATCCTAGGGGTCCCTGCCGGTCGGGATTTCCGTTATATGTTCTTTGGATGGTCAGGGGCATGTGCTGGGCGTTTAATGACAGGTCTGTTGTTTTTGGGTTGGCCGCCCCGGTTGTTGCGGACACATAATCGGGCATGTTGTATAGTTTGTTGAGGGCTTTTGCGTTTACTGATATTTTCTTTGGGGCCGGTTGATTTGCTGAATTTGATATGCCGTTTCCGGGCCCCGGGTTCATCCGGCCCCAGCCGCCGGGGTCCAGCGGGCCGAAGGGGTCTGTCAGGCCTGGGGCGGCTAAGGTGTTTTGGGCGGTTTGGGATGCTGCGTTGACGGGGGTTATTATGTTGCCGGTGATGAAGATGATCATGGTGATTATGCTGAGGGTTTTTCTGTAAAGCATCGTTTTTTTTGCCATTGATATACCCCCTTTTAAAATATATATAAGCCTTTTTCCGATTAATGGGAAAAAGGCTTGGAGAGGTTCTGGTTATTTTACGGCAACCTGGCAGTCTTAGCTTTCCACGCCTTAGACCCATGGCTTTGCGTCCCCGGCTTTCGCTGGGTTTGCTTTTTTCGGTTATTTTTATGACAGATTATTTATTTTTTATCACACTTTTACACTAAACAAAATAGGACTAATTTATCATTTTGGGATTGCGGAATATGTTATTAAATTTTTTAACGATAAGAAAA
>LADN01000044.1 GCA_000961585.1 Peptococcaceae bacterium BRH_c4a | reverse complement strand
TGCCGTCTTGCAGACGGCGGAATTCAGAAGCCAGAAGCCAGAATCCAGAATTGTGACAGCCTGCCTTAAAAGCGACCCTCAAGAGACCCCACAGCGACATGCAGTGAGGGGGAGTGATTTAAGTCCGTGCGGAATGTACCGGAGGCTGCTACTGTCTCTTAACGACCGAGCCTACGAATTTGGAGGTAGATGTTGGAAGTCGGAAGTCGGATTAAGCTAGAAATGGCTCTGAGGTCATTTCCTGCAAGTTTTCTAACCTCTAACCTCTGGCCTCCCACCTCCAAAATGGTCGGCATTCCGTTGGCGACCGAGTTTAGAGACAGTTGCAGCAAGAGGTAATGCAGGCCGGACTTAAATCGCTCCGCCTACCCATTAGCGACAATGCAGCGACCCTCAAGTGACCCCGGAGCGACCCCAGAAAAACTCTGGGCTTGCATAAAAATGCTTTGGCGCTTCATATTCTGCCCTGAAAATACCTCGGGTCTTTATTAGCCACAGAGATCACAGAGAACACAGAGATTAAAAGAACACAAAGTATGAAATAGGCTGGTTGAAGAAGGTTAAAATATAAATATAAAAAAGCCCCTATAATGCATTCCAATTCAGATTGCTGTCAGAGGAAGCCTTTTTGAAACGCTTTTAACGGGAAATGGTTAATTAAAGAGAACTGTATTTTCCTATGCGTTATAAACTTCTCTGTGCCCTCTGCGTCCTCTGTGGCTAAAAAACAATTATTACATGCATTTTTTCATCCTCCGTGGCGCCGTATTTTTACGGCATGGAGGTCTGGATTCTGAATTCTGTCTCCTGTATTCTGACGGGAAAGCATTACAGAATTATATTAATTTGCCCACCGTTTTTTCCAAACATCCGCTATCGTCCCAGGGTCCTACGCTGGCAAGGGCAAAATTATTGGGATTGAGCTTTTCAGCGGCCAAAATGACTATTTCCTCGGCCGTAACCTTCTCAATTTTTTGTACTATCTCCTCCGGTGAAACCACCTTGCCCAGGTATAGCTGGGATTTGCCAAGCCGGCTCATCCGGGTGTTAACACTTTCAAGGCTTAGCAGCAGGTTCCCCTTGAGCTGGTCCTTTGCCCTTCTCAGCTCCTGATCTGTTACACCGTTTTTCTGAATATCCTTGATTTCTCTAAAAATCAGTTCCAGGGCAGGCTCCGCATTTTCCTTGGAAAGGCCGGCATAGACGCAGAACAGACCGGCATCATGATAAGAACTGTGGTATGAATAAACCGAGTACACCAGGCCCCGCTGCTCCCTTATCTCCTGGAACAGGCGGGAGCTTAAACCGCCCCCCAGAATGGTATTGACAAGCTGGATAACGTAAATCTGGCTGTGATCCAGGGGCAGCCCCGGGGTTCCCACACAAAGGTGAACCTGTTCGATCTCCTTCCCCCGGCACGTTATCTCCTTTTTGGGTACGGGAGATTCCAGCAGCCGGGGCAGTGGGGTTCCTTTCAGCCCTCCAAAAACCCTGTTTATAATCTCGGCAACATTATCATGTTGGAGATTGCCAGCAATGGTTACCACAATATTTCCTGGAACATAGTATTTGCCCAGGTAATCCAGAATAGAGTCCCTGTTCATCTCCTTAATAACTTCGGCCCGGCCAATAATTGGGCGTCCCAGGGGATGCACCTGCCAGATGGTGTTGGCGAATATATCATGAACCAGCTCATCCGGGGTATCCTCATACATTTTGATTTCTTCCAGTATGACATTGCGCTCCCTGTCCATGTCGTTAACATCGTACCTGGAATTGAACAGCATGTCTGAAAGCACATCCAAGGCCAGTTCAAAATGCTCGTCCAGCACCTTTGCGTAATAACAGGTGTATTCCTTGGTGGTAAAAGCGTTAAGCTGCCCGCCGACGGCGTCCAGCGCTTCCGCAATCTGCTTTGCCGTCCTGTTCTCAGTACCCTTGAACATAAGGTGCTCAACGAAGTGAGATATCCCCGCAACCCGGTCATCCTCGTCCCTGGAACCCACATTTACCCAGACACCCACCGCCACGGAACGAACATGGGGTATGTCCTCGGTAAGCAGGGTAACCCCATTACCCAGCGCAGTCTTTTTTATCAATATGACACCTACCCAACCTGATGAATTTTTAAGGCGTTCTGTTTTTTTCATAAAGATTGTTAGAATTGTACGCTTCAACGGATTTTCTATAAATCCTTTTTCACTATAAGAAAATATTTTTCCAGGTTTGGAACGATATATCCTGAGAATATTAGATTGCTTTCAGCTATAAACTTCTCTGTGTTCTCTGTGCCCTCTGTGGCTAGATCAGCTTTTCATCCTCCGTGGCGCCGCTGGCGGCATGGCCAACTATAATGAAAACCGGCTGTCAGATTACCGTCTTTTTCCCGGTAACACTGCTGTCTATAGCTTCCAGCCCCTCCATTATCCTTGAGACATTTACAAGTTGATACCCGTCCTTTTTGAGCTGCTTAATGATCTCCGGAAGGGCCTTAACCGTCGGCGCCGTGGGGTGCATCAATACTATGGCCCCATTATGGACGCGTTCCACCACCCTCTGAACAATTGTCTGGGGCTGAGGCAACTGCCAGTCAATGGTGTCCACCGACCAGAGAACGGTGGTGTAGGAAGCCTCATCCGCCGCCGCCAGAACAGAAGGTCCCCTCTCTCCGTAGGGGGGGGCGAAGAGTCTGGGTCTGATGCCGGTGGCCTGATAAATAATATCTTCGGATTTTTGTATCTCCCGAAGGTTTTCAAATTTTGAAAGCTGGTCAGGATGCGGGTGAGAGTAGCCATGACTGCCAATCTCATGCCCTTCCGCAGCTATTCGGGAGGCCAGTTCCGGGTATTTTTTCACCCATGTTCCTCCCAGAAAGAAAGTTGCCTTAACATTGTTTTGTTTCAAAATGTCCAACATCTGGGGAATGTATTCTTCCCCCCAGAAAACATTTACCGTGAGGGCAATCTCTTTATGGCGGCTGCTCCCCTGGTAAACAGGCTGGTTTTGCGCCACTGTTTCCGCACCGCCTCCGAACATCATACCCACCATAAAAAACAGCAGCGCCAGAGCCATCCAGAAAAATTTGTTTTCAATACTTCGCCGGTTAAAAACATAAAACCGCAAAGGCGCACTCTCCCTTCAGGTATTTATACCAGTCACAGTTATTTCTATTACTAGTAATAAATTCCTATGCGCCGGCTGCGGTTAATATAACGTGCAAAATTGTAATTTTAGTCTTTCGGAACGTACATTCCGGCCAATATTCTACAAACAGGAAACAATCAAGCCCTCATCCAGGTCTCTGACCATTCTCACCCTGCCGATGGCCTCAGGTATAACAAAGGTCAGCCTGGAGGAAATAACTTTTTTGTCCCTCCTCATGGAGGATATTAAATCCTTTCTGTCCAGGGAAACCGGAACACTTACCGGCAGCCCGGCCCGGTTCAGGAGCCGCTCAAGCCTTTGTCTTTCCCGGCTGTCCAGCAGCCCCATCTTTTCGGATATTCTGGCTGCCGCCGCCATTCCCACGGCCACGGCCTCGCCATGACGATAAACGCCGTATCCCGTCAGGGATTCCACCGCATGGCCCACGGTGTGGCCAAAATTAAGAATGGCCCGCCTGCCCTGTTCGGTCTCGTCCTCCTGGACCACCCCGGCCTTAATCCGGCAGGAAACTGCGACAATGTTCTCCATGACGGCGGAGTCCTGTTCCATGGCCCTTTCCAGATTTTTCTCCAGCCAGCCAAAGAATTTTTCATCCGAAATAACCCCATACTTGATCACCTCGGACATCCCGGCCCTCATTTCCCTCTGGTCCAGGGTCTTCAGGGTGGACAGATCGGCCATCACCACCGAGGGCTGATAAAAGGCGCCTATTATATTTTTGCCCCGGGGGTGGTTTACCGCCACCTTCCCCCCGACACTGCTGTCCACCTGGGCCAGCAGTGTGGTGGGTATCTGGACGAAGGGCACTCCCCTGAGGTAGGTTGCGGCCGCAAAGCCCGCCAGGTCCCCCACCACACCCCCTCCCAGGGCAATAATGGGAGTTTTCCTGTCCAGCTCAGCGGTATACGCCAGATCATAAATGCCCTCGGCAATGGAAAGGGCCTTGTATTCCTCTCCGTCGGGAATTTCGGCCAGCATGGGGGTAATTCCGGCCTCTTCCAGACTGTTGAACACCTCATGGCCGTAGAGGCTGTTTACCGTGGGATTGGTAACCACCATAGCCTTTGAAATAAAGGGATAAACTTCTTTTATTATTTGTCCCGCAGATGCCAGGAGGCCGCGGCCTATATGTATGGTATAACTCCTGGAACCCAGATCTATAAATACACTGCTCATTTTTAAATGTATTTCCTTTCTCTGAGCTTCTTTATTATCAAGGAAGCAACCTCTTCCCTGCTTTCTTCCGTGCAATATACTTCCAGATCCGCAGAAGAGGAGTAAACCTCTTCTCTCTCAACCATCAAATCCTTAATCTGCTGCAAAAGATTCTCCCCCCTGGCCAGCAGCGGCCGGGTACGCCCTCCATTTACCCGGCTGTAAATCACCTCAGGGCTGCATTTTAAAAGCACCAGAACCCCGTTTGCTTTCAATGCCTCCACATTCTCCGGGTTCAGCACGGCCCCGCCTCCGGTGGCAATAACAATACCTTTTTTCCGAGATATTTTTTTTATGGCCAGGGCCTCCTCGGACCGGAACCTGGTTACACCGTATTTGCTAAAAAGTTCAGTTATGGTTTTACCTGTAACCCTTTCCACTTCCTCATCGGTGTCCACAAAATCTATCCCCATCTGCTGGGCCAGAATGCGGCCCACCGCCGTCTTGCCCGAGGCCATGAAACCCGTTAAAACAATATTTTTCATGTTCATCACCCACTACCCCGGCCTTTAAAAATTTTTCGCCCTGCTTTTATATTGCAGCCATCTATCCTTTATTTCATCCAGACAGTCGCCTCCCAATTTTTCAAGACAGGCCCGGGCTATTTCCCAGGCCGCCACGGCCTCGCCCACCACGCAGGCGGCTGGAACGGCACATACATCAGACCTCTCCACCGAGGCCTCAAAGGATTCCTTGGAAATAATATCCGCGCTTTTAAGTGGTTTGTACAGCGTGGGAATAGGCTTCATGACCGCCCTGATGATCACCGGGCCGCCGTTGGTCATGCCTCCCTCGATACCACCAGCCCTGTTTGTCTTCCTGTAAAAGCCTATCTCCTGATCATGGAAAATCTCATCATGCACCCTGGAACCCGGCAGTTGAGCCGCTGTGAAGCCAAGCCCCAGCTCAACCCCCTTTATGGCCTGTATGCTCATCATAGCTCCGGCCAGGCGGCCATCCAGCTTCCTATCCCAGGAAACATAGCTGCCAATACCAGGAGGAAGGCCATAAATCCTTACCTCAAAAACTCCTCCCAGTGAGTCCCCCATCTCCCTGGCCCGGTCTATTTCAGCCTTCATGGCCTCCTCGGCCTTTGCATCGGCGCACCCCAGGGGTGAACCGGCAATAATGGAGGCCAGATCTTCCGGCTGGCAGTCCGGAATACCGGAGGACACAGGGCCGATGCCCACCACGGCCCCCACCACGCTTACACCAAGCTCCTCCAGAAACCTCCTGGCCAAGGTTCCGGCAGCCACCCTGGCGGCAGTCTCCCTGGCACTGGCCCTCTCCAGCACATTTCTGATATCCCTGTGGCCGTACTTTATGGCGCCCGCCAGATCGGCATGACCGGGCCTGGGGCGGGTAACCACCCTGGTCCCGGTGGCGGCCGCCGGACCTGGATCCATTATTTCAGACCAGTTCTCCCAGTCTCTGTTTTCTATCTGCATGGAAACCGGGCTGCCCATGGTAAAGCCTCCCCGGACACCTGCGGTAAACTTTATCCGGTCACTTTCAATTTTCATCCTGCCCCCACGGCCATAGCCCCCCTGGCGTCTTTTCATCTGGAGGTTGATGTATTCTTCAGTAACCGGTATTCCGGCCGGAAGGTTTTCCACCACTGCGGTCAGACAGGGACCGTGGGACTCTCCCGCCGTGACAAAGTGTAGCATAAATATCACCGCCTAATAAGTATCGATTTTGGGTAAGAATATTTCTGCATTCTGCATTCTGCCTTCCAGGCACCGCCGGAGGGCCTCCCGCATGACATCCACAGGGGGGGTCCGGCCGGTCCAAAGCTCAAAGGCCATTACACCCTGATGCAAAAGCATGCCAATTCCGTTAAAAACCCTGCAACCGGCAGCCTCACACAGCTTCATGAAAGCAGTGCGGCCGGGGTTGTAAATGAGATCCACCGCCACCTGGCCTTTGTTCAGCAGGTTAAAGGGAACGGGAGGGAATTCAACTGTATTGGGGTGCATCCCCATGGAAGTGGTCTGCACCATAAATGCGGCGGCGCCCAGCGCCTCCACCCAGCCCTCGCCCCCCTGTTGGCCGGGTTTTGGCCAGCCCAGCACCGATGCCCTGCAGCCGGTGTTATTGTTGATTAGTTCACACAGATCAGCGGCTTTTTCCCTGGTCCTGTTGGTAATGAAAAGGGCCGGGGCCCCGTTCAGAGCCAAGGCCACCGCCACTGCCCTGGCCGCTCCCCCCGCGCCTATAATTAAAGCCGGCCCCGAGGCAATTTCAGTTCCGGCCTCTTCCTCCAGAGACCGCACAAATCCCATCCCGTCGGTATTATGACCGGTGAGAACACCCCCGCTGTCTACGATGGTGTTTACCGCCCCCGCAAGGCGGGCTGCCGGAGAAAGGAGGTCCACCAGCCCGGCCACCGCCTGCTTGTGCGGCACGGTGACATTTACACCGGCCAGATTAAGGTGCCTTATGGAGCTTACAGCCCCTGCCAGATCCTCCGGCCTTACGGCAAAGGGCACGTAGGCATAGTTCAGGCCCATGTCTTTAAAGGCCGCATTATGCATGGCCGGAGAAAATGAATGTTCCACCGGGTAACCAAAAATACCGCATATCCTTGTCTTACCGTTTATCTCCAACACTTCTGGGCTCTCCTCCCCCTGTCCCGGACTGTATAATTCTGGAAAGAACCAGTCTTTCCAGCCTGCGGTTGAACATTTCCGTGGCCCAGTACTCCTTTCCGGGCATGGGCATAACCAAAATAGTGTACAATCCCAGCCTGTTTCCTCCCAGAATGTCGGTAAATATCTGATCCCCTACCACCGCCGTTTCCCCGGGAGTAACCCCCAGCATTTTCATGGCCTTGCGGAAAGGGTGCTTGCGGGGCTTGATAGCCCTGCACACCGAGGGTATTTCCTCAATCCCGGCCACCCGGCTCAACCTGGCCGGGCCGTTGTTGGAAACCACACACACCTTTATCCCCCTCTCCCCCAAGCTCTTTATCCACCCGGCCACCTCGGTGGAAAGACAGGTTTTATCCCTGGGCACCACGGTGTTGTCCAGATCGAAGAGCACACACCGAATACCCCTCGAATACAGCTGCTGGGGGTCAATGCTGGTCACTGAGGGCACGTACATTTTAGGGTATAAAAACCTCAGCCACCTGTTGCCCGGAGGTTCCACGGCAAAATTGGGACGAGGGGTGTTGTTTTGCGTAATCAAAGGCACATCTCCCGGCTTTATGAGTTATTATGAATAAATTCTTTCCACTGCGGCCATCAGCTGCTCCATGTCGTTATAGCACTCCGGAAAGTGAATCTTTTCCCTCTGGATTAAAACCACCGGAATATTAAGCTCAGCCGCCGCCCTTACCTTGTTATACGCGCCTCCGGGCGGCCCGCCATCCCGGGTGACCATAACCCCGGCCCGGTAGGACTGAAAAATAACCCTGTTTAATTTTACAGAAAAAGGTCCCTGCATGGCAACTATATCCCGGGGAGAAATGCCCAGATCCTGACATTTTTTTATCACCCTGTGATCGGGAAGCACCCTTACCACAATTCTCCTGCCCCGCAATGAGGGATGTTGAAGGAATACCTCCAGGTTGTTGCTCCCGGTGGTCAGAAACACCGTGTCCCCAAAGCCCGATGCCGCTTGCGCCGCCTCTTCCCAGGAGTACGCCCGGTGCATGAGAGATCCATTAGGCAAATCGGTCTCTCCCCTGCTGAATCTTATAAAAAAAGTTTTTAGGAAGGCACAGGCCTCCCTGGCCATGTTGGAAAGTGGATTGGCGAAGGGATGGGTGGCGTCTATAACCAGCGTCACACCCAGGCGCACCATCAGCGACTTCATCTCTTCGGTATCCGGGGGAGCGTCCACCACGCTGTCGGCGCCGCTTACCCCGGCAAGCCTCCCGCCGTAATCGGTGCGAACCATTGCCGCAACCCCAAAGCCCTCATCCTTTAAAGCCGCAATCAGAGAACGGGACTCGCCTATCCCGTATAATACCATAATCAACCGGGATCACGCTCTTTTCATAAATAATTTAAATACATTCTATCCCCCTCAAAAAAACTCCTTCCGGTGTAGACAGGCACCAAAAATGTCAATCCCCCATAAAATTATTGAAGTATCCGGGGGGGGAGGAGGGGCTGCTACATGATTGACGGCCTTTGGGCGCTTATGATACTTTCAGTGACAAACGGAATATTACTGCTCACATCTTATATTTCCAACAACACCTTCCCCCATCCCCTCTCGGAAGGCGAGGAGGCCGAATACATCATCCGCCTCAACAGGGGAGATCAGCAGGCCCGGCACATCCTGGCCGAACATAATCTGCGCCTGGTGGCCCATATTGTTAAAAAATTTGAAGGAAGCGGCGAGGATACCGACGACCTTATTTCCATAGGCACCATAGGCCTGATCAAGGCCATAGACACTTACTGCCCGGACAGGGGCACCAGACTGGCCACCTATGCCGCCCGGTGCATTGAAAATGAAATTCTGATGCACCTGAGATCTGTCAAGAAGATAAGGTCCGAGGTGTCCCTCTACGACCCCATAGGCATAGACAAAGAGGGCAATGAGATAAACCTGCTGGATGTTCTGGGAACCCACTCCGATGTTGTGGCCGAGTTGGTGGAAAATAAATCTGAGCAGCTGAGGCTTTTGGTCAAAATTAAAAACCTCACCCACAGGGAAAGGAAGGTGCTGGAGCTTCGCTTCGGCCTCCTGGACGGAACCCGCAAAACCCAGCGGGAGATAGCCAGCATACTTGATATATCGAGATCCTACGTTTCCCGCATTGAAAAGAAGGCCATTATTAAGATAATAAAGGAAATGGGGCTGAACGGGCCATAATGTGCTATTGAGGATATGTCAAAGGTGGCCGGTTTTTCATCGTTTTTTTTATTATGTCTTCTATAATAAGTTGTCTATTTTAGCAGGTTGCTCGGACATTTAATGGATCCGGCAAATTCAATCACTATTGCTGTCATTTATTATTGTTAAAAATTTTAGCTTGTTTGAAGCGCCTGATTTCTTCAAAATATTCCTGATATGAGTTTTTACCGTATTTTCGCTGATGCTAAGTTTATCAGCGATTTCTTTGTTTAACTTACCTTGTATAATTAGCATGGCTACTTCTTTTTCTCTTAAGGTAAGATTTTCAAAAGGGAAGCCCTCCAGGTTTATCCGTGCCGACTTTTGGGGCAGATAAATGTTTTCCAGTCCCAACAGGAGAGCCACGCCTATAAAAATTACAATCAAAATGAGGATCGGCATCAGTGTGCTGTAATTAAACTGTACAAGAAAATCGTTAAGAATAATCCCGACAAATATAAGAAATACATTTAAACCCAGGCCAACTCCATATGTTCTCTCTGCAGTATATTTTTCGGCTATATCCGCTAGGGTCGTCCACAAAAAGACGTCAAAAAAGCCATAAGCCACCTGAATCGGTGTTTCGCTAAGAAAGAAACCCCACAGGCCTGAAACAGACGGAAAAATAACTATTGAAACTCCCAAGCAGACCAGCCCGGAGTGTATTATCACTTTTCGATTGATGAAGTCTCCTAGGTAGCCGGCCAGCATCGTAGCCACAATATAAGGAAATATGCTGAAAGAAAAAATAAGCGGCCCCACTATGGCGAAATGCTTTCTGAACATTTCCCCATACATATAACCGGCAGTCAGGTTAAAAATCAACACCATCAATAACAATGAAAGTAGCCCTTTAACACTGAAAATATTACTGGTAATACGGGGCGAATCAACAGAACGCACGTTTCGAAACCGTAAAACATTGGTTTTATATTTGTCAACCTTTATACGCTTATAAAAAAAGAGTTTTAAATCCAGGACTACGAGTAGGAGGGACGGAAGGCACCCGGATAAAGCCAGCCATCCGATGCTGATAAAGGATATTAACAGGGTGTAAATAAACAGAATTATGTTCGCCAGGATTATAGTCATTGCCATGACCCTGCAGCGATAGCGGCTGTCGGTACTACTCACGAAGCTAGTTGCCCAGTTGATAATGAACGGTGTTATTGCAAAACCACAAAAACCCGATAAAAAGATAATATAGTTTCCCGGCATAAGGGCAAGACCTGCTGTAAAAAGCGCCGGGACAAGGAGAGATAAAATAAGCAGCCCTTTTTTGAAAGGTAATCTATTTAAAGTAAAGCCGAAAACAATCAGTCCTGTGAAATGCCAAACCAAAAAAACCTTGAAAAGCATATCCGGATTTATACCTTTTACAGAACTAAGGGCGTATAGACACTGCCCCATCGGAAAGGAGAGCATCCAGCCAAAAAGAAGTCCGAGCGGCAGAATCAGGTGTACATACCCGGGTATTATTCCCCTGTATATGTTTGCAGTTCTAAACATTATGTATTTCCTCAGTATATGTAATTACCTGTAAGTCAGTGGCGTGCTTTCTAAATCCTGCGCAATATTGTGTTTCTACAAATCTTTTTCTATTCCTCTATTATGCACTCATCATCCATAAGGGTGATACACTCCTTTTGTCCCCTCACCCCAAAAGGCAATTGACTCCTCCCTCAACAAAATGCTATATTTTTTTTATCCTGTTTTTGTCGATATCTTGGCGTTGGCGTGCAAAGTTTTTTATCATGTGCAAGCTAGGGCCGAATGTTTCTTTAGAACATGTCGAGAGGGGCTGATATATATGAATAGCTAACCGTAATGTTTAAAATAAATGCTTACAGGTCAATAAAGAAAAGTAAGATGCGGGAGGTTACTTATTGATGAAAAAACTCTCTAAAAGGCTGGTTCTTATTATTACGTTTCTATTCCTGATTAGCGCCACCATTACGGCGCCAATATCCTTTGCTGTCATCCAGGCTGACGCCGGCGGCGGACCCGGTGGCGGACCCGGTGGCGGACCCAGCGGCGGACCTGGCGGCGGACCTGG
>LADN01000066.1 GCA_000961585.1 Peptococcaceae bacterium BRH_c4a | reverse complement strand
GTCCATCTGCGGCGTTGCGGCGGCGGCTTCAATGCTCAACGTACAAGGAGTACGCCTCCGCTTGAAGCCTTGCCGCGCCTTGCATCTGGAGCTTTTTGAACAGCCTCCGGTTGTAGTCGAATAAGTACTTTGTTGACCTCTTAATATAGTTTTGCAACACTCTCCTAAACTCGGTCGCCAACGGAATGCCGACTGCCTCCAACGCCGCATCCATGCGTCGATTCCGGCTTCCGGCTGCGTCCTGCAGCCGGCTCGGCATTCCGTAGGCTCGGTCGTTAAGAGACAGTAGCAGCCTCCGGTACATTCCGCACGGACTTAAATCACTCCCCCTCACTGCATGTCGCTGTGGGGTTTCTTGAGGGTCGCTTTTAAGGCGGCCTGTCACCATTCTGGATTCTGGCTTCTGGATTCTCAAGCGTCCTTCAGGGCGTTTTTTTATCGTTAAAGAAAGTGTTGAGTTAGGGTTAAATGTGCGATAATATTATCGTAAAACGATAACGTGAGGTGATAATATGTTCAGAGAGCTTTTTCTGGGATTTATAAGGGTGCATATTCTTTACCATGCTTCCCTGGGACCGGTTTACGGGCTGGACCTGATCAAGGAGCTGGGCGGCCATGGCTATCACGTCAGCCCCGGCACAATGTATCCCATGCTGGCAAAGCTGGAGGAGGGAGGACTGCTGGTTTCTGAAAAGATAAATGTGGAAGGTAAAATAAGGAAGTATTATAAAATAACAGATTATGGCGGCAGTGTGCTGGAGGAGGCCCGGGCCAGAGTCCGGGAGCTGGCCGGGGAAATTCTGGAGGAGGGTTGATCAAATGATTTTTAAATTCATTGATATAACATTCTCCATAGGAACGGAGCGGGAGCTTAAAAATCCCCTGTCGGGATTGGTTAACCCAGGGGAGGTGCTGGTGGTGCGGGGCCCCTCGGGATCGGGGAAGTCCACCCTGCTGAGGGTGCTTTCCAGGCTGCAGACGGGCAGCGGGGGGGAAGCATTCTTGGAAGATAAGAGCTGGTCCGGGATACCCGGACCGGTATGGAGGGCCGATGTTCACTACCTGGCTCAAAAGACCGCTCTTTTTGACGGTACGGTGGCCGAAAATCTGGCCAAACCCTTTGAGACCAGATTGACCGGCGGCAGAAGGGCCTTTGATCCGTCCGGGGCCAGGGAACTGATGGAGAAGCTTCTGCTGGATAACGCCATGTGGGACCGGGATGTCAGGACACTTTCGGGCGGTGAGGCGTCCAGGCTGGCCTTTGTCAGGTCACTGGCGGTGGACCCCAGGGTATTGCTGCTGGACGAACCCACGGCGGCGCTGGATGAGAGGTCCCGGGAGGCTTTTTACCTGGTTCTCTCCCGCTGGGTAGGCCAAAATGGCCGGGCGGTCTTACTGGTTTCCCATACTGAGGATTATAAGCAGCTTTCAAACAGTATACGTTTTCTCGATATAGAAACACGGGGAGGGATTTAAAAATGGAGAACTCCACCATACCGATTTCAAACCTGCAGCTGGCCTTTTCAGTGTTGCTGGTGCTGATAACCGGGGGTATCTCCTCCTTTTTAAGGCTGGGCCTTTTGAAGTCCCTGGTGTGGGGCGCCGTTCGCACATTTGTACAGCTTACTCTGGTGGGCTATGCCCTTACCTGGATATTTCAGATAGACAGCCCGGCGTTTATCGCCCTCATTATCACGGTCATGTGCTACATAGCCTCCAGAACGGCCTCCGGGAGGACCCCGAATGTTCCCGGCTATCCTTCGGCCATGGCCTTTGCGGCCCTCATGGCCAGTACGTATATTGTGGGGCTCATCGTCACGGTACTTATTATCTCCCCCCAGCCATGGTATTCTCCCAGGATTGTCATTCCCATTTTTGGTATGATACTGGGCAATTCCATGAACGGGATAGCCATTTCACTGGACCGTCTTTACGGAGAGGCCAGATCCCGGTCGGCAGAAATAGAGGCCATGCTGACATTTGGGGCCACACCCTGGGAGGCTGTGCGGGGCAGCGTGCGGGAGGCGGTCAGGGCCGGCATGATTCCCACCATCAACTCTTTAATGGTGGTGGGGCTGGTGAGCTTGCCCGGTATGATGACCGGCCAGATTCTGGGAGGGGCCGACCCCAGGGAAGCGGTGCGCTACCAGATCGTGGTTATGCTGATGATTGCCACGGCGGTGGCCATAGGCTGCCTTATGCTGGTGGGCCTTTCTTACAAAAAACTTTTCAACAGTGACGGATCGCTGCAGCCCTTTGTGCTGCAAAGCAGAAAGTAAAGCGGGCGGCGGTGATCCGGCGACCCGGAGGGGCGGCAAGTGATGGCCCCTTTGGAATTGTTTGCTGTTTTATATTGACAATGACAGCCATGGGTTTTATCATATATATTGCATTGCATATATAAGAACTTATATACAGAAATTTTTACATAGATGGGGATGGTGAATACATGTCGCTGAAATATGCCCTGCTGGGCTTTCTGAATCATTCCAGTATGACAGGCTACGATCTCAAGCAGCACTTTGACCGGTCCGTACGGCACTTCTGGAGCGCCAACCTGAGCCAGATGTATCCCACATTGAGCCAGATGGAAAAGGATGGACTGCTGACTATGGAGGTGGAGAATCAGGAAAAACACCCTCCCAGAAAAGTCTACCGGATTACCGGGGCCGGACGCAGGGAATTGAAGCAGTGGCTGGCCGAGCCCATCGGTCTGCCCTCATTGAGGATACCTTTCCTGGTGAAGGTGTTCTTCGGGGGATGTCTGGAAAAGGAAGAAATAATTGCCCTGTTGAAAGATCATCTTTCACGCCACAGGGCACTTATGGACCGTTACCTGCAAATACGGAAAGAAATAATGGAACACCCGGAGAGTAAGGGTATGGAGAAGGAGTTTTTCTTCGGTAATCTTACCCTGGGGGTTGGGATTAAGATTGAACAGGCCTGGATTGACTGGCTGGAAGAAAGCGTAGCCAATATTGAGGAAATGAATGAAAGCGGCGTGAGGGGGGGGGTATTGACTGATCAGAGAGGTTAATGCGGGGTAAATATTTATATTCAACACGCCGGGATAACTATAAGGGGGTTTATGGATTGGAAATGGGGAAAGGAAAAAGAGTGTGGGTGATGGTGGCTTTGGTTTCAGTGATCCTGGCGGGGGTGCTGACGTCCTGCGGCAAGAAGGCGGCGGACCAGTCGGAAACAGCCGGGGCAGAGGCCAGGCCGGTGGATATAATAACCTTGAAAACAGATAAGGTATCCCGTTACTCGGAGCTTTCGGGAACGCTTCAGCCGATGGAGGAGGCCGCCCTGTCCTTTGAGGCAGCCGGTCGCATACTGGAAATGGCCTATAAGGAGGGAGATCAGGTGTCGTCGGGGGCAATAATGGCCCGACTTGACGCCACGGAATATTCTCTCCAGGTGGCTCAGGCCAAAAACGGCCTCGAAAAGGCCGAGGTGGGATACCAGAAGGCAAAGGACGACTTTTCCAGGCTGGAAAGCCTGTACGGCCAGGGGGCCCTCTCAAAGTCCGATTTTGAAGGCGCCCAGAACCGCTTTGCGGTGGCCGAAAAGGATTATCTTTACGCTCAACAGGCTTATTCCCTGACCGGGGCCGGTTCCGGGTCGGCCAAAAACCAGCTGAAGGCCCCGGTGGGCGGCACGGTCATGGCCAAGCTTTCATCGGTCGGTCAGTTGGTGGGGCTGGGCACTCCTGTTTACCGTATAGGCAGGGTGGATACCCTGAAGGTTATACTTCCGGTGCCGGACCGGGAGATTTCCGCATGGAAAACCGGAGACACCGTGGCCCTCACACTGTACGGCAAAAACAGGCCGGGGAGGGTGGCCCGTGTTTTCCCCGCCACCAACCAGGGCACCGGGACCATTGGTGTGGAGATAACCATAGAAAACTCCGGGCGTGAATGGTTTCCCGGGCAGGTGGTAAGGGCTGTCCGGGCTGTGGAGACAAAGGAAGGGCTCTTTTTACCGGCCGAGGCCGTTTTGAGCCGGGGTGAAGAAAAGCCGTATGTATTCCTGGCCGCCGGAGATAAAGCCGTGAAGACACCGGTAACCATGGGGGAGCTGATGGACAACAAACTGGAGATTCTCTCGGGCTTAAAAGAAGGGGACCGGGTGGTGGTCAAAGGGGCCGAGCAGTTGTTTGACGGCAACATCATAAAACAGGCAGGGGTGGCGAAACAGTGATTGAGTATCTATTGAAAAGGCGTAAGATCACCATCCTTTTTCTGGTTATGATTGTCCTGGCGGGCATTTTGAGTCTTTTTCAGCTTCCACGCCAGGAGCAGCCCGATATTATCATAACCTTTGCTTTTGTAAATACCATTTATCCAGGAGCCTCTCCGGAAAAAGTTGAGCAGACGGTCACCAGGAAGCTTGAGCAGAAGATTAAGGAACTGCAGGGGATAAAAACCATCAGGTCCACCTCCGGATTCGGTTATTCCAGCATCGTGGTGGAGGCCAAAGACGGGCTTGATCCCAAATCAGTATGGGATGAGCTGCGCAAGAAGATTAAGGACGCCGAGGCGGACCTGCCCGACGATGCAAAAAAGCCGTGGATCAACGATGATTTAAACCGCACCGCCTTTTATACCTTTAATGTTACCGCCAATACCAGGGGAGAGCTCTATGGTCTGAGGGAAACGCTGAAGCTTTGGCGGGATGAGCTGCGTACTCTGCCCAATGTGGCTGATATCACCATAGGCGGGCTGCCGGAACAGGTGGTCCGGGTGGATCTGGACTCCCAGAAGCTGATGCATTACGGAATCACCTGGACCCAGGTGCTGATGGCGGTAAGGTACGAAAACGAAAGGGTTCCCATAGGGAACCTCAGTCTAAAAGGGCGCACTTACATGTTGAAGCTCCCGGACACGTACAACCTGGAGGATCTCAACCAGGTGGTCATTTCCCGCACCAGGGACGGCTTTCCGGTGTTTTTAAAAGATATAGGGAAGGCTTATCTTTCCACCGAGGATGTCAAGGTATTCACCTATCATGATGGAAAACCGGCCGTGGTTATGGGGGTCATTGTGGAGAAGGGCGCCGATGTGCCGGTGCTGCAGGCCCGTGTTGACAAAATGATGGAGTCCCTGCAAAAAACCCTCCCCGCAGGGGTGGCGGTGGAGCCGGTTTACTCCCAGAGTAAGGCGGTAAAAGACCAGTACGATGATCTGGTCAAGGAGATGATCGCCGCCACTCTGGCGGTGCTGTTTGTATGCACCCTGGGATTAAATTTTGTAACCGCTCTGATAATCGCCTTTGCCATACCTATATCCATGGCGGTGGGGCTTATTTTCCTGCCGCCGCTTAACATCACAATAAACATGATGTCCATTTTCGCCCTCATAGTTGTGCTGGGGGTACTGGTGGACGATGCGGTGGTGGTTAATGACAATATTGAGCGACACCTTTCGGTCCTGGGGGAGCCCCCCTTCAAGGCGGCAGTCAACGGGGCCAGGGAGGTTTCCGTTTCAATTCTTACGGCTACCATGGCGACGGTTTTTTCCTTTGGGCCGCTGTTTTTTCTCAAGGGGAACTCGGGTGAGTTTATAAAGCCCATTCCAGTAATTATCACACTGACCATGATTACTTCCATGGTTATGTCCCTGACCGTTATTCCCATCTTCCGCCACTGGTACGAGAGGCGCTACCCCAGGAAAGCCGGGGAGGAACAAAAACCGGCCGGACTTTTGGGAAAGCGGCTTAACGGCCTGACCCGCTGGTACGCCAGCAGCCTTATGCCAAGGATGCTCAGGCGGCCTCTGCGCACAGGTCTCATAGGTGCTGCCATCGGAACTGCGGCCTACGGCCTGATAGCCTTTACCCCGGTGGAGCTTTTTCCCATGGCCGACCGGGAGGAGCTGCCCATTGACATACGCCTGCCCCTGGGCACAGACATAGAGGAAACTCACCGGATTGTGTTGGAAGTGCAGAACTGGGTACAGCAGCAGCCGGGGGTGAAGTCGGTGGCCGCCGTGGCAGGCGGCAGGGCCGATATGTGGTACGGGCACGGCACCGAGATTTCTGAATCCATCTCCAGGGGGCAAGTTATGGCTAAAATGGACCTGGACAAGGTGGATATGGCGCAAACCATTGACCTTTGGCGGGAAGAATTAAAGCAGAGGTTCCCCGGGGCCGTGGTATATCCTCACGGGCTGGCCACCGGGCCCCCGGTGGGAGACCCCATTACCATTCATATTTACGGTGACGATATAGGACAGCTAAGGTTCCTGGCCCAGCAGGTGAAGGACCGCATTTCAAAGGTGCCCGGGACCCAGGACATACAGGACAATTTCGGGCTGGACCGGCATACCCTGGAGTTCCAGGTGAACAGACAGATGATGGATCAGAAGCTGGTCAGCCATACCGACTTGTCCCGGACCCTGCGGCTGGTCAGCGAGGGCATCAACATAGGGCAGTATGACAGTGGCAAAGACCTCATTGACATTAACCTGTATCTTCAAAAAAACCCGGAAGACCCCATGGTTATTTTCCAGAGGCTAACCGTCCCCAATATACGGGGGGAACAGATTCCACTGTCTGAAATAGCCGCGGTCAAGCCGTCCTTCAGCATCCAGTCCATACCCCACCGCAACCTTGCCAGGTCGGTCAGCATCACCGGGGATGTGAAGGGGAGGACAGCCACCGAGGTGATGAATGAAATAGAGCCTATCCTGAAGAAGATGGATTTTCCGGAAGGTTACCGCTGGGATATAGGTGGGGAAATGTCCGAGCAGACCGAAATTTTTAAAGATATGGCAAAGCTTTCGGTGATAGTGTTTTTCCTTATCCTGATTCAGATTTCGCTGCAGTTTTACTCCCTGAGCCTGCCTCTGCTGGTGATGAGCACGGTTTACATGGCGGTGGCCGGCAGTATAATCGGACTTTTTGTCACCCGCACCCCCCTGGGCTTCATGACCATGATGGGGGCCATAGCTCTCTCCGGGATTGTGGTGCGGAACGGGATAGTGCTTATAGAGTTTATAGAGAGGGCCCGCAAGTCCGGAATCGAACTGCACCAGGCTGTAATTGACGCCGGGGAGGCCAGGATGCGCCCCATTGTTTTGACCTCCTGCACGGCGGTGGCCGGTCTTTCGCCCCTGGCCCTGTCCGGAGATCCTATATTCACACCCATTTCCATGACCATCATCTCCGGACTTGTTTTCTCTACATTGCTGACGCTGCTGGTGGTGCCGTCCCTCTACGTGGTGCTGGCCCGGTTCAAGGAAAAAAGGCAGGCTAAAAAGGCATTGAAGAGGCCTGACCTGTACGGAAAGAGTGATGAATTTTTCGGGTAGTCGGCAATAAATATTATCGCATCTCCAGAGGATGATGTTATAATGCAGAAAAAATAGTAATATTTGACAAGGTATATTTAGCCTTCAGGTAGAAATATCTATAAAACGAAGGGGGGATCGACTTAAGTGAAAAGATTTTTATCGTTATCAGTGATGATGGTACTGGTTTTGGTTATGCTGGCTCTGGCCGGCTGCGGTGGGGATAAGAAGGAGGCAGTCAGTCAGCAGCTTTCCGGTAAGGAAACGCCGAAGGCCGCCGGTGAAGAAAAATTGGCCGACATCTTTGCCAGGGGTAAAAAGGTGGAGGGTATGTCCTATGACTTTACCATGACCTCCAGGGAGACAAAGTTAAATGGCAAATTCTGGATACAGGGCAGCAAGATGAAAACCGAAATGATGGCAGAGGGACAAAAAATAATCACCATATTTGACGGCAATACCATCTATAACTATATGCCCGATCAAAATATGGCCATGAAGATGAGCCCGGATAAGGCAAAGAAAAACCAAACTCCCCTGGACTACGCAAATGATGCCGAATCAAAGGGCGACAAGGTAAAGGTGTTGGAGACCACCGTTTATGAAGGTGTGAAGTGCAAGGTTGTGTCTATTGCCAGCGCCGACGGCAAGGAACAGACCAAGATGTGGATTCGGGAAGACTATGGAATTCCGGTACGGGTGGAGTCCGCCGGATCCGGTGGGGAAAAGACGGTACTGGAGTACAAAAATCTGAAGGTAGGCCCGCAGCCGGCTGATACTTTCAATCTCCCGACCGGGGTACAGGTTCAGGATCTGAGCGAAATGATCAAGCAGATGCCACAAATGCCGGGTGGCAGGCAGCCGTAAAAAGACCAGAATTCAGAATCCAGAAAAGGAACGAAAAACAGCCCGGGGCCTGATGGTCCGGGCTGTCATTATTCTGAATTCTGTATTCCTGCCCGCCCGTAGGACGGCCAAGGGCTGACTCCATTTTACGCTGTTAATGTTCTATTGCAGACAGTTCCGGCATCGGGAAGTGCCGTACGTTTTTTGTAACAAGGGTAAGGGAGTTTTCCACCGCCACGGCAACGATTAAAGTATCAGATACAGATAAGGTTATACCTCTTTTCTGATACTCCCGGCGATACAGACCGGCACGGCGGGCAGTTTTATATTGAATTGCACAGTATTGTAAGGCTTCCAAAAGCTCCTCAATACGTGAAAGCTCTTCTGGCCTGACGCCGGAGAATATCTCCACCACCGTCACCGGGCAGCAAGCCAGCGGCGCTTCCTCCACGAGTTTTTCAAGTAAGCAAACAACCTCCTTGCGTCCCCGGAAAAAATCAATTAAAACCGTAGTGTCCAAAAGGAAACCTTTACTCGCCAAAAATTTCCCTCCTTCTCGCCTCGGTCTCATCCCTTATTTTCCGTACCCAGGATGAAACATCTTCTGCGTCAGCAAACTCGGGATAGTCTCTATCTTTAAAAATACCGGAAGCGGACTGCAGGGCTTTTTTTTGCTTCAATTTAAGCAACTCTTTTTTTGTAGCCTCAATTATAAATTTGCTTTTCTGCCGTTCACCCACATGTTTATCCAAGTCGGATAAAAGATCTAGAGGAAACCGTATAGGTGTCAATTTGGTATTCTCCATGTGACCCACTCCTGTATATACATTATTGTTACTTATTAGTATATACATAAAAAATACTGCGTCAAATAGAATTCCGATGTCCGACGTCCTGCGACTGACGACTTTTCTGGTATGCCTTCCAGCCGGGGCACCATTTGGTGTGCCAGAACCAGATCCTGCCTCTGATGCTTTTGGGGTTCCTCTCAGCGTAACTCCTCCATTTACAGCTTTCACATCGTGGCGTGCCGGTCCGGTCTCCCCGGGGAGAATCGTTTTGCCGGTTAGCTGTTTTCATTGGTTTTTCACATCCTTTCGGCTGCTATTTTAAAGGATATTTTGATTATAAGATGAATTGTAATCAAATAAAAGGGCTTAATTTATATTTTAACCCGGTTCTTGCGGGTGTGCGGAGTTGGAGTGTTTGTTTAAAGTTTCTGTTAAAAGAAAAATGTTTTTAGGACCCTTATCTGTCCTGCTGGCCCTGGTGACCATGATGTCCCTGCCGGTGTGCCTACGGGACCCGGGACCGGAATCAGGCCCTGTGATTCAAAACCCGGCCTATGCCGTCGGACAGGATGTGCCCCCCAATACACTGGCCCGGGCGGTGTCCCTTAGCGCCGGGCAAAAGCTGGTGCTGGACGATACATTTTATCTATTCTTCAGCAATGTTCCCGAGATGCCCACCGAAGAGGGGATACTGTGCCGGGTGGACGATGTGCTGTCCCCCTCCGGAAGGGTGAGGGTGCTTTTCAGCCACTTGAACCTGCTTATAGACTGGACGGCCAACCCTCTGCAAAACATGCCGGCCACCGCCGGATTTAGTGTAAATAACCGCACCGGGCGGGTGCTGGAGGTATATGCCAGCCGGTCTTCCATAGCTGCCAGCAGAGCCACTGACGGTGAATATCTTTTCATGGAGGATGAAGCGCCACTGCGGCCAGGGGACAGGGAGCCGCTTTATTTTGGAACGGCGACGGGTAACTGGCTGGTGCAGCAGTGGTTTCTTTCCGAGGCAAAGCCGCCGGTGCTGCTGGGCCGCATCCCCCCCGGAGGCCGCACTGTGGTAAAGGGGGATGTGGGGCCCCGGGGGTGGATAGCCGGTGTTTACGACCTTAAATTTGTTGATGCCGGGACCGGCAAGGCGGTGGGCAAGAAAGACCTTCAGCCCGGAGAGTCGGTGGGTGTCAGGAGCTTTATAGCGCCCTTTGGCGCCGATATTGATTTATTCCTTGACCGTCAGGAGAAGCTGGGAAGGGTTTTGCCGCTGAGGGCAAATGACATGGTGCACATGCGGGGCCTTTTTATTCCCGGTGTTTACCCTGACAACCCTGCCGGTGAGGCTGTTTCCAAAGGTATAAATCTGAGCTATGACGCATCTGGGGGTAAAGCCGCCAGTTTTGCCCTGGCGGCAGGGGAGAGCGACCAGGGAGAAGACCCCTCGGCACCGTGCCACACCCCGGACGTTTTCTTAAATGACCGCATGCGCAACGGCTTTGATCCCTTCGCCCGGGGGGTCAGGGGCGTAAACGGAGGCAATTACGGTGTTGACTATACTGTAAACCTCAGCCTGACCGGGCCGGCGGCTCTGGTTTTGCAAGGGGCGACACACCCCGATGCCCGGGATAACCAGTCCTTCATAGATTTGTATAACCAGATTGTTACCTTCCAGGTTGACGGTAAAGTGAGTACGGTTCAACTGAGAGACCCCAATTATGATAAATATTACACTGACTTTTCCTCACTGCGTCCACCCGGCTACGGTAAGGTGGTGGATATTTTCCCGGAGCCGGGAAGCCACCGGCATACCCTGCGCTTTACCCTGCCGCCCAATGGCTACGGTCCCGTCAGGTTTTATCTGCTGCCGCTTTATATCTGGGAGCTTCCATAGGCAATTCGAGAGGAACGCTTTGGGCGTACAAAACATCGGGATCTATGTCAACCTCACCAAGCCATGAAATTGTACCGGCATCATTGTCTACTGATACTTTCTTGAAAATGGCTGGATTTTTTATCGGTTCAAACGCAAAGCCAACCAAGAACGGGCGCACATCAACAACCCTGTACTCTCCGTTGTCAAATTCCAAAATAAGGTGAAAGTCTCTAACAGGGTAGACACTTTTTATCTCATGCAAAACGGATTTAACCCCTTTATCAAAATCCATAAAAACACCCTCCAGACCTAACGGTCTATCTTTACAAGTCCTTCTCCCTTTTGGGCTCTATTCCAGTTCCCCTCTAATTCCTTCTTGCGAAGCTTTGTCCATGCCGTTACCTTTGCCGATAATTCTCCCGGCAGATCCCCTGCTATAACCCTTCCCGAAAAATCAACGAGGGCTGAGATGTTACTACCACGGACATGGAAGTGAGGCGGGTTATGGTCGTGGAAATACATATATATCTTGAGCCCGAGAAATTCGCAGATCAGCGGCAAACAAGACAGCTCCCTTATTTCTATTATACCCAGGACAATACTCCTGTTCCAGCATTTTAAGAGTGGACAGTTGATACCGTTACGGGGGTTCCAAGGGGGTGTCCCCCCTTGCTTCAGTGGGGGGTTTAGGACGTCTATGCCGTCCGAAGGATCTGACCGCAAAGTGTGGTATATACCTAATTATAACAGAAATCGCAGGGGGGAGGGATACGGATATGTATCTTACCTATGTCAGGAACAAGCACGGCACCGCCCGTCAGGGCGATTTTGTTCTCGCTTAGGAAAGTATATGACGCATTAAAGCATTAAAGCGCTGAAGTACTGAAGCACCAAAGCATTTTTATGCAAGCCCAGAGTTTTTCTGGGGTCGCTCCTGGGTCGCTCTGTGGCCGGTGGAGGGGTTTGAGTCCGATCTACTTATCCTCCGGCTGAACTGGCTCTAAGCTCGTCGCCTAACGGACTGCCGACCGCCTCCAACGCCGCGTCCATGCGTCGATTCCGGCTACCGGCTGCGTCCTGCAGCCGGTTCGGCAGTCCGTACGGCTCTGTCGCCAAGAGCCAGATAACAGCCTCCGGAACATCCGCCTGGACTAAAACCCCTCCCCCTCACTGCATGTCGCTGTGGGGTCGCTTGAGGGTCGCTTTTAAGGCAGCCTGTCACAATTCTGTCTCCTGAATTCTGAATTCTGAGTTCCGCCGTCTACAAGCCGGCAACGCCCGTCAGGGCGTTTTCTTATCGTTAAAAAATTT
>LADN01000001.1 GCA_000961585.1 Peptococcaceae bacterium BRH_c4a | reverse complement strand
ATATTTTAACCTTCTTCAACCGGCCTATTTCATACTTTGTGTTCTTTTAATCTCTGTGTTCTCTGTGTCCTCTGTGGCTAATAAAGACCCGAGGTATTTTCAGGGCAGAATATGAAGCGCCAAAGCATTTTTATGCAAGCCCAGAGTTTTTCTGGGGTCGCTCCGTGGTCATTTGAGGGTCGCTGCATTGTCGCTAATGGGTAGGCGGAGCGATTTAAGTCCGGCCTGCATTACCTCCTGCTGCAACTGTCTCTAAACTCGGTCGCCAACGGAATGCCGACCATTTTGGAGGTGGGAGGCCAGAGGTTAGAGGTTAGAAAACTTGTAGGAAATGACCTCAGAGCCATTTCTAGCTTAATCCGATTTCCGACTTCCAACATCTAACCTCCAAATTCGTAGGCTCGGTCGTTAAGAGACAGTAGCAGCCTCCGGTACATTCCGCACGGACTTAAATCACTCCCCCTCACTGCATGTCGCTGTGGGGTCGCTTTTAAGGCAGGCTGTCACAATTCTGGATTCTGGATTCTGGATTCTCAAGCGCCCGTCAGGGCGTTTTTCTATATCCGGGAAAACAACAGCTGTAGTCCTGCCATCCCCAGGATGGCCAAAAGGCCAAAATAAATGATGGTGAGTAAAATCATGAGATACCCCAGCAATATCAGTAATCCGTCCCTTTCCAGGCTTCCGGCAGCCAGAAATAGTACGCCGTAGGCCGGCAAGGTATTGGAAAAAGGAAGGGGCAGCGGAAACATCAGCAATATGGCGCTGGTAACCAAAAGAAGCGCATTTAATCTGATCATGGCGCCGCCGGTAAAGAAAGGCAGCCGGGGCCTGGTAAAGGTTTCTATCTTTTTAAATAGCCCGGACCCCTTATCGAGAATCGTAAACAGATTCCCGGCAGCTATGGGCCTGTTCATTATTTTTCCGGGCAGCCTGGGGGTCTTGCCCAGCATAACCCCCAAGCCTGTCAAAGCAATGACCAGACCAAAGGGAGTGCTGCTTCCCGGGATGGACATAGGCAGTAAAAATGGAACTGTCAATACCATGCACATTACCAGCAGGCCCTTGTCCCGGAGACAGTCCATCAGCTCCTTCAGGGTCATGCCTCTGGCAGGCAGGGATCGGGCCAATTCCCATAACACCCTGGAGAATCTTATATCGCTGCCGTGAAAATTTTTAGTCATAATTAATATTTCAACTCCTGTTGCCAGACTGTAGCATTATTTACCCAACATTTTTTCCAAAAGAAGAAGAAGATTTTTACGAAAATATTTGTTTTCATCATTAGTTCTTTTAGCCGGCCCCCTTGTCCTCCCCCCGCCCCTTCTAAACCTTGCCTTTATCTCCCTTTCCTCCAGTAAAAAATCTATGGTTTCGGAACTGAACACCTTTCCCCAGGGAGATATGGCCCCCGCGCCCTTTGCCAGAATTACGGCCGCCAGGCCGAAATCCTGGGTTACCACAAGGTCACCCCTGGATGAGATGTTGATAATTTTTAAATCAGTCTCCTGGGAACCATTGCCGACGGTTATGTGATTCTTCGATTCTATCCGGTGGTTGAAGCTTGCCACCGTCCACAGTTCCACCCCAAAGAGTCCCGCCGCCTCCTTACAGATATCCAGGACCGGTCTGGGAGTGGCATCGGCGTCAATAATTATTTTCAGCTCAATCAGCTCCGTTCCCGGAAATACTATCCCTTGCTTTTTCATCGTTAAGGAAAGTATATGACATATTAAAGTATTAAAGCACTGAAGCGCTAAATCCTTATCGGCCCAAGTTCCTCCGGGGTCGCTTGAGGGTCGCTGCATGGTCGCTAATGGGTAGGTGGAGCGATTTGAGTCCGGCCTACATAACCTCCTGCTGCAACTGTCTCTAAACTCGGTCGCCAACGTAATGCCGACCGCCTCCAACGCCGCGTCCTTGCGTCGATTCCGGCTTCCGGCTGCGTCCTGCAGCCGGCTCGGCATTCCGTAGGCTCGGTCGTTAAGAGACAGTAGCAGCCTCCGGTACATTCCGCACGGACTTAAATCACTCCCCCTCACTGCATGTCGCTGTGGGGTCTCTTGAGGGTCGCTTTTAAAGCATGCTGTCACTATTCTGGATTCTGGCTCCTGGCTCCTGGATTCCGCCGTCTGCAAGACGGCACCGCCGACAAGGCGGTTATTTTATCCTTCAGCCTGTCCAGTTCTTCCTCAAGATCTTCCAGTTCCTGGATCAATTGCGGCTTTGCCGAATGTGCGGGAAGCCTCTTTCTGATGTCATCTATCCTTTTTTCCAGCTCCCATATTCTTGACTCCACAACATTTACACCTCGACTTATGCATTGTATTATAGTTTAAGTAAAGCTTAATTCATTATAGCTTTCAGGATAATCTATTATAACTCATGAATTTTGGTTTCGTCCTTTTTTAGCAAAATTTAAAAAAGGCAATACTGGTTAATAATAGCAATAATATTTTGATGAGGTGTTAAAAACTTGCCTGATTCCAGACCTATAGGCGTATTCGATTCCGGTGTGGGAGGGCTGTCTGTCTTGAAGGAGATGAGGCGGCTGCATCCCCGGGAAGATATCATTTACTACGCCGACTCGGCTCACTGTCCCTACGGATTAAAAAAGCCAGAGGAAATTGTGGCCAGATCCTTGAAGATTTGCGACTTTCTTTTGTCCAGAGGCTCAAAGCTTCTGGTGGTGGCCTGTAACACCGCTTCGGTGGCAGGCCTTGATATATACAGGCAAAAATACAGTGTCCCCATTGTGGGCATGGAACCGGCCGTTAAGCCGGCCACTGCAGTCACCAGAAATGGCAGGGTGGGTGTTTTGGCCACCGGGGTTACCCTTGCCGGGGAGCGCTTTTCATCTCTTTTGGAAAGGTATCAAAATGGTTCCGATGTATACTCCCAGCCCTGTCCCGGACTGGTGGAAATGGTGGAAACGGGCTGCCACGACAGCCCTGATACTGCCAGAGCGCTGAAGAGATACGTTGATCCACTGCTGGAAAGGGATGTGGACACCATTGTGCTGGGCTGCACCCACTATCCTTTTCTGAAGGAAATGGTACAGTCCATTGCCGGTCCAGACATCACCATCATTGACACCGGGGAGGCGGTGGCCCGCCAGGTGGGAAGAGTTCTGTCCCAATACGGTCTGGGGAATATCGAAAGGGAAAAAGGCTTGGAATTATTTCACACCAGCGGTGAGACAGGGGAAGTGGGGCCAGTCATAAAAAAACTGTGGGGCGGTAATCCTAAAGTGACACACACCCCACTATAATGAAAGCTTTTGCACAGCCCTTTACTTGTCCGAATTAACCGTTTTATTGATCAGGCCGGCGGGGTTGTTGATATGCCTTCCCAGCCACTCCGGCGTATCCGGAAGTCCCAGGGCTAACCCCAGCATCTCGGTGAAATAAAATGAAGGCATTTTGCCGGGACCCTTTTGTCTCATTTCAAGATTGCTCTGGCATAGAGGACACATTGTAACCATGGCCTCGGCGCCGGCCTCCCGGGCAGCCCCTGTCAGCCTGGCCACTAACCCCTCCACAACCTCTACCCTGGTCAGAGACAGACTGGCGCCGCAGCACTCAGTTTTGTGCGACCAGGGCCTGACATCGGCCCCCAGACATTCCATGAGCCTGTCAAGCATCACCGGGTTTTCCACCCGGTCAAAACCCCTGACCTCCGGCGGCCTCACCATTAGGCAGCCGTAGTAACAGACCACTTTTAGATTTTTCAGGGGCTTTTTTACTTTTTTACTGATTAGATCAATCCCGGCCCTCTCCACCACAGCTTCCAGAAGTGAAATTATGCCCACCTGCCCGGTATATTTAAACTCCACCATTTCTTCCAGTTCTTTTTTCATTTCCCCGCCCTGTTTCAAAAGATGGTCCGCCTTACGAAGCCGTGCAAAGCAGGCGGCGCACGGAACGGTTATGTCCATTCCCTCCCTCTGGGCCAGAGCGATATTTCTTGCTGACAGGCCTGCGGCCAGCAAATGGTTAAGGTTGTGCGCCGAAGAAGACCCGCAGCAGTTCCAGTCATCCAGTTCCTTCAGTTCAATTCCCAGTTCCCGGCATACCGCCCTGGAAGACTGGTCGTACTCCCTGGCTGTGGCCTCCAGAGAGCACCCGGGATAGTATGCTAACTTCACCGAGCCTGCCTCCCTTCACAGGGATCTCTGTGTTTAATGCGCATTTTTTCTTCCGAACGGTCAAACATATTCCTGACCTTAATCTTACCTTTAATTCCCTTGGGAATAAGAGGCAGCTTTCCCCTGATCAGAAGCTTTACTCCCAGATCCATATCGTTAAACAACTGTAACGTTTTCAGTTTGTATTTGGCCATCAGAAAACTCTCGCTAATCCGTCCCCTGGATTTAAGATCACCCAAAAACAACCGGTGAAAGGTCAGGGCACTGTCCCCTTTAACGGTGATATTTTCGGTATAGGCCATCTCCCTGACCGCGTCCATTACGGCGGCAATGCTTATGCCGTTGGGGCAGCGGGCGCCGCAGGTTTCGCAGGCGGTGCAGATCCATATGGCCGGACTCTTGATTACCTGATCCTTCAGTCCCAGGCTGATCATCCTCAGCAATTGGTTGGGGGTAATACCTCCCACCACTCCCATTGGAAGACATCCCGACGCGCATTTTTGACAGTGGTAGCACAGATCTATGGGCTGCCCGCTGTGATTCTTTACTTCTTCCGCAAAACAGGGATCTGATTCCAATACCTCTCCATGACTGATTACACGCATACCCCAAACCCCCTTATAATCCCGTATCTCACTTCCCACTTCCCACTTCTCAGCTACTACCTGGGTTCCAGTTCAACCTCCCGGTAGGTGGACAGAGGAGTCTCCTCTTCCAGGGATCTTCCGGGAAGGTAATCAAATATACCCTGCAGCTTTTCTCCGGCCATCTTGAAAATTATCCCCAGGGGTATCTTTCCGGGACAGGCCGATTCGCACTGTCCACAACCAACACAACCCAGGGCCATGTGATTTATCCTGGTAAGATGAAACAGAAGTTTGTCGGCCGGCATGGCCATAATTCCCCTGCGGCCGGCCCTTTCCTGGAAATAATCAGGCTCATGCCTGAACATATCTGAGGAAAAAACACATTCCCGGCAGAAGCACAGAGGGCACACCTGCCGGCAGTTATAGCACCTGATGCAGCCGGACAGTTCCTTTAAAAGCCCCTCCAGGCTGCCGGCGCGCTCTGCCATTTCTTCGTATAGCTTTATCTTATTTTCATCCCTGCGTGAAACTATTTCTTCCAGAAGCTTCATCCTGCCCTCGACCACCGGTTGTCCTGCCGCCTCCAGGAAGGAGGAGACCCAGTCACTGTATTCTTCCGAAACGGACACCAGCACATTTTTGGAATGGTCTATGCCCACCCAGCCCAGGTGGATTGCTGAGTGTTCGGCCTCCACATGGCCGCAGACCGAGCATGCCCGCCTTATATTTTTACCCTTGTACTCCCCGGCGGTGGATGCCGCCATCCAGTCCCCGGCCTTAAATTCCCCGGATTCCCTTAACTGGCTGTAATCCGCCGGCTCAAGGGTTCCCATGCAGTCCATGCCTATAATTACAATGTTGTCCAGATTTGCCTGGTTGTGTTTGGCCAGCTCAATAAGAGCCCTGGTTTCACAGGATCTCATGAATACACCAATTTTTTCACCGGGTGCTTCCCGGGCGGTAAGATCCGACACCAGCCGGGCGGAATTTGCCATGGTCACCGGGGCGAAGGGATTTATCCATTTCAGCCCTTCCGGCTTGATCATGGACATGATCACACTTTTCCCGGATCCGGCGTCCGCCGGGGCCATTATCATGCCCACTATCCCTTCAGTAAGCATACGTCCCAGGAAAGAAGCCAGGGAATGGTTAATTCCTTTTTCATCAACAGGCAGTATATAATTTTTCATCTCAATCACATCCCCGCTATATTTCCCATTGTTTTCTTACCGGATTTGGTCCCAGCTTCTTTAGAACAGCCACCATTTCTTCCACCGTCCGGCCAAATAGCTTTCCCTCGGAGGCGCTGATAAAACGGAACCAGATCCTCTCTTTTTCAATTCCGAACATGTCCAGGGCAGCCCTTAATACAGCAATCCTTCTCCGTGCTTTGTAATTGCCACTACCATAGTGACAGTCCCCGGCGTGTCACCCGCCCACCAGTATTCCGTCGGCCCCGTCCAATAGCGGGGTCAAAAGGTATAACGGGTCAATGGAACCGGAGCACATAACCCTGACCAGCCTTATATTGGGAGGATACTGAACCCTCGAAGTTCCTGCCAGGTCTGCCCCGGCATAACTGCACCAGTTGCACACCATTCCTATTATCCGGGGCTCAAATTCCGCACCTCCGGCTTCAGCCGCACCTATTTCCAGCTTTTCATTCATACTGACCTCGCTCATAGCCCTAACCCCTTCCTCGGTGACTAATAAATCTATATGCGCTAAAACCATTTGGGCGCATACTACAAGACTTCTCTCATCATGGCCATCATCTGACCCTTTTCATAACCCTTCTGCTGCGAAGCCCCGCTGGGACAGGCGGCCACACAGGCCCCGCAGCCCTGGCAGAGCACCTCGGTTACACCGGCCACACCGGTGAATTCATCCATGTACCTGGCGTTGTAGCTGCAAACCCTGACACAGATTGCACAGCCCGCGCACATTTCTTCCTGTACGAAGGCAGTTATGGCAACGTTTTCCATTTTGTCCCTGGACAGCAGTGAGGCCGCCCTCATGGCCGCGGCATTGGCCTGAACGATGGACTCGCTCAAAAGCTTGGGAGAGTGGGCCAGTCCGCACAGATACAGTCCGTCCGCCGCGAAGTCCACCGGGCGCAGCTTCAGGTGCGCCTCCAGTAAAAAGCCTTCGGCGTTAAGGGGCACCTTAAATAACTGACTGAGCTTCTCGTTGTCCCGGGCGGGATCCACCCCTGTGCTCAGCACCAGCATATCGGCATCCACCGCCAAACGGAAACCGGTTACGTGGTCGTCAAACTCCACCACCAGCCCGTCATGGCTTTGGGTCACCACAGGTTTTTTATCAGTGTCGTAGCGGAAAAAACCAACCCCCAGTCTGCGGGCCTCTGTGTAATATTTTTCATTAAGGCCGTAAACCCTGACATCCCGGTATAATATATACACATTGACGCCGGGCCGCTGCTCCTTAATTTTTAGGGCGTTTTTCACCGCGTGGGTGCAGCATATCCTGCTGCAGTAGGGCCTGTCGGCGTTCCTGGAGCCGACGCACTGGATCATTACAACATTTTTAATTCCCTTTAGCTCACCGGCCGCCATTTTTTTCTCAAATTCTGTCTGGGTAACCACCTTGCCGCTGTCCCCGTACAAATACTCGGATGTTTGGGCCCCTGCGGCCCCGGTGGCCAGTATAACCGCCCCGTGGATAATCTCCTCCTCGCTGTCCCCCGCCTTAATGGTAGTTCTGTAATTACCAGGGAAACCGGCGGCGTAAGAAACCTCTGATCCGGTATGAACCGTGATGGCGGGATTGGCTGTCACTTTTTCGGTGAGGCCTGCCAGTATTTCCGACGGCTCAGTGCCTTCCATGGAATAACGCAGCTGGGCCAGGAGTCCCCCCAATTTTTCCTCCTTCTCCACCAGGTGAACCCCGAATCCCTGCTCGGCCAGCGAAAGGGCAGCCGTCATTCCGGACGCTCCGCCTCCAACCACCAGGCAGTTTTTGTTTATTTCAGTAAAAGTTGTTTCTATGGGTGAAAGCTTAGCCACCTTGGCCACCGACATTCTTACCAGGTCCCTGGCCTTTACCGTGGCCCTGTCAGGATTATTCCTATGCACCCAGGAGGAATGCTCCCTTATGTTCACGTGTTCGTAAAGATACTGGTTAATCCCGGCCTCCCTTAATACATTCATGAAAAGGGGCGCGTGGGTTCGGGGTGTACAGGAGGCCACCACCACCCGGTTCAGTTTTTGTGATTTTATTCTTCTTTTTATTTTTTCTATGCTGTCCTGGGCGCAGGCGAAAAGGAATTCCTCGGCAAAAACCACTCCCCTTAACCCCTTTGCGAACTTAACCACCGACGGCACGTCAACAACGCTTCCAATGTTTATTCCACAGTTACAGACAAACACACCAATTCTGGGATTTTCGCCGCTAACATCCTTTTCCTCAACCTGGGGCTTTGATCTGCTGAGCGTTCCCCTGGAGTCGTTGAGTATTCTGGCGGCGCAGCCCGCTGCGGCGCTGCCGTCAATAACCGTTTCCGGTATGTCCTTGGGACCCGCAAAGGTTCCTGCCACAAAAACACCGGGTCTTGTGGTGGTCCCCGGGGATTCTCCCGGCCTGCAGAACCCGTATTCATCCAGCTCAATGCCCAGAGCCCCGGCCAGGGCAGACGCTTCTTTGGGCGGGCTAAGGCCCACCGAGAGGACCACCATGTCAAATTCCTCTTCCCGGAGCACCCCGTCATCGGTTCGAAAGCGTATAAGAAGATTTCCGGTTTTGGGAATCTCATTAATAGACGACACCATACACTTTACATAACGCACTTCGTATTCGCCCATGGCCCTTTCGTAGTACTGCTCAAAACCCTTGCCGTAGGCTCTTACGTCTATGCAGAATATTGTGGAGGCAAGCCCCGGAACGTGCTCTCTGGCCACAATGGCCTCCTTGGTGGCGTACATGCAGCACACCCCTGAGCAGAAATTCCTTTCCCTGCCCGGCTCTCTGGAGCCCACACACTGAATAAAGCCTATTTTTTTAGGTTCTTTGTGATCCCCGGGCCTCACCAGATGCCCCTGAAAAGGTCCCGACGCACTTAGCAGCCTTTCAAATTCCAGGCTGGTGACCACATTTTTAAATATACCGTAGCCGTACTCGCCCCTTTCCGAGGCGTCAAATATTTCGAATCCCGGCGACAGTATCACGGCCCCCACCGCAATCTGTACGTTCTCAGGCTGCATCTCCAGGTTTATGGCCTTGCGGGGGCATTTGCCCACACAGGACCCGCAGGAGAGGCAGCTTTCCCCGTCGATCACGTAGGCGTTGGGATAGGCCTGTGGGTATGGCTTGTATATTGCCTTGCGGGTATCCAGCCCCTGGTTGAAATTATTCCTTACAACCTGTTCACAAGCCGTTTCACACCTGCCGCAGCTGACACAGAGATCCATATCCACATACCTGGGGTGTTTTTTTACAGTGGCGGTAAAATTGCCGGGAACCCCTTCCAGACCCACCACTTCGGCCAGGGTAATCACCTCTATATTGAGGTGACTTCCTATATCAACCACCTTGGGTGATAAAATACACATGGAGCAGTCGTTGGTGGGAAAAGTTTTGTCCAGCATGGGCATGGTGCCGGCAATGCTGGGCCGCCGGTCCAGCAGGTAAACCCTGTATCCTGACTGGGCCAGATCCAGTGCCGCCTGCATCCCGCTTATCCCCGCTCCCACCACCATCACCGATCCGGTGGTGGCAATTTCTTTTCCCTTTAATTGTTCCATAAAGCAGTCCACCTTCTTTGTACCTTTTAACTGTCTATCGCAGCCTTATTCCGAAGGATTTTTTCATTGTATAGGAAATTATGCTTTTCGAGAATTGTGGATAACTTTTTTGCAACCATGACCAACTTCATTTTTTTGGGTCGCTCCTGGGTCACTTGAGGGTCGCTACATGGTCACTAATGGGTAGGTGGAGCGATTTAAGTCCGGCCTGCATTACCTCCTGCTGCAACTGTCTCTAAACTCGGTCGCCAACGGAATGCCGACCGCCTCCAACGCCGCATCCTTGCGTCGATTCCGGCTTCCGGCTGCGTCCTGCAGCCGGCTCGGCATTCCGTAGGCTCGGTCGTTAAGAGACAGTAGCAGCCTCCGGTACATTCCGCACGGACTTAAATCACTCCCCCTCACTGCATGTCGCTGTGGGGTCTCTTGAGGGTCGCTTTTAAGGCAGGCTGTCACTATTCTGGCTCCTGGCTTCTGTATTCCGCCGTCTAAGCATCGGGGACATTCCTCTGACCCCCGGAGGCAGTCACACTAGAGAGGTGTGTCCCCTTTCCTTAGCCGGCAACGCCCGTCAGGGCGTTTTTTTAAAACCAATTTCTACCCCAGGTATGCCCTCAGTGAAGCCAGCATCTGCGACTTCTCATAGCCCCTCTGCTGGCTGGCCCCGTTGGGGCAGGCCACCACACAGGCCCCGCAGCCCTGGCAGAGAACCTCGGTGACCACGGCCACCCTTTGCCGTTGATCAATACTCCTGGCGTTATAGCTGCACACCTTTACACAAACACCACAGGAGACGCACTTTTTAGCATTAACCTTGGCCACTATGGGCACGTTCTCCAGTTTATCCTTGGAAAGGATGGTTACCGCCCTCATAGCGGCCGCATTGGCCTGGATTATTGTTTCCCTGACGGATTTTGGAGCGTGGGCCGTGCCGCAAAGGTACATTCCATCGGCCGAAAAGTCCACCGGCCTGAGCTTCATGTGGGCCTCCAGCATAAACCCGTCCGCGTCCAGAGGAATCTTGAAAATTCTGCTGAGCTTTCCGTTATCCTCCCCGGGTTCTATTCCCGCGCTCTGCACCAGCAGATCTGGCTTAATGCTTATAGGCCGGTGCAGTATATGATCCCTCACCACTACCTCGGGCCGACCTCCGGAAAGTCTTACCTCCGGGCCATATTCCTCTTCATACCTTATAAAAATCACGCCGCTTCGCCTGGCCTCGGTATAGTGCTCCTCCATCAGGCCGTAGGACCTGATATCCCTGTATAGTATGAACACATTGGCGTGCGGCCGGGCTTTTTTCAACTGGAGGGCGTTTTTTAGCGCTTGCTGGCAGCAGACCCTGCTGCAATAAGGCCTTTTGTCATCCCTGGAACCCACGCACTGAATCATTACAATGTTTTCAAACTGGGTCAGCTGACCTTTATGAATCAGATCCTCCAACTGGGTCTGGGTAACCACCTTATCGCTTTGACCCATCAAATACTGGTCGGTCGTTATTTCCCTGGCCCCGGTGGCCAGAATCACCACCCCGTGCTCCAGATCACGGATTTTTCCCGATACGTCCAGCCTGGTTGTGTAATTTCCCGGAAACCCGGTGAAATCAGTGATGGTGGCCTCCTTTATCACTTCAATGCTTTCATTTTTATCTACGTCATCAATCAACCGGTTTATAAATTTACCGGGATCATCCCCCCCCAGGGAATACCTCATGGCCTTTACCCGTCCACCCAGATCACCTGTTTTTTCAGCCAGATAAACCCTGAAACCCTGCTCCGCCAGGGAAAGAGAGGCCGTCATGCCGGCCACGCCCCCTCCCACCACCAGGGCCGCCGGGTTCACATCCACGTAAGACGGGGCCACGGCTTTTAAAAGGCGGGCCTTGGCCACGGCCATGCGCACCAGGTCCTTTGCCTTCAGGGTTGCCTCCAGGGGAAATTCCCTGTGAACCCAGGAAGAGTGCTCTCTTATATTTACATGGTCGTAAAGATACGGATTAAGTCCCGCCTCCCTGAGGGCGCTCTGAAAAAGCGGGGCGTGGGTCCTGGGAGTGCAGGAGGCCACCACTACCCGGTTCAGACTGTGTTCATCAATGGACTTTTTAATCTTCTCAATGCTGTCCTGGGAGCAAGTAAACAGAAAGCTGTCGGTATAAACCACGCCTGGCAGCCTGCCGGCGTATTCCGTAACGGATGGGACATTGACAACGCTTCCTATATTAATGCCGCAGTTGCATACAAAAACACCTATTCTGGGCTTTTCCCTGCGCACGTTCCTCTCAGGCGGGTATACCTTCTTCCTGGTACAGGTTCCCCTGGACTCACCCAGCAGTCTGGAGATATAACCGGCAGCTGCGCTGGCCTCCACAACGGTTTCCGGAATGTCTTTGGGCCCGGCAAATATTCCTCCAGCGTATATACCCTCCCGGGAAGTCTGCCCCGGCGAGAATTCCATACTTTTGCAGAAGCCGTACCTGTCCAGCTCCACTCCCAGTGATTTGGCCGTTTTAAGGTTATTATCCGTTGACTTAAGACCCACTGACAGTATCACCATATCGAATTCTTCGGTAACGGCCACACCGTCTTCGGTGGCATATCGTATTGACAGGCCGCCGCTTCTATCCGGCTTTTCTTCCACTGCATATATGCGGCTGTGCAGGAACCTGACCCCGTGTTCATCTCTGGCCCGGGTGTAGTATCTTTCAAAATCCTTGCCGTATGATCGCATATCCATCAGGAATATGGCGGTGTCCAGCGGTTGGGTGCTGTGCTCCTTGGCAATCACTGCCTCTTTTATGGCATACATGCAGCACACCGATGAGCAGTAGCCCCGGTCAATCTTCTCGTTTCTGGAGCCCACGCACTGAATCCATGCTATTTTCCGGGGCTCCGTATGGTCCGAGGGCCTCACCATATGCCCCTGGTACGGTCCCGAGGCGCTCAGTATTCTTTCAAATTCAATACTGGTTATCACATTGGGAAACTTTTTGTACCCCAGGTACTCCAGTGCGCTGGGATCATATGTTTCTCCTCCCGGATTGAGCAGTACAGCCCCCACTTCCAGTGTTATAACATCATCCCGCATACCATGGTCAATGGCGCCGGGAAGACAAACCTTAACGCACTCCAGACACTGGGAGCATACCCCGCAGTTAAGACATCTGGCGGCTTCTTTGGCGGCCTCCGCCTCCCCCAGGGCGTGAATAACCTCATTAAAATTATGTATTCTTTCCGAAACCGGGTCCTGCCCCGGTTCATGCCTTTCCAGAAGGCTGTGGGCGCGTTCCCCGGGAAAGTCCACAATCTTCTTCTCCCCTGTGGAATCTTCATATTCCGCAGCTTGCTGCAGACTGCCCATAAGGTATCGGTCTATGGAAGCGGCTGCCCTCTTTCCGGATCCTACGGCCTCAATGACGGTGGCCGGGCCGGTAACGGCATCACCCCCGGCAAACACCCCTGGCACACCTGTGGCCAGTGTTATGCCGTCAGCGGTAATGCTGTTTCCCCGTCCCAGCGCAACATCCAGTCCTTCTATTTTCTCTATCGCCTGTCCCACCGCCACAATGACAGTGTCCACTTCCACCCTGAAATTACTTCCGGGTACCGGCACCGGTCTTCTGCGACCGCTGGCGTCCGGATCTCCCAGGCTGTTTTCAATAAATTCAATTCCGGTAACCTGGCCGTTTTCTCCTGTTATTGCCTCGGGGTTGACCAGCATCCTGAATACAATGCCTTCATCCAGTGCTTCATGTATCTCTTCCCTAGCGGCGGTAATCTCCTCTTCGGTTCTTCTATAGTAAACCGTTACCTCCCGGGCCCCTCTCCTCAGAGCGGTCCTGGCTGCGTCCATGGCGGTATTTCCGCCCCCTATGACGGCCACCCGCTGTCCTGTAGCCACGTTTTCACCGGTTATTGCCCCGGCCAGGTAGTCAACCCCCACCAAAACACCCTTTAAGTTCTCGCCGGGTATTTTCAGCCCCTGCCCTTTCTGTGCCCCTATGGCCAGAAAAACGGCTCCGTAGCCCCGGTTCATTATGTCCCCAACAGTGAAGCCTGAACCCAGCGGGCTGCCGGTTCTTATTTCCACACCGATCCTTTTAAGCAGATCGATTTCCAAATCAACAGTCTTCTTGGGAAGCCTGTATTCAGGTATCCCATATGTAAGCATGCCCCCTGCCCTCTCCCTGCCCTCAAACACGGAAACAGTGTATCCCCTGAGAGCCAGGTGATAGGCGCAAGATAGACCGGCAGGCCCGGAACCCACCACCGCCACCTTAAAACCGTTAGCCTCTTTAACCTGCGGCAGAGGCAGTCCCTCTACATCTGCATAGGCCATATCCGAGGCAACCCTTTTCAAATGCCTTATATTCACCGGGGAATCCACCTTTCCCCGGTGGCAGGCCGACTCGCAGGGGTGGTTGCATACCCTTCCGCACACAGCGGGCAGCGGGTTATCCCTGTATATGGTTTGCCAGGCCTCTATATATTTATTCTGCTTAACCAGTTGAACGTACCCCTGCACGTTAATTCCCGCCGGACAGGCATCGCGGCAGGGTGGAGTTCCTTTTCGTTCTATGGCAAAGGCAGTGGGCATTGCCTGGGGATAAAGTTTATAGGCAGCCTTCCTTTCGCACAGTCCGGCGTCAAACTCATTGGGCACCTCCACCGGACACACCCTGGCGCACTCACCGCAGCCGGTGCATTTTTCCATATCCACAAACCGGGCCTTTTTTGCCACCCTAACGCTAAAATTACCGGGTGACCCCTCTATGCTCTCCAACCGGGCCCCGGTAATTAAGTCGATATTCAGATGTCTTCCCGCATCAACCAGCTTTGGTGATACGATACACATGGCACAGTCGTTGGTGGGAAAGGTCTTGTCCAGCCTTGACATTAGACCCCCAATGGCCGGCTTTTCCTCGATCATATAAACCTTTATGCCTGATTCGGCAAGGTCCAGGGCTGACTGCATGCCGCTTATTCCTCCGCCCACAATGCATACCGCACCTTTTTTGGAAGCACTGCCTCCCGTCACCATAACAGCCCCCAATCAATTTACGCTAATAATTGGTTTACTTTTACGCTCTGCAAGAATAGATTGCAATTATGCTTTACCAAAATTATACCACCGCTATTTATTTAAAATCAAGTATTTCAGGAATAATAATTACGCTATTACTATATATTACGAAATATTAACTATTTTTATCATATTGCGTAAAACAATAAAAGTATTTACGTTATACTTTTTTAACAGAACCCCCTATTTATCTTGGTTTCTATTATTTTTACCATTCTGCAAGGCGTGTTGCGATCCTGACAGAAGCGCTGAAAGGTTCTGTGCTGTCTGGCCGCAAAGCAATTCGGCGAAATTACGCTATGGGCGTAATGCTGATGGGCCCTAATGTTTCACTCATTCAACCCCAGTTATTTTTATTCATTTATTTATCCCCCCGGAGATAGGTATTTTGTATATAAATATCGAATATTAAAAAATATGGAGTGATTATAAATGAATGCAGATAAAAAGATATTTGCCCTTTTGCTTATATGTGTGGCCGTTATTCTTGGGGCCGGCATTTTTTTAGCCATGCCCAGGATAAAGGACCATTACCAGTTGACAGGCCAGGAAGCCCTTACCGCAGAGATGGCAGGCAAAATCGATCTTTACCTCGACCGGATGTCCTCTGATTTGAGGACTATCGCATCCCTGCCCACCTTTCAGAACTGGGATGTCAGCAGGCCGCCGGACCTTTCATTCCTAAGGAAAAACAATTGGCAGTATTTTGATGAATTTTTTCTTTTTAATAGCTCAGGCGAAATGATCAAATCAACAGATACCACTTACCAGTCATTTAAACTTTCCATTAATGACAGTACCGGTCGTAAGTGGGGCGAGTTCTCCCTGACCATGATCAGTGATACCGGCGGGGAAAATACCCCCGCCCTTTTTTCACCGCTGATAAACTCAAAGGGCCAGCAGACCGGATGGCTTGCCGGCACAGTAAATCCACAGATGCTGGATGCCGGTTCCGGACCGGTGGCAGGCGAAACTGTCATGCTGTACCTTTCCGACAGCCAGGGAAGCATTTCCGGAATAATTCCTTCAAAGGCTGCGCCTGACATTACCGGGCCGGCTAAACTGCTGAAAGCTTCGTCGGGCCGTTCCTCCTCAAAGCGCCTGATTACCCGGAATATGTCCCTGGTATCCGCCGAAATCAGCTATCCCGGATGGTCGGCGATTACCCTGAGAAACCGTTACCCTGCGCATAAGAGCTTTAACGGGGAATACCTGAACATCTCCCTGGCCATGGTGGCCATATCCCTTGTACTTTTGCTGCTGGCCGGCTATTATATAAAAATTGTCTTAAGACCCCTTAGCAGATTCATAGACAGAATCAACACAAATTTTACCGATCAGGAGACTGGCAATCTGGACAGCCTTTCCGCCAGGCTGGAGGTTCTCCTGGGCAATATAAACGTACTGGACAGCGTTCCCATAGGTGTAATGGTGGTGGACAGGAATGGGCTGATCCGTTTTTTCAACCGGGAGGCCGGCGAAATAACCAGTCAGGACCCTGCCCTGGTGACGGGAAAATCCATGAAAAACTATTTTCCCAACAATTATTTCAATTACACCATGGAGTCCATTAATTCCCGGAGAGAGTACATGGGACTCAGAAATATAATAATGGTGGGCGATTTCTTCAAAGAGCTGCTGCTTAATATATGTCCCCTTTATCATGAGGATACCGTTAGCGGAGCGGTGGCCACCTTCCAGGATGTCACCCCCCAGCGAAAAATGATCGAGGTGGAAGCCGCCTACACCCTGTCCAGGGATCTGGCCTCCCAGAGAGACCTTAACTCCACAGTGCAGATAATCGCCAAGGCTGCAGCCGAAATGGTGGACATAGAGTATTCCGCCATTTTCCTGGCTGATATTGACGGCAACCTTTTGATTCGTTCCTTCCACGGCATCCCGTCCGGAATGGTGGAAAAATACAACGACAAGCCATACCATGTGGACGGGCCCGAGATAAAGGATCTATACCGCAACAAATCACCCCTGATTCATGGGGATGTCAGAAACAAAAACAATCTTAAGCCCCTCATTATAATTCCGGATGTTTTTTCACTGTATTCCTTCCCTGTATTCTACGAGAACCGCTTAATAGGCCTGATTAATCTTTACAGCAGTGATAAAAATAAGTTGTCGAAGGATAAGATTTATCTGATTCAATCACTTTCAGGACAGGTGAACACAGCCATCACCAATTTCTATGAATTCCAGAAAATTAAAGCCATGGCCTCGACGGACGGCCTCACCGGGCTGTTCAACAAAAAATACTTCCTTGAGAATATAAATATGGAAGTAAACAGTGCGTCCGCTTCGGCCTCGACCCTGTCACTGGCAATGATCGACATAGACAACTTTAAGGTTATAAACGATACCTTTGGCCATCAGGCAGGGGATGCTGTGCTGAAAGAGGTTGCCGGTATAGTAACCCAGTCGCTGAGGGATTCAGACTGCATTTGCCGGTACGGAGGCGAGGAGTTTGCCGTTATAATGCCGGAAACTTCCAAAGAAAAGGCGCTGGAAGTGATGGAAAGGGTCCGGTCAAGGGTTGAAATGGCGTCCGTTCCCAGGAATGAAACAGACCACCTCAACATTACCATATCCGTCGGAGTAGCCAGTTATCCCCAAGACTGCGACAGCTCCGAGACACTGATATCGCACAGTGACACCGCCCTTTATGCGGCAAAAAGATCAGGCAAAAACAAGGTTTTCGGGTATAAGGAAAGGGGACACACCTCTCCAGCGTGACTGCCTCCGGGGGTCCGAGGAATGTCCCCGATGCTTAGAAGAATAAATGCGGTCAATATTGGCAATTGACCGCATTTTTGCTTCCTTACCTCTGTTATTTCTTCACTTAGTCAGTTGCTCATTCACATAGGTGTTGCCCCCTCCGGAAAATGCCCTGCCTTTCTGTTCCTTTCTTTCTCCCAGCCATTGATCATATATGGTAATAATAGCCATTATTATGGCCTATGTTGAGGGCTGAGCCCATATTTATATTTTTGTCAGTATTTGGTACGTCACGCTTAGATCTGGCAACTGGTGTCAGATAAACAAGAACGGGCATACGATATATCAATTACTGCGAAAAGGGGGATGGGCCAGCGTGATGTGGGAGCAAGAACAGGTCTTGATCACAGGAGCCGGTGGATTTGTCGGCAGCCATCTGACTGAGGCCCTGGTTAAAGCTGGGGCTAAAGTTCGTGTATTTATTCGTTATAATTCCAGAGATGGCCGTGGGAACCTGGAGGATTTAGATCCCGGGGTACTCGGACAGATCGAAATAATTGCGGGGGATTTACGTGACGCAGATGCCGTCGAACAATCTGTGAAGGGGTGTAGCGCAGTTTTTCACCTGGGCGCTTTGGTGGGAATACCTTATTCCTATAAAAACCCCCGCGAGGTTGTTGAAACAAATATTTTGGGAACGTTCAATGTTCTCACGGCGGCGAGGGATCATGGGGCGGACCGGATCGTCCATACTTCAACCAGCGAAGTATACGGATCCGCATGCTATGTCCCGATTGACGAGGCTCATCCCCTTCAGGGCCAGTCCCCATATTCAGCCAGTAAAATCGGGGCGGATAAGTTAGCCGAAAGTTTCTATGCCTCCTTCGGCCTGCCGGTCGTTACCATAAGACCGTTCAATTGTTACGGACCGCGACAGTCCGCCCGGGCCGTCATTCCGACGCTCATTACCCAGGCCCTTGCCTGTGAAGAAATACGCCTTGGAAATACCGATGCCCTGCGTGACTTTACTTTTGTAACGGACACAGCGGAAGCCTTTATTAAAGCGGCGCAGACCCGGAAAGCGCTTGGAAAGGTCATTAATGTCGGCTCAGGTCAGGAAATTTCCATTGGGCAACTGGCCTGCATCATTACCGATGAGACACAGAGTACGGCAAAAATTGCCGTGGATGAGACCCGGGTTCGCCCGAACCGCAGCGAGGTTACCCGTCTTTTGGCGGATAATCGTTTAGCCAGAGAAATGTTGGGCTGGGAACCTCGTGTGTCACTGGCGGAAGGGGTAAAAAAGACTGTAGCCTGGATCGCCACACATATGGATCGCTTTCAAATAGGAAAATACCAAATCTGAATATAAAATGAAGAAGTGATATAAAATGCAGTGCATTATTTTAGCGGGTGGCAGAGGTTCGCGTTTAAATCCTTATACCCAAATTTTACCGAAGCCTCTTTTCCCCATTGATGGCAAACCTATAGCCGCTGTTCTCGTACATCAACTCCAAAGCGCCGGTTTTGATGAAATAATCATGTGTTTGGGATATTCAGCAGATCTCTTGAAGGTTTACTTCCAGGATGGCAGTCGGTTTGGCGTGCCTATTCGTTATTCTGTTGAAACTGATCCTTTAGGAACAGCAGGCCCTTTAGGAAAGGTCAATGATTTAGAAGACAACTTTTTAGTTGTCAACGGGGATGAATTAACCACCTTGGATTTCCGGGCGCTGTATGATCACCATCTGACGATGCAAGCGGATATGACAGTGGCTGCACAAAATAAAACGGTTAGCACATCAGTTGGCATCTTAGAGATTATGGATGGCCGGGTGGCATCCTATTCTGAAAAACCAACCATTAACTATTGGGCCAGCATGGGCATTTACGTCATTAAGAAGTGGGTCCTTTCATTAATTCCTGAAAACAAAAGGTTTGATATGCCTGACCTGGTTCAGCAGCTTCTCAACGAGGAGGCCCGGGTTGTGAGTTTTGAAAGCCGGGACCTTTGGTTTGACATTGGGACGATTGCTGATCTTGAAAAGGCTAAAGAGGAGTTCAAAGATTTAAAGCAGTTTAATGGGGGAAGATTGCCATGAGGACACCATGCGTCAGTGTGGTCATTCCCACCTATAATTACGCCAGCTATGTCGGCTTGGCCGTTAAAAGCGTTCTCCATCAGGGCTACCCAAACATGGAAATCATAGTTGTTGACGATGGGTCAACGGACAGAACATATGAAGTTCTCCGGCCGTATATGAATCGGATTCGTTATTACTATAAGGATAATGGCGGGACAGCCAGCGCATTGAACTTGGGGATTACCTGCGCAACTGGAAAATACATTTGCTGGTTAAGCGCAGATGATGTTTTTCTGCCGGGTAAAGTGGCAAAACAGGTGGCCTTGATGGAGAATGATCTGGCGCTGGGGTTTAGTTATACCAGTTATATCGTTATTGACGGAGTGGGAAGAAAGCAGTATGAGGAGCACTCTCCATTCTATAAGGGTCAGCGGGAAATGGTAAAAAGGCTGATGGAGGGCTGTTTTATCAATGGCTCCTCAGTCATGATGAGAAAGTCCGCCTTAGATCGGGCAGGTCTTTTTGATGAAAGAATGGCAACGGTTCATGACTATGAATTGTGGTTTCGTTTGCTGCGTTTTTATCCCTGCGGGTTTCTCAATGAACCTCTATTAGGCTATCGCTGGCACGGTAAAAATGGGAGTTTATTTGTGCCAAAAAACTTTATGGAGCCGGCTAAGAAGAGGGCGCGGGAACTTTTCCCCGAGTGGCTGTGAAAAGGAGTGCGAACCTAAAATAGAGTCGGCTTCAAAACCAGAAGGGAACTCCTGCCATGAAGATCATGACCATATTGGGCACGCGTCCGGAAATCATCCGCTTAAGCCTGGTCATTCCTCTCTTGGATGGCCTTTGTAATCATATACTTGTGCATACCGGCCAAAATTTTGACAGGACGCTCTGTGATATTTTTTTTACTGAACTGAATCTGCGGTCTCCGGATTACATACTGGACTGCCAGGCGCAGACATTAATGGGCCAGATTGGCAAGATACTCTGCGGGTGTGAAATGGTGCTGCTCAAGGAAAAGCCGGACCGCCTGCTTATTTTAGGGGATACCAACAGCGCCCTGGCGGCGATGGCTGCCAAACGGCTGCGGATTCCGGTTTACCATATGGAGGCGGGTAATCGTTGCTATGATGACAGGGTTCCGGAGGAAATCAATCGCCGCATTGTTGATCATTGCAGCGATATATTGTTGCCTTACACCGAACGAAGTCGGGCTAATCTGCTTAGGGAAGGGATCGCCGGGGATCGTATTTATGTAACCGGCAACCCAATTTGGGAAGTTCTCAGCCATTACGCCGGCAGGATTGAAGAAAGCCAGGCCCTGCAGACCATGGGAGTAGCCGCCAAAGGCTATTTCCTGGTGACCTTGCACCGGGCCGAAAATGTCGATGACGGGGAACGATTGGGGAAATTCATAACTGCCCTGCAAAGGCTGCGCGCAGACTATGGGATACCACTTATCTGCAGCCTTCATCCCCGCACCCGTTCCCAGTTGGAGAGGCAAAAAAGGAGTTTAGCCGGCGCCGGCATCCGTGTCGTGGAACCCTTGGGCCTTTTTGATTTTGTCTTTCTGGAGCAAAATGCGTACTGTGTTTTGAGTGATAGCGGGACAGTCCAGGAAGAGTGCTGCCTTTATAAGATACCAAATGTGACCTTGCGGGATGTGACCGAACGGCCGGAAACATTGGAGGCAGGAAGTAATCTGATTGCCGGATGTGAACCGGCAGCCATCTTGCGGGCCGTAAAAACTGTTTTAAGCCAAGGTTGGGACTGGGTGCCTCCGCCGGAATACATGGTTCAAAAGGTAAGCCGGAAAGTCGTAAAAATCCTTCTGGGTGGATAGCGTAATGGGAGTGATTCGCCTGAATGTCTTAACGCTGACTAATGAATTTGAAGAGGAAAGCTTTGGTGGCGCTGGAACGGCGGTCACAGGCATGTTGTATATGCTGGATCGTTCGGGCGTACAACAAACGGTCATTATGCCGCGCAGTGATTGGATCGTACCCGGTTGGACCGTGCGGGGACAACATATCAAAGTACTGGGATTACCTCGTAATCCCCATTATTTCGGTTATTTAGGCATGATCAAGGCCGATGTCATACGCCGGGAATTTCCTGAGCTCAGTCGGGAGTGGGATTTAATCCATATTCACGCTATCAATTTTACCCATTTGGCTTATGCCCTTTCGAAAGGATTTATTCCAATTCTTTATTCCGTCTATTCTTTTTTACGCAAAGAGTTGGAAGATCCACCTGAGCCTTTGCTGCAAGCGCAATTTAAAATTCAGGAAGAACTCCTGATGCGCTGTCAACGCATTCAACTCATCAGTCAGAGCGAAAGGAACTACCTGGCAGGGCATTTCCCCCAATACCTTGCCAAAACAATGGTTTTACCCCTTGGCATCTCCTTGCCGGCAGAACGTTGGCAACAGGAGAAAGGGGATGAGTTTCTTTATGTTGGCAGACTGCTTGACTATAAAGGGATAGAAGATTTGATCATGGCTACGTATTTAATACGGCAAAGTGGGCGGATAATTCATTTAAATATTATCGGCAAGGGGCCAGACTCATATGTAGAAAAATTGAAACAGCTTGTTCAGTTGATCAATCTCAGAACTTACGTCCATTTTCACGGCTGGAAACCGACTTCAGAGGTAAAGCGGTGGATGGGGCGCGCAGCGGGCCTTATTGTCCCGAGCCGGCGCGAAGCCTATGGCCTGGTGGCCTTGGAGGGAATGGCCATGGGGACTCCTTTAATTGCGTCAAGAGCGGGGGGGCTGGCGGAATTAGTTTCTCACTCCTGCGCCCTTACCTTTGAAGCGGGTAATGTACAGCAGTTGTCGGAGGTTTTAATGCTGGCTCTAAACAACCCGTCTCTTTTAAGGTTACTTGCTGCGCCGGCCCGGGAGCGGGCTTTGACGTTTGAGTGGGAGCAGCTTGCCCCAAGATATCTGACGGTCCTGGAACAAATGAAGCAATAACCTCATACTGGAGACCTGTCCCCTTACCCTATATCCCCATTAACGCAGAGAGCAGTTGATCCGCAGTACGTTGCCAGGTCCATGATCTGGTAAAAACCTGGCCCGCATCGGCCAGAGATTGACGTTCGCTGTCATTTATCAACAGGCGATACATTGATTCAGTCAATGCGTTTATATCGCTGGGCGGGACAACCACACAGTTTTTCCCGTTTCTGGTATAATCGCGATTTCCTCCGCAATCGGTGGTTACCACCGCCGTGCCGCAGGCCATCGCTTCCAGGGGAGGCAAGCCAAAGGATTCGTAATAAGAAGTATATACAAAAAGGTCCGCCTGGGCATACAAAAGGGCCATCTCGCGGTCATTATCGGCTGTCCTGGTCATATGGGGAAAAGGGGGATTAACGGCTCCCGGCTCCGGGTTCACAATGACAACATCAAAGGCGGGAAGGCGTTCTTTCAACCGAATACAAGCTTCTGTAAAGTCGGCATTTCCCTTCCAGGTATAGCCAAAACCCCGCATGATGTAAAAAACTGTTTTACGGCCTGTTTGGACAGAAAGCTTAGGATAGGGACGGAAAAAAATAGGGTCTACGCCACCGGAAATCACCGTGCTGTCAAATCCAACCTGAGATAGAACGATCAGGCGCTGCCACTGAGAGATGGTAAAAATGGGCGCTCCGATGTAATAAGTGGCTTTTGACACATCTGCGTTGGGTATGCAAAGGGGCTCGTAGACAAGACTCAGGCGGACGACCCGTCCCTGTTGGGATTGCCAGGCAGGCATAACAGTTGGGTAGAAATTCGGAAGGATGAAATCAGCCGAGGGGAAGCAGCCAGGGGTTAACTTTTTAACCCGGGTAATTTTAGCGCGCACCGGCCATTCCATGCAGCCGCTTTCCGGTATGATAAACTCCACGTCTTGTCCTTTATCTACCAGCGCATTCCCCAACTGGTACAGAAAACGGGCTCCGCCACCTTTCTCCAAACTAAGCGCAGGAATAACGATTTTCATAATTTACCTCCCAGGCGTTCTTTCATTAGTTATTATATGGCATATCACGTTTAGATATGGCAACGGGTGTCAGATAGACAAAAACTGGCATACGATATATCAATTACTGCAAAAAGGGGATGGGAGAGAGTGATGCGGGAGCAGAAACAGGCATTGATCACAAGGACCGGCGGATTTGCCGGCAGTCATCCGACTGTGGCGCCGGTCAAGGCTGGAGCTGAAATTAGTAATGGGAGGGGTGCAAGGCTGGTATGAGAAAGGTGTTAATCCTGGGAGGGTCGGGGATGTTAGGGCATACTTTGTTTCTCTCCCTTTCAGAGAATGTTGATCTGGAAGTCTATGCTACGGTCCGCTCTTCAAAGGAATTATCCGGCTGGTCGCCTTCGGACAGGATGAAGAAGGTGCGCAGTAACGTAGATATTCATAGATCTGATAGTCTGGCAAAGGTTTTTGCCGAGATAAAGCCGGACCTTGTTGTGAATTGTGTTGGAATCATCAAACAAGTTCCGGAGGCCCAAGACCCCCTCACGACGATTACCGTTAATGCGCTTTTACCTCACAGCATCGCTTTGCTTTGCGATGCTGCGGGGGCGCGGATGATACATGTCAGTACGGATTGTGTCTTTGATGGAAAGAAAGGAGGCTATACGGAAAGTGATTTCTCCAATGCCACCGATCTCTACGGGCGGACAAAATACCTTGGCGAAGTAACCTACCCCCATTGTATCACACTGCGCACTTCGATTATCGGGCATGAACTGAAAGGATACTACGGTCTGGTCGAATGGTTCCTGGGCCGGAAAGGGAAAGTGCGCGGTTTTAGAAAGGCTGTTTATTCCGGTCTCCCAACTTTTGAATTATCCCGGATTATCAGTGATTACATTATTCCTAACCCGGAAATGACGGGGCTTTATCACGTATCCTCAAACCCAATCTCAAAATTTGAATTACTGAAACTGATCAGCATTCAGTACGGTAAAGAAGTAATAATTGAACCTGATGACAGTTTTACAATTGACCGATCGCTGGACTCATCAAAATTCCGCTCACTGACAAACTATAGTCCGCCAACGTGGACGGAACTGGTGCATGAAATGTATAAAGATTATTTGCAAGGCCCATATCAAAACATTCAGCCAAGGGGAGATAAAAATGAAGCTTTTCGATAACAAGGTGATTGTGATTACCGGCGGCACAGGTTCACTGGGTAAGGTGTTAACCCGCCGGCTCTTGCAAAGGGAACTCGGTTCCCCCAAGAAAATTATCATCTTCTCACGGGATGAAGCTAAACAGCATGCTATCCGGGTTGAATATCAGAGAAAACGAAACGTTACCGATGAAGTGATCTATGACAATTTTGCCCGGCTGATTGAGTTCAGAATAGGGGATATCCGTGATTATCATGCCGTCTGTTCTGTTTTAAGGGAAGCCGATATTGTCGTCAATGCCGCTGCCCTCAAGCAGGTGCCTTCTTGTGAGTATTTCCCTTTTGAAGCGGTAAAAACCAATGTGCTTGGTACGGAAAATATAATACGGGCCATTGGCGAAAACAATCTTAAAGTTGAAACGGTGGTTGGGGTGTCTACGGATAAAGCTTGCAAACCGGTGAATGCCATGGGTATTTCCAAGGCTATGCAAGAACGGATATTTACCGCCGCCAATGTGATCATTCCCAAGACAAGGTTTATTTGTGTGCGATATGGTAACGTGCTGGCATCCAGGGGTTCTGTAATTCCCTTGTTTCATGAACAAATCAGGTGTGGTGGCCCGATCACTATAACAACAAAGGAAATGACCAGATTCTTACTGCCGCTGGAAAGTGCGGTAGATACCATTTTTGCCGCCCTCAAAGGGGCTAAGCCGGGTGAAATATTTATACCGAAAATTCCTGCGGCCCGTATTGAAGATGTGGCGAAGGCCATGATGGGAGATCAGCTCATATCAATAGAATATACGGGAATCCGCCCGGGAGAAAAGGTCCACGAAATTCTGGTTTCGGAAGAAGAGGCCTGGCGAACGTATGATTGTGGCGAATATTATGCCATCAGGCCTATGCTTCCTGAACTGATTAAAGCGGAGACAGGTCTGCGGACGTTGTCAAAAGAGTACAGTTCGGGCGATTTTCTCATGACCTTCGAAGAAACGAAAGAGTTGTTGCAAAAGTATAATTTGATGGTGACTCAGGATGATAAAGAAGACAAGGAATTACTGCTATGAGAAAATATAAAATCGTATGTACCTGCCAGATATATAATGAGCTGTGCAAAGGCAACCTGGAGCGGTTTGTGAGCTATATCAAACCGTTGGCGGATGACCTGGTCGTCTATGATGACGGCAGCACGGACGGAAGTTATGAATATATATTGAAACAAACACCACATGTTATCCGGGCAACAAAAAACGATTTTGTGAATGAGCAAAGTCACAAACAACTCATGCTGCAGGAGGCGATAAAGCTGAATGCGGATTTCGTCTTATGGCTGGATGCCGACGAAGTATTGACAGCCGGTGCTGCGGAACATCTTCAGGCATGGTGTGAAGAATGCGAAGAAAAACTAATCGATGGAGTATGCTTTCATGAAATAAACCTGTGGCGCAGTCATTCCTGGCAGCGGATGGACAGTTTATTCAACCTGGGCTGGTTTTGCCGTCTATGGCGGGTGGTTCCCGGAATCAGCTTTATCGAAACCAAACCGGGGCTCCATCAAAAGGCCCATCCTTCGACAATTGAAAAGATGGCCTGGGCAGAAAATATTCAGGTGCTGCACTACGGTTTTTCTTCGAAACAACGGCTGGCCTATAAATATCTGGTTTATAAGTCGCACGGACAACGCGGTTATACTATGCTTGACCGTTTGATTAGCGAAGAACAACTGACCGTGTCTAAAGTCCCCCGGGAGCTCTTTCCGGAAAGCCTGTGGGTTGATGACGGGCAGCCTGAACCGTTAACCTTTGCAGAGTCCCTGGCCTATGTCGAACAATACCGGGAAGAAGTGTTTAAACCCAAATTCAGCATTATCTGTTTAGTCTACAAAAGTGTTGAATGGTTGAAGTTTGTTTATGATCAGGTATTCAAGCACACAGACATGGCTGACAAGGAGTTCTTCTTTGTGGCCAATGACGCCAATGACGCTGTTCTTAATTATTTGCGCGATAACTATATACCTCATTATATTTATACGAACACCCCCCAGCAGCAAATGGAATGGTATGTCAATAATGTTTACCGCGCCTACAATTTTGCGGCCGGCAAGGCCCGGGGAGACTTCATCGTCTTTATTAATTCGGATATGGCCTTTACGCCGGAATGGTTTGATAGTCTATGGCGGTCTTATAACGGAGAAAACTGTGTCACATCCCGATTGGTGGAATCCGGGAAGTTGCGCAGCGGTCAATACGGCGTGGAAAGGGACTTTGGCCGGGATTATTCGTCGTATCAGGAAATACAATTTCAAAGGTATGCCCGTGAACTGACGGAATCTAAATTGGAAGACGGCGGCCTATTTATGCCCCTCTTAATCCGTAAGGAGCATTTTGAACGGGTGGGGGGCTACCCGGAAGGACAGGTTGTCCTGGGTAGCGACATTGATCATCCGGTAATCGCCCGTATGGGAGAAGCATGTATATCCGGGGATACTGTCTTGATGCTGAAACTTAAGGCCATAGGGATAAAACATCAAACGGCGTTTGACAGTCTGGTTTATCATTTTCAGTGGGGAGAGCTGGATAGTCCGGGGACCGCAGAAATTGCGCCGGGCAAAATAAAAGTTGCCGTTGTCACAGGATTAATGGGAGAAAAGGCCTCATGGGATTTTTCTCCGGAAGCCTTACCTGCTTCAACGGGTATTGATATATATCTTGCCGGTATCCAGGGTGATTATGCTTCAAATGCCCGGAACTATATAGAGGAGCATTATCCAGACGCTGAAGTCATCGTTCAAAACGCCACGTCTATTAATACAGTTGACCCATCCCGCTATACATTAGTGTTTTTACAGGATGACCTGCGGTCAGCGGGCGGGGCGGACGAACAACAAGAGGAGAATTTGCGGCGGGCAAACAAACTGGTGGCTAATTCTTTGCAGACTGCGCTGTCCTACCCGGAGTATGATTTTGAAGTAATTCCTGTTGCCCGGGATTCGACGGAAAAGTGGCGCCGGTTGCTGGCCATTGTCTTTCAAGAACTGATGATTGCAAAACAAAACCATAAAAGAAAAGTTGAACGGCATAAAGTATCAATGGTCATAACAACATTTCAAAGAACGCACCTGTTAAGATGGGGTTTATATTCATTATCCCTCCAGACAATACCCTTTGATTTTGAAACAATCGTGGTTAATGACGGATTACAAGATGAAACAGAAGAGATCTGCAGCGAGTTCAGGGAAAAGCTTAATTTGAAATATATATTTACCGGGCAAAGAAATCTTAACGGTGACCCGGTTTGGCGGGTACCCGGTTTTGCTATGAATATTGGGGTAAAGCAATCCTCCGGGGATATTTTGGTCATTGGATGCGCTGAAATGCTCCATATCAACGATACCATTGCCAGGCTTGCTATGCCCATTTTGGATAATCCCAAATTGTTGGGTATTCCTGTGGGAAAAGATGACCGCGACGGAGCTTTTCTTGAGTGCATAAATAAGCATAAAGAAACCTTTGACCTTGACATGTATAACAGATGTATTGACTTAAATACCAGACTGCCGTTTTTGATGGCCTTACACCGCAGCCAATACTTTGAGATCGGGGGATACGATGAAGATCTTGTGGGAATTGCCTATGATGACAATGATTTTGTGCAAAGATTATTGAGTAACGGGTGCGGTTATTGTCAGACAGATGCGGCTACGGTGCATTTATATCATCCCAGAGCAGACGGATATTATGCGGACGGAGGTCCCCCCGAATGGGAATATAACAGAAATCTGTATTATTCAAGAATTGGTAAGATAGTAAGAAATGAAGATAGGGAATGGGGCATTTTAAAGCAATGAACATTTTTACCGTTATTTAAAAATTTATAAATTTGAATGTAACAAAAACAGGAAATATACCATACAATAAAAAAACCATATTCTGGGAAGGGGGGATTGTATGCCTAATCTAACGACGAGTTTGATTGATAATACCTCAGTTGCGGGCGTTAGACCGACTTCAAGGCTGGCAGTAAATATCACAAATGATGATATTGCTACAGTAGTAATTGGAATTGAGGGATTTTATCAGAGTGGAACGACCAAAGTGAAATATGTAGAAGAGTTATTTACTCTTAATGCAGGAGAAGTGACTTTGAAAAACTATTTCGCCCTCTTTGACGCCTTTGAGTTTCAATTCTTTGTCAGCTCGGAGGCTGTAGAAATCTCCGCCTGGGGGAAAGACGCAACTGGAAACCTTGTTGCAGCCCATCGGGCTGTACCTCTGGAGATTATCATACTTTAACAGGCAAAATATAAGAAATCCATAATGTAAGGAGACGGGTTATGGCTTCACTAACTACCGGATTAATAGAAAACACAGCGGTCTCCGGCGTAAGGCCGAGCTCAACGTTCACAGTACTAATCACTAACGACGACACGGTTGGAGCGACCATTACAATTGAAGGGTTTTTCGTGACAGGAACTACGAAGACGCTGTATGCTTTGGATTCATTTCCCCTGGCAGCGGGAGCCGTGGCGATAAGAAGCTTTTTTGCGGGGTTTGATGTTTTTGAATTCCAGTTCATTACCAGTTCAGACGCCGTGATCATTTCGGGCTGGGGGAAAGATGCCGCTGGAAATTTGACTGCGGCTCACCGTCTGGTAGCAGCGGAACTAGATACAATAGGTTCGGAAGGAATACCCGGGGCAACCGGAGCAACTGGGGCAACCGGAGCAGGGGCAACCGGGGCAACTGGGGCAACCGGAGCAGGGGCGACTGGGGCAACTGGCGAAACCGGAGCTACAGGCGCAATAGGCGCCACCGGCGAAACCGGCGCTACCGGAGCAATAGGCACAGCCGGAACAACAGGCGAAACCGGCGCTACCGGTGAAACCGGCGC
>LADN01000015.1 GCA_000961585.1 Peptococcaceae bacterium BRH_c4a | reverse complement strand
CCGTCTAAGCATCGGGGACATTCCTCTGACCCCCGGAGGCAGTCCCACTGGAGAGGTGTGTTCCCTTTCCTTAGACGGCACCGCCCGTCAGGGCGTTTTTTTATCGTTAAGGAAAGTATATGCCATATTAAAGTATTAAAGCGCTAAATCGTCAAAGCATTTTTATGTAGCCCAGAGTTTTTCTGGGGTCGCTCCGAGGTCACTCTGTGGCCGGTGGAGGGGTTTTAGTCCGATCTACTTATCCTCCGGCTGAACTGGCTCTAAGCTCGTCGCCTAACGGACTGCCGACCATTTTGGAGGTTGGAGGCCAGAGGTTAGAGGTTAGAAAACTTGTAGGAAACGACCTCGAAGCCATTCCCATCTTAATCCAATTTCCAACTTCCAACATCTAACCTCCAAATTAGCCGGTTCGGCAGTCCGTACGGCTCTGTCGCCAAGAGCCAGATAACAGCCTCCGGAACATCCGCCTAGACTAAAACCCCTCCCCCTCACTGCATGTCGCTTGAGGGTCGCTTTTTAGGTAGGCTGTCACTATTCTGGATTCTGGCTTCTGGCTTCTCAAGCGCCCTACAGGGCGTTTTTTTATTCATTCATACTGCCCGTACGATAGCCTGTGATATCCACGGCAACATACCTGTATCCCAGACGGGTAAGATTTTCTGCTATGGTATCTCTGTTTTCCCCCCGGCAGATCAGATCAATGTCCCGGGCCTGGACCTCCAGCCGGGCTATATCACCATGGTCCCTCACCCTGACTGTCCCCACACCCAGACCCCTTATCACAACCTCGGCCTTATATATCCGGTTTAGAATTTGAGGGGTTATAGCAACACCGTAGGGCACCCTGGAGCACAGGCAGGCATCGGAAGGTCTGTTCCAGTTTGGGATACCTATGGCCCTGGCGGCCTCCCGGACATCACCTTTGGACATCCCCACCTCCAAAAGGGGACTTAAAACTCCCGCCTCCCGGACTGCACGGAAACCAGGCCTGATATCTTTTAGATCGTCTCTGTTGCTCCCCTCCACAATACATTGGAGCTTATTTTTTTCCGCCACTTCAGCCAACAGGCCAAGCAGTCCCCTTTTACAGTAATAACACCTGTGGGGCGGATTGGCCACAAATGCCGGATCGTCCATCTCGGCGGATAGAACAACCTGCCAGGGGCTGCCCAGATGTTCAGCCGTCTTCCGGGCCACCTCCAGATCCTCCGGGGGATGGATCACTGAATCAGCAGTTACCGCCAGCACACTTTCCCTTCCCAGGGCGTCCAGGGCGGCCGCCAGGAGGAGGGAGCTATCCACACCCCCGGAGAAGGCAACCAGTGCACTTCCCATATTTTCCATGTACTTAACCAATATTCCATATTTTGTTCCAAATTCCATATTCATCACCTTTCCGTACTGTCTACAGGGACTTATGAATACAAACGCTATTTGGTGAATTTGCTCCTTGATAAAATTGTCCTTTTTTATTTTGATTCCTTCTTTTAACTATCCTGTCAAATGGTCACACTTGATGATTAGAATTCATAATATATTGTGAACCTGAGTATTTCTACAGTACATACACACTGAAAACCCGTGACAATAAAAACTTTAGAGGTTTTTCCTATCTATTTCTTAAGGAGGGAAATGAAAAGTGAGCGAATCAGCCCGTTTAGAGAAAAATTTCCATGCATACTCCAGAAACGGTTACAGGGAAATAATAACCAAGGCCGTGTGCGGAACGGCTAAAAAGTTTTTCCGCTACAGCCAGCAGTTTGCCACCGCTGACGAAGGGGTACCCACCCAGATACTGGGCACGTCAATTACCCAGATGCGCCTGAAGGAACCGGAAATAGAAGCCGAAGGCGATAAAATCGGGGTAAGGGTTAACGGTATTTTTGAGGCGCACCTGTGGTACGCTTACAACGGAGGCAAATCCACCGATCTGATCAGGCAGGCCATTCATTTTGAGGAAGTAATCCCGGTAAGTGAATACGATGGGCAAATACTCTCCATCACCAACGCCAAGGCCACTGTAATTAAGCCGCCCATTGCGCAGGAAACCGCCATCACCAAGGAAGGTAAGATTAAAATTGACTTTGAGCTGGGTGTCTATGTCGAGGTGATAGGTGAAACCAAGGTTCTGGTCAAAGTAGTTTCTCCTGATGAAGCATAAAACCGGTAAAAAAACGCCCTGACGGGCGTTGCCGTCTTGCAGACGGCGGAATCCAGAATTCAGAATCCAGGAGTCGTTAAAATAAGCCGCCGTTTACACACGTCAGGGTGGAAAACGGCGGCTTGTTGTTTATGCCTTTACCGATATCTTATGAACAATATTAGCCAGCAGGAACGAAATTTGAAAAATGCTTTTGATAAACGGGGAATACTACTGTCAGCACAAACTGAAAGGGTGATCCTTTGACTTCCAGGAAAAAAGAAAAAACAGAGGCCGATATAATGATGGAGAGGCTAAAGCTGGAGATTGCGGAGGAACTGGGACTGCTGGACAAAATCAACCGGGGTGGCTGGGGTGAATTAAACGGGGTGGAATCCGGAAGGGTAGGAGGCATCCTGTCCAGCCGACTGAAAAAAAGCTTAAAATAGCCGCCCTGCCGGTCGGCAAAAAGTCAGAAGACAGGAGTAAGAATCTTCCAGAAAACCTTAAAGCAACTACAAAGGAATAGTGAAAAGCCCCCGGTTTCAGTCTGGGGGCTTTTCACTTGAAATTTTACTGAGTTAGAATTATGGATAACTTTTTATAGGATTCTGGTGGTCTGGATTCTGGCTCCTAACCGTCCCCAGAGTTATTCTGCTCTTTTTACATTGACCTTACAACCCCGGAGCAACGGGGGCACAGTGTGGGATGTTCGCCATCACCGCCCACCCCGCTGTGGTAGTTCCAGCAGCGTTCGCACTTGGCCCCGGGAGCCCTGGCCACGGTTACCCCAAAGTCTGCCACATCGTCATCGGACACCGATTCTTTTGGGGCATTGCCCTGGCTGAGTTCAACCCCGGATACGATAAATATAGTGGCCAGTTCTTTTTCCATGGAGGCCAGCAATTCATAGGTTTCTCCCGAAGCATAGAGCTGGGCCGCCGCCTCCAGGGAATTACCTATGACCTTATCCTTCCGGGCGGTTTCCAGCGCCCTGGTAACCACAGCCCTGACGGCCAGAAGACGGTCCCATTTCTTCTCCAGATCGGGATCGTTATACTCCTCGTTTATCTCGGGCATATCGCAAAGCTGAATACTTTCCGGCATATCCCCCGTCTTGGGGACATAGCGCCAGATTTCCTCGCTGGTAAAGGTAAGAACTGGCGCCAGCAGCCGGACAAGAGAGTTGAGCACCTGGTACATTACGGCCTGGGCCGATCGTCTTTCCCGGGAATGGGGAAGCGCAGTGTACAGGCGGTCCTTAATTATATCCAGATAAAGGGCGCTCATGTCCACGGCACAGAAATTATGGACGGCATGATAAACCACGTGGAATTCATAATCCCTGTATGCGCTCAGAACCCGGGTCACGGTTTTCTGCAGCTTCAGAAGCGCCCAGCGGTCAATCTCCAGCAGTTCGCTGTACTGAACAGCGTTAACGGCAGGGTCGAAATCAAACAGGTTACTGACCAGGAAGCGGCAGGTATTTCTTATTTTACGGTACGACTCGGTCATCTGCTTCAGAATGCCGGGTGAAACGGCCAGGTCACTGCGATAATCGGCGCTGCTGACCCACAGCCTCAGTATGTCGGCGCCCATCTGGGCTATCACCTTCAGGGGGTCCACCACATTGCCCAAAGACTTACTCATTTTTCTGCCCTTTTCATCCACCACAAAGCCGTGGGTGAGTACAGCCCTGTAAGGTGCCTCCCCCCTGACGGCCACAGAGGTGGAAAGAGAGCTGTTGAACCATCCCCTGTGCTGGTCGCTTCCTTCCAGGTAGAGGTCGGCCGGCCACCTAAGCTGTGGCCATATTTCCGGCTGTTCCAGAACCCCCAGATGACTGCTGCCGCTATCGAACCACACGTCCATTATATCGGTTTCCTTGGTAAAGCTCCCCGACCCACAGTGCGGGCACTGAAACGCCGGGGGCGCCAGATCGGCGGCCTCCCTGACAAACCAGACATCGGACCCGTACTCCCTGAACAGACCCTGCAGGTGAGAGATGGTGCTGTCATTTATTATCTCCTTGCCGCAGTCGGCACAGTAGAATATGGGTATGGGCACCCCCCAGGTGCGCTGCCTGGAAATACACCAGTCTCCCCGGCTGGCCACCATGTTGTGGATGCGTTCCTCTCCCCAGGCCGGTATCCACCGGACCTTCCTGATGGCGTCCAGGGCCGGCTGGCGGAAACCCTCGATGGAGGCAAACCACTGCTCGGTGGCCCTGAAAAATACCGGTTTTTTACAGCGCCAGCAGTGAGGATACTGGTGCTGCACCGTGCCCTTGGCCAGCAGGTGCCCGTACCCCGTCATTTTTTCCATTATGCCTTTGTTGGCATCGTTATATTTCTGCCCGGCAAACTCCCCGGCCTCGTCAGTGAAGACTCCCCTGCCGTCCACCGGTGAGATCACCGGCAGCTTATACTGCCGGCCGGCTATAAAATCCTCGTGGCCGTGTCCCGGAGCGGTATGTACGCAACCGGTTCCGGTCTCCAGGGTAACGTGTTCCCCCAGAATCACCAGGGACTGGCGGTCCACAAAGGGATGCCTGCACAATACCCCCTCCAGATCCCTTCCCTTCATTTCTTTGATCACCTCAGCACCGGAAAGCCCGGTGGCTTCCATAAACGAAGACAGCAGTTCCCTGGCCACCACGTACCTGTCACCGCCCAGTCCCACCAGCACATAATCAAATTCCGGGTGCAGGCAGATGGCCGCGTTGGCTATGAGGGTCCAGGGAGTGGTTGTCCATATCACCACATAGGTGTTTTCTTCAGGTATAACACCATTGCCCTGGCTTACAGGGAAGCGCACATATATTGAGGGGGAGTGCTTTTCAGCATACTCCACCTCGGCCTCGGCCAGAGCCGTTTCACAGGCGGAGCACCAGTATACCGGCTTTAGTCCCTTGTAAATGTAGCCCCTTTTGGCCATTTCCCCAAAGACTCCAATCTGGGCGGCCTCGAAGTGGGGCATCAGCGTAAGGTAGGGATTATCCCAGTCCCCCCTGACACCCAGCCTTTTAAACTCTTCCCTCTGGATGTCCACAAATTTTAAAGCGTAATCCTTACATTTTTTCCTGAACTCCACCGGATGGACAGCATGACGGTTGATCCCCATGGCTTTGATGGCCTGCTGCTCGATGGGCAGCCCGTGGGTATCCCACCCCGGAACGTAAGGAGAATCATAGCCTGACATGGTATGATACTTGACAATAATATCCTTTAACACCTTGTTCAGGGTGTGTCCCAGGTGAATATGGCCATTGGCGTAGGGCGGCCCGTCATGAAGGATGAACTTTGGCTTCCCGGCATTTTTCTGTCCCACCTTGCCGTAAATATCCAACCCAGCCCAGAAATTCAGCATCTCCGGCTCCCTTTCGGGCAGATTGGCCTTCATGGGAAAATCTGTTTTAGGCAGATTTAGTGTTTGGCTGTAATCCATAAAAAAACCTCCCGTTTATGCACAAGGCAAATATTAAAAACACTCTTAACCGTCAACTTTTCACAGATCATTTTATGATATTCATTATATCCCGGGCAGACCGCCCCGTTACCCTGACGGTTTTGTTGCGGCCGGTGTGCCCGGATACCAATTCCACTGATTTAAAAGGAACCCCCAGCAGACCGGCCAGAAACCTCAAACAGGCCTCGTTGGCCTCGCCATCCACAGGCGGTGCGGTAATCCTCACCCTCAGGGCGCCGTCCATTACACCCGCCAGCTGATTGCGGGAAGCCCTGGGCTGGACCTTCACCCTGAATGTAACACCGCCCTTTTCTTCCCTGAGATCAAGCAAGAAAAACACCAACCTTGAGAATTCAGAATACATGAGTCAGAATTCAAATCTCCATGTCACAAGCAGCACAGTTAACCTCGCCCATTCTGGATTCTGACTTCTGGCTCCTGGCTTCTGACCTAATAAAATCTCCTCATAGCAATAAATATCCTTCCCCCCCGGGAGGCGCCCTTGACCTCGGCCAGTTCCACCCTTCCCCTGCCCTTTATGGAGATAATGTCCCCTTGCCTGACTGGCTGGGAAGGGGAGTTTTTAACCTGCCAATTGAGATTAACCCTTTCCGAGGTTATATATTCCGCCATTTTCGAGCGGGATACACCGAACCCCGCGGCTGAAACAGAGTCCAGCCTGAGGGAGGAAACGGTGGTATTGACGGTCTTTACCTTCTCCTGGGGCACCTTGAGACTATGGGCGGGGATCTCCCGCACAGTTACTTCCCACCTGCCCACCTTTATAAGGTTGGATTTTATATATGTTACCACTTCGCTTGCCACGATTCCGTGGGCCCCTTCATCATTGACCAGTATATCCCCCAGTTTTTCCCTCTTCAGTCCCAGTCCCGCCAGGGAGCCAAGAAAATCCCTGTGGCCCGGCCGGGAGCCCTGAAAAGAAACGGTAAAGGACAAAAAAGACAGTCCGCTGTCCTCATCCTCCGGGTTTATGTAATCCGGGCAAATCAGCACTCTTTTTCTCTCGGCTCCGGCATAACCTCCGTCAGCCCTGTGATTCAACCCGCTGACAAATTTCAGGGCAGAAATAACCAGACCCGTATGATACGGGTCATAAAAGTCAGTAAAATAAGATTGGTGATTCCTCAATACAGCCCCGGCAATGTCCGCCGCCCTGGCCAGCAATACTTTTTCCTCTTTCACCTCAGAATCTTACCAAAACATTTATGATCAGACTTTTCAGCAAGCCCAGCACCAGAAAGGCCGCCATCGGGGATATATCAATAACACCCAGCGGGGGAATGATTTTTCTGAAAAACCCCAGTACCGGCTCGGTTATTTCATAAATAAATTTAATTATTGGCTGATAGGGATTATGCTTCACCCAGGAAAGCAGAATCCTGCCGAACATCAGCGCCATGTATACCTCAAAGGCAATATCAATCAGTGTAATCAGAAAGCCCATCTCTACCACACTCCTATTTATTACCGCCGGAAATTACCCGGGATTTGCCGGCGGCAGCCTCCACCGCCTTCATCAGCGCCCCCCGGACGCCATCCCTCTCCAGAGAAAAAAGCCCCTCGATGGTTGTTCCCCCGGGAGTGGTCACCATGTCCTTGAGACTTCCCGGATGCCGGCCGGTCTCCAATAGCATCCTGGCGGACCCCAGCATTGTCTGCGCACCCAGAAGGGTGGCCACATCCCTGGGAAGCCCCATTCTTACACCGGCATCGGCCAGGGCCTCCAGCATAACAAACATGTAGGCCGGGCCGCTTCCGCTCAAGCCCGTCACAGCGTCCATCATTGATTCGGGGACCTCCACAGCCCGGCCTACTGCGCCAAATATGGCCAGGGCCTTCTCCATCTCTTGGGGCCCGGCGCCGGAACCCCGGCAGACGGCGCTGGCGCTCTCCCCCACCAGGGCGGGAGTGTTGGGCATTACACGAATTACAGCCACTTTTTCACCGGCGGCTGATTCCAGAAGTCCGGTTGATATGCCTGCGGCAATGGATATAAGCATTTGGCCCGGCCTGAGGACTTCAGCCACCGACCCCACCACCGGCAGAACCACACCCGGTTTCAGAGCAATTATGATAATATCGGCCGTACCCGCCAATTCTTTGTTGTCATATACTATATTAAGATTCAGCGATGATCTTAAATGTTCCAATCTTTCCTTATTTATATCCGCAACGTACAGGTTTCCGGGGGCTACCTTGCCGCTGCCGGCAAGCCCGGTAAGAATAGCGCCAGCCATAGCCCCGCCGCCCAGGAAACCAATCTTCAATCCCGAAAGGGGCAAAAAACTCATCTCCGATCATTTAAGGGAATACTCCACAAATTTTATTTCATCCAGGAAAAAAGGCCCCGATCCTTCAACTGATCCCCCAGTTCACTGGATATATCCATGTTGCTGGGCACCACCAGGAAGATACCGCTGCCCACCTTTTGCAGGGTTCCATTCAGGGCATAGGTTGCCCCGCTGATAAAGTCCACCACCCTTTTGGCCAGCTCAGGTTCTGCTTTCTCCAGGTTTACAATTACTGGCCGACGGCTTTTTAAATTCTCAGCCAACCCCTGGACATCCTCAAAAACCCTGGGCTCGGACACCACCACTTTCATCTGACGCTGGGCGTGAAGGTTTAATACCTGCCCCTTACGCTTACTGGCCGGAACTAAATCATCTTCCTCCCGGAACCTGTTATCGCGCATTTTTTCATCATCATCCATATGTTCTTCTTCAAAACCTATTATACCCAGAACCCTGTCCATCAGCTTTCTTGACAAAATTAAAAACCTCCTTCCTCACCGGGTAATCTTGCCCACTGCCCTGACACCGAAAATGCCTGTTCCCACCCGTAAAATATTGGATCCTTCTTCCACCGCCACCCGGTAGTCATCTGTCATCCCCATGGAGAGATATTCCATGGAAACTCCGGGGAACGCCCGCTTTATACCCTCAAACAATACACGCAATTCTCTGAATACCGGCCTGACCTCCTCGGGGTTGTCCACCATAGGAGCAACTGTCATCAACCCCCTGACGGCGATCCCACCCAAGTCGGAAGCATCCTTTATAAAATCCTGAACCTCCTCCGGACCAAGCCCGTATTTTGACTTTTCACCGGAAATATTTACCTGCACCAAAACTTCAGACACAATCCCAAGATCGCCGGACCTTTTGTTTATTTCCACAGCCAGTCGCCATGAATCCAGGGAATGGATCAGTTTTATTTTACCCACCACGGTTTTTACTTTATTGGTCTGCAGGTGCCCGATGAGATGCCAGTTGACCCCTCTATCAATATGGGGATCTTTGGCCAACAGTTCCTGTACCCTGTTTTCCCCGAGGTCATTGATTCCTTCCTCCATGGCCATGGAAATCACTTCCGCCGGGACATTTTTGGTTACAGCCACCAACTTTATCCCGGTCGGGCTGCGGCCCGCCTTTTCAGCCGCTTTGCAAACTTCTCCGCGAAGACTGATAATGTTATCCCTTATATCTGTTCTCTCCATAAATGTCCACCTAATTGCCGGTCAAAAGCCAGTTGGGGTTTAAAACGTAGCTGACGCCGGGCGCTATTTGTTCCCCCGAAACCGCAGCGCTGTCATTTACTGCCCCCTCCACCTTTACCGGTACCCAATGAATACTTTGTTTAGTCATTATGTAAAGGCCTTCCTGGCCTCCCTTTTTTACCAGCGACTTTGCGGACACAATACACCCGGAAACCTTACCCCCCACCAGTTCAAAGGAAGAACTCCTGATGCTCATCAGATTGGCGGGATAGCTGTGCAGCCGGATAACCAGCCACTGTCCCGTGGTACTGCTCACCACCGGGTTCTCGGCGATACTGCCGGTCAACTCCTGGTTTTCCCATAACATGGTAATACTTTCACCCTTTTTCATAACCCCGGCGGGGAACCCTCCGGGCGCCTGGAGGGCTATAATCAGCGGCGACAGATTATCAACTATTTTTAATACGGCCTGGCCCTTGCTGCACTTTATTCTCTGGCCTTCCCTTACAACGGCGTAACCCTTTGTTTTTACCTGATTTAATTTCACAACCTCAAGGATATCCGTTTGAGCTGGATTCAATACACCCTCCAGGCCGTCCACCGCAAGGTTTATTACCCCGGTCCCGGTGGCCCTGATGAGGGCGGATCTGGCCGGTATTCCCCAGTCCTCTCCAATAGTTCTGACTTCGGCGATATTATCTCCCGCCCTTACTCTTTCTCCGGGTTTAAGCAGAAGTACAAGCTCACCATCGGCTGGAGAGGTGATTACCGTTTCATTCCTTATTAATACCCCTTCGGCCATATATAGTTTTTTTAGTTCTCCGGCAGTCAAAGCCCCTGTTTTAACCAGGGAGGTTGTGGCAAAATGCCATACCTGAACCGCCATAATGTAAAGAATAAAGCCTCCGGCCAACAGCAAAGCCGCCCTGGCCGCCGATAATGCAATCCGACCTTTTTTCCCGGGCCGGGTTCTATTTTCGCTCATTGCCCTCACCCGAAGTCCAGAAATGTACCACTGCCGGATATATAGTCAACTTTTTCTATTCGCCGGCCATAATGATATCTCCTGCGAAAAAACACCCTGATCAGGGTGTTTTTTTAAAATGCAAAATAGTATTAGAGGGCTGTCAGGCTATTGTTAAAATTGCATTAACCGGGCTCACTGAAGCGGTAACCCACTCCCCTTACTGTCTCAATATAGAGCGGGCAACCCGGAATCTGTTCAAATTTTTGCCTTATATGCCGTACATGAACGTCAACTGTCCTGGAATCGCCCATGTAGTCATAACCCCATATTTTTTCCAGCAGGTATTCCCTCGAAAAGACATTTCCCGGCTCGGCCGCAAGAAAGCGAAGCAGTTCAAACTCCTTGGGGGTCAAATCCTGGCGGACCCCGTTGACGGTGACCAGGAACCTGCTCTGATCTATAACCAGATTGCCGTGTACTATTATCTCTGTGTCTCTTTTTTCTGCAAGCCCGCTCTCTTTCTTGCTACGCAGCCTTGCCTTGATCCGGGCCAGAAGCTCCCTGTTGCTAAAGGGCTTGGTGACATAGTCATCCGCCCCCATTTCCAGGCCCAGCACCTTGTCCAGCTCTTCACCCCTGGCACTGATCATAATTATGGGTATTTTACGCGTGGCTTCATTCTGGCGCAGCGCCCGGCACGCCGCAAGCCCGTCCAGGCTGGGAAGCATAACGTCCAGCAGAATAAGGTCGGGCTTTTCTTTCTGAGCCAGATCCAATGCCCTGTTTCCATCGGATGCCGTCAAAACCCCATAGCCGTCCTTCTCCAGATTATACCTGATCAGCTCCAGTATATTTTGCTCGTCATCCACCACAAGGATCCTGTACAAATAATTACCTCCCCACTGCCCCGGCCAGAAAAAAGCATACCCTGGTAAAAAGAAAAGCCGACCGGTATAATTTTAACATAATCATACCAGAGCCATCAGTGATGCCATCCTGCCACATGACCCTGACCTCCGGTATGAAAAAAACAGCTCGGGGCTACAGGCGGCACATAAACCGGTTACCGCTATATTACCCGGCCTCACTCCTGATTCCTCCAGGATATGTCTGTTGGCCCCGCAAAGATCCAGCCTCCACCGGTTTTCCCCGGTCTGCTTTAAAAAAGGGCCGGGGTCAAATCCATATTGGTTAAATGCATCCACCAAAGGGCGGTCAACTTCATAGCAGCAATCTCCTATGGAGGGGGCTATGGCTGCCAGACAGTGGATCGGGTCGGTGCCAAAGGCCTCCGACATTGCCGCAAGAGCAGCGCAGGCAATACGCATGGCCGTTCCCTTCCAGCCTGCATGTACCAGACCGACGGCCTTTTTGACCGGATCCAGCAGCATAACCGGCACACAGTCGGCATAGTAGCTGGACAGTAAAATCCCGGGAACGTTGGTAATCAGTGCGTCAGTCTCCGGAATGGCCGTTTCTGAGTCGGCGGCGCCCCTGCCCCGGTCCTCCCCGGTAACCACATAAACCCGTTTACCGTGTACCTGCTGCCCGGCCACCATTTCATCCAGGCCAAAGCCCAGAGCTGCGCAGACCGCAGCCCTGTTTTCCAGCACCGCCTCCCGGTGGTCCCCCACGTGGGTGGCAAGGTTCAAAGATCGGAACGGGCCCTGGCTTACCCCGCCCAGCCGGGTTGTAAAGGCGTGCCTTACAAATCCGGTATCGCTGAAAATGTTGAAGGATATGTATTTTATACCTCCAGCCGACTTGATACTGTATCCGGACAATTATCTCTATCCCCTTCACTATCCCTGAAAATAGCTCATACTGATGACCTTATTCTGTCGGGAGTCAGGAGTCAGAATGGGGAAATCCGGAAAGAGGGCATTTTCATCCTCCTTGGTGGCCGCTTTTTTGCGGCCCGGGTATCTGTCTCCTGTCTCCTTTATTCCGCATCCTAAGCATTTACAGCTTCTTTTTCACTGAGCTTTTCTATAAGCCCGTTAAGGTCATCCAGCTGCCTCATTATAACGGTGTAGTTATCCTGCCCGCCTCCGGCCTCCAGCAACCTCTGAAGCTTGGCGGCCACAGCCGCATGGGCCTTGAGAACCTGTTCCTCGCTGAATACGATACCCGGTGTAATTTCATGTATATCCAGCCACTGCGGCACCACAGGATCAACCCCGAACCGCTCCTTTATAAGTCCGGCCAGGGTTGCCGCTGAAACAGGCTCCCCGTGCGCCAGGAATACCTTTTTGGGTAATCTGGTAAAATGTCCCAGCCATTCCAGTAATGCCTTCTGGTCGGCGTGGGAAGAATAGCCGTCAATCTCCTTAATATTGGCCCTGACCTTGACATCCTCACCGTGAATCCGGACAAAGTCTGCCCCGTCCAGTATCTGCCTGCCCTTTGTTCCAGGCGCCTGATACCCCACAAAAAGAACGGTGCTCTCCGGTCTCCACAGATTGTGCCTGAGATGGTGCTTTATTCTGCCTGCGTCACACATACCGCTGGCCGACAGAATTACCGCCCCTCCCTTTAGATTGTTTAGGGCCACGGATTCTTCCGTAGTCCTGGAGTATTTGAGGTTTGGCATTTCAAAGGGGTTCTGACTCTTGCACATAATAAGCTTGGTTTGGTCATCGAAGCAGTCCTGGTGCTGCTTGAACACTTCGGTGGCGGCAATGGCCATGGGACTGTCAATATATATGTCCATGGGAGGAAAGCGCCCGTCCGTGACCAGCAGATTAATATCGTACAAAAGATCCTGGGTGCGTTCCACGGCAAAGGCAGGAATAATCAGATTACCGCCTTTACGATATGCTTCCCAAATCACGTCATGAAATAACTCCAATCTGTTGCTAGAGTCCTCGTGCAGACGGGCGCCATATGTTGATTCCATGATTACATAGTCGGCCTCGGCTACCATGGAAGGATCTTCCACATAAGGCTTTCCCTGACTGCCCAGATCCCCGGTAAACAGAAGCTTGGTCTGTTCAGCTCCCTCCCGGACCCATATTTCCAGAATGGCGGAACCCAGTATATGCCCTGCGTTAATAAAACGGACTTTTATTTCGGGAGTAAGATTGAGCATCTCGTCGTAAGAAACCTTGCTGAACTTGCGGAGACAGTCCCTGGCGTCGTCCGCATTGTAGATGGGGGTTAAGAGCGGCCTTCCGGCCCTTGTGTTTTTACGGTTTAGTCTCTCAACCTCCATTTCCTGTATGTAGCCGCTATCCGGAAGCATTACGGCGCAAAGGTCCACGGTGGCCGATGTGGCATAAATCTTGCCGTTAAAACCCTGCTTGACAAACTTGGGAATGAGCCCGCTGTGATCAATATGCGCATGGGTCAGCAGCAGGTAATCCACGGATCCCGGTTCCACCGGAAACTTCTGATAATTTCGCTCCCGGAGTACCCTGGGGCCCTGAAACATCCCACAGTCAACCATTACCCTGACGAGACCGGTTTCTATAAGAAAACATGATCCGGTTACTGTGCCCGCAGCACCCAAAAATCTTAATTTCATTACCTTATACCCCTTTACTAAACTGATAATTATTAATTCCTCCAAAACCTCCCCGAATCCTTCTTAAGCGGAAACATACAGTATAAAATGTAACAATAAACTACTTCTCTTGACATTAAAACGGAAAATGCTTAATCTTAATTGAGAAGAAACTGTATATACGGGAGAGCTAAAAATGCCGATATATGAGTTCAAATGCGCCTCCTGCGGCCAGAGGTTTGAAAAGCTTTGCAATATTGGGGAGAACGGGGGAAAATTTACCTGTCCCAAATGCGGCAAGGCCGGACCCGGCAGGGTAATGAGCGGTTTTGCCTCAAAGGGCTCCGATAAAGGCGGCTTTGCCGGAACTGCAGGCAGCGGCTGCGGCGGATGCACTTCCAGTAACTGCGGCTCATGCCATTAATAGTCGTCGGACGTCGGTCGTCAGTCGCCGGTCTCGTTGGCATTTGACCCGAGGTCAAATTGCCGGGCGTCAGCACAGAAGGCATTGGACAATAGTCCAATGCCTTCTATACCTACGACCTACGACTGACGACTATTACCTGAAGCACTCCAGGAACACATCATCCACAGTTACGGCGTTATTGTTGCCGGTTAACGGATCGAAAATGAAACGAACTTCCAGGCTGCGGGTTCCTGCCGGAGAAAGTCCGGTGGTAAAGCTGAACTGAAAGAAACTCTCGGGAATGGCTTGTTCGTTATACTCCGGGTCTGCGGTGCTGATCAACTGCCCTGCGGCATTGTAAAAGAACACCCTGACCCTTAAACGGAAATTACTGCCGGGGGGAATCTGCGGTATTTCCCTTACCCAGTAAGCCACACGGTAAACCCTATCCCCCAGGGCAGATATTGTCTGGGAAAGCCTCGCACTTCGACCGGGGTTGGTTCCCAGCCTGGCTGAATACCTGCCGGTGTGCCGAATCAGTTCCTGTCTGGATACATTTTCTCCGGTCCAGCCTGGCGGTGGGGCGCCGGGATTGGGCCAGTTCTCAAATCCGCTGTTCACCAGTAAATTTACCCCGGGCCGACAGTCGTCGGGCGGCTGTGTGGTGGGGGGCCGGGTGGTGGCTCCCCGGACAATAACAATGTTGGTGCTGATAAATCTGTTCCTTAAGCCCCGGGCCCAGTTATAGCCACGGATGGTGATGGTCTGGGGAACCACAAGGTTTCCCTGCTGGTTGCGCTGATCCCAGGTGGCCGTGAACACCTGGTTTTGCCCCGGCTGCAGGGTAATAGTCTCGGCAACCTGGGTAACCGCCCGGCCCCGGGACCACCTCCAGACCACAGTACCATCGGCCCGCACCGCCTCGAATTCAAACCTCTGGCCGGTGGTGTAGGTAAGGGTTATGGGAACCCTGGAGACATTAATTTTGGTTAATGTTATGTTAACGGGATCCCCCCTTCTGTACCTCCTCCTGTTTAACACCAAAACATAAAGCAGCCCGTCTATCACCCTGCTGTTGATACTGCGCTCACCTGCCCCGGTGTCAACCCCTTCTACGCTCACCAATAAAGTCTGCCCCGGAAAAATAACATTGGGATCTTCAATCTGGTTCAAAGCCTGCAAGTCTTCCACCGTGGCGCCCGTCCGCCTGGCTATGGACAACAGGGTATCCCCCGGATTTACCGTATAGAAATGCGGCACTGCCGATACCTCCTCCCTCACTGGCAATAATGGTTACTCCATGATATGACAGGCCGGGATAAATAGTTCGTAAAATAACCGCCTTGCCGGCGGTGCCGTCTTGCAGACGGCAGAATCCAGAAGCCAGGAGTCAGAAGCCAGAAGCCAGAAAAAGCAAGCGTGACCCTCAAGCGACATGCAGTGAGGGGGAGGGGTTTTAGTCCAGGCGGATGTTCCGGAGGCTGTTATCTGGCTCTTGGCGACAGAGCCTTACGGACTGCCGAACCGGCTGCAGGACGCAGCCGGTAGCCGGAATCGACGCATGGATGCGGCGTTGGAGGCGGTCGGCAGTCCGTTAGGCGACGAGCTTAGAG
>LADN01000071.1 GCA_000961585.1 Peptococcaceae bacterium BRH_c4a | reverse complement strand
GGATCTGTAGTATATATCTGTTATTCCCTCGTCGCTTATTGTTACGGCGGTGGTGCAGGCGGTCCAGCTTGATCCGTCCAGGCTGTATTCTATCCCGGCCACTCCGGACAGGTTGTCCGAGGCCGAGAGGGACACCTGAACACCGGCGTTGTACCAGCCGTTTTTGTTGGGCTGCCTGTGGGGTGTGGCGGTGGTGACGGGGGAGGTCTTGTCAATGTTTATTCCTGTCACGCTAAAGCCGGCGCTGTTCCCAGCTTTGTCCACTGCCGTCCCGGTTGCAGTCTGGCCGGCCCCCTCGGTGGATACTGCTGTGTCAGGGGTCAGCGTGTCTATTCCCGAAAGCTTGTCGGATGCGTCATAATGCACGGTCACGTCTTTGTTGTACCAGCCGTTTGCGTTGGGCTGGGTTAAGGCTGCGCCGGTTATTGCTGGCGGTGTTTTGTCTATGTTTATTCCGCTTACTGTATATGTTACGCTGTTGCCGGCCAAGTCTGCGGCTGTCCCACTGACTGACTGACTGGCCCCTTCGGCGGAAATAACGGTGTCCGGCGTTACTGTGTCCACTCCGGACAGTGCGTCGGTGGCGGTGAAGCGCATGGTAACGTCGGTGTTGTACCAGCCGTATTGGTTGGGCGGCATGGTGGGCGACCCGGTTATTACCGGCGGGGTCTTGTCTATTCTAATGGTTAGCTTGTTGGCCTTCTCTGCGTTGTCGGCCTTGTCGGCGGATCTGTAGTATATATCTGTTATTCCCTCGTCGCTTATTGTTACGGCGGTGGTGCAGGCGGTCCAGCTTGATCCGTCCAGGCTGTATTCTATCCCGGCCACTCCGGACAGGTTGTCCGAGGCCGAGAGGGACACCTGAACACCGGCGTTGTACCAGCCGTTTTTGTTGGGCTGCCTGTGGGGTGTGGCGGTGGTGACGGGGGAGGTCTTGTCAATGTTTATTCCTGTCACGCTAAAGCCGGCGCTGTTCCCAGCTTTGTCCACTGCCGTCCCGGTTGCAGTCTGGCCGGCCCCCTCGGTGGATACTGCTGTGTCAGGGGTCAGCGTGTCTATTCCCGAAAGCTTGTCGGATGCGTCATAATGCACGGTCACGTCTTTGTTGTACCAGCCGTTTGCGTTGGGCTGGGTTAAGGCTGCGCCGGTTATTGCTGGCGGTGTTTTGTCTATGTTTATTCCGCTTACTGTATATGTTACGCTGTTGCCGGCCAAGTCTGCGGCTGTCCCACTGACTGACTGACTGGCCCCTTCGGCGGAAATAACGGTGTCCGGCGTTACTGTGTCCACTCCGGACAGTGCATCGGCGGCGTTAAAGCGCACTGTCACGTCGGTGTTGTACCAGCCGGCGGTGTTGGGTTGTGTAAGTGCGGCACCGGTTATCACCGGGGCGGTTTTGTCTATCTTGACGGTCTGATTTTTAACGGTCTCCACGTTGTCTTCCCTGTCGGTGGAGCGGTAATAAACCGTGGTGATCCCCTCTGCACTTATGGTAAAGGGAACGGTGTAGTCCGTCCAGGTTGCGCCATCAATGCTGTACCGGGTAACCTTGACCCCGGACCCGCCCTCGTTGTCGGTGGCGGTGAGGGTGACCTTTACGTCGGACCGATACCAGACTTCTTTCCCGGCTGTGCCTTCCAGGGCAATCTGTGTTTCCGGGGGTATGGCGTCAAAGCCCTGGGCCGTAACCCTCAGCATGTTCCCTCCGGCGTCGTAGGCGTAGCTTATTTCCTTCCCTCCGCCGTAGTCCACATTTGTCAGCCGGTTGAGGCTGTCGTAGGTGTAGGTGGCGGCGAATGCCGGGATGGAGAAAAGCATGACAGAAAGAATTATGATGAACGCAATGTATACCCACTTTGTTTTTGAAGAGCTTTTCCTGTTCAATTTAACACTCCTTTCGTAAATTTCTGAATGCGAGGTCTCCTTATTCTATTTTTGATCCCTTACGCCCCCAAAGCAGTATTTTTATTAAATATATAGATAAACATCTTGGACAACGCACTAAATGATCACATAATTTATTCGCATACTATCTCAAACACTAATCCCTTATTAACTCTCTCTTGAATAAATTTAACCGCATGTGACCAGTTTCCTGAGCTTCCACTTGTAGACTTAATTAATCACTAAACTCATCGATCTTTTTTTTCTCTTCAAAAATATCCGAACAGCCGTATAGATAGGTCATGGCGGCCCCCTCCATTGAGTGGGGCGCGGCATTGCCTGCCTCTTGCTCTGATGTTATGTTTCCGGCAGGGTCATAGGTATAGTCATATTGTACTATTGTTCTTCCGCTGCCATCCACATCCTTTTGCTGCAGTATCTGGCCTGCGGCGTCGTAGTCACGGGTGATAGTTCCCTTAGTGTCTTTGACGATCAGAAGGTTGCCGTTTCCGTCGTATGTGTAAGAGATATTTTCTTCAAGCAATAAGTTAACAAGTTAAGGGACAGGCCTGGAAGCCCCCCTAGCCATTTAACTCCCATTATTGATAATTGCAATAGTTATTGTCGGTATACCATACATTTGCTTTGTCAATATACTCTTTGAACTCTTTTTATTGTCAATCACATTGCACTGACATAAAGGCCCATAAGAGTAAGTAAAGTTGAAATTATCACATAAATAATAGAAATAACAAGCATTAATCTATTTCTTGTTATTTGCGCTACTTTTATACCCACTGCTGAAAGCACTAACAGCAAAAGGAACGGCTTAACATTTTCCGCCCTGACATATGAATAGATTAATATCGATCCTAATAATGCAATTGACAATAACAATAAATAGACTTTTTGACTTTTGCTGCCATAGGTTTTTAACATTGCTAATATTACTATTGCTACCATTATTACGGGATGAAAAAACATAAAGAACTTATGCAAATAATAATCAAACATCATACACTCCTTTTATTAAGCGGTAAACAAAAGTTTACTAATCCGAACACCGGGTAGTACAATCCGTTTTCATCGGCAACTATCCCGTACATACCGCTGTACAGGAATGGGGTGGATGTTTGGCCCTCATGCCCGGCCATTTCTCCGTACGGGCCGTAGATAAACCGGTCGGTTACTTTGCCGCCCTGGTCGGTCAGGGCTACGGTGCTGCCCCTTAGGTCATAATGATAGGTCTTATAGCTACCGTCCGCATCTTCCTGCCCTATCAGCCCCAGTCCGTAGACATAGCAGGTCTGGTTGCCTTGACGGTCGGTCTGGATGAGAACCTGGCTGAGGGGTGCGTGTGGGTTGATTATGTAGTCAGTCTGGGTGTTATTTAAATATCTAAAATACTATTAAAGTATTAGAAATGATTTGAGTCTAATCGGAATAATCTTTATACAAAACCTCCAATTCTTCTGCGCAATAAATCTTTCCATCACTAATGAACTTTTCTATTTCAATAGTCCCATTCTCCATAAATTCAATTTCCCACCTTTGACCTGGAATTACAACTTCAATCATAATACTTTCACTTCTTATTTTGTTAATTCGATAATATATCCTTTTTTCCTCTAGTTTATTTAATAATCGCATTAACTCATTTAAACTATTCATATATTCACCACCTACTTATCAAATCTTTTGTCGTTAAGAAGTTTTCTAATTGTTTTAAACCCTGGTACACTTTTTCGGGCATATTCATCTATCTGTTCCATTGTCATATTTTGGATATCATCCCAACTTGGTGAACCCTTTTCAAGAGGTGCATTTTTTATACTTCCCTTCTTTCGTTTTAAAATCTCCTTTACCATTAACTTCTCAGTGTTAATGCCTTTATAAACCAATCCAACCCCGCCAGAAACCGCATTCAAGGCTCTGTCAGAGTCTACTGTTCTTTCTTCTTCTATTAGATTCTGCAGTGTTTCCTTTGCACGCTCTTTATCCGGTTCACAATAATCTCCTTTAATTATAAGTAACTCGTTAACTACACTCAATTCATCTGAATAACTTGATAGGTTAATTTGGGCGATAGATTTTTGCCAGTTGGTTAACCTCACTGAGCCATTTTTTAAAAACATGTTCAGCAAATGTATTCCAGTTTACTTTTATGCCAGGTTTTTCACTAATGTACCAAGCTTTCCAAAATTTACTTAAATTCGAGCAGCTTTACCAACCTTTAGGATAGATAAATCCCATGAAGCACATCTTTACCTCATATAACGCCAATAAACAGCATGTGATTCCAAAATATTAACCACTTTCGCTTGTTGGAAAAGACTTTTCACACAGTCTGCCGTCCCCTATCACATAGCAATTAAGTAGACATAAAATATTTACCCATCTTCCAAGACTAATTTTTTTATCCTCTCATTAAGGCATTCTATTTTTAGAGAATCATAAATTGCAACTGTTAATTCATGTTCAATCCCCATGTCATTTATATGAGTATGCTCATGGAAAATATTACCTTGAAGCATCCGCTCCAAATCATCTTTCAATTCAGCAGCTTCTTCTTGTGTCAAAAGGATTAATACATTCTTTATTGCTTTGTCATTATCTTGGTTAAGTATCCTCATTATTCAACATTCCTTTCAGTTATATGGTACATCCTTTGGATATATTGGTCCTGATTTTACCCATTTCCCATTAATAAGTTCTTCTATATGACCATGTGGGTTATTATGTGGCGATGGATTATTGATGTCAAACCCTATCCTTTTTATGCCACCCTTTGATATTATTGCCATATCATCACTTTTATTTTTAATTATCCTGTAACCATCACCAAGCCAGCTTTTAATCTCATTAACTATTATATCAATTTTATTTAACTTATTAACTCAACTTTCGCACCTGGAAAATCCCAGCGACCCCCAGAGTTGACAAGGCACGAGGGGGATGTTTTTGCAGCGGGGCGGATGTTCCGAAGGTTATTATCTGGCTCTTAGCGACAGAGCCGTACGGACCGCCGGGCCGGATGCAGGACGCATCCGGCAGTCCTAATCGACGCATGGACGCGGCGTTTAGGGCGGTCGGCGGCCGTTAGGCGACAAGCATAGAGCCAGTTATAACCGTAGGGAAAGTAGCCTGATGCAAACACATCCACCGGCCACAAAGTGACCCTGATAGGCTAATACATGTGTCTTAAAGCCAATCATACCAATTGACAGCACCCAATATACACATGCGAAAGCTGAAGTCGTCCCTTTAAAAATGCGGGTAGACCGGAAATAAACCCGTTGATGAGGTCCTGTAAAGCACAATCCGTTATTGTAAGATATTTCCGTACAGTGTTTTTAAGTATTGTTAATATCAGTTGAAATGCTTCCGCAAAACTTATATCCTGAAGCTCGTCACAGCATAAATAAAATAAATTGCCAAGAGTCTTTGGGTCCTTGCTTTCCCGGTTCTCCATGGCAAGCATGATATAACGGCAGAAAACGATCGTAGTGTGGGCAACCATAGAGTCATAAGATCTTCCCTGGAATTCCTTGGCAAGGTTCAAAAATGATTTTGTGGTTTTGAAAAACACCTCAATGTTCCAGCGTTTTCCATAAGTCCGAATAATCTCTTCATCGGTCAACTCTAAATCAGTTGAAAGCAATGCCAACCATTTTTTTGACCTGCTCCGGTCCCGGATGAATAAAATCCGTGCCGGCACCGGATTATTCTCGGAATCCTCGCCGATTTGAACGATGGCATTTGCTAAAACCTTAGCTTTACCAGGTTTTTTAAGGAGTTCCTTGTAATGGGCCTCAAGAGTAAACTTTTCTCCTTTATAGGTGTATAGAATCTTCTTTGTTGATTTGAGCATGCATATTACATGGAGGCGATGTTGACGAACCCTACAGATAATGGACGGAAAGGCAAACCAGCTATCGAAAAGAAGATACCTTGCCTGGATACCATACTCTTGGGCTTGGCGTAAGAGGTCAAACATTACTTCGGTAGATTTTTTAATGCTTTCCATCCTTCTTTTGTAGCCAATAGTACGCTTGTCGATCCGCGGGTCAATCCCACATAGCCGGTTGCGTTCTTTTTGGGAACTAAGCAGGGAAAAGGCAACCGGCAGAAAAGTATTACCGTCCGACCAACCCAGTGTGAGCATCCGAAATCCACGGACATATCTGTGTTCAACGTGATCCTTCACCCTCGCCAGTAATTCAACAGCCTTGCTTCTGTTGCGGCTGTAGAGAGAGTCATCAAGAATAAGGACATTCTTCCTGCTGCTGGAGGTCAACGGCTCAATGGTTTCCTTGATTATAGTTGAACAGAGAATGAGTAAAAATTTTCGCCAATTATACCGGAACGAATTTAAAAAGCGATAAACAGCATCCTTTTCCGGCTTTCCACTGTCGGCCCCGAATTGCAGAGTCCGGTAGAGATTTTTTCCGGTAAAGACAAGAAGAAAAATGAATTTGAAGAGGTTGAAACAGCTAAACCCTTTTTGTTTACGGAAATTTGAGCTGTTCATGATTTTTGAAACTCCGTGCAAGGATAAAAAATCATCCGTGCGAGAGTTAAACTGTTTTTCAACTTCATATTGGTCTGGTAAAATAGATTTCATAAAGACATCCTTTCGTCTTGTTGAGATAGTTGCTTGTAACTCTATTTTACCAAGACGAGGGTGTCTTTTGTTGTTCCCGTGCAAAAATTAGTCGAAAAAATCCAGTTATATCAAGTCTTCATGTCGCTTATTCAAGTGAGAAAGTTGAGTTAATCAATTTATTCACGGTGTCATAGCTGTATGTTGTTCCTGCACAGTCATATTCGCTGCTGTTATAATTATCTGGGGATACTTCTTTTATTTTTTTCCAAGCTCGTTGTAGAATACCCTGGATACAGCTCATGTTGTATACTTCACAGAAATCTGCCCGTTGTATGCATCATATGTATAAATTATTGAATTTCCTTAGCAAGAAATCTTGAGTATAAAGTCAAGGTATCTGGCTGTTTTGATGGTTACTCACAATCAACTATTTTGCTAATTCAGCTTTCAATTGCCCCATAACTTGATCTACTGTATCGATTTCATTCAAATTGCGTAAAGCAACATCTGTTGTTTCATCTTCCGTAGTAGGATACCAAAAATCAATCGTCTCAGGCATAAACCCATTGTTTTTTATAACCTGAATAAATTCAAAGATTCGATTTGCTGATTCTTCTAATGACTGATCATCCAATTTCATTTCACTTGTTTTAATATAGATCCAATAATTTTTGAGCAGCGCTTCCATTTCATTTAAAGACATAGTGTTGTTTAGTTCGGGCGGAACAGAAAACGAATACAAACCACTATTTATTTGTAGCACGGTTACTTTCACGTCGTCGCCCCATAATCGTTTCGCATCGTCGGATAGAAATTCTTCCATCAGATATTCGAAATATTTTATACAGTAGTTATCCGCGCTGCTGTTGCTCTGACCAAACTCCCGAATGCCACCTTGAATTGTGAGGTCTTGTTGAACCAGCACTTCAAAAACCAACTCAGGATTATTCGCAGGTGAAAAGCTGACATGATAAAGCGATGGGTCAATCCATGAAAAACGGATACTCTCATAGTTCATTTCTTCGTCATATTTTTGAGACAAATATTCCTGTGCAAGTTCAATTGCTTTGTTCTCTTTAGAGGATAAATACAGTTTTACGGATATTATCCCAACAACAGCAACAGCGACTACTATGCCAATTATTATAAACATGATTTTTCTTCTCCTGCTCATGTAACATCAACTCCTTAATTCAGCATGGGATAGAACACCCTCTATCCTCATGCTACTGAGCACATTTGCTTATAGTGTTAATATTGTTCCTAAGCTCGGTATACCACCACTGGGTAAAACTATTTTGTCCTTCATACTTCGCTCGTTGCGTTTTCATGGCTGCTTCAAATCCAGCAAGATTCGTTGCCTTGTTATAAAATATTGCCTGCATGTTGATCATATTCCAGTTGGGAATAACTGCAGTGCCGTATCCATTTGAGGTCATGTAGTCCCCAACGTTAGTCCCGCTTGGCAAAGTTCCTTGTTCGAAAAGACTCATCGTTACTTGCCCACAATTGTTCGTCAAAACATTATATTCTTGGTTAGATAATCCCTTACCATCCCATGTTCCCAAAGAAGCTTCGTAGCTTTCAAGTAATTCCTGCGCTCCATTATGCGACGCAGTAAAATCGCCTTTTATGTAAACACTGTCACGGTATGGATTATCTGCGTTTAGCAATTGATTATTGACTAACCATTCGTTCATTGCGTCCATGCTGTCAAAAATACTTGAATCATCAACTTCCACGTATTTAACCGTGTCTCCCCAAAAGAAAAACCACCAATCATCGTTTTCATCTTGGAAGAAACCGCCCATGTGCTCAACGCCCACATTATTTGCAGCATTATCTACCGGCTTGTTAATCAAGATGGCATCTAATCCTTGTGGATCAATAAAATTTATAGGATTATTGTTACAATACGTATACCAGTTCAATCCCGCTCTTGCTGGGTCCTCAGTTAACATGCGCGAAGTTGCAGGGTCATAATACCTCGCCCTCATATGGTACAGCCCATTGTCATCTGTCATAACCCCGTAATTCCCACTGAACAAGAACGGAGTTGCGGTCTTTCCCTCCTGCTCGGCCAATTCTCCATATGGGCCGTAGATAAACCGGTCGGTTATATTACCGCTCTGGTCGGTCAGGGCCACGGTGCTGCCCCTTAGGTCATAATGATAGGTCTTATAGCTACCGTCCTGCTCCTCCTGACCAATGAGCCCCAGGCCATATACATAGCAGGTCTGGTTGCCCTTTTCGCCGGTACTTATCAAGACCTGGCTCAGTAGGATGTTGGGGTTTATTACATAGCCGGTTTGACTTCCGTTTACGGTAACACCTGTCCTGTTGTTTTCAGCGTCATACCGGTAGGCGGTACTGCCTGCGGAGGTCAGTCGGTTGCGGCTGTCGTAGGTGTAGCTCCCCATGGCCCCGCCCAAGGGCCCTTTGGTCATGTTTCCGTCAGAGTCGCACTCCGCCTGCCGGCCGTTATAGGTGGCCAGGCGGTTGTCCGAGGTGTAGGTCATTGTGGCCCCCTCCATTGTGTGGGGCGCAGCATTGCCTGCCTCCTGCTCTGTGGTTATGTTTCCGGCAGGGTCATAGGTATAGTCATATTGTACTATTATATTCCTGCTGCCATCCACATCCTTTTGCTGCAGTATCTGGCCTGCGGCGTCGTAGTCACGGGTGATGGTTCCCTTAGTGTCTTTGACGGTCAGAAGGTTGCCGTTGCCGTCGTATGTGTAAGAGATATTTTCTTCAAGCAATAAGTTAACAAGTTAGGGGACAGGCCTGGAAGCCTCCCGAAGCCTCCCTTTTTTATTGTTCCTGGTATCATGAATTATTTCTTGCGGGTTAAGAAAACTTCCCCTGACTCATTCTGACTCACAAGGCTATACTTAATTCTGACTAGAGTTTTTATTGAACGCTTGTTTTTCAAGATAATCCGCAATATAGTCGATTGTTTTCTGTTTACCACTACCTTTTTTCTCAGTGTATGAGGAACTATTCATCACAACTAGCATATTATTCTTAACAAATGCAATCTTGGAAAAGTATGTACCTGGTTTACATGGATAAAAAAAGTAAGGAAATTCATTTTGCTCTATAATTCTGATTTTGCCTATGCAGTACGACTCTTTAGGACTAACTATTTTTTCACCTTGAATTCCATCATGTTCCAAAATACTTTTTCTGAAGGAAGAATAACCATCAACTGCCGTCCCACTATCAGGCTCCAAATATATGGTGGTATAAGTTGCCGTATTAATGTCTACCAAATAAACAATTTCTCTTTTGCTATCTGGTTTCCTTTCCCATTGAACAGACGACAATTCTGGCCTTAAATCACTTATTGTTGTTATGTCACCGTCTAATTCTATTCTTTCTATACGTTCAAAATCTACCTCATGTTTAACGATACTCTCCTTATAGGTTTTTCTTATCATAAGACCGACCGGGTATATGGAAAAAATAATCAATACAGATACTAGGAAAATTTTATAAATTTTTTTTAGTACATTCATTCCTATAACCCAATCCTTCTTTTAAAATTAGAAACATGGAAAGGGTCAGCCCACCCGAAAGGACATTCATTCCTATAACCCAATCCTTCTTTTAAAATCCTCAAACAAATCAAAAGTGTGTCTCTTTGTTGCATCATACCTGCTAGTACCATGTTTCCACTTCCCGTTCTCACAATCGTAGTCATAATCAGGCTCATCATAATACCCTGAACTCCATTTACCATGTTTAGTATTCTCGTTCCATTCCGGAGAGCCTGGCATATTAGTACCATGAACACGATATTTTAAACCAAACTTTTCAACAATAAGCCACTTAAAATGCGCATCAATGTCCTGCAGCGGGTGGCAAGCATACCCGAGGTGTTCGTATGCCCTATAATACTGTCCAGTTTTGTATGCTTCGACTGCTTTTTCAAGTTCTTCATTTACATGTTGTTGTCGGGAATCAAGATACATTTCATCAGATTTCCGGTTCCAGTGCTCCCCAAGGCCTTCCTGATTAGTGTCAAAGTGCCAACTCTGACTGTACTCAATGGGAACTAATGGGCTGGTAGAAGGAATGTTATCTATTTTGTTACATGAACCAGCAATTATGTCAGCAATGTCGTGACCATATATTTTGTCGTAACCGAAACTAGCATATGCCCACTCAAGAGTGTAATCATAATGAACTCTGTGGTCCCACAATCCCAACGGGTCTATTTTTGATACCGGACCGCCTTTTACATAACCAAACCGGTTAAGGCTTTGCGTATCTGCAATAAAACCAACAATAGGATCTCGGTTTGCAAACCGCCTGATTTCGGGGTTATAATACCTCGCCCTCATATGGTACAGCCCATTATCGTCTGTCATAACCCCGTAATTCCCACTGAACAAGAACGGAGTTGCGGTCTTTCCCTCCTGCTCGGCCAATTCTCCATATGGGCCGTAGATAAACCGGTCGGTTATATTACCGCTCTGGTCGGTCAGGGCCACGGTGCTGCCCCTTAGGTCATAATGATAGGTCTTATAGCTACCGTCCTGCTCCTCCTGACCAATGAGCCCCAGGCCATATACATAGCAGGTCTGGTTGCCCTTTTCGCCGGTACTTATCAAGACCTGGCTCAGTAGGATGTTGGGGTTTATTACATAGCCGGTTTGACTTCCGTTTACGGTAACACCTGTCCTGTTGTTTTCAGCGTCATACCGGTAGGCGGTACTGCCTGCGGAGGTCAGTCGGTTGCGGCTGTCGTAGGTGTAGCTCCCCATGGCCCCGCCCAAGGGCCCTTTGGTCATGTTTCCGTCAGAGTCGCACTCCGCCTGCCGGCCGTTATAGGTGGCCAGGCGGTTGTCCGAGGTGTAGGTCATTGTGGCCCCCTCCATTGTGTGGGG
>LADN01000003.1 GCA_000961585.1 Peptococcaceae bacterium BRH_c4a | reverse complement strand
CACCGGGTCGTAGTACCTGGCCCCGAAGTAGATTAACCCGGACTTATGGTTGTACTCTTTGGTGGAAAACCCGTAGGGGTTGTCAATCCCGCCGCGCTTCCCGTGTATGTTTCCCGGCAGGGACAGGGCGTTGCCGAAGGCGTCGTAGGCGTAAGACTGCAGCAGTGCGCCGTTTGCATCGGTTAAACCGGTTACGGCGCCGATGCCGTCGTTGTGGTAATAGGTTGGTTCTCTGTTCCGGTGAGCGGAGATGATCCCGCCGATGCCGCCGCCGTAGCTTAAACCCCGGTGGTAGAAGGCCCGGGTTGTGCCGCTATTGTCTCTCTCTATTATACCATTCAATCCGTCGTAAAGGAAGTTTGTGGCAACGCCGTCTTCGACGGTTTGAATGCGTCTGCCGCCGCCGTCGTAGCGGTAGGCTGACGTTGTGCCGTCGGGATGGACTATGCCGGTGAGACGGTTCTCGTAGTCGTAGCTGTAGCCGGTGGTGAAGGCGGTGGAGGCGGCCGGGTAGGATACGTCGGAGGCGCCGCTGTTGCCGGCGGCGCAGCAGATGACGACGCCGCTTTCATGGGCGTATTGCATGGCGTCTTTGAGGACGGCGCCGGGTGCGTTGCCGCCGACGGAGAGGTTGATTATGTTTGCGCCGTGGCCGGCGGCGTAGATGATGCCTTCGGCGACGTCGGCGTATGTGCCGGCGCCCCGGGCATCAAGTACTTTCGCGTTGATCGTACAATTTAATAGAGCCAATAAGATTTTCTAATGAATACCTTACAGCAGGAGTTTTCTCCTTTTTGTAAATCAAACTTATTCTCCTCTTAATAAGCTTCAAATTATCTTTATTTATTAAATCACTTAGAAGATTAGCCGCTGCACACCTTACTTGATACGATTTTGAATTAAACATTTGGAGGATTTTCAGGATATACTCATCATTGTTATCAAGCATATATAAAGCATAGTAATATCTTACTTTTGCATCATTTCTTCTTTCTCTCCTTAGAGCTTCACTAATAAGTTCCCTGGATCCTTTATCCCCTATTTGTCCGAGAGCTTCCGCTGCATACCCTCTTGCCAGCCTATCTTCGTCTAGGAGAGCTTCTCTTAATACTTGCACTGCTTCTTTTGCTTTTATTACTCCCAATGATTCAGCCGAACATATACGGACTAGCGAATTTTTATCGCGAATAGTTTTAACTAAAGTCTGAATAACACTATTAACAGGAAATAAAGACATTCTTTCAATAGCTTCACACTTAATTAGAATACTCCTTCTTTTGGATAATTCGATCAGCATACTAATAACCTTATCATCATCAAATTTCATCAAAAAATCCATCGACTTTGATACAATATCAGAATTTTTACTGCCTAATAATCTTTTTACTAAGCCAAACGCTTCTTCTAAATCCAATTCCTCCACATTATTAAGCTTAGAAAATGCCTCTTCTATATTTATTTCTTTAAACTTCGAGTTGCTAAACTTCCGAAAATATGGCATTCTAAATCCACACCAACCTTTTTGCAGCTTTGCTTCCCGGATAAGTTCCCCCAAACAATACCTACGGTAGCTTGTCAGTATGCAGCGCACATCATTATTATTATTTTGCATGAGGTATTACATATACTCTCTAACCCCTTCCCAATTAAGGATTTTCTCTTTTCTGTTTATTTCTTACGCCTCTTTGTTTTTGTTCTCTCTTAATCCTTTGTTTTAACTTCGTTGGTGTATTGGGATCCTTATATAATCGATCAAGTTCTTCGTCATTATATCTCTGTAGCTCAGAGTCTCTGTAGTTTTGTTTTCCACCTTCCCTCTGTGTCATAATGGATGAGACAGCTACCCCCCCTCCTATGTCCTATGTTCTCCTAATAACTGTAACAACTCTTCTTTATTTTCTGAGGGCATGATATCATATAGATTTCTACCTTCCTTGTCCTTTACATCTTTATTAGCCCCATACTTCAATAATAGTTTTATAACCTCACTGTTGCCATGGAGGACAGCATTAAAAAGCGGTGTTCCTCCATCATCATCTCTGGCTTCGAAATCGGCTCCATTTTTTAATAGCAGTTCAACCACATCTGTACGATTGTATATACCAGCAATATTCAGCGGAGTGCTGTTTGAGGAACTTTCACATTTAGTGTCAATATTGATATTTTTACTAATAAAATACTTGACTATCTCTTTATGCCCTTCACTTGATGCTATATATAAAGGTGTAAAACCACTATCATCTTTTGTTTCTAAATTGCCCCCCATTTCAACCAATAATTTTATTACTTCTAAGTGTCCTTCTTGAGTAGCCCAATGAATTGGAGTATATCCTTCATTATCCTTTATATTTACATCTATTCCTTTTTCAATTAGAAATTTTACTATTTCATATCTCCCAGTAGCTGCCGCAGAGTGTAACGGAGTATAACCACCTCTATCTAGCTTTATGTCACAATTATTGGCAATTAACAATTTCACTATCTCAAAATGTCCTTTTGTACACGCTATCTCGAGCGCTGTAAACCACTCATTGTCTCTTTTATTTACATCAGCACCTTGTTCAATTAGATATTTTACTAATTCTATATACCCTTCTTGTACAGCCCAGTGGAGAGCAGTATATCCTTCCTCATCGCCTCCATTTATATCAATACCATCATCTAAATATTTTTTTACTTCAGTTAAATCTCCGTAAGCTGACGCTCTAAAAATTTCCTTTAATTCACTCATAAAATATCATTCCACCTAGAAACATATTTTCTGGCCTTGCCCTGATAGATTAGACACACAGAATGTCAAGGTTAATACAGACATCCTGTGTATCCCCTCAACAGATTTTATTTCCCCTTTGGATAATTATAATGGTCATGAGGGTTAGGGGCTTTTGGTGTCTGTTGTCCCGTAGGTTTTGAAACATTTGGGTGATAGTGCGGGCCATGCTCACCATTTGGATGATGTATAGGCTCCTTACCTTTCCCTGCCTTTTTTGCATCTTCATAAGCGTCTTTTTTAGATTTATAATCTTTTCTTTTCGCTGGGGGATAAAGACTTCTTTCTTTAGCATAAACAACATATTCGATTGCCTTTGCAGTACCCCAAGCAACAGTTCCACCTATCACTACTACAGGAATTACTGGGTCATCCAACACCCCAATCCCAGTAACATCGTCCCCCATTAATACTCCCGTCATGGCAACTACTGCAATTAATACATTGTCACTGAACTCATTTCCCTTGTCTATACACAAGCCATATGGGTCTATCCAGTTAACAGGATTATTGCCGCAATAAATATACGGATGCAACGATGTTGGGTTACCCACATTGCCTGGATACAGGTCCTTAGTAATAAACCTCCCCACCGTCGGGTCGTAATACCTGGCCCCGAAGTAGATTAACCCTGACATGGGGTTGTACTCCTTCGTAGAAAACCCGTAGGCGTTATCAATCTCACCACGCTTCCCGCATACGTTTCCATGTAACGACAGAGCGTTGCCGAAGGCGTCGTAAGCGTAAGACTGCAGAAGCTCTCCGTTTTGATCCGTCAGGCCGGTTACAGCACCGATGCCGTCGTAGTGGTAGTATACCGGCGTTCCGTTCCGGTAAGCGGAGATGATCCCGCCGATGCCGCCGCCGTAGCTTAAACCCCGGTTGTAGAAGGCCTGGGTGACTCCGGCTTCGTTTTTCTCTATTATACCACTCAGCCCGTCATAAAGGAAGTTTGTGGCAACACCGTCCTCAACGGACTGAATGCGTCTGCCGCCGCCGTCGTACCGGTAGGCTGAAGCCGTTTCATCGGGATGAACTATGCTGGTGAGACGGTTTTCATAGTCGTAGCTGTAGCTGGTGGTGAAGGCGTTGCCTTTAGCTTTGCCTTTGCTGACGACCCGGCTGATCAGGTTGCCGTTTTGGTCGTAGTCGTATTTGATGGCGGCGTGTATTGTCTGCGGCACAGCCGGCAGGGCGGCCAGGGCTTTGGCGGCGTTGAGCCGGCCGGCGCCCAGGTATGCGTCGCTGCCGGGGTGTTCGGCGGCGTTGACGTCGTCGCAGGTGAGCTGAATCTGTTTCTCTATTTCGTCGGGTGTGTGCAGGGGCTCACGGGAGAGCAGCAGCGCCGCCAGGCCGCTGGCGAAGGCGGTGGAGGCGGAGGTGCCGCTGGCTGTTATATATGTGCCGTCTTTGTAGGTGGAGTGGATGTCCACGCCGGGGGCGGCTGCGTCTATTGCCGGGCCGTAGCTGGAGAAGGAGGCCCGCTGGTCGTCTGCGTCGGTGGCGGATTGCAAGTCATTTCTGCGCTTGTATCAAAACGGTCAACTGCAGAAAATAAAAAGCGGGGGAACCGGAATAAGCTTTACCCCCTTATACCCCCCTCTGGCGCAAATTTTACCACGGAACAGATTTCCTGTAAATCCATGGTTCACCATGAACCATGGGGTACAAGACGATTTATATGTTCGTTACCGGCAGTCTACAGAAGCTGTGCGTTTCATATATACCCTCGTTATCCGGCACACAAATGTTTAATGCCAATGGCAAGTTTGCTAATATTGTTGTCTGGCAACGTGAGCCACTGTGTGCCGCTGTGTTCGATTTTGGTAGCCATCATAAGGTGTTTGCCCATCCATCGGAAAAGAGGACGAATTTGACGGCTTTGTGCCGGAAATCATCACATGAATTATTCGGCAGCAACTTGCCCTTAATCCTCCCTGTTTACAGGGTGAACCATGGGGTCGAAAATTGTGATATCTTCAGTGGAAAGTGTCTGCATGGTGAAATATAAATAATATTGCTCCAAAGCCCCTGTTTATCAGGGCGTTCAACGCAGCAGGGGGAATAAGAAAAACCGTGCTGAACGTGACAGTAATGTCATTATCATTCAGTCCCTCCACGACGACAGTTATACGTTCTTGAGCTGATATAATAATAGCTTGTTCCATATGGACATGTAAAGAACGTATAAGGGGGAACGATGAATGGAGTTAAGCATTATCAAGATGGATGTAGGAAGCCTGCCTGTCCTTTTGGACAAGCAGATGAGGATTGTGAGGCCGGTGTTTGAATTCCTGAAATTTCAAAAGCTAAGGGAAAAAGCTGATAACACACTCAGGGCGTACGGATGGGACATGAAAACCTTTTTTGAATTTCTGGACAGGTATGGCTACTCTTACGATGAGACTATAGGAGAGGCAACTGCGCCGATGGTGACGGCTGCTTTTTCTACAACTGTCCCAACTTTGTTACAGAGATAAGCTTCCTGCCTATCCTTCAAAAGGAACTGAAATTGATGGAACAGGAGATGGAAAGGTCGAAGATGCTAGGGATGGAACGGCAGTGGCAGAGGCAGTATGTAAAATACAAATATTTAAAGCCATTGGTTGAAAGTCTGGAGGTACAGAATGAAAAAGGATAAAAGCAGGAATATTGACGGCTTGCTGGAGCATTCCAGCGCAAAGAACAGGGAAACAATTGATAAAGTCAACAGGGCTATTGATAAACTGAAACGCTCGAAGACGAAGAAGGTGAATTTCCTGACTGTTGCTGAAGAAGCAGGCGTATCAAAAGCAACCCTGTATAACAATGATGAAATCAAAGAACGTATTATGAGCCTGCGGAGCATAAAGACGGGTACTCCGGTTGGAGACAGCCCTCTGCTGAAAGACGGCATTGAGGCGGAAAGAGAGAAGGTGAGAAAACTCAACGACGAAATCATTCGGCTCAGGGAAGATAAAAAAATGCTGATAGTCCAGTTGGTAGAGATGGAAACCCTGAGAGATGAGAACAAAAAGTTGAAAGAATCTATGAAAAAATTACAGACTCCACGGACTATATGAGGCAGTCATACGTATTAGACGCTCAAAATGACCAACATGTGAGAGTATTGGCAAAGATATGGGCTTTCACGTATTGGACAGTTTTTCGTGGTAGATAAACTGTGCAGGTTAAAGGCGGGGGCACCTTCGGGCGCACCCGCCGCTTTACAGCGACCGGCAATGCCGACCGCTTAAGGACTTTGAACAAGCAGCGTCTATTTTTCCTTGGGTAGCTGTAAATTAAGTAAAGTACACCTTTTAGGTGGCTGTGATTGCTGCAAACCAGCCAAGTTTCAAGCTTTTCAAGGTGTCTGTTAAGGTTCATTACTGGCTCTTTATGTTTTCAAATTAATGCCTACTCTATTTAACAAATCTCGTCTTCTAAGGGTTTGCGAGTATGTTCTAAACAATCGGTCGAAATTGCACCTATTCTTTTATAGTTCTCCCGAGCTTTATTCAGACTAATACTATTTGCTCCACCTTCATAATCTGGAACATCAAATTGAACATTGTCATCTTCCCAATAACACACCGGACAAATTTCAAATGTTCCTGGTGGCTCGCTATCTAATGTGCAATTGCCACAACAAACACATTTGTATTTTACCATTTAGAATAATCCCCCCTTGTTCTATTGTCGATTAAAGTAATTAATACCATCTGTCGGTTTGAAGTAAGTTCTTATTGTTCCGTCAGAAGCTTTTACTGCAAATTCATTAGTTGCTTTATTATAAAAGAGTGCATCACCATTCGGTCTTGCCTTTGTTAGAATATTGCCACCAGGATTTGAGTTTGTTAGGTTTTGTGCACCTTTTAGATATTGATCTTTCGTAATATTGCCAAACTCACTTGCATGTTTCGTATAATGAGAATCCAATAATTCTTGTGACTTAAAAACATTTTTCCCCGCGCCCTTAACCGTGAACTTCATTCCCTTACTTGTCAGCCTTACCAGCTTAACCCCTTTAACTACTCCACCGCCAGGGGTAAAATTACTTGCGATGCTGGCCGCGGCCATAAGCTTGTATCCTGCACCGGCGTTGGGGTCACGGAGGGTGTTGATATCATCCCCGATCATGAAATCATATAACATTTCTCCAGTACTGGGGCACAGGCCCAAGGGGTCTATTAAGTTAACCGGGTTGTTGACGCAGTATGCATATTTGTTTAAAGTGCCCGGATCATAAACGGTACCGGGCCAGAGGTCCTTAGTAATAAACCGCCCTGTCACCGGGTCGTAGTACCTGGCCCCGAAGTAGATTAACCCGGACTTATGGTTGTACTCTTTGGTGGAAAACCCGTAGGGGTTGTCAATCCCGCCGCGCTTCCCGTGTATGTTTCCCGGCAGGGACAGGGCGTTGCCGAAGGCGTCGTAGGCGTAAGACTGCAGCAGTGCGCCGTTTGCATCGGTTAAACCGGTTACGGCGCCGATGCCGTCGTTGTGGTAATAGGTTGGTTCTCTGTTCCGGTGAGCGGAGATGATCCCGCCGATGCCGCCGCCGTAGCTTAAACCCCGGTGGTAGAAGGCCCGGGTTGTGCCGCTATTGTCTCTCTCTATTATACCATTCAATCCGTCGTAAAGGAAGTTTGTGGCAACGCCGTCTTCGACGGTTTGAATGCGTCTGCCGCCGCCGTCGTAGCGGTAGGCTGACGTTGTGCCGTCGGGATGGACTATGCCGGTGAGACGGTTTTCGTAGTCGTAGCTGTAGCCGGTGGTGAAGGCGTTGCCTTTAGCTTTAGCTTTGCCTTTGCTGACGACCCGGCTGATCAGGTTGCCGTTTTGGTCGTAGTCGTATTTGATGGCGGCGTGTATTGTCTGCGGCACAGCCGGCAGGGCGGCCAGGGCTTTGGCGGCGTTGATCCGGCCGGCGCCCAGGTATTCGTCGTAGCCGGGATGTTCGGCGGCGTTGACGTCGTCGCAGGTGAGCTGAATCTGTTTCTCTATTTCGTCGGGTGTGAGCAGGGGCTCACGGGAGAGCAGCAGCGCCGCCAGGCCGCTGGCGAAGGCGGTGGAGGCGGAGGTGCCGCTGGCTGTTATATATGTGCCGTCTTTGTAGGTGGAGTGGATGTCCACGCCGGGGGCGGCTGCGTCTATTGCCGGGCCGTAGCTGGAGAAGGAGGCCCGCTGGTCGTCTGCGTCGGTGGCGGCTACGGCGAGGCAGTATTCGCTGTAGGCGGCCGGGTAGGATACGTCGGAGGCGCCGCTGTTGCTGGCGGCGCAGCAGATGACGACGCCGCTGTCATGGGCGTATCGCATGGCGTCTTTGAGTGTGGTGCTGGGTGCGTTACCGCCCACGGAGAGGTTGATTACGTTTGCGCCGTGGTCGGCGGCGTAGATGATGCCGGCGGCGACGTCGGCTTATGTGCCGGCGCCCCGGGCGTCGAGTACTTTTACGGGCATGATGCGGCTTTCCCAGGCGACGCCGGCGATGCCGGTGCGGTTGCCGGTGGCGGCGGCGTCGATGCCGGCGCAGTAGGTGCCGTGGCCGTGGTCGTCTTCCGGGTGGCTGTCGTCGTTGACGAAGTCGTAACCGGGGATGAGTTTGGCCGCCAGGTCGGGATGGTTTAAGTCGCAGCCGCTGTCGATGACGGC
>LADN01000053.1 GCA_000961585.1 Peptococcaceae bacterium BRH_c4a | reverse complement strand
GCGGCTTCAATGCTCAACGTACAAGGAGTACGCCTCCGCTTGAAGCCTTGCCGCGCCTTGCATCTGGAGCTTTTTGAACAGCCTCCGGTTGTAGTCGAATAAGTACTTTGTTGACCTCTTAATATAGTTTTGCAACACTCTCCTAGATGATGGTGAAAAAGGTTGAGGAAATAAGCGAGAGGGGCTGATAAATTGCATATACCGGACGGTTTTCTGGATGCAAAAACATGGATAAGCACCGCTGCCCTGAGTGCAGGGGCGATAGGCTACAGCATAAAGAAATCCAGGGAAGAGCTTAATGAGAGACAGGTTCCCAAACTGGGGATAATGGCCGCCTTTATTTTTGCGGCCCAAATGGTTAACTTCCCTGTGGCAGGGGGCACTTCCGGGCACCTTCTGGGGGCGGCGCTGGCTACAATATTATTGGGGCCCTGGAACGCCTGCATTATAATATCAACGGTTTTAGTCATTCAGTGCCTGGGCTTCCAGGACGGGGGGATTACCGCTCTGGGCGGGAACATATTCAACATGGCGTTGTTGGGGGTGACAGCGGCCTTTTTGGTATTTAAAGTATTTTCCGGGATCTTAAAAAGCCCCGCCGGAAGGAACATATCCATGTTCCTGGCTGCCTGGGCCTCGGTATTTGCCGCTTCCGCTATGGCCGCGGTGGAGCTGTCCATCTCCGGCACCGTGCCTTTCAGCATTGCTTTTCCCGCCATGGCCGGGTGGCATGCCGTAATCGGTGCGGGAGAAGGTATTATTACAGTTGTGGCGGTTAACTACGTGAACAAATTGGGGTTTGCAGATGAAAAATCAAATATCAGTTCAGGGGTGAAATAGGTGAAAGGTATTTATAAAGTCTTATTATTGGCCTTAATTGTGGCGGCCTTTTTAGCTCCTTTTGCATCGTCCAGTCCGGACGGCCTGGAAAGGGTGGCGGAAGACCTCGGTTTTCTGCACAAAGGAGAAGGTGATCCGGTAGTAAAATCCCCCATTCCCGATTACGCTTTTCCGGGTATCGAAAACGAATCGGCAGCCACAGCCGCAGCCGGTGTAACAGGGACACTGATAACCTTCGGTGTAATGTACGGGATGACAAGATTTTATGGGAAAAAGAGCACCAAGGCTAATTAAAGTGAATATAAAACAATATACAATTTATTAATATCGCTGTGTGTTAAAAGCTTCCTTGGCAGGGCTTTTAACCTCCTTAGGCCGGCGCTGCGGCTGCTCAGACCTCAGTGCCGGTAAGTATCTCCTCTTTTTCAAACGGTATGCGGGGATTGGGCGTCCCCGCATACCAATCTTTTTTTCAGGATATTATCGCAGCGCAATGGACAGCGGACCGTCCCGGATTTTTTTATCGTTTAGGAAAGTATATGACTCATTAAAGCATTAAAGCATTAAAGCATTAAAGCATTAAAGCATTAAAGCGCTGAAGCACCAAAGCATTTTTATGCAAGCCCAGAGTTTTTCCGGGGTTGCTCCGGGGTCACTTGAGGGTCGCTGCATTGTCGCTAATGGGTAGGCGGAGCGATTTAAGTCCGGCCTGCATTACCTCCTGCTGCAACTGTCTCTAAACTCGGTCGCCAACGGAATGCCGACCGCCTCCAACGCCGCATCCTTGCGTCGATTCCGGCTTCCGGCTGCGTCCTGCAGCCGGCTCGGCATTCCGTAGGCTCGGTCGTTAAGAGACAGTAGCAGCCTCCGGTACATTCCGCACGGACTTAAATCACTCCCCCTCACTGCATGTCGCTGTGGGGTCGCTTGAGGGTCGCTTTTAAAGCATGCTGTCACTATTCTGGCTTCTGACTCCTGGCTTCTGGATTCCGCCGTCTGCAAGACGGCACCGCCGACAAGGCGGTTATTTTATTTACTGGGGCTGGCGCCGGTACGCCGCCTACTTTTCTTCGGACACTATCAGCCGGTGGCTCCAGTATTCTTCCAGGTCATTAAGGGCGCTTTCAAGATGGCTTCGGACCCTGGCCTCGGCCTCATCGGGATCCCGTTTGCGCAGCGCCTCGTAAATGGACTTGTGCTCCTGTACCATGACAGGGGCCCGCAAGGTCAGGAACCCTATGCTGGACTTGAGAAAGCCGTTCCACAGCCGGGCGATCATCTTGCTCAGGCGGGGGGACTTTGCCGATGAGTAAATAATTTCATGAAAACTGGTATTCAGGCGGGGCATTTCGGATAAATCATCGTCGTCCAGGCATTTTTCCATCCTCCCGCAGAGATTCTGCAACTGGTCAAGATCCTCATCCGTCAGATTTTTGGCGGCCAGCCGGCTGGCCGTGCCCTCCAGAAGGCCCCGCAGAAAATATATTTCCTTAAGGTCATCCAGTGTAAAGAAGGCAACGGTAAATCCCTTATAAGGGTGAAAGTCCACAATGTTTTCGGCCTCCAGGCGCAACAAGGCCTCCCGTACCGGCGCCCGGTCCACCGCCAGCTCAGCGGCCAGCTCATCCTGCAGCAAGCGCTGGCCCGGCTCCAAAATGCCGGACAGTATGGCGTCCCGAATCTTTTCATATACCTGTTCCTGAACCGATGAGTGAGGGCCCCCGGCCTGCAGTGGCGTAGGCTTTCCGGGATTGGACAAGTGCCCGCTGTATTTTTCCAGCAGGTATTTCAATATTGCTCCCTCCTTTCTTTCTATCAAGTATTCTGGATTCTGGATTCTGGATTCTGGATTCCAGCCCGCAGGGCTGCTGCCAGTTTCTTTCCTGCCGTCAGGGCTCTGGTGTTTAAGTCGGAGGTGCCCGGAGGCACCATTTCCAGAACCGCTGCCTCCAGCGAAGGCCAGGTCACCAGTTGGGCAACTTCATTGAGGGCGCCCAGGGCCACTATATTGGCCACCATCTCCCTGCCCAGATCCTGTTTGGCGGTCTGCGCAACAGGTATTCTCAGGATGTCCGCCCGGGTTTCGGGAACCGTTTGCACCAGCAGGGAATCCACTATGACCAGGGCTCCGGGTGAGGCGCTGGGAACGTACTTGTCACAGGCTTCCTGGGTTAGCGCAAGAATTATGTCGGGTTTTTCCAGGTGGGGGTAGTCAATGGGATCTGATCCCAGTATTACCTCGGCCCGGGAGGCGCCTCCCCTGGCTTCAGGCCCGTAGGCCTGGGTCTGGGCCACATGGTGGCCGTCTCTGATGGCGCCGACGGCCAGTATTATTCCGGCCAGAATAAGTCCCTGCCCCCCGGACCCTGATAGCTGTATCTGGATCGGATCGGGCCATTTTTTCCGGTATTCTTTTTTATTTCCTGGCACGCTTGATCACCTCCAGGTACTCCGCAGTAAATTCGGGGGCATTATGCCGGTGCAGAACCCCGATGGCGAACTGTTCCTCCTTCAGGGAGGCCGACCCGTCCCTGATCTTTTCAATCCACACGGCGTTTTCCTTCTGCCATCGCACCATGTCGGTAGGTGTTTTAAGATCGTTGCGCCTGCCGTAGGAGGTGGGGCAGTGGGTCACGGCCTCCACCAGTGAAAAGCCCGGGTTTTTGGAGCCTTCCACGATTAAGCGGGTGAGCAGCTGGTTGTGATAGGTGGTGGCCCTTCCCACATAGGTGGCGCCGGCTGCTTCGGCCAGGCGGCAGATGTCAAAAGACTGCTCAATCATCCCGTAAGGGGCGGTGGTGGCCCTTTTATTGCGGGGAGTAAGGGGTGAGAACTGCCCCCCGGTCATGCCGTAGATATAATTGTTGAAAATAATTGCGGTCAGGTCGATGTTGCGCCGGCAGGCATGGATAAGGTGATTGCCCCCGATGGAGGAGGCGTCTCCGTCCCCCATGATTACAAAGACCTTCAGCTCCGGGTTGGCCATCTTAATCCCGGTGGCAAAGGGCAGTGCCCGGCCATGGGTTGTATGCACGGTATCAAAGTCCAGGTAGCCGGCAGCCCTTGAGGAACAGCCGATACCGGATACTATTGCCACTTCTTTTCTGGGGTAATTGAGTTTCTCCAGGGCTACGGCAAAGTCCCGGAGAACAATGCCGTTTCCACAGCCCGGGCACCATATATGAGGAAGTGTTTCCTGGCGGAAATACCGGATAATATCGGAAGGCACCTAGAATCCCCCCTTTAGAGCGGAAAGTATTTCAGCGGGGGTGAAAAGCTCCCCGTCCACCCGGGACAGCAGGTGTACCTTACTTCGTCCGGCGGCCACCCGCTGAACTTCCAGCGCCATCTGGCCCAAATTCATTTCCGGGACCAAAATGGGAATTTCCCGGGAGGCGGCTGCTTCAACGGCCTCTTCGGGAAAGGGCCAAAGGGTGGTGGGGCGGATCATTCCAACCTTCATTCCTTTTGACCTGGCCGCCTTCAGTGCGCTCGCCGCTGACCGGGCAGAGCATCCGTAGGAGAAAATGGCGATTTCCGCATCCTCCATCAAGGTTTCTTCCCAGTGGATAATTTTTTTCCTGTGGGATTCCACCTTACCCGTCAGCCTGCGGATCAGTCGGTCCGTGACCCCGGGATCGTTGGAGGGGTTGCCCACCTCGTTATGAACCAGCCCGGTAAAGTTACATTGATAGCCCATGCCGAAATCAGCCATGGGGGGTATCTGACCGGCGCTGCCCCCGAAGGGTCTGTATGATTCCCGGCCGCCTTCCGGGCGGGGCCTTTCTTCCAGAATTAGCTTGCGGGGGTCGGGCATTTTCACGTCTTCCCGCAAATGGGCGATGATCTCGTCCATCAGCAGTATCACCGGAGTACGGAACTTTTCCGCCAGGTTTACCGCCTTTACGGTGAGGGAGTACGTTTCCTGCACCGACCAGGGGCAGAGGGCAATGACGGGATGGTCCCCGTGGGTTCCCCAGCGGGCCTGCATCACATCTCCCTGGGCGGGAGCTGTGGGACGACCGGTGCTGGGACCTCCCCGCTGCACGTTGACTATGAGGCAGGGTACTTCTGTCATGCAGGCGTACCCTATGTTTTCCTGCATCAGTGAAAAGCCGGGGCCGCTGGTGGCCGTCATTGATTTGGCCCCGGTCAGTGAGGCGCCAATAATGGCGGCGATACTGGCTATTTCATCTTCCATCTGGATAAATTTACCACCCAGGGTGGGCATGCGCCTGGCCATCCACTCGGCTATCTCGGTGGATGGTGTTATGGGGTAGCCCGCAAAAAAGCGCACCCCGGCATCGACAGCCCCCTGGGCGCAGGCCTCGTTGCCCTGCATGAGACGAACCTCCACAGGTTTACGCATCTTTAACCACCTTTATTGCAAAATCGGGGCAGGTTCCTTCACACAGCCCGCACCCGATACACTCTTCAGGCTTATCGACGGTTATCTTTCCCAGTTCATCGAGGGAAAGAATTCCCTTGGGACAAATGGTTACGCACAGGTTACATCCCTTACACCACCTAATATTTATATCCAGGCTTGCTTTTGGATATTTATCAATATCAACCTTGGCCACGATGCCACCTCCTTTCCCAATAATATTACTTACCGGCTGGTTTTGCAATTAACTTCATTACCCAGCAGGTCATTAACTGATATCTTGGCAGGGAGTTTTTTATTTTGTATAAGAAATGTTAAAATTTCGTCCCACTTTTGTGAAAACTGGCTGATAACATATAAATAAAAACGAGGAGAGATTCAAATGAACAAAAAGTTTCTGATAGGTTTAATAGCTGGAGGACTTCTCTTGGCCGTTCCTGTACTCTCATACGCTTATGATAAAAGTAATATGTGGGGGTTCAGCCCGATGTCGGGTATCCCGGGCAGTGGAATGACGGAATGGATCGCAGCGGGGATTGGGGGTACGCCTATGAGCGGGAGCAAGGGTATGATGGGGCCGTCCATGATGGGATCACCGGGAGCCGTAACGGGAACTATGGGATCTCGCGCCGGAATGATGGGAGCAAACATAAACGGTATTGTGGATAGTCAGACCTATCAGGCAGTGGACGAGGTAAAGGCAAAGGAATTGATAAACGGCTATATAACAGAATTGAATATTGAAGGCATATCACCGGCAGAAATGATGGAATTTGAAAATCATTTTTACGTGGAGCTTAAAGAGGATGGCGGAAAGTACAGCCATGAGCTGATTGTGGACAAGGGCACGGGTTTAATATACCCTGAGAGGGGGCCTAACATGATGTGGAATATAAAATACAGGCACATGGGGGGAATGATGTCTCCGGGGTACTCAAATTCAAATGATGAAAGGCCGCCGGTCTCGCCGGAAGAATCCGTCAATATAGCCAATGGATACCTGGCTGGGTATAACACCGGAGAGACCGCCGCAGAGCCCCACCAGTTTTACGGCTACTATACTTTGCATACCGTCAGGGACGGGCAGATCGTGGGTATGCTCAGCGTGAACAGCTATAATGGACAGGTGTGGTACCACAATTGGCACGGAAAATACATCTCAACCCGGACTTCGTCCGCTGATCATGCCCGGGACCAGGAGCAGGCCGGGGAAAATCATTAAAACCCTATACCCCTGGGGGGATGGACATTCTCACTGATTCTGACTATAATAATTAAGTGTATGATCCGTAAGTGAAGCAGGCTGTCCCGATTGTAGGGCGGCCTGTTTTAATCGGGATAAAGGGGGGTATCTGAATGGGTATGGAAATATCATTGGCGGCTGCCTTTCTGGCGGGACTGCTTTCTTTCCTGTCACCCTGTGTTTTACCCCTTCTGCCGGTCTACGTCGCCCAACTGGCTGAGGGCGCCGCCCTATCAAGGGGGAATCATGGCTTTACTCCGGGTGTTTTCCTTCAGGCCATGATATTTGTCTCGGGTTTTACCCTGGTTTTCGTGGGACTGGGCGCAGCCACCGGTATACTGGGAAAATTTATCATGTTCAATAGGGACATTCTTCTTAAGGCGGGAGGGGCCTTTGTCATCCTGATGGGCCTGAACCACGCCGGGTTGCTGAGGCTGCCGCCCTTTGCCAGGCACTGGCTGCCCCTGGAGGGTTTTCGCCGCCGGGGCAGGCTTGGATCTTTTTTTATGGGGATGACCTTTGGTTTGGGGTGGACACCCTGCGTAGGACCGGTCCTGGCTTCCATTCTCACGCTGGCGGCGGTAACCGGGGCGGCGTCCCGGGGTGGGTTGCTTCTGGCCTCATACTCACTGGGCATGGCCGTTCCATTCGTCGTATTGGGCTTTGCCTTTGACCGGCTTCCGGGCCTGCAAGGGGTGCTCACCAGGCATTCCGGCACACTCCTTCGGATAAGCGGCTTTCTGCTGATTATTCTGGGGCTTTTAATGTTTCTCAATAAATTTTATCTTCTGGGGATATACTTAACCTTTTAAAGGGGGCAGCTATGAAAACAATAAATAAAATTTTGTTGGGAGTGCTTTTACTTTCTGCTGTTTTTGGTTTATGGCATTTCCAGGGCAGCAGCGGCAAGACGGACCTTCGGCAAGGAATGCAAACACCGGAGCAGAATACTTCCGCCGCCGTAACGGCTTCGGACTTTACCCTGCCGGATCTGGACGGGAAGGAGGTCCGGCTCAGTGATCAAAGGGGAAAAAAGGTGCTGATAAATTTCTGGACCACCTGGTGCGGCTACTGCAAGGAAGAAATGCCGCTGCTCCAGATACTGCACCAACAGGGCAAGGCTAAAAACTGGCAGGTTCTGACCATTAATATTACCAGCTCTGAGCAGAGTACCCAGAAGGTAAAAAGCTATATAGACTCCAATGGTTTCACCTTCCCGGTGCTGCTGGATCATAAGGGCTCGGTTACAGCTCTTTATGGAGTCAAAGGCATTCCGGCCAGCTTTATATTGAATGAGAGAGGAGAGGTGATCAGGACCAAGGTAGGCCCCTTCAGCGAAAAAGAGATTGCAGAACTGTTAAAGTAAAATACCGGCAGTTTTTGGCAAAATTATCCAAGGATTATGCTTTCGTGGTATAATCCTTTTTATTTTGACAATATACGACAAAGCATTTGTGACACAAATGTGATTTTTTTGTGACTGGTTCGTTAAAATCATGATTTAAAATGAAATCAGTATGTTTATTGTAGAGGTGATAGAATGAGGTATTTGAGGTTTGTCGCAGTGACGGTCATTCTTTTGCTGGCCTTGTTCCCGCTGGCTTTGTACGCTGAAACCAGCCACGACGGCCATGGAGGCGGCGCCGCTCCTTCATCCCATGCAAGCGCCCCGGCAACCGGCCAGAACATGAACGATCCGTCCGGTTCGGGCCATGACCGGCATGGACCAGCAGCCGTCAGTGAAAAGTCTTCGGCCGGGGAGCACCAGTCAGCGGGCCGCGGCGGGGAATCCGGGCCCAATGTTCTTCAGCCGGTGAAAAACGGCATAGTGACCGGGTTTACCATCTTCAACGGACTGATAATAATTGCGGCGATAATAATGAAAAAGAAATTGGGGCAGGGGGTGTAAGGGATGAAGGGTAATTTACTTGATATCCGGTCATTAAAAGCATTTGTAAAAAGCAGCCTTTTTCCTGCCATAATACAATGGCCCACTGCCTTTGTGTTTGCGGTGGTGGTATACCAGCTGCTTTACGGCCCGATGTCGGCGCACGAAAATTTCGGCACCGCCATGACCTGGGTTTTGTGGTGGCCCATTATCCCGCTTATTTTCCTGTTGATGGGCAGGTTCTGGTGCGCAATCTGCCCCTTCGCCACCCTCAGTGATATTGTCCAGAAATGGGTGAGGAACAAAAGGACGGTGCCGGTGTTTTTAAAGAAATACGGCATATGGATAATCGACGCCATGTTTATACTGATAACCTGGGCCGACCATGTCTTCGGAATAGTCGAATCACCGCTGGGGTCAGGGGTTCTGCTGATGATCATTATCACCGGTGTGATTGTTTCCGGGGCCTTCTTCGAGCGCAGAACCTGGTGCCGCTACCTCTGCTTCCTGGGAGGGCTTTCGGGCAACTATTCCAGGTCAGGGCTTTTAGAGCTCAGGGCTAAAAGTGAAAACTGTAAGAAATGCAAGGACAAGTATTGCTACAAGGGTAAGGACAATGTTGCCGGGTGCCCCATGTTTGAGATGCCCGGTGTAATGGACTCCAGCGCTAAGTGCAACCTGTGCGGCAACTGTGTCAAGACTTGCCCCAACGACTCTGTGGTCCTGACCGCCCGCATACCCTCGAAGGAACTGTGGTATGTAAGGAAGCCCAAAATTGAAGAGTCCTTCCTGGCTATTATTATAATGGGCATAGTGTTTGTGCAGAACATTACCATGCTGGAACTCTGGGAGGATGCCCAAAAGATTATAGAGGGGCTGACAGGCACCTCCAGCTATACAGTGACCTTTACCATCACCTTTATAATCGCCATGGCCGTTCCCGTTCTGGCATTTTACGCAACCAGTTGGCTGGCAGGGGTAAGCAACAGGGAAAAAGCCATATCCAACCTTACTATTTTCGGATATGCCCTTATACCGCTGGACCTGGCGGGACACCTGGCTCACAACCTCTTCCACCTGCTGGCCGAAGGAAAAACAGTGCTGCACACAGGCATAGCCTTACTGGTACCCGGCTATAAAGGCGGCAGCCCAGGATTTTTCCCGGAAGCAACAATACAAATAATGCAGTTCGCCCTGATCGTATTGGGCCTGGCAGCCTCCCTGTTCACCGCCTACAAGATAAGCAAGAACTGGTTTGGTGAGGCCGGAAAAAGCACAGCTTCCCTGGTTCCGTACGCAGTGCTGCTGATACTGCTGGCGGCCTTCAATATCTACCTGTTCACGCTGCCGATGAGTATGAGGATGTGACGCTGACGCTTATCAGAAGGCTTTTCCCGTCAGAATTCAGGAGACAGAAGACAGTATTCAGAATAAGACTCATCCGGCATGGATAGAGGGCGAAATTTGGAAGCAGACATTGGAAGTTTGAGGTTGGACCTTTTGAAGTTGGCTAAGGCCATTTTCAAAAGGTCCAACCTCTTTTTTTATGAGAGCACCTTTGAGCCTGCCGAGAATTGGTCAAAAGGAAAGCCCGTTTTATGTGCGTAAGAGTTGTTGTTTTCAATTATATTTGAAATATGCTATTATACCTATAGTCTGGGAAGTAATAACACTGAAATGCTGCAATGTAATATGGCTAACAGTGATCGGATCATAGAGGATCGAAGAAGTTAATAAAACCGTTAAGGAATATATGCAAAAAGCCCGCAACAACATTGGAATTTTAAAATCTTTTATAAGGTTGAAAAGAAAGGAGACAGTTATTTGAAATACTCCGTTTCCATGCCAGACCTACAATCATTTCCCCTTACTATGGTCGTTGGAAATGCCCTTGACCCATCATCCCCGGAGGCTATAAAGAATATCTCAAAAAATATTCTGTACCGGATTCCCCAACCTATTATTGTTATAGATTATCAGGGGAGAATAGTTATGGTAAATAAATTTTTCTGTAATATGACACATCCGCCAATTACGGAAAATGAATTAAATAACATAACTTTTGAAGATCTAAGCTTTACGGATAAGGCCTTGAACAAGATTTTGGATTTTGGGATTCCGGCAACTGAATACCGGGATAACCTTAAACTCAACAAGAAAAAGATACCTGTCAAGATTAATATCTATCCCATTTTTGGTGACAGTCAGGTTCGCTTGGGAGCTGTTTGCACAATTGCTGACATAACAACCGATGTAAACTATGGTGAACTTTTACAAAAATCAGAGATAATTTTGGATTCAATTAACACTGGCGTTATTGCAGTTGACAAAAATCTTAAAATCAACATGTTTAATAAATATGCAGAACATTGTTTCAGCGTTTCGCAAAATGATTTCTATGGCGAACCATATGCGAAATTTATAGAGAATTTTGAAGGCGATTGGGTGTATATACTGGATTCATTAAAGAATAATACCGAAATTAGAGATTATGAGTTGGTTTTATTGATTAACGGTAATCAAAATCATTTCATTTGCGATACCCATCTTTTAAGGAACGACTTCAATGAAATATATGGAACAATACTTGTTTTTAAAAACATATCCCATATAAAAAATATCGAGTCACAGTTGGCTAGAAGTGAAAAGCTTAAAGCCATCGGAGAGCTGGCGGCAGGGACTGCACATGAAATACGAAACCCATTAACTACAATTAGGGGTATTATACAATTTATTCATGATAAGAGTTTGGAAAAGGGTGTTGATTGTTTTGACTCTTATATGCAACTTCTCTTATCTGAGGTGGATCGTATCAATAAGATTATTTCAAGTTTCTTGGATTTGGCCAAGCCTCAAAAGAAAACGATCAGTTTAATAAATATAAATGAACTACTAAATGAAGTTATTATGCTAATGACCAATGAATCTTTACAAAGAGAAATTAGTATAAAAAAATACTTGGAAGAATCACTTCCTTCGATTAATGGAGATAAAGATGAACTTGCCCAGGTTTTTTTAAATATAATCAGAAATGCTTTCCAAGCCATGACAGCAAGTGGTGATCTCACCATTAAATCTTACCCGGTTAGCGACCATTCATACATAAATATTGATTTTATCGATAATGGTGAATGTATCCCCGAAGATATAATAACAAAAATTTTCGACCCGTTTTTCAGTACCAAGGAAGAAGGAACTGGATTAGGCCTGGCTATTTCCAACAGGATTGTCAACGATCACAAGGGAGAGCTAAAGGTGTCCAGCGTGCTAGGAGAGGGAACGAAATTTACAGTTATTCTACCGGTATGTGAGGTCACTAAGAATGAAACGTGCAATTAATCAATAAAATCAGCCGGATGGGTGTGATACAGCTCATTGTTACACCCATCCGGGGCGTGTATACTGTACCAAAAATCGTTGAAGGAGGGGGTTTTGTGGACTGGGAAGCCGATGCCCGGGAAAGGCTGGAAAGGGTTCCATTTTTTATTAGAAAAAGAGTAAAGAAACAGATAGAGGAGTTTGTCAGGGATCAGGGAGGGCGGCTGGTTACCGGTTATGATGTAACCCTGGCCCGCCGTGCCCTGGCAGGCGGTCAGGCTGATTCGGGCCAGCATTCCCGGGAGAAGGCCGGGGGTGTCCTTACAGCGGGAGAACTGTCCGGAATAGAGGATCTGGTGGAAAAGGGTGTGTCCGTAGAGGGCCTGAAGACGCCACACCACGAGGTAAGAGTGTGCGGGGGTGCCGCCGGTTGCCCTCTGAGCCTTATTGATGACAGGGCTGTATCAACGGCTCTGGCCGGGGTTCTCAATGCATCCGGATTAGACCGCCACATTGCGGGCGGGATTGACGGCCCGGTTCTGTTTCACCATAAATTCAGAGTGACTGTGTCCGGCTGTCCCAATTCCTGCTCTCAACCTCAGATCGTAGACTTCGGGGTAGTGGGACAATCGGTGCCGGGCAGGGGGGAGGGACATTGTACCGGATGTGGTCTGTGTGCCGGGGTATGCGCCGAGAAGGCGGTCAGCGTAAGGGAGGACGGCCCGGTTTTCGACTACTCCCGGTGTCAGAACTGCGGCCAGTGTATTCGTTCCTGCCCGGCCGATGCCGTCCGGGAGGCGGACAGCGGTTACCGGGTTATGGCCGGGGGTAAGCTGGGCAGGCACCCCCGTCTGGCCGAGGTGGTACTGGAACTGGCTGATGAGCAAAGGATCAAGGCAGTACTGGAGGGGGCTGTGCGGCTTTTCAGGGCAGAGGGAATGGACGGCGAACGCTTTGCCGCCATGGTTGATCGACTGGGAATGGACCGGGTTAAGGAAGTCCTAAGGGATGTGGGTAAGTGTTAAAAGCAGTGCTTGTTGACCCGGACGGAACTCTTCTCCGGGTCAACACCTCCGAATTTACTATGGAATATTTGAAAGAAGTGGCCCTGGCTGTTGCCCCCGTAACCACTTTTATTTTATAGCACCAGCCCACTGTGAGGTATAAAATAGCGTGTCAATATGTACTGTATTAATTAGCACCGGGATAGGGCATATAATTTCTCCCACGGGAAAAATTATTTACAGATAAAACTTCTGATATAATTGCTACTGTGACTTTACGCATATTCATCAGTCTGTATTTTTGGTATATTAAGTATTAAAGGAGCCGGATTACTTTGATGAAATTAAAGGACAGTGTTTACTGGGTAGGGGTAAAGGACTGGGAGATAAAGAGGTTTCACGGGGAAGAATACTCCACCCACCGGGGATCCACCTATAATTCATATTTGATCAGGGACAGCAAGGTGGCGCTGGTGGACACCGTCTGGACCCCCTTTCACGAGGGTTTCGTGGAGGACCTGGAAAGAGAGATAGGACTGAAAAACATAAGTCTGATAGTTGTCAACCACACCGAGCAGGACCACGCCGGCAGCCTGGCCTACCTGATGGAAAAGATACCGGAAACACCCATTTACTGCACCAAAAATGGGGCTATGATGATCAAAAAGCATTTCCACAAGGACTGGAACTTCAACGTGGTCAAGACCGGTGACAGTGTGGACCTGGGGGAGAACAGGCTGGTGTTTGTGGAGATGCCCATGCTTCACTGGCCGGATTCCATGGCCACCTTTGTTTCGGGAGCCAACGTGCTTTTGTCCAATGATGCCTTTGGGCAGCACTATGCCTCACCGTACCTTTATAACGACCAGGTGGACCAGGGAGAATTATTCCAGGAGGCCATTAAGTACTACGCCAACATTCTGACTCCCTTCAGCAGGCAGGCCAGAGCCAAGATAAAGGAGGTGCTGGATTTAAACCTGCCCATTGAAATGATTGCCCCCAGTCACGGCATAATCTGGAGGGACAACCCCCTTCAGATAGTTTACAAATACCAGCAGTGGGCCAGTGATTATAACGAGGGTACTGCGGTGGTCCTGTACGATACCATGTGGGGCGCCACCAAAAAGATGGCACTGTCCATTGCAAAGGGTTTGGGCGACAGAGGGGTGGGAGTCAAGACCTTTAACGTGGGAAAATGCGACAAGAACGATCTGATTACCGAGGTATTCAAGTCCAGGGGAGTTATTGTGGGCAGTTCCACCATCAACAGGGGCATACTGAACTCAACGGCGGCCATTCTGGAGATAATCAAAGGGCTGCAGTTCAAAAATAAAATAGGGGCGGCCTTTGGGTCGTACGGCTGGAGCGGCGAGTCGGTAAAGATCATTGAGGATAGGCTTAAGGGATCGGGAATAGATGTGGTTATGGACGGCATTAAAATGCAATACGACCCCGAGGCCGAAGATCTCAGGAGTTGCGAGGACTTCGGGGCGGCTCTGGCCGAAAAATTTTAGCACTATCTATAAATATAATAGCAATTATGGAGGTACAGCCAGTGGTCAGTATACTTCCTCCCTGCACCGGCGCCTGTCCGGTCAATACCGATGTCCGCGGTTACCTGGCGGCCATAGCAAGACGGGACTACATAGAAGCTTACCGACTGATAAGCGACAATAATCCCTTTCCCTCGGTTTGCGCCTGGGTATGCCCCCATCCCTGCGAGGACTCCTGCCGCAGGGGGACGGTGGACTCTCCTCTGGCCATACGTGACCTGAAGAGGTTTGCTGTGGAGTCGGCCGGCAAAGTCGCCCCGGAAGTTACAGTCAGCCCCGGTACCGGGAGACGGGTGGCCGTGGTGGGAGCGGGCCCGGCAGGGCTTACCGCCGCCTATGATCTTGTCCGTCTGGGGCACCGGGTGGTTGTTTATGACCGGCATCCCGAGCCCGGCGGACATCTGTTTGCCTCTCTGCCTGTTTACAGGCTTCCCCGGGAAGCTCTCCGGAGGGATATTGACGGGATACTGGGGGCCGGGGTTGAGCTGCGGGCCGGGGTTGAGGTGGGCAGGGACATAACGGTGGAAGGGCTGAGATCTGAGTATGACGCTGTAATACTGGGTGTGGGTCTTTGGGCCGGGCGCGGTCTAAAATTGCCGGGCTTTGACCACCCCGGGGTATTATCGGCCCTGCCCTTTCTGAAAATGGCCAATTCCGGAGAAAAGCTCCCCATGGGGACCCGGGCTGTGGTCATAGGGGGTGGGGATGTGGCCATGGACGTGGCCCGCACCGCCCTGCGCCTGGGTGTCTCCGGTGTGGTGGCAACCTGCCTGGAATCCCGGGAGGAGATGCCGGCCCATTCCTGGGAGGTGGAGGATGCCCTGGCTGAAGGGGTGGAGCTGCTGCCGGGCTACGGCCCCGTGGAGATTACGTTGGAGAGCGGTGCCATTACCGGTCTCAGGGTTCAGAAGGTTAAGTCGGTATTTGACCGGGAAGGTAAATTCAATCCCACCTTCCATCCCATTTTTTTAAATATACCCGGGGACACTGTGATACTGTCCATAGGCCAGGCCCCGGACCAGTCCTTCATGGAGGGAAGCGGCCTTGAAAAGGATTCCCGGGGCTGCCCTGCCGTGGATAAAAAAGGTCTTTTAGCCGGTGACGGTGTTTTTGTTTGCGGTGAGATAGCCACCGGGCCGGGCCCGGCCATCGGGGCGGTGGCATCGGGCCACCGGATCGCCGGGGCTGTAAACAGATACCTGAGCGGCCGGGGTTTTGATTGGCCGGCTGAAAAGCATGAAGTTATAGGTCCCCTGCCGTCCGAGGTGGCCCGGAGGGTGCCCCGCCGCATACGTCAGGAGATGCCTGTGAAGCCGCCCCATATGAGAAGGGCAGATTTCTTACCCTACGAGTTGGGTTTCAGTGAAGAATCAGCCCTTTGTGAAGCGGGCCGCTGCCTTAGCTGCGGTCTTGGGGCAGAGGTGATGGGTGAAAAATGTTCATCCTGCCTTACCTGTCTGAGAGTATGTCCCTATGGTGTTCCGGTGATGGAGGGGCGGGCCGGCATATCTGCCGAAGGCTGCCAGGCTTGCGGCATATGTGCGGCGGCCTGCCCGGCCCTGGCTATTACCATGGGTCTGCTGGACGAAAAAACCGTGGACCGGTTGCTGTGTTTCGATGGTCTTTCCGACCACCAACCGGCCCTGGCGGTGTTTACCTGCCGGGGATCCTGCGGCGGTATTGATATGGTGACATTGAAAACCGCACCGGGCCTGGAGCGGGCCGTGGTGGTGGAATTGCCGACTGCCGGGGCCCTTCGGCTGGAGTGGATTTTAAAGGCCTTTGAGCGGGGAGCGGCCGGGGTTGCTGTAATTGCCTGCGGGGAAGGCCTCTGCCGGCACGGCGCCGGTGGGGAAACCATGCAGGGGGTCGTGGCCGGGGCCGTAAAAATATTGGATTCCATTGGCATCCCTGCCGATAGATTTTTTTACTGCCGACCGTCAGGGGAAGAAGACCCCATGGTGCTCCTTTCCAATTTTTTAAAAAAACTATTGATTTATCCCTGATTTTTTGTATAAAATGATACATGGATAGTCTTATAAAAAATACTGAGAAATGCTATTGACACATTGGATTAACCAGTTTATAATACTGAATATAACCGAATATATAAACCAATGTTGGTTTTTTGCGAAGACGCTTTTTGAACACTCAAAGAGCGTCTTTTTCGCACAATTCACTGTTGAATAATGGCAAAGGCGCTATGGAAGAGGAATATTATCTTCTAATAGCGCCATTTTTCATCTGACCAAATGAATTCTGATACTGCCAAAGTATCATGTATTAATTGTCAGTATATCTATTAAGTAATGCATACTGGTGTTGGCATTAAGCGAAGGGGTTTAGTTGAAAAGGGGCAATGTTGCTCCATCCTAAGACCTTTTCGCTTTATTTTTGGGGTATACCCCATTTTATACATTGAGGTTGAATAGGCGCCGTTTAACCTCGGTGTTAAGGGTACATAAACTATAAGGAGGTATTTAGTGTGAAAATATTAAGAAAAGGTTTACCGTTCGGGATTATGATGGCTTTGTTATTAATTCCCGGCCTGGCTTGGGCCGGAGAAGAAGTTCCCAAAATAGACACCGGGGACACCGCCTTCATAATGATCTCGGCAGCCCTGGTAATGCTGATGACTCCCGGCCTGGCGCTGTTTTACGGCGGCATGGTGAGGAAAAAGAATGTGCTGAGCACCATAATGCAGAGCTTCATAGTTCTTTGCCTGATTTCAGTGCAGTGGGTACTGTTCGGCTACTCCTTGGCCTTTGGCCCTGATCAAAACCACATTGTGGGCGCCTTAAGCTGGCTGGGGCTTAACGGAGTAGGGCAGGAGGCCAATGCGGACTATGCGGCCACCATACCGCACCTGGTATTCATGGTCTTCCAGCTGATGTTTGCCATAATAACAGCGGCCCTGATCACCGGTTCCATAGCAGAAAGGATGAAATTCCCGGCATTTCTCTTATTTATACTTCTATGGTCCACCTTTGTATATGACCCCCTGGCCCACTGGGTGTGGGGCGTGGGAGGATGGCTCAGGGAGCTGGGAGCCCTTGACTTTGCAGGCGGCACCGTGGTGCACATAAGCTCCGGCGTATCCGGTCTGGTGGCCGCCATTGTTTTGGGAAGGCGCAAAGGATACGGCGCCGAGGCCATGGTTCCCCACCAACTGCCCTTCACGGTACTGGGCGCCGCCCTGCTGTGGTTCGGCTGGTTCGGGTTCAATGCAGGCAGCGCCCTTTCCGCCAACGGCCTTGCGGCCAGCGCCTTCGTGGTGACCAACACCTCTGCGGCCATGGCGGCACTGTCCTGGATACTGGCCGAGTGGCTGCACCACGGCAGGCCCACCATGCTGGGAGCAGCCAGCGGCGCGGTGGCCGGACTGGTGGCCATAACTCCGGCGGCGGGATTTGTTTCTCCCCTTTCTTCACTGGCCATAGGCCTGGTGGCCGGGGTGGTTTGCTACCTGGGAGTGAGCGTGGTAAAAAGGAAGCTTGGCTACGACGATTCTCTGGACGCCTTTGGAGTTCACGGATTGGGCGGCATATGGGGCGCCCTGGCCACCGGTGTATTTGCCTCCAAGTCCATAAATGAAGCGGGAGCGGACGGACTTTTATTCGGCAACCCGGCCCAGTTGGGCATACAGGCGGTGGGAGTGCTGGCCACAGTGGCCTTTGCCGCCACAGCCACACTTGTAATACTAAAAATTGTAGGCATGGTAACCAAACTGAGGGTCACTGCCGACGAGGAGGAAATAGGATTGGATCTCTCCCTTCACGGTGAGGATGCTTATCCGGACATTATGAGCGGCGGATCGTTGATGGGAGGCAAGATGTTCGGCACAGCCGGGGTCAACTCCCAGGTATTGGCGAAACAGTAAAGATCATTATTTGGATTAAAAATAAGGTGGTGCTGACATGAAAAAAATAGAGTGTATAATCCGGCCGGGAAAGCTGGAGGATGTCAAGGATGCGCTTAACCAGTTCGGGGTGCAGGGCATGACGGTGTACCAGGTTATCGGCTGCGGGCTGCAAAAAGGGCGTAAAGAGGTATACCGGGGAACCGAGCTGACCATCAATCTTCTGCCCAAGGTTAAGATGGAAGTGGTGGTCAATGACAGGGACGCGGATGAAATTGTAAAGATTATAATTAAGGCGGCAGCCACCGGGCAAATAGGAGACGGCAAGATTTTTGTAAGTCCGGTGGAGAATGCGGTACGCATACGCACAGGCGATAGTGGTGAGAAAGCAATATAGCCGGTCATAACACTGAAGTATGACATGGGCATAGACGCCCCGGTTTTCAGGAAACCTCCTCTTTCCTGAAACCGGGGCGTTCTTTTTAAAGAAACTGGATAGTTAAGACATATAAGGGGGAAAAAACCATGAGACAGATTGCCATTTATGGCAAGGGTGGCATTGGAAAATCCACTACCACGCAGAATACTGTGGGCGCTCTGGCCGAGTCAGGGAAGAAAATATTGGTTGTGGGCTGTGACCCCAAGGCAGACTCCACCAGATTGCTCCTGCATGGCCTAAACCAGAAAACCGTGCTGGATACACTGAGGGACGAGGGCGAGGATGTGGACCTGGAGGATATCATGAGGGAGGGGTTCATGGGAGTCAAGTGCGTGGAATCCGGGGGTCCCGAGCCCGGAGTGGGCTGCGCCGGCAGGGGGATAATCACCTCCATCAACATGCTGGAATCACTGGGAGCTTACACCGACGAACTGGACTATGTGTTTTATGATGTGCTGGGTGATGTGGTCTGCGGAGGGTTTGCCATGCCCATCCGGGAAGGTAAGGCCAAAGAAATCTACATAGTGGCCTCGGGAGAGCTGATGGCCCTATATGCGGCCAACAATATATGCAAGGGTATCCATAAATTTGCTACCACCGGCGAAGTAAGGCTGGGCGGCATCATCTGCAACAGCCGTATGGTGGATAACGAATACGAGCTGATGGAGGCCTTTGCCGAAGAATTGGGATCACAGCTTATACATTTCCTGCCCCGGGACAACATTGTGCAAAGGGCCGAGATAAACAAGAAAACTGTGGTGGACTATGATCCAAAGGCCGATCAGGCTGACGAGTACCGGAAGCTTGCCCAAAACATTGACGGCAACCAGATGTTCGTTATACCAAAGCCCATGGTTCAGGACCGGCTGGAAGATCTGATGATGCAATTCGGGATACTTAACTAATATCTGATGGGAGTGAATTTATATGCTGATGATAAGGGCCATAGTAAGACCGGAAAAAACAAATACAGTCATGGCAGAGCTGAACAGCGCCGGCTTTCCGGCCGTAACCAGGATTGACGTGGTGGGGCGCGGAAAACAGAGGGGGGTCAGGGTGGGGGAGGTTGTTTATGATGAAATCCCCAAGGAATTACTGATGCTGGTGATCCGGGACGAGGACAAGGAAGATGTTATAAGCGTTATTTTAAAGTATGCCAAAACCGGAGAAAAGGGAGCGTTCGGCGATGGAAAAATATTTATAACACCGGTGGAAGAGGCTTACACCATAAGCAGTGGATCCAAGGGGCTGTAAAGGGGGGGCGTTTATGAAGGAAATAATAGCGATTATACGGATGAACAAGGTCAATGCCACCAAGAAGGCTCTGGCCGATGCGGGGGTGTGCGGGCTCCACGCCATGAAGGTGATGGGGCGGGGGAAGATGAAGGTGGACTTTTCGGTGCTGGATGAAATAGGCGCCAGGGAAGAAATAGGCGGTATTGTGGCCGACGGCCTATCCGCCGGGTTCCGTCTCATCCCTAAAAGGCTTTTAACCATACTGGTCCGGAATGAAGATGCAACTAAAGTGGTTGATACCATAATCAAGGTGAATAAAGAGGGAAACAAGGGGGACGGCAAGATATTTGTCTCTCCTGTTATGGAAGCCGTCAGGGTAAGAACGGGCGAGCGGGGAGAAGAAGCTGTTTAGAGGATGCGTAAAGGAGGTGGGACCCTTGTCTCTCAATGAGAAAAATCTTAATGCCATGCTTGATCAGTATCCTGCCAAGGTTAAAAGAAATCGCAAGAAACACATTGTTATCAAGGACTCATCCCTTGCAATGCAGGAGATAGAAGCCAACACACGAACCATACCGGGGATCATAACCAACCGGGGCTGCGCCTTCGCCGGATGCAAGGGTGTGGTGCTGGGCCCGCTGAAAGATGTGGTGCATGTTGTTCACGGCCCCATCGGATGCGCCTACTACAGTTGGTTGACCCGGAGGAATAAAGCCAAATCCGATGACCCGGAGAAAAATTTCCTCACCTATTGCGTATCTACCGATATGCAGGAAAGTGACATAGTATTCGGAGGCGAAAAAAAGCTTGTCAGGACCATAGACGAGGTTGTGGAGATTTTCAAGCCCAGCGCCATAACAGTTTCGGCCACCTGCCCGGTGGGGCTGATTGGAGACGACATTCAGTCGGTGGCCAGGGAGGCCGGAAAGAGGCATGGCATAAATGTAATGGCCTTTAGCTGTGAGGGTTATAAGGGCGTCAGCCAGTCCGCCGGCCATCACATCGCCAACAACGGGCTGATGGAATGGGTCATCGGTCAGGGGGATCTGGAGGAGCCCCCTGGCAAATACGCCATCAATATACTGGGCGAGTACAACATAGGCGGGGATGGCTGGGAGGTAGAGCGGGTGCTTAAAGATATCGGGTACACCATTCTGACGGTGATGACCGGCAACGGGTCTTACGAAGAGTTGAAAAACGCCCATGTATCCCAACTGAACCTGGTGCAGTGCCACCGGTCCATAAATTACATAGCCGAGATGCTGGAGAAAAAATACGGCACTCCCTGGCTAAAGGTAAACTTTATCGGTATCCGTTCCACCATAGAATCGCTGCGCAACATGGCCCTTTATTTCGGGGATCCGGATCTGCTGGCCAGAACCGAGGAGGTAATCGCCCGGGAACTGGCCAGGGTGGAGCCCGTTATTGAACAGTACAAAAAAATCTGCTTCGGGAAAACAGCCTTCTCCTTCGTGGGAGGTTCCAGGGGCCACCACTATCAGGGTCTTTATGAGGAATTGGGCATTGAAACGGTACTGGCCGGCTATGAATTTGCACACCGGGACGACTACGAGGGGCGGGAAGTTATTCCCCAGATCAAGACCGACGCTGACAGTAAAAACATACCCGAACTTCATGTCACCCCTGATGAGAAACGCTACCGTCTCAAAATATCCGAGAAGAGAATGGCCGAACTGCAGGAAAGAATACCCTTAAGCAATTACAAGGGAATAATCACCGACATGAAGGATGGAAGCATTATAGTAGACGACCTGAACCACTTTGAGACTGAAGAATTTATAAAGCTGTTAAAACCGGATATTTTTTCGTCGGGCATCAAGGATAAATATGTAGTGCAGAAAATGGGCATTCCCTCCAAACAACTGCACAATTACGATTACAGCGGGCCGTACGCCGGTTTTAACGGGGCCGTTAACTTTGCCAGGGACATAAGCATGTGTTTTGCGTCCCCCACCTGGAATTTTATAGATCCGCCATGGAGAAACACCCCGTTGCTGGAAGGAACCATCGAGGAAGGAGAGGCATAGCATGCTGGACTGTACATCGAAAGAAATCAGAAAGCGCGCCGGAGGCGCCATTAATCCGGCCAAAACCTGCCAGCCCATTGGGGCCATGTATGCCGCCCTGGGCATTCACAAATGCCTGCCCCACAGCCACGGGTCCCAGGGCTGCTGTTCTTACCACAGAATGCACTTGACCAGGCATTTTCGGGAGCCTGTTATGGCTTCCACCAGTTCCTTTACCGAAGGGGCGTCGGTATTTGGAGGCAGCGCCAATTTAAAAACAGCCATCAAGAATGTGTTTGCCATATATAACCCGGACGTTATGGCGGTCCACACCACCTGTCTGTCAGAGACCATAGGAGACGATATTCCTTCTATTATAAAAACCTCCGAGGTTCCTGAGGGTAAGCTGGTAATCCATGCCAACACACCCAGCTACCAGGGATCCCATATAACAGGTTTTTCCAACATGGTCAAGGGAATGGTCAATTACCTTTCCAGGGCAACCACCGAAGTCAAGAAGGAACAGGTCAACATTATCCCCGGCTTCGTCAATCCCGGAGACATGAGAGAGATAAAGGGAATAGTGGAAGCCATGGGGATCAAATACATAATGTTTCCCGACACCTCCGGCGTAATGGACTCGCCCTTGACCGGCCGCTCGGTAATGTATCCCGGCGGAGGGGCTAAAGTTGAGGATATAGCGGATGCGGGGAATTCCAAAATCACCCTGGCTCTGGGAAGCTATGCCTCCAGTGACGCCGCACACCTTTTGGAAAGAAATTGCGGAGTGCCGGAAATGGTTCTGAAAACACCCATTGGCATAAAGGCCACCGACCAGTTCCTGATGGCCCTGCGGCAGGGTTTTGTAAAGAAAATACCTTACCAGATGGAAGAAGAAAGGGGACAGTTGGTGGATATTCTCACAGACACCCACTACCATTTCCATGGAAAAAAAGCAGCCCTTTTCGGAGACCCGGATGTTGTCATAGGGCTGACTGAATTTCTGTTGTCCATGGGCATGAAGCCTGTCCATGTATTGACCGGCACCCCGGGGGGAGTAATCGGCGCCACGGTGGGAGATTTTGAAAAAGAAATAAAAGAGCTGCTGAGCATATCCGGGATAGACGGCAGGGTAAAGGCCGGAGGCGACCTGTTCGATCTGCACCAGTGGATTAAAAATGAGCCGGTAGACCTTTTAATTGGCAACACTTACGGGAAATACATAGCCAGGGCCGAGGACATACCCTTTGTGCGCGTGGGATTCCCCATTCTGGACAGGAGTGTGCACAGTTATTTACCCATAGTGGGCTACAGGGGGGCCATGCGGCTGGTGGAAATGATCAGCGGCGCCCTTCTGGACAGAGCGGACCGGGACGCCGCCGAAGAAGACTTTGAACTGGTTATGTAGATACCAGATTTTACGGAAAGATGGGATGAAACATGGCGACGGCTAAAGCAGCGGATCTGGTATTTGAAGAGCGTAAAGATTTTATCATGACCAAGGGCAAGCAGAAAAAGAATCTCAAATGCGATTCCGACAGCCTGGCCGGGTGTGTAAGTCAGAGAGCTTGCGTGTACTGCGGGGCCAGGGTTGTTTTAAATCCCATCACCGACGCCGTCCATCTGGTTCACGGCCCCATCGGCTGTTCCAGCTATACCTGGGATATTCGGGGGAGCCTCACCAGCGGGCCGGATCTGTACCGCTTCAGTTTTTCCACCGATCTGAAAGAGGAAGATGTTATTTTCGGCGGTGAAAAAAAGCTTGCCCTGGCCATTGATGAACTGGTTGAAAAATATCATCCCAAGCTGGTACTGGTGTACTCCACGTGTATTGTGGGGGTAATCGGCGACGACCTGGAGGCCGTCTGCAAGGCCGCATCCAAAAAACACGGCATAGAGGTCATTCCAGTTCAGTCCAGCGGCTTTATCGGCAACAAGTCGGCCGGCTATCGGGCGGCCTGTGATGCCCTGCTGCGACTGATTAAGCCGGACGGCATAAGATTGAAAAAGACCAGCAGTATAAACTACCTGGGGGACTTCAACCTGGCCGGTGAGGTATGGATCATAAAAAACTATTTAAGGCGCCTGGGAATACACGTAAATGTCGCTTTTACCGGTGATTCCCGCTTTGAAACCCTAAAAACAGCCACCAGAGCCTCCCTGAATATGGTTCAGTGTGCTGGATCTATGATCTACCTGGCTCAGAAGATGGAGGAAATATACCAGATTCCCTATCTGAACATATCGTTCCTGGGGCTGGAAGACACTGCCGCATCACTGAGAAAAACAGCCTCCTTTTTTAACGACGAGTCAATAACAGCCAGTGCCGAAGAACTGATTAAGAAAGAGACTGCCGTGGTGATGGAGGACATACGGTGGTACAAAGAAAAACTCCAGGGCAAAAAGGCCGCTATTTATGTGGGCGGCGGGTTTAAAGCCATATCACTGATCAAGCAGTTCAGGGAGATAGGCATTGATGTGGTGATGATCGGTACCCAGACTGGCAGGGAGGAAGAATACCAAACCATTAACGACCTGGTGGACGAGGGCGCCGTAGTTTTGGACGACGCCAATCCCTCGGAGCTGGAAAAATTCATGGTGGAAAAAGGCGCCCACCTTCTGGTGGGAGGGGTCAAGGAAAGGCCCCTGGCCTACAAGCTGGGCGTGGCCTTTATAGACCACAACCATGACAGGAAACACCCCTTAAGCGGTTTCGTGGGAGCGGTGAATTTTGCCAGGGAGGTATACTCCACCCTTTGTTCCCCGGTGTGGAAATATGTATAAGGCAGCCGGGCAAAAAAATGCTGCCGGGAGGGTGTCATGAAAACAAATGCTTCAAACTACCGTAATGTCAACGAAAACCCGTGTAACATGTGTATGCCCATGGGAGGCATACTGCCGTTCAAAGGGATAGAAAATTCCATGGTTATAATTCACGGTTCCCAGGGGTGCAGTACCTACATGCGCCGGCATATAGCAGAACATTTTAACGAGCCCATTGACATTGCCTCCTCTTCACTAAATGAAAAGGGCACTATTTACGGCGGGGAAAAAAATTTAAAACAGGGGCTGGACAATCTTATCAGGGCATACAATCCCCGGATAATAGGGGTGTTGACCACCTGCCTGTCTGAAACAATAGGTGAAGACATTGACTGGATCGCCTCAGATTATCTCAAGGAAAGGGGAATGGGGGACTTTCCTCTGATTACGGTGCCTACTCCGGGATACGGGGGCAGCCACTCAGAGGGGTACTGGCTGGCCGTGAAAAAAATAATAGAGAAAATGGGCCAAAAGACCCCCGGGCATTCCGGAATAAACGTAATTGTTCCCAATATCAGCCCCGCAGATATACGTGAGATAAAAAGGATTCTTAACCTTATGCAGGTCAGGTTTACGCTGTGTCCAGACTTTTCGGACACACTGGACCGCCCCTTCAGCAGGCCATATAAAAAAGTGCCCGACGGCGGTACGACGCTGGCCGAGATATCAGAAATGCCCGGGGCTGCAGCCACCATTCAGTTGGGTGTGACCGCAGATGACTGCATATCGCCGGGCAAGTACCTGGAAACCGAGTTCGGTGTGCCTTTATACAACATCCCCATACCCATGGGCATTGGGAGCACGGACCTGTTTATAGAGGTTCTAAAAATAATTGCTGGCAGCGCCATTCCCGAAAGTCTTGAGCAGGAAAGGGGAAGGCTCCTGGATTGCATGATTGATTCCCATAAGTATAACTTCCAGGGAAAAAGCGTGATATACGGCGATCCGGAACAGGTTTATGCGGTTGCCAAAACTTGTATGGAAAACGGCGTCTTCCCCGTGGTGGCAGCCTCCGGAAGCAAGGCCCCCAGGCTGATGGGACTGTTGAAAGACATTTTTAAAGATCATCCGGGGGAATGCACTATTCTAAATGGAACAGATTTCAGCACAATAAGGCAAGAGAGTGCAAGGATGGGGGCCAACATAGCCATCGGCCATTCAGACGGAAGGTACCTGACTGAAAGAGAAGGCATTCCTCTGGTCAGGTTGGGTTTTCCCATACACGACCGGGTTGGGGGCCAGAGGCTGTTATCGGTGGGATATACAGGAACCGCCATGTTCCTGGACCGCATTACCAATACTCTGCTGGAGAAAAAGTATAAAAATTACCGGTCTTCTGTTTACCAGAAGTTCTATCAAGGCGCTGAACCGGATAGCCAGTGCTGTATGGAAGGCAAGGGTGAAGCTATATGAACTGCCTGTGTGATAAAAGGACTCCGGACATGGGTCGGGAGGATATTATGGAGAAAACCGGCAGGCACCCGTGCTACTCATACGAGGCCCATCACAGGTATGCCAGGATGCATCTGCCCGTTGCGCCCCAGTGCAATATAAGCTGCAATTACTGCAACAGGAAATTCGACTGTCTGCATGAAAGCAGGCCGGGCGTAACCAGTGAGATACTTACCCCTGATGCTGCCCTGAAAAAATTTGTTCTGGTCAGGAAAAAGATAGAAAGTCTCAGCGTGGTTGGGATAGCGGGCCCGGGCGATGCCCTGGCCAACTGGGAAAATACCCGGCATACCATCCAACTGGTGCGCCAGGCTGATCCCGAGATTATTTTCTGCCTGTCCACCAACGGGCTGATGCTTCCCCACCATGCTTTGGAACTAACCGGGCTGGGAGTAAAGCACGTCACCGTTACCGTAAACTGTACCGATCCGGTTATTGGCGGGAAAATATACCGTCACGTTCACTACAGCGGTCATAAATACGCAGGTGCGGCAGGGGCGGAAATACTGATCCGCCAACAAATGGCCGGAATAAAAATACTGGTTGGCCAGGGTGTTCTGGTAAAGGTAAACATTGTGATGATAAAAGGGGTCAATGACCTCCATATTCCGGAAATAGCAAAAGAATTGAAGGGCCTGGGGGTGTTTATAACCAATATAATGCCCCTTATTCCGGCTAGGGGGAGCGTTTTTGAGAACTATCCCGGAACCAGTCCGGCCGAACTGAACAAAATGAGAAGCATGTGCCAGGTCGATCTCAGGCAAATGTACCACTGCAAGCAGTGCAGGGCAGATGCCATAGGACTTTTGGGAAATGACAGGTCTTCAGAGTTCAGAGTGGAGGCCGGGGAAAAGGGGGCTTCCGGTTTAGGAACGGGACGCCAGGCCAGGGCCGTTTAAGCTGTATGAAAGGGTGAAAAGGCGGAGTAACTCTCGATGATGTGGAAGAAATAATAGATGAGCATATTGAGGGCAAAAACATAGTAAAGCGCCTGATTATTTAAACTGTCAAAAAGGAGAGTTGAAGATGCCTGCTGATATTGCGGTATTCGTGGGAGAAAACGGCAGAACAGCTTCCCTCTATGAAAAAGGTAAAATTGTTCTGTACACAAAGACATCGGGTAAATGGAAGGTGCAAAAAGAAAAGCATTTCTTTTTGGAGAAAAGCTTTGGCATGAGGGAACTGCGCAATAAAATGGAAGAGGTAAAATCCTTCTTACCACAGGGCTGCAATATTTTTGTGGGGCTTCAAATCACCGGGCTGCCCTATTTTGAACTGGAAAAATCAAATTTCAGCGTGTGGGAGATTGAGGGAACACCCTGTCAGTTCCTTGATCATGTATTGGAAAAGGAGGAGGAAAATGGCCTGCAGACCCGGGTAAATAAAGGCAAACTTCCGGTTCCCCAGGAAATTTCCAGTGGCTGCTACCGTATTTCAATTAAAGAAATACAGGGGAAAAACACTGGTTTTACCTCGAAGCAGGCACTTCTTCCTTTTCTCAAAAAAGGGCTGTTTTACTCGCTGGAAATAATATGCAGCCACATCCCCCCATGGCTGGAAACCGAGCTTATTAACAGCAGGCTGTTCTGGGAGGTCAGAACGATCAGCCGCAATGAAATGTCTGTCACCATAAACAAAAGATGCTGCGGCTAGTACAGAAAAAATATTCAGGCGGGCTGGTCGGTGGGGTTCTTTAAAAGAGCCCCTGGCGCCCGATCGGCGCTGCCTGTCTTTTTATAACGCTTAGAAAGGGGAATATATTGTGAGAAGACCGGCTGTTATATTTTTCATTCTAGTTATTATGGCTTTAACAGGCTGCGCGGGAAATAATGCAAAGGCGTATCCGGAACCGGTAAACCTTACAGTCGCCGCCGCCGCCAGTCTAAAGGACGCTGCGGAAGAGATCAGAACAGTTTATGCAGCCAAAAATCCAGAGGTCAAAATCACATACAATTTCTCCTCTTCCGGAACATTACAAAAGCAGATTGAAGAGGGCGCCCCTGCGGACCTGTTCATATCCGCAGGGAAGTCACAGATGGACGCCCTCTCCCGCAAAGGTTTGATTATTGAAACATCCCGGGTGGACCTGCTGGGGAATGAACTGGTGCTGATAGCCGGAAGAGAAGCCATTATCACCGGGTTTGAGGACCTTGCCGTCCCGGGTGTATCCAGAATCAGCATTGGCACGCCGGAAACGGTGCCGGCTGGGGGCTACGCAAAGGAAGTACTGACCAACATCAGTCTGTGGGATAAACTTCAGCCCAAATTGGTCCTGGCCAAAGACGTTCGCCAGGTGCTGACATACGTGGAAACCGGAAATGTGGATGCGGGACTGGTTTACCGCTCCGATGCCGTATCCGGCAGGGAGGTCAAAATAGTTGCCGCTGCCCCTGCCGGTTCCCATAAACCTGTTGTTTATCCCATGGCGGTCATAAAGAACACCGGAAATAAAAATGCCTCCGAAGAGTTCGCCGCTTTTTTGTCCGGCCGTGAGGCTGCAACGGTTTTTGAAAAGTACGGTTTTAAAACAATCAAAAAGTAATGTGGTGTTATCATGTTTACACAAGGTTTTGACTGGCATCCGGTTATACTTTCTCTCAGGGTGGCCGTGATTGCGGTTATATCCGTTACGCTCCTGGGGCTGCCCGTGGCCCGACTGATGGCCCGCAGAGAGTTTTACGGCAAGGAAATGCTGGAGGCGGCCATAACCCTGCCTCTGGTGCTGCCGCCCTCGGTAATAGGGTATGGCCTGCTGATTCTGATAGGTAAAAACGGGCTAGTGGGCCAGGCCCTTTCCGGCATGGGATTATCCATAATATTTACCTGGTGGGCGGCGGTACTGGCGTCCACGGTGGTGGCCTTTCCTCTGATGTACCAGAGCGCCAAGGCGGCCTTCGGGAGCGTCGACATGAATTATGAGAAGGCGGCCAGGACTTTGGGGGCGGGTGAGGTCAGAATTTTTTTCACCGTCACCTTACCACTGGCCTGGCCGGGGGTTTTGGCAGGGCTGGTGCTTTCCTTCGCCCGGGCGCTGGGAGAGTTCGGGGCCACCCTGATGGTGGCTGGCAATATACCCGGCCAGACCCAGACTATTCCCCTGGCTATATACTTTGCTGTGGAGTCAGGTGACAACGCCACTGCCAGGACTCTGGTGGGATTAATAACAATATTCAGCTTCCTGGTAATTTTCTGGGTAAACCGCCGGGCCAGGAGTTTTTTAAAAACTTATTAAGCGTGGTGATCACAATGCTGGAAGCTAATTTTGAAAAAAAACTGTGGAGCTTCAACCTGGAAGGAAGATTCGCGGCAGGCAATGAAATCGTGGTGCTGTGGGGTCCGTCGGGCGCCGGCAAGACCACCGTTTTACACTGCCTGGCCGGTTTGAACAGTCCAGAATCGGGTTTCATTAAACTGAACGGCAGGGTTCTGTATTCATCCGGGGAAAGAACTGATATCCCCACCCGCTCCAGAAATATGGGCTACCTGTTTCAGGACTATGCCCTTTTCCCCCACATGACCGTGAGGCAGAACGTACAGTACGGAGTTAGGTGCAGGAAAAACAATAAAGAGGGTTTCTCCTTTGACCCTGAGAAACTGCTGGACTCCTTTGGCGTAGGACATCTATCCGGACGTTACCCCCGCCAGTTGTCCGGTGGGGAAAAGCAGCGGGTTGCCCTGGCCAGAGCTCTGGCCGTTCGTCCCCAGTTGCTTTTGCTGGATGAGCCTTTCAGCGCCCTGGACAAAAATACTAAAATAGTTCTCAGAAAGGAGATCAAAAGGATACACCGAGACTGGCAGATACCCTTTGTGCTGGTTACCCATGACGAGGAGGACGCCATGTACCTGGGTGATAAAATTATATCATTGGAAAAGGGAACGGTCAGGGAAAAAAGCCTTCTATTAATGCACACTGGGTCCTAGCAAGAGATCAGCCCGCAATTCCCCAGTATTTTTTCTCCCTCCGGGCTGGTTAGTATTTCAATAAAAATATTAGCCGCTTCTTTGTTGGTGCTGTTCCTGGGTATGGCTACGGCAAATTCAATGGGAGTTCCCTTCACCAGGGAGACCCCTCCCTCCTTGCCTGCAACCGTCACGGTTACACCGGAATACTCATGGGCGTACGTAGGATTGGAAAGGTTTATCCTGTCCGGCAGATTTATGAAAAAGAAACCAAACTGCTCGGCCACCGATGAATAGGCGAATATATAGTCTACCCTGCCTTCCAGGAGGGCGGCGCTCAAGTCAATTGATTTGGGGTATATCAGGTCTGTTCCACACTTACTGTTTAATTTATTGAGTATTTTAATCGCTTTATCATTATTAGTCATTCGGTTTTACCCCCGTCTCCGGCTTTGCGGCATCTGTAATACTATCACTGATTAAATTCTTATAGTCGTTAAGAAATGAATCTATCTGCCTCATACGGGCCTCCAGGCCCCTTGCCCACATATCAAGTAATTTAAGGCCCTCTTCACTGAGCCTGTACTGTCTCCGGGCCGGTCCGAATTCGCCGTGCTCCCAGTTGGAAAACACCAGGCCGTCCTGCTCCATTTTCCTCAAAGTCCGGTATACCGTGGCCGTGTCCGGATCGCAGTCCACGCAATCCATGCCGCTGAGTTTCTGAATCAATTCATACCCGTGGGCGGAGTTCCTGGCCAGGAGCAGTAAAATAGCCGGCTGAACCAGTTTCTCCAGGGGAATTGACGGGTAAGCCTTATTTGTCCCGTATTCTTTTTCTGCGCACATTGGAGCACCTCATCCTGATGTGAATGTATTAACGTATTATTGAAAGAAAAACTGTATTATGTACCGCAGCGCCAGGAAGATGATGAGGGAGGCCATAACTCCCTTGACCAAACCTTCCTTCAGGTATTTTTGAACGTAAGCTCCACAGTATGTTCCCAGAAGCCCCCCTGCTCCGAAGAGCGCACCCAGGGTCCAGTCCGGGGATACATTGGCGGCTGATCCCACAGCGGTAATGGCCAGTAAGGAGTAAAAAGCAACCCCAGCTATGGAGGTGATCAAGGTTCCGGCCAGTGCTGCCCCGGCCACGGTGTACACCGGCAGGCTGAGAATGGAAACGAAAAAGGGAGCGATTATGGCTCCGCCTCCTATGCCGTACACGCCTCCTATCAGGCCCACCACCAGAGCCAGTGTAAATATTGTCATGGTTCCGAATGAATAAGTATCTCCCCAGAATTCGTATTCAATTTGCTTTAAGGAAAAGGTTTTGGTTTTTATTATGGCATCTGCAGGTATGCCGGCGGCAATTTTCTGGTTTGTCTCATTCTTAATCTTTTCCACCCTGTCTTTGAATTTTTTCTCCAGATCCTTATTTTTGGTCTTTATGTTTTTGGATCCCCCGGTAAACTCAAATAACAGCTTTACTCCCAGGTATAGCAGCACGGTACCCACAAACAGCTTGAAGGCCCTGGGGTCCGGCAGGTATTGAATTCTTACCCAGGATCCCAGAAAAACACCTGGCAGGGTTCCTGCCACCACCACCCAGGTGAGGGGCCAGGCCATCCTGCCCTCTTTAATAAATCGGTATAGTCCTCCGGGAATAGCTACAATATTATAAATGAGGTTTGTTGGGCTCACCGAGGGGCTGGTATAGTTTAGTACGCTCATCTGAAAGGGAAGCAGCAAAAATGCCCCCGACACCCCTGCCGGGGCGGTCATTAAAGATACTAAAAATGCTACCAGCGGAGGTATAAATGGATTTGCCTCCACACCTGAAACAGGAAAAATCATTGGTTACACCCTCCCTCTACGCTAATTCACTTATATGCATAGCGCACATAGGTGAATAATAATATGTTATCATAATGTGTTTGGAATTACAATATCTTATAAGTAAGGTAATAATCTCCCCAGAACGGCGGAAGGAAAACTTCAGAAAATGTTGAATTAATAGATGAACTGTAAGCAGTTTATCAGAAAACCAATTTTATAGTATATAATAGATCTTATTGAATGATACGGCATAGCTTTCCTGCAGCTGCGGACAAGGCTCCGGGAATTGCAAATATTATGTGGGGGAGTCTATAATGCTTTTATCCGCCCTGTGTAACGCCATCGGCGCCAGCTCCAGCGGCAATTTGGCCGTGGAGGTAAGTCACATTACAAACAACTCCAAGGAAGTCCGGAAGGGTTCGCTCTTTTTCTGCATCCCGGGACTTAAAACCGATGGGCATAAATATGCGGCAGAGGCGGTTTTAAAGGGAGCGGTAGGGCTGGTTCTGGAAAGGGATGTTCCCTGCCAGTGCCCCAAACTATTCGTGTCTGAAGCCCGGGTGGCACAGGCCGTAGCGGGAAGCCATCTATTCGGGAGCCCCACTTCTAAGATGGAACTGGTTGGTGTGACCGGGACAAACGGCAAAACCACCACCACCTACATGATCGAGTCCATACTGAAGGCAGCCGGAGTAAAAGCCGGCGTTATCGGCACAATAAATTACAGGTATATGGACAAGGTAATTCCTTCAGACAAGACCACACCAGACTCCCTGCAATTACAGGGTATTTTCAGGAATATGCTGGACGAAGGCGTGGAGTCCGTGGTAATGGAAGTATCATCCCATGCCCTGGAATTGAATCGGGTTGACGGATGTGAGTTTGACACCGTAATTCTGACTAATATAACCCACGATCATTTCGATTTTCATAAGGACATTGGGAGCTATCTTAATTCAAAGTACAAGCTTTTCCAGATAGCCCATAAAAAGGGCAATAAAAACAGGGAAAAATTGGCCGTAATTAACGCAGACGACCAATATGGCAGAGATTTTGTCAATCGGATAACTATTCCGACAGTAACCTACGGTATGGAATATCCAGCCGATTATCGAGCCTATAATATCACTTTGGCTTCCAAAGGATCTTCTTTTGACCTGGATGTGAAAAACGGGCTTGTTACCAGGATGCACCTGAATATGCCGGGAAGGGTAAATATCTACAATGCTCTGGCAGCTGCGGCCTACGCCTATGAGCGGGGGCTGGATCTGGAAATAATAAAAAAGGGCCTGAGATCTCTCGCCAACGTACCCGGGAGATTTGAAAAAGTGGAGTGCGGTCAGCCCTTTGACGTGATAGTGGATTTTGCGCACAACCCCGACGGATTGGCCAGCCTTTTAACCTATTGTGAAAAGAAAGCGGGATCCAGAAGAATAGTGGTTTTTGGGTGCGAAGGGGGAAAAGACGCCACCAAGCGCTCAATGATGGGAGAAATTGCCGCCAGACATGCCGACATAAGTATCATAACCACCGACAACATGTTCAGTGAAAGCCCGGAAAAGGTGGCCGGAGATATAGAAGAGGGATTTAAGCGGTACGACAAAGAGCTTAACAGGGATTATTATATTATCACAGATCGCTACAACGCCATTAAAACTGCTCTGGAAATGGCCGGACAGAGGGACGAGGTTTTTATAGCCGGAAAGGGCCATGAAACATCGCAATTTTACTATGACAAAATGATTCCCTTCGACGACAAGGAGGTAATAAAAGATCTGCTGAAAAGGGGTAGAAATTTTTTGGACACAGCGGCGGAAGGGTAAATGGCGGTAAGCGATAAGCTGTAAGCTATAAGCTTTACTTTGAAAATAGCTGTCAGCAATCAGCCAAGCATAGAGAAAAGAATACTTCATTTTCGTACTATGATGTTGCCGCATCAGCGGCATGTGATTCTGGATTCCAGTCCGCCCGTTGGGCGGTTTTTTACTTGCCCGGGAAATTATTCAAGTCAGAAAAGTGTCACCCGAAGACGCTCTCTAACAGGGGCTGATTCCTGACATAACCGGGAACAGCCGCCAGCAACAAAAAAAATGAGAATAATTAGCTTTTTCCGCATGTTTATGCACCCCGAATTCAGGATAAATTAATTCTAACAACAACAATACTATTAAGTATATTACCAGGGAATATCCACGGCAACAAGCAAAAACAGTGGTATGGAAGAACTGGGCTAATGTTATTAATAACTGAATATTTTGTCGATGCTGTAGGTTTACTCTAATAACAGTGGGATTTTTATAGGAATATGAAAACGAAAGCCCCTTAAAAAGTGAAAGTAGAAATTGGAGATATTATTTTGGGTTTAATAAAAAAGTTGGAAAAAATTCTGGACTGGTTGTAAAGTAAGTGGTAAGATATATTCTGTATACTTAAAGGGGTAAAGATTGGCATTTACTTTTTCAATATATATTGTCCGGCAACAGAGAAAAATTATAACCAGGGAGGGTATATTAGAAGTTGATTGCGCTGAAATTTTCTGGTAAAATTGTTGAGGCTGCGGAACTTGCCCGGATATAACAGGAATGTGCCAAAGCCTGATGGAATAAGCTTCTAAGAAAAGGACAAACTATTTTAAAATAAACTTTGGAGAGAAAGGGGTTATGCTTTGGACGGTTGGTTGTTTTATGCGCTTACGGCTATTGTTACCCTATCCGAAGCGGTAATCCTGTTCGTTTTGATGTACTACTATTTTGTATCATTTTTTGGCTGGAAAAAGCATGAGGAACGAAAAGACTACACTCCGGTCAAACGATTCGCACTACTGACCGCAGCACATAACGAAGAGGCAGTTATCCGCTACCATATTGAAAGTCTCAGGAAATTGAATTACCCTGCCGAACTTTACGACATTTACATAATAGCCGACAATTGCACCGACCAAACTGCTGAAGTGGCCCGCCGTGAAGGCGTGAATGTGTTTGAACGGTTTTCAACACTACGTGGTAAAGGGTTTGCCCTGGAATGGATGTTTAACGAATTAAATAAGATGGAAGATAAGCAATATGATGCTATTTGCTTATTTGACGCCGATAACGTGGTTTCGTCAAATTTCCTTCTGGAGATGAACGCCAAGTTAAAACAGGGCCACCGATCCATTCAGGGCTACCTGGATACAAAGAATCCCAACGACTCCTGGGTTACCGCCTGTTACGCCACCGCCTACTGGTCCATGAACCGTATGTGGCAGTTGGCCCGCTATAATCTGGGGCTGTCAAATGCCCTGGGAGGAACGGGGCTGTGTCTGGAATACAGCCTGATCAGGGAGTACGGCTGGGGAGCCACATGCCTGACCGAAGACCTGGAATTTACCATGAAGCTTTTGCAAAACGGCATAAAGACTGCCTGGGCTCACGACTGTAAGGTATACGATGAAAAGCCGGTGTATTTTTCTCAGACCTGGAGACAGCGCACCCGCTGGCTGCAGGGCCACTGGGATGTAGCCCTGCGTTATATGATACCCCTCATTAAAAAGGGTATCAGGGAGAGAAAATGGTACCCCATAGATGCGGCAATATACCTATTTCAACCTTTTCTCATAATGACCATGCTGGTAAATATGCTCATTACAGCGGTGGCGGTGTTGTTCCCCGAACCCATCTACGCTTCACCCATAACCTCAATGATGCCGGGATGGTTCTGGGTTCTGTTCGGGGTGCTGGGATACAGCTATCCCATGCTGGGGCTGTACTTGGAAGGGGCTCCAAAGGAAGCCTACTACTATTACATAACTTATCCCATATATGGCCTGACCTGGTTTCCTGTTACAATTGTTGGTCTGTTCAAGCACGGAAATCAAACTGAGTGGGCTCACACCATGCATACCAGGGGGATATCAATCACTTCACTGGAATGAATTGAGTACATAAAAAAGGGTTTAAAGGAAAAAATGTTGAAATATAAAAGCAGCGTGCACATAAAATGTGGCGTTGCTTTTTTCTTTTCATGGGAGGGAGAAATTTTGAAGAGACTTAGAAATACTTGGTTAACAACCCTGTTCACCCTGGCGCTGCTGTGCCTTCTGATACCGCATCCGGCTCTGGCGGCCTTTCAGGGCGAGAGAGTTATTGAATCCAGTCCTGTGGCCTATGGCCTGGCTTATGAAAAACGATCGGTTACGGCGGGCGGGGGGCAGGTGCTGCTATATATTTTAAGGGCGGACCTTACTAACCGGTATCTTAAAGTAAATACTCTGGTAGGATCGGACGGAACACTGGACAAAAACTCCAGGGTAACAGATATGGCGGTAAATGCCGGGTCTGTGGCAGCTGTGAATGCGGATTTTTTTCAAATGGGGGAAAGTGGAAGACCCATCGGGATGACTTATAAAGACGGGCAGATGATCACCAGCCCGCCCCTTACCAGTGATATGCCGGCCTGGGGAATTACCGACAGCGGGATTCCTATAATAGATGTGTTCAGTTTCAGCGGTAAGGTTATCTCAGCTAAAGGGACAGTATTTCCCTTGTCAGGTATAAACAAACCATCTTACTTGGTGGGTGGTGTAGACTCCCATGATGGTGCTTTATTAATGTACAACCGGTTCTGGGGTAAAACAAGCAGGGGCAAACTGGATAGCAATGATAATGTGACCGAGGTTTTTGTCAATAATGGCACTGTGGAAGAAATATGCGCCAACCAACCCGGAAAAGCCATTCCCCGGAACGGATTTGTACTGGCCGGCAGAGGCAAGGCTGCGGATTTTATCAAAAGCAGCATTAAAACCGGGGAAAGAATAACCGTGGATTATACAATTACGCCTGACGGCGATAAAATCCAGGCAGGCACCGGAGGCTGGTCACTGCTGGCAGACAAGGGGAAGGTGATGGGGAATTTCCCTTCAGAAATAAACGGGCCCAACGCCAGAACGGCCATAGGGTATTCCCCGGACAAAAAAAGGCTGTTTTTGGTTACAGTGGAAAAAAGTATTGACAGCAGGGGATTCACCCTGACTGAACTGGCGGAATATATGGTGTCCATGGGTGTTGACAGGGCTTTGAACCTTGACGGGGGCGGTTCCGCCACCCTGGCAGTGAGACCGCTGGGGGAGCACAGGCCGGTTCTCATTAATAAGCCTCAAAGGGATACCCAGAGGTTTGTACCCACAGCCCTGGGGTTTTTCTCCAGCGCTCCCAGGGGGAATATCTCCGGGATCATTATAAAGGGGCCTGACGCAATGCTTCCGGGGGATAGTTTTCCCTATAGAATCACAGGCTATGACTCAAATTACAATCCCATCGCAGTGGAACAGGAAAAAGTATCATGGCAATTGTCGGGCCCCGGGACTCTCGAAAAGAATCTGTTTACCTCCAGGGTGAGGGGTAATGTAACGCTGTCGGCCTCCTACGGGGGTCTGCAGATAAACAAGACCGTAAGGATCCTTGGAGGGGAAGACTTTATGCATATAGGCTCTGATCCCTCATCCATAGCTATACGTCCAGGTAAAACTGCGGATATAAAGATAAGAGTCACAGGGAATGATGGAACGGTTTATGATCTATCCCCCAACAACTATTCCGCTGTAGTTGATTCCGGCCTGGGATCATTGGAGAACGGGATTTTTAAGGCTTCGGGCGCCTCAGGTTCGGGAGGGTTAAAGATAATCTTTGACAGCCGTACACTGACAATACCGGTCACCATTGAGGCCGAAGACCGTCCTGTATACCAATTCAGCCCCGGACAGCCGGGAGGGCTGACTCTGGGGGGCCTGGGCATGGTCTTTGGCGGGAATGCCTTTAAAACTGCGGTAACCTTAACCGCCTCTTACGGGGGGGAGCTTTCCGCCCCCATGCCGGGAAGGTATAAATCCCTTTCCGCAGTACGGTTTCAGGTTGCTGACGGATCTAATCCGGTTCTGGAATTCCCCGCTGCCGTTACATGGAAATACCAACCGGAAGGAAAGGGCAGAATGACTATAATTCAATTGACCAAAGGGGCATGGAAGGAGCTGCCCTCCAGGGCGCTTGAAGGTGAAAACAAGGTGGTTTCCCGCACATGGGAATTGGGTCCCCTGGTGCTGGTCCGGGACGAGAATCCCCCGGCCGGATTTATCGATATGCCGGGGCACTGGGCACAGGGTGCGGTTTCCAGTCTGTCGGCGGGAGGAATTGTCAGCGGTTATCCGGGCAATAAATTTGACCCCGCCAGGCAGGTGACACGGGCGGAATTCGCTGTGCTTTTCTGTAAAGCCATGGGCTGGCAGCCGGTAAATGGTGATCTGAACTTAAACGACAAGGGCGCCATACCGGAATGGGCCCGGGGGTATGTTTATACCGCAGTGAGCAGAGGTGTGGTATCGGGTTACGAGGATCAGACCTTTCGTCCCTCCAGGCCATTGACCAGAGCCGAAATGGCCTCCATGATATATAAGGCCCTTTCTTTAAGCCCGGCGGAAAACGTCCGGGCCGACAATGCCTTTGCCGACGGGGGGATGATAGATTCATGGGCGGTAAATCCGGTGTCAGCCGTTTTTGCGGCCGGCCTTATGAAAGGCGATAATGAGAATAAATTCAGGGCAGGGGACAGGGCCACCAGGGCCGAAAGCGCCGTGCTCATAGATAATGTGTTGAATTATCTATTAAGATAATCCGAATTGTCAGCTGTCAGCTGTCAGCAATCAGCAGTCAGCAAACAGACAACCAGGACGCAAAAAATGACCTTCACAAAGGCCGATTTTACCATCAAGTTTGCACCAACGGAATAGAATTTGCATAATTTATTGTAAATATATGGTTGATATTTAAGGGGAGTGTGCTAAATGTCCAAGAAAGATAAAGAAAAAAGAGATGAGATGCGTACAGATCCAGATCCGCACCAGAATAGGTGGTGTGCCTTACCGGAACCTTATCCGGGGCCGCAGGTGCTTCGCCCAAACCAATATTATGCCATGCTTCTCCTGGAAGACTATGCGGGCACTAACGGTGAAATGACCGCCATTACTCAATATCTCTATCACCACCTCACTTTCGAGGCATATAATGACCTTGCAGAATTGGAAGAATGTGTCGCTATCATCGAAATGCACCATCTTGAGCTGCTGGGACAAACTATCCAGCTGTTGGGAGTTCCGCCGGAGTTCAGAACACTGACCAATAACAGAGCTAATTACTGGAACGCTTCATATGTATATTATGGTAATAATATCTGTGACAGGTTGGCCGCGGATATCGCTGCTGAAAAAACGGCTATTCAGAATTATAGAGATCATCAGTATTTAATTGGCGATCCTAATATAAAACAATTGCTGGAAAGGATTATCAAGGATGAAGAGCATCACCTCAGATTGTTCAGTGAGGCTGCAGCAAAATACTGTCCTGGCACATGCGTTACTTCCACGACCAATAACTGCTTCGGACCTATGGGATCGATGATGGGGAATGGTTTTAACGGCATGATGGGCGGAGATTCCGGCAGGTAAATATTTAAGAAGTCGCTTAGAGGTCGCTTATATTTTAACAGAGGCTGAATGCTGAAAGCTGATTGCTAGCCGCCCGTTAGGGCGGCTATTTTACCGGGAGGCTTTAAAGATGTGGCGCTCAACTTGAAAGCCGCTGTCCAGGTTCTTAACTGTGATGGTGTCTGCCGCCAAAAGTTTCATTTGTCGGCCCTCCGGGGCATAGTACTGCAGCACCACCGTGTAAGGAGTTCTGTCACCCTGGAGTCTTCGCAGCCCTGCTGCCCCGGAACTGCCTGCGTCTATCAGGATGGTTTCGCTGATTTCTTTCACCGCCAGCCTGTGGTCATGCCCGTAGAGTATCACCGGGGCCTTGCCGATCAGCAGCTGTGCTATCCGGTGATTGTGCAGGGCCAATATATCAGGCTTATCAGGCTGTGCCAGCAATGCTTTTTCGATCTCCCCCGCCAGATGCGGGATCATATTGAGTGGGGGAGGCTCTATATCGCTGGTGTCTGATGACGGATCGGGGAAACCTGCTATGCGCATATTTTTCACCGTCACAGTTGAACCATTCAGCACCGTGACTTCTGGTATAGATTTCATTTTATTAGCGGTTTCCGGGGAATCGTGATTTCCGGGTATATATAAATATGGCACTTTTAGCCCGGCAAGCCTTTCCAGCAGCAATCCTTCCAGCGGAGTGCCGTAATCGGTGATATCTCCTGTGTCAATAATCAAGTCTACCTTGAAAACACCGGCAATCCGCTGGATATATGTCAGGGCTGCCGGGTTGTTGTGTATGTCTGAAACATGCAGTACCTTGACAAGCCCTTCCTTGTCTTGGTCATAAGTTTGCAGTTCATCTATCTGGTTGAACAACTGACTGACGTTGTCTGCTATGGTTTCCATTTTATTGTTGAGGGTATCTATTTTGCCCAGGCTCTGGCCGGCCATGGAAATGACCCATGGGGCCACCTTCAGGCCGTCAAATTCGGGATTTTTAAACTTATTGATATCATAAGTGGTGTACGTACCCAAAAAAAACAGCCCAATGGTAAGGGAGGCCGCCAGTGCCCCCTGTAGATGCCGTAAATCAATATTTCTCTGCCAGAGGAATACGCCGAAAGCCCCTCCGGCCGCCGACAGAAACAAAATTTTCAGGCCAAACAGAATGGCCGCCGTTCTAAAACTGCCGGTTATTTTTTGCATCAACCCGGTGTGCTCCTGCTTATTATCCATCATTTTTTGCGCCGACTGAAGATCTATTCTGTCCAATCGGATAAATATTCTTATTGGGGTGGCATGGGTTTTAGCCATGATGGTGGCCAGCGGGGGAATGTCCACAGTGGTATATCCGCTGACCGCCGGCTGAATGCCGATCCGGACACGCAGCGCCTCCACCCGGAAGGACTGTTGGCCCAGAATACTTATAAAAATAAGTGCTCCCATGATGGCCGAGATATATAATGCTAAAGCACTCACTTTAGCCGGATAAGGCCTTTTTATTTCTACGGTTTTCACGCTTCACCCCCTGGCTTTCGTGAGTATCTCTATTTTTTTAATATATAGTTTCTCGGAGAGGAAAGCCACCGGCAAATAGTGGTACGCCTAAAGACTCAATAAAAAAACGCCCTGACGGGCGCTTGGGAATCCAGAATCCAGAAGCCAGAATCCAGAATCCAGAATGGTGACAGGCTGCCTTAAAAGCGACCCTCAAGCGACCCCACAGCGACATGCAGTGAGGGGGAGTGATTTAAGTCCGTGCGGAATGTACCGGAGGCTGCTACTGTCTCTTAACGACCGAGCCTACGGAATGCCGAGCCGGCTGCAGGACGCAGCCGGAAGCCGGAATCGACGCAAGGATGCGGCGTTGGAGGCGGTCGGCATTCCGTTGGCGACCGAGTTTAGAGACAGTTGCAGCAGGAGGTAATGCAGGCCGGACTTAAATCGCTCCGCCTACCCATTAGCGACAATGCAGCGACCCTCAAGTGACCCCGGAGCGACCCCGGAAAAACTCTGGGCTTGCATAAAAATGCTTTGGTGCTTCAGTGCTTTAATGCTTTAATGCGGCATATACTTTCCTTAACGATAAAAAAACGCCCTGACGGGCGGTCATTTTAAATATATATTATATTTTCCTGGAACACCGTCAGTGTTTCAAGTCCGTTGTTCCCCACCAGAAAAGTGTTTTCTATGCCAACGGCTCCATCGGGAAAGATGAATTTGGGCTCCAGCGCAAGTACCATACCGGTCTCCAGGGGCGTTTGAAATCCTCTGGCCAGCACAGGCATTTCATCCAGCTCTATCCCCACCCCATGCCCGATAAAGGGAGCGGGTTCCGGATAACCCATGAAATGATCTGTCAGCCCATATTCGCCAGCCATGCCTATTGCCAGATTATAGAGATCTTCGCAGGACGTTCCCGGTAAAGCTCTTTTTTTAATTTCATCCTGTATGGTGATCGCCGCCTCGTATGCCCGGACAAATTTTTCCGGAAGGCGTCCAAGGCAGAACATCCTGGCCTGGTCAACCATATAACCATCGTAAACCCCAACGTAGTCCACCATCAAAGGCTCGTTTCTGCCTATTTTTTTTTGTCCGGCTCCCTGGGGGAAGGAAGGATTCAACCCGGAACCGCCGGTGGGGCTGTCCAGAAAGCTGGGCACTCCCATATTGTATCCGGACAGGAGATGTCCATAGGCCATCTCCTGGTTGAAGCCTCTCATCCTTACGTGGCACTGGTGACCGCATTCACGGTAAATCGCCTCCAGCTTACCCGCCAGTTCCACCTCTGAGATTCCTTCTTTTAAAAAGTTTTTAACACTGGAGAACATGGTATGATTAAGTGTGGCCGCATTCTGTATAATTGCTATTTCATAGGGGGACTTAACCATCCTGACGGTACGAACCAAGCTGCTTATATCAACTATCCTGGCGGAGGGAAATAATTTCTGATACTTTAAATATAGCGCAGCGGGCAGTACATCCAGCTCGAAACCAATTACCCCCGGATTCTTAAACCCGTATAACTCCAGTACACCGGGTAAGTCCCTTGCATTTTCCAGGGGCAGCACATTATCCATGGATGATTCCTCCCTGGCCCTCTGGAAGTTTTTCTTAACCATTAAAACAGGCGTTCCCTCCGAGGGGATAAAGAGGTGTGATCGCTGTACCGTTCCTGTAAAATAAAAGAGATCGGCATTCTGGACCAGTATTGAGCCTTCTATGCCGTTTTGTCGCATTAGGTCCTGAAGTTTGGCCACCCGCAGGGCCAGTTCCTTTTTTGGAGTATACCTCACAAAAAACCCCCCTATCTCTATATAATACGCGCAAAAACCATGGCAGTTATTTATCTATGCCGCAAAACCGCCTCCGGGCTATATCGGAAGGCGGTTTTGCTTTTTCTCTGCATATGGCTTTTATGCTATTGTATTTACTTGAAAGAGTCTTTATCCAAAAACTCAAGGAAAGGCTTTTCAAACTGCACCATGGCGTTAACCACCAACTCCACCAGTCCGCCGTAGTGAACATTGTATCTCTCAGTTGTGCCGTAATACTCCAGTATATCCCTGATGGCACCTTTGCAGTTTGAGCAGGGGGCTGCCACGTATTTGGGAATATCCGTGTTTTCCAGGGTGTCCTGGAATGCATCCAGTATCTGTTTAAACTTCATCCTGCTGGCGATTTTGTTTCTGAATTCAGGGAAGTTGTGGGACTTAATAATGGCAAAGCCGCTGCCGCCTCCGCAGCAGTAGTTTTTAGCCCCGTTGGGAGTCATTTCTCTGAACTGTGGGCAAATGGCCTTGATAATATCGCGCTGGGGCTTAACGATGCCCATCATCCTTCCCATATTGCATGGGTCGTGCAGGGTAACCGGAAAGTTGTTCCTCATGGGATCAAGCTTAAGGGCCTTTTTTTCAATTATTTCCAACAGCAGGGGAAGGAAGCTTTCCCTGGGAGTGTTGTCCGCACCTGTTATAGTCCGGTCAATGGCAAGGGCAATGGCTTTATGGGCATGGCCGCATTCGCCCACAATAATTCTCCTGACCCCCAGTTCCTTGGCCGCCTTCATCTGGGCAAGGCCTATTTTGCGCGCCTGGGCATCGTCGTAAAAAAGACCGTAGTTGACGTTGTCATAGCCGATAAAATCACTGCTGCACAGTGTCCAGTTAAGGCCTGCCTCCTCAAAAATGACCACAAAGGCCGAGGGATTTTCCGGCCAGGCCATATATTCACCGGCGTTATGGGTTAAAAGTATGTCGGCGCCTTCTTTATCGACTGGAATTTTGTATTTTTTCCCGGTTCTTTCGTAGAGATCGTCTTCCAAAAACTCAATGGTATCCAAAAAGGCTACTCTGTTCAGCCCTGTGCTGGAACCGGTCTTCAACTGGTTAACCGTGCCGTTTTCGTGCAGCGGCTTTGGCGCAATCCCCATTTCCATACTGAATAATTTTCTGATTTCCCTGGCCAAAAGGCCGTTGTCCAGGCCCAGGGGACAGGTTTGGGCGCAGCGCCGGCAGAGGTTGCAGCGGTAGGCCAGTTCTCCCAGCCTCATAATGGTTTCTATATTGATGTCAATATCTCCGCCCGTGAACCGGTTCAGCAGTCCCCCGCCCTGCTTGTGTTTTTTGTAAAGCTTGCGCAGCACCTCGGAACGGAAAATAGGCCTGTAGATTTCCTCTCCGCCGCTGGCTTTAAAGGTATGGCAGGCCTCGGAGCAGGTGTTGCATTTGGCGCAGTTTTCAAAGGTGAGCATAAGCGGCTGTAAATAGTTCCTGTTGGTTTCTTCGGAAAAAAGCTTATCCAGGCCGCTCAGGAATTTTTTAATAATTTCCTGTTCTTCTTCTGTGGTTTTTGGTCTCAATAACATGTCGTTCCCTATAAACCCGTCCAGACTGGTGCAGTAGTTCTCGCTCCACGACTGATTCGGGGCATTAAAATCCGGCTCCATATCGGGTTTATCGTAAGGTGCCGGCAGTGGCATCAATTGATATTCTCCCGGCTTGGCCAACTGTTTCGACGGTATCCCCATATCCTGGGGTCTTATATTTTCCATTGGGCTATCTATCCCCCTTGAATTTTTCAGCTCTTTTTTTGCAGAAGATCAGTTAAGCTTCAGATTAAGCACGCAGTTATTCGCACTTACTTCAGTATTGATTCCTTCAACTCTTTTTAGGGGCCGGGTTGCCTGGATTGATATGGGGAGCAGACCAGGATGCCTTTGGTTTATAGCCCATGGCCTTTTTAACTATCTCCTCCATCTTGGAGTTCCTGAGGTTTGGTTCATTTTCCCACAGCACTTTATGGAAAGAGAAATACTTGGCCACGTAGTGGCTCATTTTGGTCTGGGGGATATAGATCATCACTGCGCCCAGCAAAAGAATGTGAACTGTCAGGGCAGTGCCGGCCTGTATGGGTGAAACAGTAATCAGTCCTTTCAAAATATCACGGCCATACTGAAAGGCCGGGTCGCTACTCCACACCACCAGCCCGGATATCGCAACGGCAAACAGAAATAGCAGGTTAAAATACTCTTGCGGGGTTGTATACTTACTCAGGGTGTTGTTAAACAGCCTTCTTAAAAAGAGGCCGGCTGATCCAAATGTTAGCAGCAAAGCTCCGGCTGATCCTGACAAAAAGGTGGCATAATAAACCAAGCCCGCCCATGGATTGGCACTGACTATCCCGGCGGTAACCAGAGGCAGTCCGGATAGTTCGGTAACAGCGCCAGCCAGTAGTAAAACAGCCCACAAACCCAGAAAATAGATACCCAAATGCATGGAGTAGGAGATCCACCAGAGGCGCTGTTGGTGCACAAACAGTATTTTAATAAACAGCATTTCCTTCAGCATTTCTTTCATCTCGCCAAAGTGAGAAACTATCCTGGGTTTGTTCCACCATTCCAGGTCTTCATAATAGGATCCGCCATAGTGACCTTTTTCCCCGGGTTCTTTGGGTACCGGGTACAACTCCCAGCGGCCGTGCATGGGCATCCTTGAATACAGGTAAAACCTGTAGGCCGAGATTCCGATGAAGGCAAGAATGGAAAAGTAAATAAAAGCCAACAGTAACAACTTATAATCCTCCTTGAAAGTTTAATAGAATTAACGGGGGTATTTCTTCTCCGAAACCATGAGAAAATCCTTCAATAAAATGTTGAAACAATATAATTTTTCTGGTAAATGAAAGTGAATTGTTGCTCAATATGTATTAAATGGTAAATTTCAAAACAAATGATAGCACCTTCCGGATTATTTGTCATTTGTCCAAAAGGCGATGGTTTTCTGGATATTTCAGGTTTATATTGTGTGAAATAACAGTTATTGCCGAAAAAAAAGGTTTCATGTTAGAATTACATGGTATAGTAGAATGGCTAATCTGCAAATAGAAACATATTCATTTTTTGTTCCGGTAATAGCGGATTAGTGGGCAGCAAAAAATTCCGGCGTTTAAGCAGTCGGGTTTCTTTTTTAGCCGTAAGTTTCAGCATTTCACTTTGATTTATGTGGAGGAGCCCTTGAAAGGAAATCTTAAAACCTGGCAGATAATTATGTACAGCATGGGCGGAGAGTCTTACATGGTGGTGTTTGCTCTGACCACCTGGATCATGTACGGGTATTGCCCGCCTGAAGGTAAGGGAATGGCCTTGGTATCCCTTGCTACCTTTTCAACGGTTACCACCCTTGCCCGCATAGTGGAGGCGTTATTAAATCCAGTGGTAGGCTATATCAGCGACAACACCAGGACCAGATGGGGGAGGAGAATTCCATTTATATTCCTGGGAGCCCTGGTTACCGCCATAGCCACCATAATGATTTCAAGACCTCCGGTGGAAGTTGGAATGAGTTCCCTGAACACGGTATACTTTTCCTTTTTTTATCTGGCCATGACGGTATTCAGCCTGGTCATGTTTCAGCCGGTTCTGGCCCTGGCGCCGGAAATAACCGTTGACAGCAACGAGAGGGTAAAGATAACCAGCATAGCGCTTTTTATGGGTGTAATTATTGGTGTTGTAAACCTTACCCAGGGACCCACCTTTGAAAAGCTGGGTTTTGCCAATATGACTATGATTTTTGGAATTATGGTGTTTATACTGGCCATGGGCCCGGTGGTGGCCATAAACGAAAAAAGGGATGTTGTAAAAAGGGAAAATGTTAATTTAAATGGTGAAAAAATTGGTTTTATCAAGGGAATAAAGGGTATAATGCTGAACAGAATTTTTGTCCTGTTTGCACTGTCCAACAGCATCCAGATGCTTTCCTTTATAACGCTCACCGCCGCGGTTCCCTACCTGCTTACCGAAATAGCCGGCAAAAGCCCCAAGGACTACGCTGTGCTGGGGGTCTTTTTTCTGGCCGGCATGCTGGCAGGTATTCCGGCGGCCAATTTGCTGACCAAAAAATATAATAAAAAGAGTATATTTGCCTGGAGCGTTTTGGTGGGATCAGTAATTTTCGGGCTAATGAGTTTTCTTATGCTTGTGCCTAAACAGGCGGTATTCGCAGTCCTTTTGGTATTTGCCTTTATATACGCCTTTTTCTTTATGTTTACCAATACAGTCAAGAACCCCATGCTGGCAGACATTATACTGTTTGACAGCCATCTTACCGGGGAGCGCAAGGAAGCCCTATATATAGGTACCCACGGACTGATCTTCAGAATTGTGGATTCCCCTAACAACGCCATTATGGCTATGCTTTTCGCATATTTTGGTTACAGCGCCGGTAATCCCACCGGTATATATCTTATTTTTCCGGTTTGCGCACTGCTTAATCTCATAAGCTACATCTTCATCAGGTACTACCCCCTTGATGATGAGGGAGGGTTCCTGGAAGGTTATGGGGAAAAATACAAGGATCTTGTGGACAGGCTCAAAGGGGGCGGAGTGTCATCCGCCGCATCGAATTTGACAGTGATGCCCACAGGGAAGACCCCGGTTAAACAGTAGTCGGTCTTACTCGTAAGGCTATTGCCCTAAAAATATTTGTCGTTATAATGTGGAAAAAATAAGGCTCCAACACTCCATCTGTGTGGTAAAATATGGTATATGCATACGGTGGGGGTGTTGGCCGGTGAGTGGTATAAAGCTCCTGGGCAGTTTAATTTCCGGATTGCTGACCGAGAACTTTCAAATGCTGTTATTGGCTTTTGTAACCTTTTTCCTGGTTTGTATTATTCAGTTTGTTTCCACCATGGTTTTCGGGCAGGGAGAGTTTGCCGGCGGGAGGTTGTCCGGGGAGGTGCTAAATGCCATTATGCAGGCAAAGTAAGCACAATTTTATTGATTTTTAGTTTAAGATATCTTACAATTAAAGTGCCTCTAAGGGAAAATCAGCCAGGTCTTCAACGATAATTTCTCCTTATTGGGAAAGTATGTTGTTGTCATGTCCAGGTTGCTTAGGGAGTAACCATAAGGAGAGATTTCATTGTTTGAAGACAAGAAGCTGACATGTAAGGATTGCGGGGAAGAGTTCTTGTTCACGGTACGGGAGCAGGAATTTTACCAGGACAAAGGATTCCAAAATGACCCGTCCCGCTGTGCTTCCTGCAGGGCGGCCAAAAAGCAGCGCAATCAGGGCTCCGGAAGAGGAGGGAACCTTACTCAGCAAAGGCAGTTATATAAGGTGGTTTGTGACGAGTGCGGCAAAGAGGCGGAAGTACCGTTTGAACCGTCAGGAAGCAGACCGGTTTACTGCAGGGAATGTTTTGCAAACAACAAACAAAGAAACTATAACTATTAATAAGTAAAGTCAAACCTGGAATGGTTTGGAGTCTCAGTTGAAAAAATCAGAAAAGCATGCGATCTTCGAGATAATATATGGTATATTGTTTTTGAAGTTTTAAATAGTACTCACTGCTGAGTGCTTGAGGGCATTGTAGCCCGGCATCTTAATTGCAATTAAGATGCCGGGCTTTATGTTTTATAATATCTCTGTAAAATAGAGAAGGAGAATGAATATGAAAAAAATCGAGTGCATACTTCGGCCTGGAAAACTGGAAGATGTCAAAGAGGCGTTAAATCAGTTCGGGGTACATGGAATGACGGTTATGCAGGTGATGGGCTGCGGGCTTCAGAAGGGGCGTAAAGAGGTATACCGGGGAACCGAGCTGACCATCAACCTGCTGCCCAAGGTTAAGCTTGAGGTAATTGTTAAGGACGAAACTGCAGATGCGGTGGTAAATCTGATTAGAAAATCGGCTGTGACGGGAGAAATTGGTGACGGAAAGATTTTTGTCAGCCCTGTGGACACCGCAGTCAGGATAAGAACAGGTGAAACAGGTGAGGCAGCTATATAAGGAAGCAAGCTCACTGCATGTCGCTTGAGGGTCGCTCCTGGGTCACTCTGTGGCCGGTGGAGGGGTTTGAGTCCGATCTACTTATCCTCCGGCTGAACTGGCTGTATCAGTCGTCGGTCGTCAGTCTTCAGTCGTAGGTCTTAAAGTCTTTTGACCAGAGGTAAAATGAAACTATTCCGACGTCTGAAGTCCTACGACTGACGACTATTCCAGCATCCGCCTGGACTAAAACCCCTCCCCCTCACTGCATGTCGCTGTGGGGTCTCTTGAGGGTCGCTTTTAAGGCAGGCTGTCACAATTCTGGCTTCTGGCTTCCGCCGTCTAAGCATCGGGGACATTCCTCTGACCCACGGAGGCAGTCACACTAGAGAGGTGTGTCCCCTTTCCTTAGCCGGCAACGCTCGTCAGGGCGTTTTTTGCTATGAATTCCTGCCATGTAGATCCAGGGCCGCCTGGGCGCCTGTACCTGTTTTGAAGTTATTAAAAACCATTTTTTCATAAGTTTTAAAATCCCTGTTCAGCACAGGAAAGTCAGGCAAATTGACCAGTAGATCGGCTTCCCACAGGATCTGAAAATCCATGCCGTCTATTTTCGACTTAAGGTGGTGGTTTCCAATGATATGGCAGACCCTTTCAATGGTATCCTCCGCCAGGCCGGTTTTTTTAAGGATGCTGCGGGCTATGGGCGGTCCTTCCAGGTGCTGGTAGGCTGGGGCGGACGAGTTATAAAGGGCCTCAGCCTGTTTTATGCCTATGTCATGAAGAACGGCGGCCAGTTCCACTGTCTTTTTTATTTCGGTACCAGCCGGGTATTCCGAATCACATAAGAAGGAGGCGCATTTTAGTACATCCAGGGCATGCTTTATCCTCCTGCTGTCGTCTCCGAAGACAATCTTCATTTGATCAAGTATTTTGTTCAGCATGTTCAGGCACCTCCGTTAAATATAACTATACTCTGAAGGGTCTAAAAAACAATTAATGGAAGGTATTGTATACAGTATAAATAACTTGAGTCAGCTTTTCTTATTTGTTTTTTAAAGTTGTATTAATATATCTTAATATATCTATGTAGTCTTTGAGGGATAATCCCTCGAAGCATATCTGGACAATATAGCGCCGGTAGCCCTGGCTTTTGGAATTGTACTGGGAAGTGTAGTCGGTAACTTTTTTTACATTGACAACCCTGCCCTTCGCCAGTAAAAATCTGCTGGAATATCCATCAGGAATGCTAAATTGGAAAATAAGAGCATCGCCTTCCTGATGGAACCTGGCGGAATAGATTCTGATACCTCCGTGGCTTATATTAATTGAATAAGTGGTATGCCAGACCTCCTCCGGAACCTTTTCCTCTATGTACTTAATCTTTGCCTCGCTGGATATGCGTATGCTTTTCCTTTTTTCAACATGGTCTTGCTTGGATGTGATTCTTATTTCCAGGGAGTCTGCAGACAGGTCTGTAATAGTGCCGCTGAACAGAACAGATCCTGCACCGGAAATTACCGGTAGTCTTAGCTCGACCCTTGTGTTTATCTCAAAGGGTTTTAGCATAAGAATAGGGGTGTTTATCACTATTTTGTCTTTATCTGCCTCAAGAACGGTGCACGAATAAAAAATGGAGGATCCTTTAAGTCTGAAACCTAACATTGATTGAGGAAATATTTCATCAATGTTTGGTGTGGTCATATAATTGTTCCTCCCATTGGCCGTGTGATAAGATGGATTGCGCCTCAGACTGTGAACGGCTTCAATAACCCCTGTTCTCATTATACCTTATTCCGCAATGGAAATTATAGATCGTTTGATTCAAAAAACAATGGCATGTTAGCAGACAAAAGAAAAATTCACCGGTGTTGGACATTATTTATACCGGCTTAGACACTATTTGAGGGTTTTGGCAATAAAAGGGTTTTTATTTGAGGCGATTATGGTATACTCATGTAAATTAACATAATTTAACATCAAAGGAGTGTTTTATTTGTCGGTTAAAACCAGGAATCTGGGGCTTGAGATATATTATTTGTTTAACGGAAGAGATTTCATTGTCAATGAAAACCTTAGCGATATGGAATTTCAGGATATTATGCACTTTTGCAGGGAAAATGATCCGGATTGCAAAAAAATAAACCTCAAAATATTTTTAATGGGGAAGAAACATTCTGAAGGAAAGAGTAATTAATTGTTGAAAATAAAATAGCGAGTATAACAATGGCCGGGAACTGATGGTGAGGAAGATAAAGATGAAGCAGTCAATGGCGGTCAAATTCTGGGGAGTTCGTGGTTCAATTCCCAGCCCGGGGGTATCTACAAAGAAATATGGGGGTAATACCTCCTGTGTCAGTATTCACCTGGATAATGAAAAAACGCTGATTCTTGATGCAGGGACGGGTATTCGTGAACTGGGCAAAAAACTGGTGGCGCAAAAAACAGATATATTTGTCATTGTAACGCATATTCACTGGGATCACATCCAGGGATTTCCTTTCTTTATACCTATCTTTCAAAAAGACAGGGTAATATATGTGTTTCCATATCAACAGGGCGAAACTATGTTTAATTCCCTGTTTAAGCAGATGGATGGCGCTCATTTTCCGGTCAGCATGGATCGCCTGCCGTCCAAATACCAGATTATCACCAGCGATATATCCGAGTTTATGGAAAAGCACGGTTTCTGTATTTCCCGCATAGCCACCAACCATCCGGGAGGAGCCTATGGTTATCGTATTGAGAATGACGGCCGAACGGTGGTATACCTTACAGACAATGAGCTGAATCCTCCCGAAGGGAAAGTAAATGATTTCGACTCTTTTGTCAGTTTTTGTAAAAATGCAGATTTGCTTATTCACGATGCCCAGTACACCCAGCAGGACATGCCACTGAAGCATGGGTGGGGGCACAGCATGATAAGCCAGTCCTGTGAGCTGGCTGTGGCTGCAGGAGTCAGGCGCCTGGTGCTATATCATCATGATCCTGACCGCACCGATGAACAGTTGGACCTGTTGCAGGAGGAAGCGCAGATCTGGTTTTTACAGAATAAGCATGATATACAGTGCGCCGCTGCATATGAGGGAATGGTGATTAATTTTTAAAAGACGGGACTCAGAACTCAGAATGGAAAAACCAAAGACTGTTATGCTGTTTAATCGAACCAGAATTCTGTCTCCTGAATTCTGAATTCTGGATTCCGCCGTCTGCAAGACGGCAACGCCGGCAAGGCGGTTATTTTAGTCGTCCCGGGTAGACAGCAGTATTTGCACTAATTTCCTCATATCATCGGGGCTTATTCCCTCGGCTGCAATTTCTTTGGTGAGCTTTATAAAGGGCAAATTTTTCAGGTCCATGAAAAACTTTATGTCATCTTCGGTGAGATAGGGAAAAATCTCCTCCGGGCCCACAACATTTTCATCCTTAAGATATAAGGGGTTGACCTCCAGTACCAGGGCAATTTTTTTTATGGTGTCCTCCGATGGCGCATAGCCTTCGGGGCTGTTCATCAGGCGGCTCATGGTGGCCCTGGATAAGCCCGCAGCCTTTCGGACATCGCCCAGAGTCAGGTTTCTGTATTTAAGCAATTCCAGTATTTTGTCCCGGCGTGTTTTTTGGTCTACCTTGATCAGATTTTTCATTTATGTTCTTAACTCCCGTCTTCTGGTTTGAAATTTTTTAAGATCTTCAGTGAGCGAAGCAGGTCCATTTTACTGATTCCCGTCCTCCTGGACAGCTCTTTAACCAGCAGTTCTTCATCCATTACAGCGGCTGCGGCGGTGTGAGCGGCCTGGCTGTGACTTGCCCCCACGGATTTTTTGATTATCATCACCACTGTTCCCACTGCATCCGGAAGATCCCGGAGGTTATAGCTGCAGGTAAAACCGGCGGCGTCTTCTTTTGCCAACAGGTCTCCAGCACCGGCCTTTGCCTTTCTGCAGATTAAAACATCCCCGCAGAAAATTCCCATTTCCGGTTTATCCGAGGTCACGGTAACTGCAAAGTCGGCCAGTAGGGGCCCGGCAATATCCAGGTAGCCCGTTGCTTTTCTTTTTTCATAGAGAGGGAGACGGTGTACCGGTATGACGACTTCCTTCACTCCTAAAGGCGATATCGCTTCATCACCTTTAGGAGTGTGGCCGTGTCCCGCCGGGGAAAGGCCGAAAAAATCCTCCAGGGCGTTTTTTAAATCTGTGCTGAATGACTGAATCTTGTCTCTCTCAATAAGCGAAAGGTATGAGTGGGAAAGTTTTACGCCATACATCTTTTCTATAAGAGAGGCCGCTTTCCTTTGGGACAAAAGCATTATTTTTCTTTTTGCGGCTATTTGGGATCCGTTCGCATGCATCTCATTCATATGTATACCTCATGTGTTATTATATCATTCTGTTGCACACAGAAGAAACTATACTGCTGCAATGGGAAGCCTAAAATGTTTAAAATATTTTAAAAATCTGTTGACTATAAGTATATGTCAGTATAAAATGTTTCTTAAGCGTGAAACATGCTGAAAGGAGGTATAACTTGGGAAGGCGACGGGAAACTTTGCCCCCGGTGCCCTTATTCATGCTCAGCAAACAGCAGCGGAAAGTTTATGATCTTGCTTTCAATTACGGTACCAGAGAAATATCAAGTATGCTTTCTATTTCAGAAAAACAGGTAAGGCAGGTATACTCGGTTATAAGGGGTAAGTCAAGGGAATTCATCAATAAATATGTCCCGTTGATGACTGGTGATAAGTCTGCCCTTTTATACCACAACGGTGAAACTGCAGCCTGCTGTGATGACTTTTTCAGGGAACTGATGGTAAATCATCAGGAAGATCTTTCAGCATCTGAACTCTTTGTGCTGGAGCATGTTAAAAAGGGGATTTCCATAGGGGAAATCTCAGGGTTAACCGGAAAAAGCGTTATTGCCATAAGAAAAACCCACCAGAGGGCAAAAAGAAAAATTATTAAAAAAAATATCTTTTTTGACGATAATTGTATCACAAAAATTGACACCGAAAAAACACCAGTTGGTATAAATTTCATTATAATCAGTGAGGCCATGGAACTGATGCAAATTACAAATGCCCGGTTGTCTAAAGATACCGGTATTTCAGTTGAAAGGCTGGAGGAGATTGAAAGGGAAAGGCAGCTTTATTATAATGAACTTTTTTCATTGATTAAGTATTTAAGAATAAACCCATACGGTCCCACCGAAAGAGATCTTCTGCTGAAAAAAGTAAACGATGTAAGTTGGATTAACATGATCAGGGAAGGGGAGACCGGTGAAGGGTATGTGAAAAATACCGAAGGCAAGAGAAAACACCGGGAGAAGGCGGTATTCCGCAACCGTGTGATTTACTACGGAACGGCTTGCTATCATTACAATTGCCACAATCGGAACAGGCCCATAATTGAGGATGGGAGAAATGGCCTTTTTCCTCTGACCCTGACCAGGGAGCAGCAGTCCCAGTGTCGCTGGCTATTGAAAAGATTAATGCTGAAGCCGGTGTATACATACAGGTACCCCGGGTTGGAGAAGGAGATAGAAAGGCTTGAGAAAATGATCGCCCATCAGCAGGAGGATGTTATAAGGGGCAGACGCAGCAGAGAGATACAGTATCTGAGGCAGGATATCCTGCCGGAAAATGGAAGGTCGATATTTCTTGTAAGCAAATACCAGATGAAGGTTATAAGTCAAGTCCTTTACGGACACTGACATTAACCATGATCCTTATTAAACATTTATGGGGGTGTCCCAATGAATATCAGGCTTAATCCAACGTATACAGCTGCCTTTATGCTTTTCATCATGATTGTATCGATAATGCCTCTTTTAACAATGCAGGGAGTAATAGATCCTGCCCAGGCAGAAACTTCCAGTCAGAAAGCCGACTATGACCTGTCCAAGGGGGTTAGCAGTCAGGGTGCTGATGAATTGAAAAATCAGGTGGGCAAAATAGGAGGGAGCATAGTTAATTCCGTCAGGACGCTGTTTATCACTTTCTTTGCCATTGCGGTTTTGTTTATGGGAGTTCAGGCTGCGGGGGGCGGGCTAAGGGATTCCAGGAAGGTTGAGATCATCAAAGGGGGCGGAGTAACAGCCACCCTTTCAGCGGTGCTGGTATACAAGGCAGAGGCAATAGTGGCTTTCGTGCTGGATATTTTGAATGTCCCACTCAATGATATCGTTAAATAGCTGAATTACCCAAATGCGCCGTAAAGCCCCGGCTTTTAAGCCTGGGGATGTAAGGCGCATCGGGCGAAGCCCGATTATCCCGTCATGTTGTATTATGTAACATTGCTGTCACTATTCTGGATTCTGGCTTCTGGATTCTGGATTCCGCCGTCTGCAAGACGGCACCGCCGATAGGCGGTTATTCTGTTGGAGGTGACATTTTTGTACGGAGACAGGCATCCTCTTATACAGAAAACCAGTGCCGAAAGGTTTATTTTCGGCATGACTTTGATTCAGCTGCTGGTTGTCATGGCCGCAGGCAAACTGAGCTACGAGCTGTCCAGAGTTATTCCCGATTTGCCTGTTGATAATTTTATGCTGAGGCATTTTCACCAGGGAATACCGCTTTATGCGGCGGCTGCCCTGGTATTTCTGGAGGATAACGTCACCGGCAGGATTATGGCGCCCAGCCTGTTTGATAAGCTTTCCTCCAGGTTTAGAAGACGGATATTTGTATACCGCCGGGAGGGTGATTGAGGTGGCCGATCTCTTATTCTTTTCAGGAGTTATCGCCTGCCTGTATTTCTTGATCTTCGGCATGAAAAAGGAAAAAAAGGCTGTTACCTGCCAGGATCTTTTGAGCTACAGGGAAATATACCCGGACGGTATCATAGAGCTGCCCGGGTTAAGATTCAGACTGGTGGTGGAGGTGGAGCCGGTAAATGAAAGCCTTAAATCCTTTAAGGAGCGGCAAAGCCTGTGGCTGGGATTTAGGAATCTGGTACAGACCATAAACATTCCCTACGCTCTTAAAATAGAAACCCGTTTTCTGGATTTAAGGGATTACCTTGACAGCATTAAAGATTGTTCGGGCAAAAAAATACCGCTGTTAAGGGAATATGGTTATGAGCTGTCCCAGTGGCTGGAGAAAAAATCGGAAAACAGGCAGAACAGGGATCGCAGGTGCTACATAATACTAAAGATTGATTCAGCTTCAAAGGGTATAGAGAGCGGTGTAAAGACCGGTAATCCATTGTTGAATAATGCCCTTTCCTCTTTGTCGGGGCTTCAGAAGTCGGGTATTCCGGAAAGGGATCTGCGCAGGATGGCGGTGGATGAGCTGAGGATCATGGGAGGGGTGGTCAGTTCCGCGCTGGAGGGAATGGATATTGTCTCCAGGAATCTGAATAGGCAGGAGGTTCTGGACATGATTTACAGCACCTTTAACCGGGATCTGGCACCCCATTTCAGTATTTCCGATGCTGACAGGGAGGATATTTTTTCCATTTTCATGACCTCGGATACACCACAATTTTTTTTGGAGGGTATGGATTATGAAGTTCTGGAAGAGAAAGACCGGAGAAGTCAGAGTGCCCGGAAACCAGCCCCCGGGCAAGGAGCAGCCTGACATAGTGATGGGTGCGGCCAATTACAGGGATTTTATGGCTCCTTCTGTTATAAGGGAAATAATCCCGGGAGATAAAAACCTCCTTGGTCAAAGAACCGGTGACTATTACGTGGAAATTGGAAGCACCACCGAGATGGCCAGGTATTTTCGCAACTTTTATGCCGCCCTGACCACCAGCTATACCCAGGCCGGAATGTTGAACGGCCTTTTAGCCGGTGATTTTGGTGAAGCCGACTGCGATGTGGCCATTCATGTTACGCCCACCGACCCCGAGAGGACCATGTGGAACCTGGAGCAAAAAATAGCCCAGAAAGAGGTGGCCTATAAGGAAGAGCCAAATCCGGCCAGGAAGCAGAGAATTATCAGGGAGATCCAGGATCTTCAGCGCCAGCACGTAAACCTGGTCTCCGGGGATGAGTCCATTATGAATACAGCGGTGCAGGTGCTGGCCTCGGCCACTGATATAGATGTTTTCGGCCGTTTTTGCAACATGCTGGTGAAAAGCTTTGCCGGTAAGGGTATTGTTTTACGGCCTGCCGATGGTAATCATCTGACAGCTTTATTGAATATGACCCCGCTGGACCCCGGCAGGATAAATTATCCCTTCAGGAACGCCGAGGCCTCCAATCTGGCTGACTGGTTTCCCTTTGGGGCGGGGGGGATAAGGCATAAAAGCGGTATTGTGATTGGTGAGGACAACCTGGGGAAATTGGTTTTTTTTAATCCGTGGCACCATAACAATGGTAATTACAATATTGTTATTTTTGGCAGGTCGGGCTTTGGTAAGAGTTTTTTAATCAAATTGATGGTGGCCAGGCTGCTGGTGACACCCATTTTAACCCAGTCGGGGTACAAGGATGTAAGGGTGGCCATTGTGGACCCGGCGCCCGAAAAAGAATACAGAAATCTGATGTGCGCCCTGGGCTTTCCCCATATCGAGCTTTCGCCCTACAGCCGTCACAGGATCAATATGTTTGACCTTTACGAGTCCGAGGATGAGGACGGGAAGGTAAGGGTCAATGTGGAGGAAACTGTAAAGGCTGTAAGAGCGGTGGTTTTCAGGATGATCAGGGGCTATGACAACAGGGATGAGATTCTCACCGGAAACGTGAAGATAAAAATTGAGTGCCTGATTAAAAAATTATACAGTGATAAAGGAATAACCGAAGACCTTGATGATTTGTATGAAACGGAGGAACCGGTCGACTCTGTATTTCATATGGAGAGGCGTAAGAAAACAATGCCGGAGCTTTCCGACCTCTATAATTTAATGCGGGAAGAGCCTGAGCTGGCAAAGGCCTCGGATATTCTTGAAACCTTCACCAGGTATGGAGGTTCCAGGTCAAATTCCATATTTGACTGCCAGTCAAACGTGGATATATCCAGGTGCCAGGCCTTTACAATCTGTGTGGCCGACCTGGATGAGGAGATATTGAGGCCTTTGGGTCTTTTTATAGCCACCAAGTGGACCTGGGAGATATTTGGCAGTGACCGATCCATTCTGAAAATGATTGTAACCGACGAATCTCAGCTAATAATGGATAAAAGTGTCCCCGAACTGGCCGGGTGGATGGAAAACGCTTTTCGCCGGGCCAGGAAAAAGAATATTTCCATGTGCAGCGCCACCCAGGGTTTTGAGGTCTTCCTGAGAGTTGAGCAGGGAATTGGAGTTCTTAAAAATTCTACCACGAAAATTTTATTAAAGCAGGACAGCGTTGATATTGAGGCGGTGCAGGAAAAATTCAACCTCAGTGAGGGTGAGGCGGCCTGCACTTTACTTTTTAGGAAGGGGCAGGGAATTATTAAGGTTGATAACGACTCCGCCCTTATCAATATAACCCATACACCCAGGGAGTACATGATGTTTACCAGTGATCCCAACGATGTGGTTGGGATTTTAAGGGGGGCTCCGGTCGATGCCAACTAGGAGGCTGGCTGCGCTTATTGTTTTTGCCGCCATCGCCGGTATATGTTCCGCAGCTTGGGCACAGACAGGAAGGCCGGTGATGTATCTGACGGTGGGCCTTGTGCGGGACAGAAATATAGTAAAGGTGATCTGGGAGCCCCAGCAGGGAGTGGCCGGCTACTCCGTTGAGAGGTGGGAGGCCAGGGGGACTGATTTCTGGCACTACAATATCAACAATACAATGAAGTCCGGGGATACAAGGTTAAAAATAGGGGATCTGGAGCTGGATCCCGTTGTTTTCAGCCATCCTGCAAACTCCGGGGAGTATATTGAGCTGTATGACGAGAATGTCAAGCCCTCCCACACATATTTCTACCGGGTCAACAGGGGTAATATCTATGTGGCTGAGACTAAAAGCCGGTCGGTTGTTTCCCAGGGTAACAGTGACAGGAAGGGGGAGGAACAGAATAAGGCCGATCAGGGGGGCGATAAAAAAGCAATAACCTGGAGAGACAGAGCAAAGGATGAGGGGAAGTCGGCAGACTATCCGGAAAGGATGGCTGCCGATCTGATCATGGCGTTGCCAAACTGGCTGGTCAAGGTAACCGGTCTGTATGATCCCCTGGAGTTGGTATTTGATATTGATCTGAAAGACTCTTACCGGCCCCGGGAGGACAGCGGGAAGAATAAAGAGCTCATCTGGGGTGTTTTTAACGTTAAAGAATTTGAGATGATCAGCGACTTTTACACCCATGCCAAAGAGGCGGCGCCGGTTTTCATGGCGGTGGCCGTTGTAATAGCAGGGGCCCTGGCCCTGTTTAGTTCCGCCAGCGCCGGTTCCGCCGACAGGGTGAGGGGATATATAACCGGTGTTTTGCTGTGTGCCCTTCTGCTGAAGCTGGGACCCTACCTTCTGGGTTTCTTTTTTGATGTAAACAGGGCAGTGGTAGCCCTTTGCCACGGTGTAATAGCTGACGAGGTTCACCAGTCTGTTTTGCGCACCATATACAACGAGGAAACCAGATCGTTGGGATCGGCCTTTATGGCTTTGCTGGCATGCCTGTCAGTGGGGGTGATAAACTTTCAGTTTGCCGTCCGGAAGGTATTTATCGCTATTTTGATAGGAATATTGCCCATCGCTTTAATTAATGCCATTTATCCGGGGAGGCGGAATGTCCTAACCGTATGGGTCAGGGAATTTGCCTCCTATGTTTTCATGCCTGCCGGCTTTGCCGTAGGCCTGGCATTCTTTATCCGTTTTCTATATAGTGGTGACTTCTGGGTTACACTGGTTTGTCTGCTGACCTTGCCCGCCATCAACAGCTTGGTGCGGGGGGCGCTGGGGTTATCCGAGGGAGGCTTTGTGGCCGGGATTGGCTCGGCTTTGGGAATGGGGGCCTTTTTCTCACTGGGAGGTATGTTAAGGAGTGGAGGTGGGGAAAAAGGCGGACCGGCAGGGTTGATGCCGGCAGGGGGAGCGGGGGGATCAGCCGGAGGGGCGCAGGGAGGTGCGGGGGTTAAAGGAGTAACTGGTGGTCAGATGAAAGGAGGGTTTTTTTCGGCGCCGGGCAGGGGAGTTCCCGGTGTTGCGGGATACCTTGCCAGAGGGGCGGTGGGACTGGGGGTTTCGGGTTTTGCGGCTATGGCGGGCAGCATGCTTTCGGGGGCTGCCACAGGGGAATCCGGTAGCGGGCTGCAAGCGGGGTTAAACATTGGCAAGTCGGCTTCCAGAGCTGTCAACAGTAGTGGGTACGGTGTAAAACAATTTATTTCGGAGGCAAGGGAAAAGGGTTTGGCCGGGGCCTCCGGAATAGTTGACAACTCAATGCTGTTGGATCCGGGTGTAACTGCAAGCCTTGCCAGAAGGGCACTGGGGGACAATGTTATAGGCAACACCGCTGCCGCCGCCGCAGCAACGGCATCCAGGGTTTCCAGGGCCATAGCGCCCCTGACGGCGCCCGAGGCCAGGGAGAGGCTGGATAGGGCCATGGAATTCACCGCATCGGCCCAATACCAAAAACACTCCACCAATGAAGGACAAACGGCCAGCCTGGGTAAGCAGTTTGATAAGATAAGGCAGGCGCAGGACTACAGGCAGATGTTTAATAAAATTAAAGGTGCGCAGCATAGCGGGGGATCAGGGGGTGCTGACTCCTGCTGGAGATAGGTATAAGAAGTCAGGGTATCAAGGATGGACGTCATCATGATTGAAAATATGGTGCGGGGATTGGCCGGAAGATTTGTATTGGCGCTGCTTAAAAGACTGGTTATCTGGCTGGCTGCCTACCTCTCTCCGGTGCTGTTAATAATACTGCTGTTCTTTTTTGTTTACTGCATTCTTTTTTTGATACCCAAATATATAGTTGAGGATGCGCTAAAAAATGGCGGCAGTCAGCAGGGCAGGGTGGTGGCTATTTTTAACACCGGTGAGAGGGATGACTGGAAGTTGGAAGATGACAGGGATTTATATGAAAGGTATATGGATTTGGACCGGAAATGGATGGGCAGTTTTATAGATCAGGGGACGCTGGATAATTCGCCGGTACAATATCATGGAGGTAACGGTGCTGATGGCAAGTCTACGGTAAAACAAATATGGGGCCGTTTTTATGATCAGGACAGCGGTATACCCGCCGAAAGATCCCAGGTAAAGCCGCACGGTGTGAGCTGGGCCCTGCTGGCGGCTGTGGACCGGGTGCTGGGAGATCCGGTAATAACCGGGCAGCCAGGCAGGAAGCCTGATCCCCGGGGGCATTTTAAAAGGCTCGAGCCGGAGTTGCAATGGCGGGACTTTGAACTTTACTATCGCCGTTCCTGGACGGAGCAACGGGGGAGCGGGGATAATAAAGAGCCTGAGAGATTCACCGCTGTGTACAGGCACAATATAAGGCTGCTTTCTGAGGTGAAGTCCTATGACGCCGAAAAAATAACCTACCAGTGGGAAAAAAAGAGATATTCTTCTAAAGATCCCCAGTCGGATTTGGTTGAAGAGGCAGTCTATCCTGTTTTTATGAATTCCCGCAACAGGGGACCTTATTTTCAAAAGCTCAGGGACTTGCTGGCCGAAAAGGATCTGGTTAAAATAAGTAACCTGGAGCTGATACTGCACCTGGCAATGAACTATGATGACGAATTTAAATATAATGTGAGCATAATTTCCGGAAATATGGCCGAGTTGATTATTGACACCGAGAACGCCAGCCCACTTAAGACAGGCCCATTGGGAAGGTTCCGGTGGCCCGCCGGCCAGTACAGAGAAATTACTTCGGGTTATGGCTGGAGAGATCATCCCATACTGGGGGGGATCAGGTTTCATAAGGGTGCTGACATAGCTCTTCCAAGGGGTGCGCCGGTTTTTTCGGCCTGGGACGGAGAGGTGATTTTGGCCGGCTGGGTAACTGGTTATGGTCAGACTGTCATTATTAACCACGGCAAATACAGAACCCTTTATGCCCACCTGATGTCTTTTTCGGTGCAGCCGGGCCAGGAGGTAAGGCGGGGACAGGAGATCGCCAGAGCTGATTCCACCGGCCTGTCCGACGGTGATCATCTTCATTTCGAGATCAGGTCGGGGGCGGGGGAAACGGAATACCATGACCCGGTGCTCTTATTTGGCTCTTTGCCCGGAGAGGAGGCTGTATCTAATTGAAAATATACCTGGTGGTGGGGGCCGGAATGAATGACAGTCTGGTTTCGGCTCTGGAAAAAAACGGTTTTAATGTCATTGGAAGCCAGTACACCATGGATGCCGCTGTTATTACACTGAAGAAAAAACCGCTGCACCCAGACCTCTTTATTGTAAACGGGCTGGCCCAGGCCTCGGGGACCAACGACGGGGTAATCAACCGGCTGCAGTCCATGCTGATTAAATTGAGGGATATAAGGCTGTTAGCCCCTAAGAGCAGAATTTTACTTATCCTGCCCAGCAGGAATACCCCAGAGGTGATAAAAAGAATAGTTTCTCTGGGAATTTATGATATTCGCCAGACATCACATTTTGACCAGGACACTCTGCTGAACTGGATTGAACAACCCATGTCCATTGCGGATTTTACAGATTTTGGCGCCGGGGAGGTGCCTGACTGCGAACAGGGGGAAATCAATTACGGGCCTGCAGAACAGAGTAATAAACCAGGCATTAAAAAGAAGGAAAGTATTAACATCGGCAGGGATCTGATTTCAAAGATTACATTATCCCTTGGGGGAGAAGAGTTCATCAGTGGTTCTAAAAAAGCCGCCGGGCCTTGTTTGGGGAAGCCCGGAGCCCTTCTGGCCATAGGGGATGTCCGGATTGAGGAATGGATCAGGGGGAATTTTTCGGATCATATGGATGTCCTGGCATCTCTGGCCGAGTCCGAGGAGGTAAGACAAAAAATAAGTCAACTGTCACCAGATATTTTTATTATTATGAGACAAAGCGCCATTGGAGGGATACCCGGGGCCGATGAGCTGGCCGCCTGGGCCTCCGGGCATGTGCCGGCGGTACTTTTCATAGTGGGGCAGATGGATGACGAGGGCAGGGCTATGGTTCACCGGGCCAGGTGCGCCGGGATACGCCATATGATCACCTGTGAGGTTGGAGGGCAGATTTACGGGGATGAGCTGGTCTATGTTCTTACAGCCATAATTAAGGAAATGCAGGGAACCGCAAGCCGTTTATCACCGGACAAGGTTTCCGGCCCTTCATTGGAGACAGAGCCCGGTAAAGCCGTCAATGCTTTGCTGCAGGGGGCGGGTAGGCTGGGCAGGGCCATGAAGCGGAGAGCAGGGAAGGTATCCGAAAAGAACGGGGAAAAGGCCGTAAAAAGCAAGGGAAGGCCCAGGATAAACAGGTCCGGGGGTATTCCCCTGGAGGAAGAAAGCAGTACCTTTACCCTGTATTTAAAGGATCCCACCGCCATAGTGCCGGGTGGGATCCTTGCCGTGGTGACTCCATGGAGGCCTGGCCTAGCCGGGAGGCTTTCCGCCCAGGCCGTAAAGATATTAGGTCAGGTGGAGGGGAGTGAGGTGGCTTACATAGGGGCATCCGCACAGAGCACCGGCGCTCTGTGGCTGGATCTGCCTGATGATGTGCTGATGATGTCCGACTGGCGGGTTCCCGGATCCAGCTATCCCATTGTACAAGATAATCTGAGGATATATGCGGTGGACCCGGTTAAGGGCCTGTCACCCGCTATTGACAATGAGCTGTGGGATCTTTTGAAGAAGGCCAGGCGAACGGCAGCCTATACAGTAATTGACTTTGCCGGGGATATTTCCTTGGCGCAAAAGGCGGCCCACCAGGGCCGTTCGGTTTTACTGGCAATAGTCTCTGGAAATGACCAGGTGGAGCTGAAAATTTCATCCCACTGGGTTAAAAACATAATGGACGGCAAGCAAAATGTGGTGACCGGCATTGATATGCGGGGGGTGGCCGCATCCATACCCGAAGGCCTGAAGCCAAAGGTGATCATCAGGAACAACCCGGCCGATGCCTTGATCATGGCCATGATCAAGAATAAGGATGATGAATTTATTTGGAATTGAGGTGATTGGTTGTCCAGTCTAAAAAAAATAGCACATATTTTGATAGCTGTTTTACTGGCCTCAATGGCCGGCGGGATGGTCTGGCACTATGTCAAAATAAACACCCCCAGTGAGAAGGTGGCGGTTGCGGCAGTCAAACTTCCAATCGGCGCCGTCATTGCGCCGGAACATGTGGTCCTGAAAGACTACCCGGCTTCTGTCTTACCCGAAGATGCTGAAAAATCACTGCAAGATTTACTGGGTAAAACGGTGGTTTCCGGGACCATATTCAAGGGGGAAATAATGCGAAGGGGGCATACAGCTTCGGATCTGGGGAGCTTAAAGGCCGTCCTCAATTCGGTGGCCCCGGGCAGAGAGGCAATGGACCTGCCGGCCGAGACCGCCAACGGGCTGAAAGGGGTGGCCGTGGGGGACAGGGTCAATGTGTTCAGTGAAATTTCCGTACAGATAGGCAAAGACGCCGCCAGCATGGTGGATTGTGTGGCCAAAGAGGCGGTCATTGTTAGGGTTCCGCCTGCTTCTTCCGAAAAGGACAATTCCCTGGGGGCCGCCACGGTAAAAGGGGCCTATATAATAGCCGTCACCCCTGAAGAGGCTAAAAAGGTTGCCGAGGGGATAGTCCGGGGCAAGAAGTTTTCCATCTCCCTCCTTCCTGTAAAAGGGGGGCAGTAACAGTGTTTTTTAAGAAAAAAGACAAACCCGGGCTGCAAGAGGAAGTGGTATTATGGAAGGCTGGCGAGGGCGGGCCAAAGATAATAGAACCCCAGGAAAAGAATACCAGGCTGTATAACATCCCGATAAGCCCTGACGCTTTGGCCGGGCAAGGTAAAATATACACCGTACAAAGTTCCGCCAAGGGGGACGGGGCCACAACGGTGGCTGTGAACATGGCCGCTTTGCTGGCCCTATCAAATCCGGAAAGGGTGGCTCTGATTGATCTTGACGGGTATGGAACCATAAGGAGCAGGATGGGGCTTCCGGCTGATCAGTGCCTGGTAAATATTCTGGACTGGGAAGACATACACGGCCCCAGGGACATTATCAGGGGGTTATACAACCACTCATCGGGGATCATGGTGGCGCCCGGGGTTATACACTACGACCACGAGGAGAAGGTTACTCCAACTCTGGTTTTTAAAATGCTGACACTTCTCAAAGAAACATATGATTATATAATACTGGACTGCCCGCCGGCCGGCACAGGCAACAACACATGGGCGGCTGCCCTTGTTTCTGATTTGATCCTTACTGTTTTCAAGCCGGACAGGGCAAGTCTGGACCTTCTCAATGAGAATAATTGTTTCATGGCCAGGCTGGGCTGCCAGGACAGAGTATACGCGGTATTAAACCAGGCCGGGATACCCGGAGGAATAAGGGCCGGGGAATTGGAGAGCGGCCTGGGACTGAATATTTTAGGTGTTATGCCCTATTCCGTGGCTGTGGCCGAAGAAAACAACCGGCGCCAGATGATGGTCCACAGCCGTGAGAGGGATGACTTTACCAGGGCGCTGCAGGTGCTGGCCGGAAGGCTGCCGGTTCGGGAAAGGGCGGTGTGATTGATTATGGACCTTGAATTAATTAAAAACCTGGCTCAAAGGTGCGGGGAATACGTCATAGAGGATACAGCAGAGATTGAAAAGGCGGAGGGGTATTCGCTTTTAATCAGCGAGAGAATACCGGGGCTTACCGAAGAGAAGTACAGGGCGATCCGGGGCTATGTCCAGACCACCCTGAGCAATATATTGAAGCCCGAGGAGAGGACAAAAAGCCGGGATCCCATAGTGCGGTCAAAGCTGAAGTCAATAGTTTTGAGGGGCCTGCTGGAAAAGGACATTCCCCTGGGCGAGGTGCAATCGAAGGTGCTGGTGGAGGAACTGGGCAACGATCTGCTGGGGTACGGGCCCATCGAGCCCTTTTTTTATGACCCGGAAGTCACTGAAATAAAGGCCGGCAAAGACATTGTGAGGGTGGAAAAAAAGGGGGTGGAACGTGTTGCCGAGGGTGTGAGATTCCGAGACGAGGAACATATCCGGGACGTGCTGGAAAGGATGCTGGCTCCCACCGGCAGGAAGATAGACATGGCCAACCCCAAGGTAAACGCCCGGCTCATCGACGGTTCCAGGATGATTGCCCACATACCTCCGGTGGCCGTGCACGGCACAATGTTTACCATACGCCGGTTCCGTAAAGACATGACACCCGAAAACCTGATTAACCGTAATGTCATTTCCCCGGAGGTAATGGATTTTTTAAAAGCCGCTGTTTTATCAAAACAAAACATAGTCATCAGCGGGGGCACAAGCTCCGGAAAAACCACCTTTTTAAACTGCCTGGCCTCCTTCATTCCGGAGGAGGAGAGCATTGTCACCATTGAGGATCCGGCCGAGCTGCAGCTCCAGCATTCAAATGTCAGAAGCCTGGAGGCCAGGCCGGCCACCGCAGACACAAAAATAGAGATAACCCAGAGGGATCTGGTGGTGGACGCCCTTAGAATGGCTCCCAAAAGGGTAATCCTGGGAGAGTGCAGGGCCGGTGAGACCTTTGACATGCTGCAGGCCATGAATACCGGCCACAAGGGGTCCATGACCACCGGCCACGCCAACTCTTCCAGGCACTGTACCAAGCGTTTGGTAAACATGGTTCAGATGGCCAAAATGGATATGCCCTACGACGGCATAGTGGAGCAGGTGGCAGACGCCGTGGACATTTTTATTCATGTTTTAAAAGACAGGACAGGCAGGCGCAGGATGGACCATATATGCGAGGTAATAGGCGCCGAAAGGTTGGACGGAGGGGTGCTTAATCTAAAACTAAACGTACTGTGGCAGTACAACCCCAAAGAAGACTCCTTTGAATGGGTGGCTGAGGAATTTCATCGACGGGAGGCCATGACCGACGAAGGGGGGTGGAATAAGTCGGTATAGTAATGTTGGCGGCTTTTTTAATGGCAGTGGCGGTTTTTTGGGCGGTAACCGGGAGTAAGATAAGGCTTAAAGCCCGGTCGGTAAGGCTCAGTGATGAAAAATTCGATACCCGGAAAGGGCCGGGAAAGTCCTCCCAGGACCTGATCATCACACTGGCCGGGGGGGTAGGGCTTGGCGGTATAGCCTATGCCATTACCGGGACGTGGTATTTTGCGGTGCCGGGCCTATGCTCCGGCACCTTTGTTTTAAAGTGGTGGAAAAACAAGCAGGAGGAGGATCGCAAGGAGCTTTTAAGCAGCCAGTTCGTAGACGTGCTGGGCCAGCTGGAAAGCGCCATGTACGGGGGGATGAACCCCTATCAGGCCCTGGAGGACGCCGTGCCCAACATGCCCCGGCCGGCCAGGGATGTTTTTTACGAGGTGATTCGCAGAACCAGGACAGGAGATACCCTGGCCCAGGCCATAGAGAGCGTGAGAAAGGAAACCGGCTGGGAGGATTTAAAAGCCCTTTCCATAGCCATAGGGCTTTACAACCGGGTGGGCTGCGACCTGGCGGAGATATGCCGCCACTCCATGGAAGCCTATGAAGATAAAGAAAGTTTTCGCAGTATTGTTTCAGCCGCCGTGTCCCAGAACATGATGACCATGAGGCTGCTAACGGGACTTCCCTTTCTTTTCATCGGTCTTGCCAGGGCAATGTCGCCGGAATTTACGGAGCCTATTTTCCATACGGCAGAAGGCAGCTTCGTATTTTTTATGTCCTCCGTCTGGATTATCCTTGGAAATGTATTTACCAGAAAGATCATAAAAAATTCCCTGGGACAGGGGGTGTAGTTTTTGCTGGGATACCTGGCTGAACGGATAAAAGAAGCCGACGTGGCCGTGCTGGCCGGAACACTGATGGCCTTATCGATCCTGGTGGCGGTGGCGGGAAACAGGTTAAAGCTCCCCGGAGGGGTCGAACTAAAAGGGAGCGCCGATGAACTGCTGCATAAAACCGGCAGGAAACTGGGCAATGATGTTTCCCTTACGGTACTGCAAAAAAAATTAATACAGGCCGATTTAAACATGCAGCCCGAATATTTTGCCGGATTGCGGTTTGCTTTACCAGTTATAGGGCTGGCCATTTTCATAGCGCCGGCGCTGTCGGGATGGATTGATTTTTACTGGGGTGTTCTGTCGGCTCTATTGTTGTACCTGGCTCCGGGGATATGGTTAAACAAAATGGTCAGGGCCAGGATCGGATCGATAAAAAAGGACATACCTGATTTCTGTATGCTTTTGGGCAATGCCTTAAAGGGGGCTGACCTGATCATGGCCCTGGAGGTGGTGGCCAGAACCATGCCGGGGGGGCTGTCCAAAGAAATCAACCGGGTGCTCACAGATATGGCCACCGGGGATAACAGGGCGGCGGCGTTGAATAAAATGTCACTTCGCTGCGGGATACCGGAACTTACCGGGCTGGTTAATAAAATACAGCAGGCAATGAGGTATGGAAGTCCCTTGGAGCCGGTGGTAAAACACCACGCTGAGAAGATTCTCGCCAGAAGGAAACAAGAGGCCCAAAAGATTGCTGGAGAACTGACCATTAAGCTGCTTATCCCAATCATAGTATTTATTCTTCTGCCGCTTTTCGCCATGATAGGCTTCCCGATTCTTTGGAATATGTTAACGGCTTTTGGTAGTTAAGGTATGTCAAAATCTCCAAAAAAGGCAGGTGACAATGCGTTATTCAAAATTATGACATGAAGGGGGTGAAAAGAGTGCTAAAAAGAATTACCGAACAAATCAAGAGTGTGCATCAGGATGAGCAGGGCCAGGGAATGGCGGAATACGGCCTTATTATAGCCCTTATCGCTGTAATTTGTATTGCTGGATTTTCCCTGCTGGGCGGAGGGGTCAAAAATAAAATTAAAGAAGCCTCGGACGCTCTTAAGTAATCAGGAAAAAACTTGGGGAACCTTATCTGTTAAGAATAAGGTTCCCCAAGTTTCAGGTGGTGATAGCGTGAAAACATGTACGGCAGCAGGAAAAAGTCCTTGAAGTGAAAAAACGGCACAGCAAACAAGCCCTGATGAGAGCAGAGCAAGAGAAAATCAAGCAGAAAAAGCAATATGCTCGGGAAGCACGACCCCATGGGCAATCAGGAGCCTGGCTGCTTGCTTCAAAGCTTTCTCTTTTTGCTTATTGCGAAGCTCTTGTGGCATATCGACCTGATAGAAGTCACAGGGGTTGAAAACCTCGCCGGTTTGTAGCATGTGGTAAGCGGCGGTAAGCATCATTCTGGCAATGGCGATAATGGCTCGTTTCTTTCCACGGCGCTTGGCGATCCGCTCATACTTGATGCGGTAGTAAGCGGAAGTCTTGGATTTCACAGCGGCATGAGCTGCTTGAACGAGAGCAGGCTTGAGGTAAACACCGGCTCTTGTAATGCGAACAGACTTCTTTTTACCTGCGGATTGATTGTTGCCGGGCGTTAGTCCCGCCCAGCAGCACAGGCGTTTT
>LADN01000092.1 GCA_000961585.1 Peptococcaceae bacterium BRH_c4a | reverse complement strand
TTGTAGATGGGGACATAGTATTTGCCGGTGCTCTCCATGCAGACGTCCAAGCAATTGTTATCCAACAACCACTGCTTGAACGCCAGAATGGAATTGTTGAAGGTGGAAAAGCGCTTCTTCTTGTAACTCGGAACTATGCCCTGGGTTGCGATGATCGTAGCGACGAGAAATGTCTTGTGTACATCGACGCCACAACAAATAGGGTAAACAACTTTCAATTTTTTCCCTCCTCACAAATAAATCGTGAGGGAGAAGGCAGTGACTGGATTGCCACACATTTAACGAAGAGCTAAAACAATGATTAGCGTGCGGCCTCGTGGCACCACTTATTTGTGCTTGAAAGGCGATCCTTACACTGGTTATTATACTGATTTAAGCCAAGAGGCAGTCTGCAACTCACCTCATCGTGCTTTGTAGTGTGCTTTTCCCTCAGATACATTGTAACGCAGGGGTGTTTGCTGCGCATCCCGTTTTCATTACTATTTGTGTCGCCAGCAGTAGGCGGCGAAATGGAGGTTATTATGAGTGATGGTAACCGGGTTTATATATTCGATACCACCCTGAGGGACGGTGAGCAGTCCCCGGGAGTCAGCCTGAACGCAGAGGAAAAGCTGCAGATAGCCCGGCAGTTGGCCAGGATGGGGGTGGATGTCATTGAGGCAGGCTTTCCCGTCTCGTCCCCCGGGGATTTTAGGGCAGTTCAGGCCATAGCCAGGGAGGTGCGGGGGGTCACCATAGCCGGCCTGGCCAGGGCCGAAAAGCTGGACATAGACACAGCCTGGGATGCCATCCGCATGGCCGATCAGCCCAGGATACACACCTTTATTGCCACCTCAGACATACATATGCAGCACAAACTGAAGATGAGCCGGGACAAGGTGCTGGAAACGGCAGAGGCGGCGGTAAGAAGGGCCAAAGGCTATACCCCGGACGTGGAATTTTCCGCAGAGGACGCCTCCAGGTCGGACCTGGACTTTCTGTGCAGGGTTATAGAAAAGGCCATTGAGGCAGGGGCCACCGTAATCAATATACCGGATACAGTGGGTTACGCAGTTCCGTCGGAGTTTGCCCGCTTTATCAGTGAAATCAGATCCCGCACCAGGGGTATTGAAAAGGTTGTCTTAAGCGTACACTGTCATGACGACCTGGGGCTGGCGGTGGCAAACTCCCTGGCGGCGGTGGTGGCCGGGGCCAGCCAGGTGGAGGGCGCCATAAACGGAATCGGTGAAAGGGCTGGCAACGCTTCCCTGGAAGAGGTGATAATGGCCCTTTCCACCCGCAAGGATCAGTTTGGTAAGTATACCCGCATAAGGACCGAGGAAATATACAGAACCAGCCGCCTGGTTTCCAACCTGACGGGTATGGTGATACAGCCCAACAAGGCGGTGGTGGGGAAGAACGCCTTTGCCCATGAGTCAGGCATTCACCAGGACGGTATGCTGAAGGAGCGCACCACCTATGAAATAATGAACCCCGAGAAGGTGGGGCTGAGCCACAGCAACCTGGTTCTGGGCAAACATTCGGGACGGCACGCCTTCAAGAACCGTCTGGAAGAATTGGGCTACAACCTCAACCCCGCCGAGCTGAACAAGGCCTTCCAGAGTTTCAAGTCCCTGGCGGACAGAAAGAAGGAGATCACCGATCACGATCTGGAGGCCATAGTGGATGAAGAGATCAGAACGGTGGACCCGGTGTACTCACTGGATTACATGCATATATCCAGCGGATCTTCGGTGGTGCCTACGGCCACCGTGGGACTGACCAGGGCCGAGGATAAATTGCAGGAGGCGGCCTGCGGCAATGGTCCGGTGGACGCCATCTGCAGGGCCATCGACAAGGTCACCGGGCTTTCCTGCAAACTTTCAAGCTGGGAGATTCAGGCGGTGACCTCGGGCACCGACGCCATCGGTGAGGTCACTCTGAAGATTACTCCGGACGGCGAAAGGTTCTATGTTGGCCGGGGCATCAGCACCGACATACTGGAGGCCAGCGCCAAGGCCTATGTGCACGCAGTCAACAAGCTGATATGGGATTCTGAAATGGGTAGATAATTAAAATGCAATATATATGAGGTGATAGGACAATGGGGATGACCATCACAGAGAAGATACTGGCCGCCCATGCGGGAAAGGAAAGCGTTCAGCCGGGCGAGCTGGTCAATGTCAGGGTGGACCTGGCCCTGGGTAACGATATTACCGCCCCCGTGGCCATCAGGGAATTCGAAAAGATTGGGGTGGACCGGGTATACGACCGGGACCGGGTGGTCCTGGTGCCCGACCATTTTGTGCCCAACAAGGACATCAAGTCAGCCGAGCAGGCCAAGTCAATGCGGGAATTTGCCAGGAAGCACTGTCTTACCAACTACTTCGAGGTGGGGCGGATGGGCATTGAGCACTGCCTGCTCCCGGAGCAGGGGCTGGTGGGTCCCGGGGATCTGGTTATCGGTGCGGATTCCCACACCTGCACCTACGGAGGCCTGGGAGCCTTTTCCACCGGGGTGGGCAGCACCGACCTGGCGGCCGCCATGGCTCTGGGGGAGACCTGGCTCAAGGTTCCTGAATCCATAAAGTTCATCTATCACGGGGAAATGCCGGAATGGGTAACCGGCAAGGATCTGATACTGTATACCATAGGTAAAATAGGGGTGGACGGGGCGCTCTACATGGCCATGGAATTTACCGGGCCGGCGGTGGAAAAAATGTCGGTGGACGGCCGCCTGACCATGGCCAATATGGCCGTGGAGGCCGGCGCCAAAAACGGCATAGCGGCTCCGGATCAAATCACCCGGGCCTACGTTGAGGGCAGGGCCAAGAGGCCTTACACCTTCTACTCCAGCGACCCGGACGCGCTTTATGCCCAGATTCATGAGTTCGACGTATCAAAAATGGAGCCTGCCGTGGCCATGCCTCACCTGCCGGAAAATGTTAAGCCGGTGAGCCAGGTTGCCGGGGTGACCATAGACCAGGCTGTGATAGGATCGTGCACCAACGGCCGGATGGACGACCTCAGGGAGGCCGCCAGGGTGCTTAAAGGGCACAAGGTAAACGGCAATGTCCGCCTTCTGATCATTCCCGGGACCCAGGAGATATATAGGCAGGCCATGCGCGAGGGACTGTTCGAAATATTCCTGGACTCCGGCGCCGCCATCAGCACCCCCACCTGCGGGCCGTGCCTGGGAGGGCACATGGGAATACTGGCCAAGGGCGAAAGGTCCATAGCCACCACCAACAGAAATTTCGTGGGGCGCATGGGGCACCCCGGCAGCGAGGTTTACCTGAGCAGCCCGTCTGTGGCGGCGGCATCGGCCATACTGGGACGCATAGGCGCTCCCTGGGAGGTGAAATAATATGGAATTGAAAGGCGCAACCTGGAAGTTTGGAAATGACGTGGACACCGACGCCATCATCCCGGCCCGCTACCTGAACACATCGGACCCCCGGGAACTGGCGGCCCACTGCATGGAGGACGCCGACCCCCAGTTTCCCCAAAAGGTCAAGGCCGGGGACATCATTGTGGCCGGCAAAAATTTCGGCTGCGGCAGCTCCCGGGAGCACGCCCCCATAGCCATCAAGGAGGCGGGTGTATCCTGCGTCATAGCCAAAACCTTTGCCAGGATATTTTACAGAAATGCTTTCAATATCGGGCTCCCCATATTCGAGTCCCCGGAGGCCGCCGAGGCCATAGCCGAAGGTGATCAGGTGGCGGTGGACGTGGAGGCCGGTATTATCAGGAATATAACCAGGAACGAGGAATACAGAGCCACCCAGGTGCCGCCCTTCATGCAGCGGATAATCGCGGCAGGCGGACTGATAAATTACGTGTCAGAAAGGATGAAGGGCAATGGGAGAGTATAAAATAGCCGTGCTGCCCGGGGACGGAATAGGCCCGGAGATAACCGAACAGGCCTTAAAGGCCCTTAAAGCGGTGGCCGTTAAATTCGGACATGATTTTAAATTTACCGAGGGGCATATAGGCGGGGCAGGCTATGATGCCGCCGGGCACCCCCTTCCCCCGCAGACACTGGAACTGTGTCATAACAGCGACGCCATACTGCTGGGGGCGGTGGGAGGCCCCCGGTGGGATAACCTGCCGGTGCACCTGCGCCCCGAGGCCGGGGCACTGCTGCCCCTGAGGAAAGAGCTGGGGCTGTATGCCAACATCAGGCCGGCCAAGGTTTTCCCGGCCCTGGTCAATGCCTCCACCCTAAAGCCCGAGGTGGTATCCGGGCTGGACATTCTGGTGGTAAGGGAGCTGACCGGGGGACTTTATTTTGGACAGAAGAAGAGGGAGCCCCTTCATGATGGCGCAATAAAGGTAATAGACACCCTTGAGTACACCACCCCTGAAATTGAGAGGATAGTCCGGCTGGGCTTCCAAATGGCCCAGAAGAGGCGGAAAAAGCTGACCTCGGTGGATAAGGCCAATGTTCTGGAAAGCTCCCGTCACTGGCGGGAGGTGGTCACAGGCCTGGCCGGGGAGTATCCCGACGTGGAGCTGGACCACATGTACGTGGACAACTGCGCCATGCAGCTGGTGAAAAACCCCCGGCAGTTTGACGTCATCGTAACCGACAACATGTTCGGGGACATACTGAGCGACCAGGCCTCAATGCTTACAGGATCCTTGGGAATGCTGGCCTCAGCCAGCATAGGCGGCAAGATAGGGCTGTATGAGCCCAGCCACGGGTCAGCCCCCAAGTACGCCGGCATGAAAAGGGCCAATCCCATTGCCACCGTGCTGTCCGGTGCCATGCTGCTCAAATTCTCACTGAATCTGGGCCAGGAGTCCGACGCCATCGAGCAGGCCGTCACCAGGGTTCTGGACCTGGGCTACCGCACCGCCGACCTCATGGAAGACGGTATGAAGCTGGTAAACACCGACCAGATGGGAGATCTTATTGCGGAACAGGTGCTGAAAAGCTAAGTTTACGGGTCAGAAGACAGGAGTCGGGAGAAAAGAATATTCTGTATTCTGAATTCTGACTCCTGTATTTCTCTGGTCTTAATGGGGAGAAATACAATGCGGGTTGTAGAAATATACGACACCACACTGCGGGACGGGGCCCAGGGGGAAGGTATCTCCTTTTCAGTGGAGGATAAAATAAAAATTGCCCTGAAGCTTGACAAAATGGGGCTTCATTACATTGAGGGCGGCTGGCCGGGATCAAACCCCAAGGACATGGAGTTCTTCCATAAAATGGCCCAACAGCCCATAAAGAATTCCAGGATTGCCGCCTTCGGCAGCACCCGGAGGCCCAACATCGAGGCCCGGGATGACGCCAACCTCAACAGTATCCTGGAATCGGGGGTGCAGGTGGCCACCCTGGTGGGAAAGACCTGGGACTTTCATGTCATCCACGCCCTGAACACCACCCTGGAGGAAAATCTGGCCATGATCCGGGAGTCGGTGGCTTTCCTGAAAGGCAGGGGGCTGTCGGTTATCTATGACGCAGAGCATTTCTTCGACGGCTACAAGGCCAATCCCCAGTACGCCCTGGCCACCCTGGAGGCGGCCGCCGCAGGGGGGGCTTGCACCTTGGTGCTGTGCGACACCAACGGAGGAACGCTGCCCAACGAGATTTGCGATGTCGTTGTAATGGCCGGGGAAAGGTTTCGGGCGCCGCTGGGAATACACTGTCATAATGACGTGGATATGGCGGTGGCCAGCTCCATCATGGCCGTAATGGCCGGGGCCAGCCATGTGCAGGGCACTGTCAACGGATACGGGGAGCGCTGCGGAAATGCCAATCTTTGCTCCATCATACCCAACCTCACCCTGAAGTGCGGGGCGGAAACCATCCCCCGGGAGAATTTCAGGAGGCTTACCGAGCTTTCCCGCTATGTCAGCGAGGTGGCCAACATGCACCCTGTTTCCGGGCAGCCCTACGTGGGCAGCAGCGCCTTCGCCCACAAGGGAGGAATTCACGTCAGCGCCATTGTGAAATCATCCAGAACCTACGAGCATATTGACCCGGATCTGGTGGGCAACCGGCGCAGGGTGCTGATGTCCGAACTGAGCGGGCTATCCAATCTACTGTATAAATACAAAGAGATGAACCTGGACCTGGAGCTGGCCAAGGAGGAAAACCGGGAACTGCTGGATCGCATCAAGGAAATGGAAAATGAGGGCTACCAATTTGAGGGAGCCGAGGGTTCCTTCGAGCTTATGCTGAGGAAGCTAAAGGCCGGGTACCGGGAGCCCTTTAAGCTGGAAAGCCTTAGAATAATAACAGAGATGAGCGATGACAAGCCGTCCAACTCCCAATCCGTTATAAAAATATCGGTGGGAGACAAGGTGGTGCACACGGCGGCCGAGGGAAGCGGCCCGGTGAACGCCCTGGACAACGCCCTGCGAAAGGCCCTGGATCAGTTTTATCCCTGTATCAGGAGCATGCAGCTCAGTGACTACAAAGTGCGGGTGCTGGAAGAAAAGGATGGCACCGGGGCTGCGGTAAGGGTGCTTATCGAAACCGGGGACGGGAAGCGAAACTGGGGCACGGTGGGGGTTTCGGAGAATATCATCGAGGCCAGCTGGAAGGCCCTGGTGGACAGTATAGCCTTCGGGCTTTTGAAAAACCAGGAAAGCCCACCCGAAGAAAAAGAGCAGGTTTGAAAACTAATTTCAGTTTCCAAACCTTTCTTTTTTATGCTGAGTCCTGTATTCTTGATAAAAAAGTGGTTTCAACCTGCAACCTTTTTTCGAATAAAGCGGTCAGAGAGTAAAGGGGGGAGATAAGTTGCCGGAATGGCTCAAGGCTGTTAATTTCAGTGTCCTGGACATTTTTAGCATTACCAACCTGATTGACATAGCCATAGTGGCTTTTGTGTTATATAGATTCATGCTTCTGATCAAGGGCACCAGGGCCGTTCAACTGCTCAAGGGCCTGGCCGTTTTGGTGGTGGCCACGGCCGCCAGCAGCCTCCTGCAGCTTTACACCCTGCAGTGGATTTTAAAGCAGGCCATGACCGCCCTCCTGGTGGCGCTGCCCATAGTATTCCAGCCTGAACTGCGGCGGGCACTGGAAAAGCTGGGAGGGGGCAGTTTTCTTTCCCGCCAGCTAAACAACATGGGCGAGGCCGAGCTTGACGTCCTGGTGGGTGAAATAGTCAGGGCCGTAAGGATAATGGCAAAGGAAAAGATAGGCGCCCTGATCGTGCTGGAGAGGTCCACCGGCCTGGAGGAATACATTGATACCGGAATAAAAGTGGGAGGGCGGGTATCCGGAGAGCTTCTGGTTAATATATTCATACCCCGCACCCCCCTTCATGACGGCGCCGTTATCATCAGGGGGGATAGGATAATGGCGGCCGCCTGCATGCTTCCCCTTACCCAGGCCCAGAACCTCAGCAGGTCTTTAGGAACCAGGCACCGGGCCGCAATAGGTATAACAGAGGAGTCCGACTGCCTGGCCGTTATTGTGTCCGAAGAAACAGGAACTGTTTCCCTGGCCGTGGAGGGTGTGCTGGCCAGGGGGCTGGATGAGAAATTATTGGCAGACAGATTGACCGGGGCGCTGCGTCCTGCCAAACAGGGCAACCTGGCGGCCTTCTGGTTGCGGAGGTGAGGCTATGGCCGGCATAGACTGGCGGAATATGTCGTTGAGGATACTATCGGTGCTGCTGGCCCTGCTCCTCTGGGTTTACGCCACCAATGAGCAGAATCCCGTGCACAACCAGATATTGAGTATAAGCCTGATTCAGCGCGGTCTACCGGACAACATGGTGGTCAGCAATGATATTCCCCGTGTAGTCAGCGTCAGGATCCAGGGTACCAGAGGGCAGGTTACCGCCCTCTCACCCTCGGATTTTGAAGCCGTTTTGGACCTATCCAAAGTAACCGAGGGAGAACAGTATCTGCCGGTGAAAGTTAATGCGCCCCAGGGTGTCCAGATTACCCAGGTAACGCCGGGCAGAGTAAATGCCGTGGTGGAAGATATAGTGGAGCGGCAGATTAACCTCAAGGCCACCCTTAAGGGAAGTCCCGCCAAGGGGTATACGGCCATGGACCCGGTTGTGCTCCCGGCTGCGGTAACCGTCAGGGGGCCAAGGAGTAAAGTGGCCGCCATCAGCCAGGTAAACCTTACGGTGGATGTGGAGTCGGCCGCCGCCCAGGCGGAAAAGACCCTGCCGGTGATTGTGGATCAAAGCGGAGTGACTGTTAATCCCAAGACAGTAAAGGTAACCGTGCCCATAACCAGGCTTCCGTCCAGGTTGCTGCCCGTCAGGGCCAGGGCAACCGGCACACCGGCCAGGGATTATGAGGTAGACGGCATTACCATAAAGCCCGCCGAGGTTCTGGTGGTGGCCCCCCAGGCGGTACTGTCCGGAATAAACTGGATAGAGACTGAAGATGTGGATGTCAAGGGGGCCGATCATGACATCAACGTGAAAATAGGTGTCAGCCCTCCCCAGGGAGTGGCGGAGATAAAGCCGGCCACCGTGGATGTCACCGTGCAGCTTAAAAAGGCCAAGACCCCGCAGCTACCCACCGGTGATGTAAAGCCACCCGCCGGAGGCACCGGACAGAATTAATTAAGTAAAAGATATTTTTCCATTTATTTCAGGCCCGGCCTTATAACCATAAAGGCCTGGGCCTCATATTATTTATTAAGCTTTTATCCGGGGGTCAATCCCGGCCCCTGGAACACCGGCAGCATCTGACGGCATATACTGCAAATTGACACGATGTTTACCTGAAGTTATAATATTCTTGGCTTGTCCGGAATCTGACACATGTCTGGAGGATACGAAATTTATGGGTGTTATGTTCGGAACTGACGGTGTACGGGGAATAGCCAACAGGGATCTTACCGTAGACCTGGCCATGAAAATAGGCAGGGCCGGGGCCCATGTGCTGGCCTTGGGGCAATCCGGCGCCCGCATAGTGGTGGGCCGTGACACCCGGATTTCAGGAGATATGCTGGAGGCTGCGCTGACAGCCGGGATTTGCTCAGCCGGGGTTGACGTGCTAAAGGCGGGAATATTGCCCACACCTGCGGTGGCGTACCTGACCAGGGAACTGGGAGCCGTTGCGGGGGTGGTTATATCCGCATCCCATAACCCGGTGGAGGACAATGGCATAAAGTACTTCGGGCCCAGCGGCTACAAACTTCCGGACAGCACCGAGGAACAAATAGAGTCCCTGGTAAAGGATCCCTCAGCCATACCATCCCCGGCGGGACCCGGTGTGGGCCGGTGCCTTGACCTCAGTGACGCCTCCAACAGGTACATGAATTTTTTAAAAAAGTCGGTGGCTGTGGACCTCTCCGGAATCACCGTGGTGGTGGACTGCGCCAACGGCGCAGCCTTCCAGGTGGCCCCCATGGTCCTGGAAGATCTGGGAGCCAGGGTAATACCCATATTCAACCACCCGGACGGTCTCAACATAAACCGGGTCTGCGGTTCCACACACCTGGGGGCGCTGCAGGAAAAAGTGGTTAAAAGCGGAGCTGACCTGGGCCTGGGCTTTGACGGAGACGCCGACAGAGTGCTGGCCGTGGACTCCGGGGGAAAAATAGTGGACGGAGACCAGATCATGGTCATCTGCGCCCGCCACCTTAAAGAAAGAGGACAATTGCACAAAAACACAGTGGTGGCCACAGTTATGAGCAATATGGGGATGCACCTGGCCTTGCGGGAAAGCGGAATAAATGTTATGGAAACCAAGGTGGGTGACCGCTATGTGCTGGAGGAATGCCTGCGCTGCGGAGCCGCCTTCGGAGGGGAGCAAAGCGGACACATTCTTTTCCTGGAGCATAACACCACCGGTGACGGCCTGCTCACAGCGCTGAACCTTTTGGCGGTAATCAAGTCCCAGGGGAAACCCCTCAGCGATCTGGCCGCCCAGATGGAGAGACTGCCCCAGATATTGGAAAATGTCAAAGTGGGCGACAAAAACGTGGTCATGACCAGCCCGGCGCTTTGCGAAGCCATACGGTCGGCCGAAGAGACACTGGAAGGTCAGGGCAGGGTTCTGGTAAGGCCCTCAGGCACCGAGCCCCTGGTTCGGGTAATGGCCGAAGGGCGGGACATGCGGGCACTGCGGGGCCTGGTGGATAAACTGGTCACGGTGGTAAATAAACTGGCGTAGACCGAAAAGCAGAATTCAGAAGCCAGAAGCCAGGAGCCAGAATTCAGAATTCGGTTCGGGGTTTAGGGGGGTTCTCAAGTAAAATTTAGCGGTTTAAAGGTATTTAAAGTACCTTGGTTGAATAGTTAATACTGGTGCTTTTTTATGTAAAACCATGGGAGGTGAGGCCGGGGGCGCAAGTTTTTCCTGACAACTGAATTGAAGCGCCAGAACCCAGATGAGAAGTGAGATGTGAGAAGTTGGAAGTGAGATTGTGAAGGGAATTTGCTGCTGCAAATTCCTACAAGATGCCCACCTTTCACCTCCCACCTCCCACTTCTCAGTTGCGGTTGACGAGGGGGGAGTTTATCGATTTTTCGGCGGGTGCTCCCCGGTGGGCCACCACCGTTAAGGACAGAACAAAACCGGCGGGTAACCGCCGGGACAAATGTGTCCCGGGTGGCAATCGGCATGACCAAGGGCTTTTTGTCGCAGGTGATTTATTGCCTGCGGCTATTTTATTTTCTATAATATTGCCCCTGATGGGGGAAGAATATGGGAGGCTAAACACATGTGCGGAATAGTTGGATATATAGGATCCGGCCTGGCTGCTCCGGTACTTCTCAGAGGATTAAAGAAACTTGAGTATAGAGGCTATGACTCATCGGGCATCGCCCTTTCCGAGGATAACAAAATAAAGGTATACAAGCAGGTGGGAAAGCTTGATGCCCTAAGGAACAGGCTGGAGGGCAAAGAGTTTTACGCCACCGCCGGAATTGGCCACACCCGCTGGGCCACCCATGGCCGGCCCTCCAATACCAACGCCCACCCCCACACCGACTGCCAGGGCAGGTTTGCCGTGGTGCACAACGGGATCATAGAGAACTACCTGACACTGAAGGAATGGCTTATTTCCAAGGGGCATGAATTCCTGTCCGAAACCGATACCGAGGTGCTCCCCCACCTGATAGAGGAGTTTTACGAGGGAGACCTGATGGAAACAGTTATTGCCGCCACCAGAAAATTAGAGGGTTCCTACGCCATGGTGGTGCTTTCCCTGGATGAGCCGGGGCGCCTGGTGGCAGCCCGTCAGGACAGCCCGCTGGTGGTGGGACTGGGTGACGGGGAGAATTTCCTGGCCTCGGACATACCCGCCCTGCTTTGCCATACCCGCAAAACATATATACTGGAGGACGGCGAGATCGCCGACATCACCGCCGACGGCGTCAGGGTAATTGACCAGTACGGCAGGCCGGTGGATAAACAGATTTTCGAGGTCAAATGGGAGGCGGCCCAGGCCGAAAAGGGCGGCTTCGACCACTTCATGCTAAAGGAAATACACGAACAGCCCCGGGCGCTGAAGGACACCCTCAGCGGACGCATCGACCCCGAAGGGGCCAGAATAGTCCTAAACGAGATCGGCATGACCGCAGAACAGATCCGCAATATAAACAAAATATTCATCTCGGCCTGCGGCACGGCCTATCACGCCGGCCTGGTGGGCAAACACATCATAGAAAAGCTGGTCCGGGTGCCTGTGGAAATAGACATCGCCTCGGAATTCCGCTACCGCAACCCCCTGGTGGACGACAAGTCCCTGGTCATAGTGGTCAGCCAGTCCGGCGAGACCGCCGACACCCTGGCCGCCCTCAGAGAGTCCAAGAGGAAAGGTGCCAGAACACTGGCGGTAACCAACGTGGTGGACAGCTCCATAGCCCGGGAGGCCGATGACATACTCTACACCTGGGCCGGCCCCGAAATAGCCGTGGCCTCCACCAAGGCCTACACCACCCAGCTCACCTGCATGTATCTGGTGGCCCTATACCTGGCCCAGCAGAGGGGCACCCTTCCCGATACCGAGGCCCGGTCCATCATAAAAGAGCTAAAAAAGCTCAGCGACAAAGTAAAGGTCATATTAGACAACTCCCACATCATAGATCAATTCGTCCAGGACTACCGCCTCAGCCGCAGCGCCTTCTTCATCGGCCGCGGCCTGGACTACACCGTGGCCATGGAAGGAGCCCTAAAGCTCAAAGAAATATCCTACATCCACGCCGAGGCCTACGCCGCCGGAGAGCTCAAGCACGGCACCCTGGCCCTAATAGTGGAAGGCGTTCCGGTCATAGCCCTGGCCACCCAGCAGGAGCTCTTTGAGAAGATGGTCAGCAATATCAAAGAAGTCAAGGCCCGGGACGCCACAGTGATAGCCCTGGCCATGTCCGGTATTAAGGACATTGAAAAAGTAGCCGACCACGTCCTGGAGATTCCCCGTACCCACCCCCTCCTGGCGCCGGTGCTGGCTGTGGTGCCGTTGCAGCTGCTGGCTTACAGGATGGCGGTGGCCAGGGGCTGTGATGTGGATCAGCCGAGGAATTTGGCGAAGAGCGTGACGGTGGAGTAGGTGGTCAGCCGGTAAGGATACAACAGCTGAAAGAATAAACCACCCGTTTACGGATTACTGTCCGTTGCGGGTGGTTTTATATTTTTTAGTTTCCTGCAGGAATATGCCATTAACGGAAGAAAATATAGGAACATAATTCCAGAGTTTGGCTTGATTGTTAGATCTTTTATAACCTGTTATATGGGTTATTCCAGCCACTAATTTAAAAGAGCAATAGGTTAAAAGTTAAAGCCAGACCCCGTTTTACTCTGAATGATAAAACAAAGGCGAGGTACAATTAATTACTGAAATTACAGTTTTATTGGAGGTTTTTATGAAAAAAGTAAGTGGTATTTTGATTATCTCTATCACATTTCTATTAATAGGATTATTATCAGGATGCAATATAGCCAAAGAAAAAGGTGAAACAGAGGCTGTCGTGACAGAGTTCTATGAAAATATAAAAAATAGAGAGTACGAAAATAGTATGTC
>LADN01000032.1 GCA_000961585.1 Peptococcaceae bacterium BRH_c4a | reverse complement strand
CAGAGAACACAGAGATTAAAAGAACACAAAGTATGAAATAGGCCGGTTGAAGAAGGTTAAAATATAAATATAAAAAAGCGTTATAAACTTCTCTGTGCTCTCTGCGTCCTCTGTGGCAAAAAAACAATTATTACATGCATTTTTTCATCCTCCGTGGTGCCGTATTTTTACGGCATGGAGGTCTGGATTCTGAATTCCTCCGTCTAAGCATCGGGGACATTCCTCTGACCCCCGGAGGCAGTCACGTTAGAGAGGTGTGTCCCCTTTCCTTAGCCGGCAACGCCCGTCAGGGCGTTTTTTTATCGTTTAGGAAAGTATATGACGCATTAAAGCATTAAATCGCTGAAGTACTGAAGCACCAAAGCATTTTTATGCAAGCCCAGAGTTTTTCTGGGGTCGCTCCGGGGTCGCTTGAGGGTCGCTTTTAAGGCAGGCTGTCACAATTCTGGATTCTGGCTTCTGGCTTCTGGATTCCGCCGTCTGCAAGACGGCACCGCCGGCAAGGCGGTTATTTTTACTTCGGCTGCATTCTAATGGCCCCGTCAAGGCGAATGGTATCTCCGTTCAGCATGGGATTCTCCACAATATCCAAGGCCATCCTGGCAAATTCCGACGGTTTCCCCAGCCGGGAGGGGAACGGGACCATTTTGCCCAGGGCTATGCGGACATTTTCAGGCAGTTGGCCCAGCATGGGAGTCTCAAAAATCCCCGGCGCAATCCCCATTACGCGAATTCCATAAGCGGCAAGCTCCCGGGCGATGGGGAGGATCATGCTGACCAGTCCGCCCTTGGAAGCGCTGTAAGCCGACTGCCCGATCTGGCCCTCATAGGCGGCCACCGAAGCGGTATTGATGATTACCCCTCTCTCCCCGTCTTCATTGGGAGCATTTTGGGTCATCTTTTCCGCCGCCAGGCGGATAACGTTAAAGCTTCCAATCAGGTTGACCTGGATCACCCGGCTGAAATTCTCCAGTGACGCAGGGCCGTTCTTGCCCAGCACCTTATCGGCCACCCCGATGCCGGCGCAGTTGACCACGACATGGATTCCGCCAAATTTTTCCACTGTGGCGTTGACTGCGTTTTGCACGCTGTCCCCGTCGACTACGTTGGTATTGATATAAATTGCCTTATCGGCGCCCAGTTCGGCGGCCAGCTTATTGCCTGCATCCTGAGCCATGTCAAGTATGACCGCCTTGGCCCCGCGGGCCGCGAAACTCCTTACCGTAGCCTCACCAAGCCCCGAAGCGCCGCCTGTAACCATAACAACGGTATCTTTTACCTGCATATTAAATTCCCCCTTAACATATCATTTTTTTAACGGCTTCCCTTCCGCTTGGCGGAGGCGACCCGCAAATGGAAAAGGTGACTGCCACCCCTTCACCGGCGCTGTATAAATCAGCCGGGACCACTTTATGACCGACGGTCACTTTTCTACCTATTATATCCATAGTAACAGCGCCGGGATCCGCAACTTCCAGGTTGCCCATCAGCCACGGGCCTTCCGCCAGTTCGGCCAGCGCCACCACATAAGGCGCCGTCATCCCTTCGGGAGGCACCCGAACCACCGTAAAAGTCTTAATTTCAGCCTGCCCGCTCAGTTCCACCACTTCCAAATCGGCGCCATTGCATTGCAGGCAGTTAATCTTCGGAGGTGCGGTGATCGCCCCGCACTTCCCGCATTTCAGTCCCAAAAGTTTACCGGCCTTCAAGCCTTCGTAATATTGCCTGTGCGTCAACGGATAAGCCATTTTTGCCCCTCCTTAAATCCCGTAAATTATATTCACCATAGTCGCCAGGTCTCCGCCCAGGGTGTCGGTCAAGCCCAGTTTGGCGCCTTTCACCTGGCGGGCGCCGCACTCGCCCCTGAGCTGTTTGACAATCTCATAAGCTTGGGCCACGCCGGTGGCGCCGATGGGGTGCCCTTTGGCCTTCAGGCCGCCCGACGGGTTAATGGCCACCCGGCCACCGATTTGGCTCTCGCCCCTCTCCACCGCTTCGCTGCCGGTACCGTACTCAAAAAGGCCCAGGGCTTCAGAAGCCACTATTTCCGCAATGGTGAAACAGTCGTGCAGTTCAACCACGTCTATGTCCGACGGCTTCACACCGGCCATGCCGTACGCCTGCTTGGCCGCAGCCACCCTGGCTGCAGGCACGGTGAGATCCTTCTGACGGTACAGGGGCCCGGCGGAACCCTGCCCAACCCCGCGTATGTACACAGGCTTATCCGTCAGTTTTTTGGCTACCTCCTCGGAGGCCAGAACAATGGCCGCCGCCCCGTCTGAGAAGGGACAGCAGTCGAGCAACTGAAGCGGGTCGGCCACCATAAAGCCTTTTAACACTGTTTCCACGGTAATTTCTTTCTGAAAATGAGCCAGAGGATTCATTGTCCCGTTCTTGTGGTTTTTCACGGCCACCATGGCCATCCTCTCCTTGAGCTTCTTGAGGGGAATACCGTATTTTTGGGAATAAAGATGGGCCACCATGGCAAACACGCCGGGGAAGGTAATTCCGTTAAACTCTTCATACCGGCTGTCCGAAGCCATGGCAAAAGTCCGGGTGGCCATAGGCGTCCCCATTACCGTACACCTTTCGGTGCCGCCCACCAGTACCAGATCATGGTAACCGGCGGCCACCAACATGAAAGCGTCTCTAATGGCCACACTGCCCGAAGCGCAGGCTCCCTCGAACCTATTGGACGGCGTGTCCGCTGAGAGCCCCAACTCACTGGCCAGAAGCGGCGCTATGTTGAACTGGCCCTCCACAAAGCCCCCCAGAGCGTTTCCTACAAAGAGCGCCTGGATGTCCCTGGTCTCGATGTTCGAACCGTCAATTGCCTCCAGTGCCGCTTCCGCAAACATTTCCACCTGTGTCTTTTCGGATGGCCCGAATTTGGTCATCCCCACACCTACCACAGCAACTTTACGCATTGCCTCACTTACCTCCTTAAAATTACCGATGCTTGAACCGGGGCTTGCGCTTCTCTATAAAGGCCTGAGTCCCCTCCCGGTAGTCCTCGGTGCCAAGCAGCATCCCGAAGCCCCGGGCCTCAACGCGCAGGGCCGTGGTCATATCAAGCCCCGCCCCGGTATTGACCAGATCCTTAATGGTGGCCAAGGCCCGTGCCGGTCTGGCGGCCATTTCCTCAGCCGCTTTCAGGGCAGCCTCCAGGAGTGTCCCCTGGGGAACCACCTGCTGCACCAGACCAATCCGGTGACACTGGGCGGCCTCCATGGGCTTGCCGGAAAAGAGCATCCACTTGGCCCAGCCGGGCCCCACCAGGCGGGGCAGCCGCTGGGTGCCGCCGCCGCCCGGCAAAAGCCCCAGGGTTATCTCCGGCAGTCCCAGCTTGGCGCCCTCGGAAGCGATCCTTATATCGCAGGTCAGCGCCAGCTCCAGGCAGCCGCCCAGAGCAAACCCGGCAATGGCCGCAATAACAGGCTTGGGCATATTCTCAATGTCCGCAAACAGCCTGTGCACATCGCTGGAAAACTGGTGTCCGCCAAAAACGCCGTCCAGATTACCCAGTTCATCAATGTCCGCACCGGCGCCGAAAATCTTCTCTCCGCCGGTCAAAATTATTGACCTGATCCCTTCCTCCCTCCGGTAATCGTCAAATACGGCGGCCAGTTCAGCCAGCACCATTTTGTTCAGCGCATTCATCTTTTGGGGCCTGTTCAGCGTAATCACGCCCACCGGGCCACGCCGTTCCACTGCCAGTGTTTCCAACTCGGCATTCATTCCTTTCTGTCGAATGTCTAGAAAAACTTTAAATTATGTACATAATTTAAAGTTTTGCAAATTTTGTACCACACTACTTTTCACCTTAAAACATTACATAAATACGCAAGGCAATATAAATAGGCGTTTTATAATTGAAACGGTTGAGACAGACCGTGCTATTTTTTAAACACCTCTTTTACCATCCCGCAGGCCGGGCAGCCGGCGCTTCTCTTTACCCTGACCTGGGAAAACTCCATGGCCAGCATGTCGTAAAGCAACAGCCTGCCGGTCAGCAACTCCCCCCGGCCAAGAATCAGCTTCAGCGCCTCGGAGGCCTGAACCAGTCCGATTAAGCCGGGCAGCACACCGATCACTCCCCGCTGCCAGCCCGGCGGCGCCTCCTCCGGGGCCGGCGGATCAGGGCAGAGGCAGCGGTAACAGGGCCCTTCCCCGGGCACAATGGTCATGGCCTGCCCCTGAAAACCCTGCACCGCGCCGTAAATCAGGGGCCTGCGGGCACACACACAGGCGTCGTTGACAGCGTGGCGGGTGTGGAAGTTGTCGCTGCAGTCCACCACCAGGTCATAACCATCCAGCAATTCCCGCGCATTTTCCACAGTCAGCCTCTGCCGGCGGGGGGCTACTTCCACCTCCGGATTCAAGTCCCTCAAGGTCTGGGCCGCCGAAAACGCCTTTGCCGCCCCGAGGCGTTCAGTGTTGTGCAGAATTTGCCTCTGTAAATTACTTAACTCCACCTGGTCGGGGTCGGCAACACCCAGCTTTCCCACCCCGGCGGCACACAGGTAATAGGCCGCCGCCGATCCCAGGCCGCCCGCCCCCACAATAAAAACACTGGCCGCCCCGATCTTTCGCTGTCCCTCCACACCTACCCCGGGCAGCATGATCTGGCGGCTGTACCTCTGCCGGCAATCAACATCCACGTCCTTCACTGGCCCTCCCCCTGCGCTACTGCTGAGGCCATCCTTTATAAATGGCATCCTCATTTTTGAATGTTTCCCTAAACCGCTCCTGCGATTCCTGCCTGACCTTTTCTGCTTCGTCTTCACCGGAACAATTCTGGGCAATCCATCTCTCCAGCAATATCCCGCCCGGCAGCCACAGGTCAATGGTTTCCTTCTCATAAACCCAGGCCTTGAGGTTCACCCCCAGGCCGGTCAAAATCTGCCACACTTCTTCTCTCTGTCTTTGGTCACAGAAGACACACATTACACATTCCATTAAAACAGCTTCATCCTGGCCGACATCAATAAAGCGGCGCCGCAATTTCTGCTTGACCTCCAAATCCATTTCTTTGGGAGGCTCCCGGTCATACTTAACACAGGGAATCACACCCTGTTCAACATAAAGATCCAGTTTTGCGGCCAGATCATCCAGTCTTTTTCTTGAACCGAGAACAATCCACTTGCCCCAGTGGTCCAGATATTCTTTATTAGTCAGGGGCCTGCCCTGATAGGTAATATAGCTGCGCCCGTAAAATACATAAGGGTGATAAACAAAAATAAAGTGAGATCCCGGATGATCAACAATCATCGAAGACAATCCCCCTTCCCATTGGCGGCCTGAAACCATAATTATGCATTGCAGCCTCTTCTAGGAGAGTGTTGCAAAACTATATTAAGAGGTCAACAAAGTACTTATTCGACTACAACCGGAGGCTGTTCAAAAAGCTCCAGATGCAAGGCGCGGCAAGGCTTCAAGCGGAGGCGTACTCCTTGTACGTTGAGCATTGAAGCCGCCGCCGCAACGCCGCAGATGGACTTTTTCAACAGCCTCCTAGCCTCCGGCCATGGCAGGTATAATGCTTACCTCGTCCCCGTCCTCAAGCGGTGTGACAGCACCCTGCAGATACTTCACATTTTCCCCGTTGACATAAATGTTGAAAACCCCTTTCAGGTTTCCCGAATCATCGCACAAACTGTTTTTTATTCCCGAAAACCGGGCTTCAAGGTCGTCAATACAGCCCATCACATTGGAGGCCCCGCTCTCCAGGACATCCCGGCCGCCCGTCAGCAGGGCTATGGAACCCGCCAGTTTGATCGTAATCCCCACCAGATATCCGCCCCCTTATAAAACTACTATGTCTGAATCAGACTGATCAGTGACCCCTGTCCAGCAACTTCCTCCTTAACAACGACTCCAGCCCTTCGGGGAGATGTTCCAGAGATTCCATCAAATAAACCCTGTCCCCGTACTGTTCCTGAAACAAAGCCTTTACCTCTTCCACATCATTATAGGACCCGATGGTCACCAGTTCCACCCCTTCCCTGGAGCAAAACTCCAGGGCCTGTTCCACACCGGCCCCGCAGTTGGGCTCCCCGTCGGTGATATGCACAATCATCCGCCTTTTGTCTTTAGGAGTCTTTAAAACTGCGGCCACTATGGCCTGGCCGGTGGGGGTGTGCCCCTGCGGGGTAACACTGTACAACCTGTTGCCATGGTATAACCTGCTGATCTGACAGCGGCCGCCAATCTCATAATAAGCAAACACATTTAGGGTATTGCCGGAACCCCTGGCTGCCTCGCACAGTGACACAAACGTCCTTTGCGTAATGGCCCAGTCTTTTCCAATATTTCCCGCTTCCCCCTTCATGGAAGCCGATGCGTCCACAAGAATGGTAATGTTCCAGGCATTGCTGTCCTTGGTGAATTCCTTTTGCCGGAATATCTTCCCGTCCAAAGCCGCCCGGTACAGTCTCCTGCCGTCAATCTTCCCGTACGGCAAGCCCCTGTTGTTCCGGAAATGTTCCGGCTTACCCCATCTTTGCAATTCAAAGGCGCTCTTTAAACGCTGCACCAGCAAGGGATCCCGGGGAATCCGGCAGGGCAGGCTGGCGTTGACAAAAACGGTTTCCATCATCGACCCGGTATCGTTCCCGTAAGCCATCCGCACCTTGCCGTCAATGCCATTTTCCTCAGTTTCCTCAGTCTCCTTATTAACATCCTGAACCAGTTTGTCCAGATTACTTTCGCCCTCCCCGGGCAAAGGTTTCCTTTCATCAACATCATCCGGGTTCTCATCCGGAATATCTTCCAGCATTTCCGAAAACTTTTTTACGCCTCTCTCATCCAGCATCTCCGCACCGTTATTTTCCAGGGGTCTTTCGTCCTCCCACCCGTCGATGAAGCGCACAACCTCCTGCCACATGCTGAGATAAATTTCACTTCTCACCTTGCTGCGCTTCAAAATTGACCGCAGGCCGGCGGATTCGCCAATGGCCCTGGTATGGGACAACAGAATTTCCAAGGGCTGCAAGTAATCATGGTGTACGCCCTGAATCCTGCCCTCAAGACAGAACTCTTCCCATATCTGGAACAGACACCTGGCGGTGGGAGGAAGGAAAAGGTCCCTTGTTTCCTTGCGCCTGCAAGAGTTCCATATCTTGATCAGATAATTCTCCCAGACTGCGCCGCAGGCAGCCTGCCGGACATAAATATCCTCTCCGATATCCGCCATGCGGCCCATCAACGCACTGTGGCCTGATTTCATCGCTTCCATCGCCGGTTTTAGATGCACCACCACCATATCGCTCAGTTCCCTGCAGCGGTACGCTTCCCTGACCACCATGCCCACCAGAAAATCCATTTTCCAGGCCGGTACCGGATATTTGCCCAAAACCAGGGATATATCCAGGAGTATTTTCTCTTCCGGTGAGCCTGGTGCGCCGGCCCACTCAATGGGCTTGATATTTGTGGCAATATACGCCCCCACCTTACGCAGCGCCCGCAAAACATTGGCCAGTTCCCTCGGCTCAAGGGCGGATTTATTGCACCGCCAGTATTCAGAGTAATAAAAAAGAGGATTCCCAACTTTCAACAAGGGATCGATATTCACCGTATTCACCTCTGATCGGGCCTGAAAAGCACGTATTTGTCCTCTCTGGCCTGCAGATCACCCGTCTCGGCATGAACGGACAGCAGTATAGACTCAACCAGGTCCCTTGATACCTGCAGGCTGTATATCATGGCCTCCCTGATGGAGGCGCCCACAGCCATCAGCTCGGCCATCATCAAACTGTGCCTGGTGGAAACCGACACCGGGAACTGGGGATTTTTTCTGAGCCTGTGTACAATGCCGATGATCATCCCGGCGTCCTCTGCGCTGATCCCGGACTTCAGGCACAGCACCTCTTTTTCCACATCGGCCGGTAAATAGTCCTGTGAAATAGTGTAAAATCTATCCCTCAGAGCGGCATCCAGAGAATCCGTCCCGGTAAATTCCTCCCCTTCGTTCATGGTGGCAAAAAAGATCACCCCTTCGGCCACTTCAACCAGTCCCAGTTGGTCTACCCAAATACACCTGTTTTCCGATAAAACGGAAAAAAGCTCATTGAGCGCCTTGGGGTGTTCCGGACGGTTGATTTCCTCTAAATGTATCACGCAATACGGGGTGGAAATGGCTTTGGGGAAAAGAAATTCCTGATAAAAGGTCTCTCCACCCCTCAAAGCGTGCTCTCCAAACAGTTGGCCGGGCTCGGAAAGCAGCCCCATCTGGAAAACAGCCATCGGGCGATTGTAAAAAGCGGCAAACTGGCGCACCAGGGATGACTTTCCGCAGCCCTGCCTGCCGGTAATGAGAATATTCAAAGGATGTTTCCTGCTAAGTTTTTCTAATTTTTCCAAAACAAATATGACCTCTCCTGGAGCAAAGAAATAATTATCCAGCAGAGGAACTTTTATGTCTTTTTGATGCGTCAACATACTGCTCCTTCCTGCTGATGATTACCTTAACAACAGAAACTTGACCCGGGTGTACCACGCCTCATACAGCTCCTCATATCCCCTGTCCCATGTCGACAACCGGCCTAGCCTTTGCAATCTCAAAGATCACGACATGCTTTAAAATATCTGCGGCAGACCCTATTTTTTTCCTCAGTTTCGCTATAAAATTATCATATACTTCTCCGCCGTCCAGAACTGATTTTACTTTCAGGTTCAGTCTGCAGCCTTCCATTTGCAGGCCTTTTGTCCCTTCTATTTTCACCAGGCAAACCGCACATGGATTTTCTTTTAAATTGGCGTAAGTTCTGTTGTCGCCCAAAGCTATAATTAAAGTGCCGTCTTCAAGCAGCGTGGTGGAGCCTATTACGGCAATGTTTGGCGTACCGTCTTTGCTTGAGGTGCTGTACACATTTAACCTGGAGTCGCTTTTCAGGATCTCTTTTACCTTCTCGCTTATCGCCATCTTCTGCCATCCTCCCAATATTTTTTTCAAGTGCTTTGAAAACCTGCCGCACAATTATCTGTTTGGACAATCCTTTCCTTCGCAGCCTCGTCAGCTTCTTTCAGCGAACTGTAGCCCAGTTCGCCGAACAGCATCTTATACCTCTCTTCCGCCAGATTGACGTTGTTTTCTTTTGCCTCCATGACGTCATAAAAACACAGCCTCAGTGTTTCTTCAGAATACGATTCCAGTTCGGCAATCAGGTACTGGAGAAAAACTTCACTGTTGTCCCTGATCACATTGGGGTACTTATTCCTGACCTCTTCCTGCCACTTTGTCTCGATCTTAACCACCTCGTCGATCAGCGGGTTGTCGTTGATCCGGGGGATCAGATTACCAACCCTGGCGTATTTTAAGGTCATGATGTTTATATTATCCCTTTTATAATTGCACAGATCCTCGTAATAACTCTCCAAGGCGCCAATAGACCAGGTTTTAAACATTGTGCCCCTGACCGTTATAAACCCGTCAAGACTTCTCTCGTCTCTATTTTCTATCTTGGCATTGTTCCAATTTTCGATTTCAATTTCTAAAATATTTTTGATAAACTGGTCCTTATAATCAGCCAAGCCCGCACACCTTCTTTCCATACAATAAAAACCTCGCTGCAATAAGCGATGGGAGCCTGTTTGCCAGACTCCACCTTAAAATCAACTGCCCACAGTGGCCGTGAACCCGCTGTATTCAAACATACGTCTTATGGTTTCGCAATCCCCGTAATCCATAGCGTCGATTTCCTTCATTTCCCATTTCTTGCCTAGCCAGCCATATTTATCCTGACACCAGTTGTGAAAAGGCAGCAGATCCACCTTCTCGACAGGATTGGGCAGAGACTTAAGGAAATCAACAACCCCTTTCATATAGTCCATTGAATCGTTATAACCAGCGATTACAGGCAGTCTAATCCATATCCTCTCACCCAGGGCGGATAATTTTTGGAGATTCTCAAGTATTTCCCTGTTTCCGACACCGGTTCTCCTTTTATGCTCATTGCTGTCAAGGTGCTTTAGGTCGAAAAGGAATATATCGGCATAACGGGCCAGTTCCTCCAGAGCTTCCCAGGATCCGTACCCGGAAGTATCGACACATACGTTGATGCCCTTTTCCTTGGCGCGCCTGGCCAGTTCCGCCGAAAACTCATGATGCAGCAGTGGTTCTCCTCCGCTGATGGTCATGCCTCCACCTGAATTATTATAAAAAGGGGCGTCTCTTACAACTTCTCCTATCACATCATCAATGCTGCGATCCTCACCGACCACCACCAAAGCGTCATATAGACACGCTTTAACGCAGGCCATGCAATTATTGCACCGATCCCTGATGATCTTGTGATAGGTGGAATCGCTGTCCATTGCTATCCCAGGGTCGATGGGCGCATTTATGGCATCGTTGGGACATGCTTCCATACACCTGCCGCATTGCGCGCAAAGCATGCGCTTCCAATACAGCTCGGGAGTCGGCGGCTGAGTCTCCGGATTATGGCACCATTCACAATGAAGAGGACACCCTTTAAGAAAAACATTGGTTCTAATTCCTGGGCCGTCATTCAGAGAATAAAACTGTATATCGCTAATCAACGCTTTCTTCAACCGCACAACCTCCTCGTCTGCCTACCGCATCAGAAATCTAAGATACACTGAGTTTCTTTGAATTTTCTATGAAGATGTTTACAGCTCCCAGATAGGTGGTCAGCTTGCCCGCACTCCCCTTCTTCAGCCTGACGCTTCGCATTGCCAACGCCGCCAGCAGGTTGGTCTGGCCCGCCATTATCTTAGCCATGTTTCCGTACTTGCCTTCTAAAATTACGTCCACCTCTCCGTCAGGCCGTTTCCCCGACCACACTTCGTCACACTGGGGCAAATTAATCCCGCAGGCCCGCTCTTCGCTTACCCCGGCGCCGGAATCGGGAAGGGCTATGAACTGAAACTTGCTGTCAAAGCCCGCCGCCTTTTCTTGAAAATCGGGACTGGCCTTCAATGTCTCCGCCATCGTATCCGCCCACTCTCTGGAAAAAAGCTTCATCAGATAATTCCTCCTTGAGTCTATTTTAACCGGCTCACAGTTCGACTTACCAGCCTCAACCCATAATTTTCTTTCTTAAAAGACTTTCAATGGCGCCGGGAACCTGATCAAGATAATCCAAAAAACGAATCGACCCGCCATATTGTTCCGACATAAGATCTCGATCCTCATACCCGCTGCCCAGCGTAACCAGGTCTATACCCTTGACCTTGCAATAATTAATCCCGTACACGACATCACAGCCGACATTGGATCCCCCATCGGTAACGTGAATCATCAGCCGCTTCCCTCCGGCCCAGTTCATCTGCAAGGCGGCTCCGATAATGGCCTGGCCGGAAGCGGTCCGGCCGCTGGGATATAATGAGAGCAGCTTGCCATCTTTAATCAGCCTCGAAATCATGCAGATATTATCCATCTCATAATATCCAAACGCCTGCAGGTGATTGTTTGTGCCCTTCAGGGCAGTGAATATCGTGGCCACCGTATTCTCAACCATTCTCCATTTCACGCCGCGCATTGACGCAGACGCATCAATCAGCAGTGTGATATTCCACGACGCTTCCGCACGAAACTGTTTTTCCTTGAAACACCGCCCGTCAATGGGCGCTCTATGCAGCCTCCGGGGGTCTATTTTCCCGGCCTTCAGTCCCCTGTTGACCAGATACCTCCGCTCAGCATAGGTTTCAAAAATCTTTCTCAGCCGCATTACCAGGTGCGGGTCAATAACAGGATGAGAGTTGATAATATTAAAATCCCACACCGAAGTAGGTATAACCTTATCTGCCTCCTCCTCACCCACCACCGCCAGGATCAGCGGGGTAATATCGGTTGACCCTACGGCCAGCCTGGCCTCAATCTCATTCATGTCTTCCGGCAGAGGCATGGCCAGGCCGCTCCGCTTCACCGCTTTTGAGGACTCCTGACTATAATTGTCTGAGTAATACGGCATGGAAAAGTCAAATATTTTCCATGATTTTATATCCCCGTAAACCTCTTTCCACAGATCCAGGTACAAATCTTTTCTTTTACCGCAACGGTCAAGAATACCGGCGCTGTCAGAAGCTATTTCCTTAAGACTGCCGTTGACGGCCTTAAACACGTCGATCTTGTCCCGGTATGCGTAAGGCGCCGGCTGCGGCACCAATTCCACGCCCACCGAGCCCCACCAGAGATTGAGCAGTTCGTCAACCGATGGAATAACGATAGCGCTGTAAATTTTTTTTAACTTCTTCAAAGCAATTTTTCTGACCTTGTCGGTATACAAACCCAACACCGATTTTTGAGAAATAATATCTACATAGACATCCTCGCCGGCGCTTATAATCTTTGACAACAGGAGTCTCTCCCGGGGAGTTAATCCAGCGGCCTGCTTATCGGCCTCAAGCCATACCCGCTCGCTCCAGACAACCCGGTGAAGCGCCTCGTGAACCACTATGCCCACCAAAACATCCACTTTCTCATAAGGAACAGGGTACGCTCCCCTTACAAGTTCCGGATCCAGCACAAGCCTGCCTTTGCCCTTAACCGACATCCCCATCCAGTCGACGCTGCCCACATTATCCCCTAAAAAGCCGGTCACCTTCCTCAGCGCCCGCAGCACATTGGCCAGCTCCACCGTTTCCAGGGGTGATAAATTCTTGCGCCAGTATGCCGAAAGGCCCCCCTTGCCATATGGATTCAGATCTTCCTCATCAGCCCTTACAGCATTAAGATAGCTGTCAGTAGAGTTCATATTCCACTTCACCCATCTCCCCTTTGACCGCCACACCGAAGTGCAGTGAGAGTAGAATCGACTCAAGAACATCCGGGTTTACCTGCAGACTCAGCGTAAAGGCATCCTGAATGGATGTTCCTACAGCCACCAGTTCGGCAATCATCAAAACATGCCTCGTGGAAAGGGACACGGAAAATTTGGAGTTGCTCCGGATCATATTGGCGATATTCACAATCGTAAGGGCCTGTTCTTCAGCAACACCGGTCTTTGCCATCAGCACATGTTTTTCCACCGGGCTTGGCAGGTAGCCCACCTGCAAAATATAAAATCTATCCCTCAGTGCCGCATCAAGCATTTCGGTTCCTACAAATTCTTCACCTTCATTCAGCGTCGCAAAAAACACCACGCCGTCGGCAACCTTGATCAGGCCCAGTTCATCGGTCCACACGCACCTGTCGTCAGAAAGCACGGAAAAGAGCATATTCAGCGCCTTGGGATGCTCCGGCCTGTTGATCTCCTCCAAGTGAATCACACATCCTGGTGTCTGTATGGCTTCGGGAAATAAAAAACGCTGATAATACGTTTCGCCGTCCTTGAGACGGTGTTCACCAAATAATTGACCGGGTTCCGAAAGGATGCCGATTTGAAAGGTGGCCAGCGACCGGTGGTTTCTCGCCGCAAACTGCCGAACCAGCGACGACTTGCCGCACCCTTCCTTGCCGGCAATCAGAGCGTTAACAGGGTGCTTTCGCGAAAGCCTGTCAAGCGAATTCAAATAACCGACGGCTTCTTTCGGTAAATAAAAACAAGGATCCTTTTCAGGGATCATTTTTGCCACTTCAAATTTCATCTGTCTTTTCCTTTTTTCAAAATGTCCGGCTGTTATCGTCCACAGGCTCCTGCAGCCCCAGTTCGTTTTTCTTGTAGCTTATAAATTGCCGGAGACCATCAATAAACAGCCCTTTATTCAATTGTTCCAGCTCAATTATCATATCCCGGGCCGTTTCACGAACGGCCGCATCCGCATCCCCGTTAATGCCGTCTAACTGCACACACAGTTCCCTCGCCCTGTCTTCATCTTTTTCCCTGGCTTCCAGCTTGTCAAAAAGGCAAGCATTCTGACATTGGGGACAGCGGCGCATTTCCCGCGGACCGCATCACCCGGCCGCCGAAATATAGCTGAACTCAGTTACTTTGTCGGCATACCCGCAGTAAACGCAGGTGAACTTCATCCCCGGACACCTCCTCATCCCGGCAATGCGCCCCAGAAATCCAAAGGCTTCGGGAATGCGCAGGCCTGATATCTTTTTTACATCAGACCTGCGCCACGCCAAGCCTTTTATGTTTACTTTACGGTTCCCAGCCTCACCTGGAAGGTGGAGCATTTTGAAGCGTCACCGTCGTTAGGCACAGATTTCGCCCTGGTGTAAGACTGCCTTGCGTCGGTAACCTTGGTTACGCAATCACCTTTTGAACTGTCATCCTCAATTTCAAAATAAAACTTGCAATCCTTGCATGTGGCCACCTTTTATACCTCCTTAAAATTTTTTCGGATAATCTTTTTACCTTTCCTTGAAAAGCCTGTTGGCGCGCATGGACGGGTTCCATACTTCGGTGGTGTTGGTGTCCAGACGTTTTATCTGGTTAAAATATTCGCAACTGCCGCCGTCCATGATGTCCAGAGTGGGCATGGGGATCCCGCCCTCTTTAACATAAACACCCTTTGCTATGTCGCTTCCGTTTTTCAGCACAGTGCAGATACCGCTTCCGCCGCCGCCGTCAGCTCCGCTGGGCTGAAATTTTTCACAGTACCCGCATGCCTTATCCGGCACCACATCACGGTTAATGCCCTTCTTCGACGAGGCTTTCATCCACTGCTCCCGGTATTTTTTCCAATCCTGAGACATCGGTCAGTCCCCCTTCTTTTGATTGCTTTTCACCTGTTTATGCGCCTTTCCGGCTTTTTTCCTCGGCCAGCTCGTCACAATTGACAAAGGAATGGCACTTTGGGCATTCGCGGCACGAGATACTCTCGTCTATCTGAACATTATACAGGTACCTGAATTCGTTTTTGGAACCTTCATAATTGCATTTATCGCATTTCATCCGTTCTTACCTGCCTTCCTGCATATTTTGGAAAAACATATCCCGGCTGTTCCCGGCCCGAAGGCCGGGAACACTGTGCATCTAACAACCGAGTTCCTGAATCGTCCGCTGGATGATATGGTCCTGGGTCTTCCTGCTGATGTCCACAAAGTGGGCGCTGTAGCCCGCCACCCGCACAATCAGCTCATTATATTTCTCGGGATCCTTTTGAGCCGACCGCAGGGTCTCGTTGTTCACCATGTTGAACTGCACATGGTCGATGCCCAGGTCAAACCAGGTTTTAATGTAGTCCCTCCACAACTGGTAACCCTTCTCACCCTGCAGCTGCACCGGCGACAGCCTCTGGTTCAAAAGAAAGGCCCTGCCGTCTGTGATGTGGTTGATCTTGGAAGCCGACCGCAAAACCGCCGTCGGTCCCTTCTTGTCCAGTCCTGTGCCCGGCGACAATCCGCCGTCGTACAGAGGATCTCCCAGCCTCCGACCGTTGGGCAGCGCGCCCACCTTGCTGCTGTATGAAATATTGGCGCTCACCATCTCCGGCAGGGGCGGCCACGGGTTGCCCGTGGGATCCTTCATCTCCATGGAGTGCTTGGCAACGTCCCGCATCGCCCGTACGTGGACCTGATCCACGTAGTCGTCGTCGTTGCCCCACTTGGGCGCCTTCACAAAGTCAAGGCGCATCTCTTCTCTGCCTTCCCAGTTTTTGTCCATCGCCTCAATGAGCTGTTCCATGGTGTACTTCTTCTCGTCAAACACCAGCTTCTTTACGGCCGCCAGTGAATCGCCGTTCTCTATCCAGCCAAAGAACGTGGTCCAGCAGTTACCCCTCTCTCCCTTCGGGTTGCACACATCGGTTCCCTGCTCCACAGCCCGCTCATAAATCCCTGACAGGAACGGGCGGCCGTAAAACTCGGGGTCCTTTATCCGGGCCAGGTTGACAAACCGCACCAGCAGGTCCATCAGGTACTTGATCTGGATGTACCACGCCTCATACAGCTCCTCATAGGTCTTGAACTTCCTGGCGTCCCCGGTCTGCGGCCCAATCTGCATCTGGGCCACCGGATCCATGCCGTCGTGCAGGGCGTACTCAATGGCCTTGCAGGTAATGACGGTGGCCGAGGCCATCCGGAAGGGCTGTGCCCCGTGCTTGGTGGTGGGACACGGCGACATGCACGCCTGGTTCACCCATGTCCGCGCTTCCTCGATGGGGTGCTTGTGCCAGTGCATCATGTTGGCGATCAGTACCGGGTCGTGCCTTATGTTGGGATACCCCAGCCCCTGCCTGATGCACTCGAATACCTCCCGCAGCGTGGAGTCCGGCACCATGGAGTGGTACCTGAACGACAGTGTCGGATTGGCCACCCTCACCAGCCGGGCCGCCTGGCAGAAGACTTCGGTCAGCTCGTTGCATGCGTCGCTGCCGTCCGGCTTGACGCCGCCGATGGTCCATACCCAGGTGCCCGTGATTCCCTGCAGGGCTTCCCGGATAAAGGAGATGAAATAAATGCCCACTTCATAAGCCCTGATCATGAATTCACCCACCAGTTCGGTGGCCTCTTCCTTGGTGATCCGCTTGGTCTGGTTGACGTCCTTGTCGTAGTACGGGAAGTGCCAGTAGTCCGGGCGGGCCGGCCAGGCGGCTTCCCCGGCCTCATAACGGGCCATAACCTGAACAAAATGTTCAAACTGCAACGATTCCTGCAGGTTTCTGGGAGGGTTGGCCGGCACCCGCTCGCACGTCTCGGCTATCCTCAGCAGCTCTTCTTTTCTCCTGGGATCGGTCTCAAAGTTCTCGGCCTCTATCCTGGCCAGCCTGGCGTAGCGCCCGGCCCACCTGATACCGGCCTCCAGGACGATCTTCATGCCCTCCCAGTTCTTTATCTTGTCGTAATTTCCCAGTATCTCGGGCGAGGGGATGCCGTTCATCTCTTCTTCAGCTTTGGCAATGTTCTTGTCGATCTCATCAATTATGTAGTTGAAGCCCCGCATCCACCAGTCGTACTGCTTGGTCGAATAGGTCAGGGCCGAGCTGGGTACGCCCCAGGCGATGTAGCCGCTCATAAACTTGACTGCGTCCTCAGGGCTGGACAGCTCCATCACCTTGCCCAGCGCAGTCTTATCCGACCAGTAGTCGCAAATATCGCGCATTACCTGGAGCGAATCTTCCTCCGGATCCGGAATCACCGTGCGGTCATTGTATATTTCCTCGTTAGTGAGGAACAGCCCCTCCTGGTGCCACATCAGTGTGTTCGGGGCGTCCCCCACATAGCCCACCAGGTTGGCATGGTCGGTGATGAAAATAGGAGTGTTATCCCATACATGGGCCAGCGCCTTGGCCTTCCTCAGCATTGTGGGGTCGCCCGAGTTCTCCTCCCAGGCCTGGGTGTACAGCACCGGCCTGCTCAGGTCGATCTTTATTCCGGGCAGGTACGCTCCTCCCACGGCGCCTTTCTTCCACGCAGCCTTGCGCAGGTAGTCCAGCCTCTTGGAACGCTTCTGCTCCGCCATCCACCACCACTGTTCTTTCTTCTGCATTTCCTCAACATTAATCGCCATTTGTATTGCCTCCTTTTTACAAATCAACTCTGCAAATCAACTCCGCTAATCTCCTTGATCCCGACACTTTTCTTTTTAAACCTCAAACCTCACCTCCTTACACTTTATAGCAACGGCCCGTCAGTATTGTGCCATTTCAACATCTCCTGACATCGTAAATCCTGGCGCTTTCCTTGTACAGGTCACCGCCCAAGACATCATTAACCACAATCAGCGGCAGATTCTCCACCACCAGCTCATAAATGGCTTCATCGCACAGTTCGGGGTAGGCAACCACCCGGCACGACTTCACCAAACTGGCGATCAGCGCCGATGCGCCGCTTACCGCAGCAAAATATACCGCTTTATGCTTATTCATGGCTTTTACCGTCTCAGAAGAGCGCACACCTTTTCCAATCATGCCTTTCAGTCCTTGGGCGATAAGCTGCGGTGAGTACTCATCAAGCCGATCGCTGGCGGAGAGACCGATGGAGCCGCACAGTCTCCCCGGCTTTGCCGGCGAAAAGGAGACATAAAACAAAATCTGGCCGGCTATGGGAAACGGCAATTCCCCGCCCCGCCTCAACGTCTCCGCCATTCTCCTGTGCGCCTCTTCCGCCGCCGTGTAAATAACCCCGTTCAACAGCACCCGCTGCCCTATCCTCAAGCTCTCCACCATCGGACCACTTAAAGGCGCAGTCAACTTGATTTGCGGCATTTTATTACCCCCTTTACAGCTAACTCTGCCTGCCGAGGCATCGCTTGCGGCGGCTGCATGCAGCAGGACCGACGCATTCAGGACAGATAGTTTTGGCTATTTAATTAATTTTTTATTTTTACTTAATATTTTGAATTAAACAACTTGCAATACCCATGCCTACCAAAATGAATTTCCCTCATTAACCAAAAAACATCCGGCGAATAGTATTTTAAACATACTTCAAAGGTAATATACCACAATAAATGATTGCCGCTGTCGCAACCAGTCCGCAAAGCCGGCTTGATTAGGTGTCGTCAAGGGCTTCTATCCGTTTCAGACATGTCTCAAAGTTAACACGCTGATTCACTCCGGGAACAGTTCATAAAACAACTCCGCATTTAAAGAAGATCGTATTCCAGCGCCTATACCCTTTGCCTGCAAGATACTGATTTGCTCCCGGCTGTAACCCAAAGACACCAACACCTCAACGGCATGCTGCCCGAGGGCGGGCGGCAACCGGTCTGCGTCCGTTTCCGCCCCCGGAAACTTGATCGGGTGGCCGTCTGATTCCTAAGCTCCTATTTTTTTCGGAAATAGATCAGGGCAAAGCAGTTGGCAAGAGCCAGTGCCGCGCCGTACACCATCCACGACATGGAATAATCGCCTGTTTTATCGGCAATCATCCCGAAAACCGGAGGTCCGGCTATTATGCCGAGGTAGCCGATGGTGATAGACAGGCCGGTGGCCTGGCCGGCCTTTTCCGGTCCCGCCGCTTCACCGACCAGAGTAAAAAAAATGGCATTGTAGCCGATGGCGGTAAAGCCGAATACACCCGCCAGAACCCCGATAAAAAAATGAGGAGTATTTTGCGGCAAAAGCCCCCACAAGACACTCATGGCAGCGGCTAAAAAACCGATAATCACAAATTCTGTTTTCCTGTTGTCTTTAAACCAGCGGTCACTGGCCCACCCCCACAATAAGCGCCCAAGGGCGCCGCTGCCCTGGGCGACTGCAAGAAAAACGCCGGCCGCAACAGCGCTGTAAGAAAACCGCTCGACCATGAACACGGCCATATAGGCCGTACCAGCCCCCTGCAAAGCGGCGAAAAAAAGGCCAATCAGGCTCCAGACCACCACCACGCCGGTCCAGGCGTTTTCTGACGTCTGCCGCTTCACCGCAGCCGCTGAGGCCACTACCCTGCCGCCCTCGTAAGCGGCGGGATAGGCAAAGTAACACGCCACCCCGAAAATCAAAACCAAAACCGAGGAGGCCAGCACGCTCCACCGCCAGCCGGTCGACTCAGCCAGGACCGGCAGCGCCACCGAGGCCATCATGCTGCCTGCGGTAAAGCCCGTCTGCTTTATGGCCATGGCGCCAGCCCTGCGGTGGGGAGGAAACCAGATCATCACACCCTTGCTGGTAACCGGATTGACGGCCCCATAGCCGAAGCCGGCCAGAAAAACCAAAGCCAGCATCGCAGGGAATAAACTTACCTTCCAAACGCCGCCGATCAGGGTCGCTTCCAGCATCAGCCCTATAACCAGGGTTTTATGAATGCTCCAGCGATCCGACAGCCACCCGGCCATATAGCCGGTAAAAATCGACCCCAGATACAGCATGGAGATAAACATTCCCAGTTCCGCCCTGCTCAAACCCAGTTCCTCCTGAATAAAGGGCGCCAGGGGGGCCGCGCTCATACCTATAAAACCAGCCAGCATGTATACCGTCGTAAAAACTCCCAGAGCCGTCCACCTAGCCCGATGTTCGGCTGCCGATGTTGAAATCACTTTCTTTTCCTCCTGCAAGTTATTCTCCGTCTATCATGCCGTTGCTGGCTACAGGGGAATATTGCCGTGCCTCTTGGGACTACGGATCATCTTCTTGCTGGACAGCATTTCAAAACCCTTGATCAGGGCGCGCCTGGTCTCCCTGGGCTCAATAATGTCGTCGATATACCAGTTATTGTTGATCTCATACAGTGGATTGGCGTACTTCTCCATGAATTCTTTCAGTTTGCGATCCCTGAACTCTTCGGAGTTTTCGGCGTTCATGATCTCTCTTCCGTAAAAGAGCTCCACCGACTGTCTGGCCCCCAGCACACCCATTTCCACCGTCGGCCAGAAATAAATGATGTCGGTGCCCAAACCGGGAATGATGCCCATACCCAAATTTCCGCCACCGTAAGCCTTGCGCAGCACCACGGCTATGCGGGGCACAGTGGCCTCGCACAGGGCATAAAGAACCTTGGCCCCGTGGCGTATAATGCCTGCGTGCTCCTGCTGCCTGCCGGGCATATAGGCCGGAGTATCCACCAGCAGGACGATGGGTATGTTAAAAGAATCACAGAAGCGGATGAAACGGGCTTGCTTTACCGAGCTGTCCGCAGTAAGGCTGCCGGCCCGGTGCATCGGCTGATTGGCCACTATACCGACGGATCTGCCGTTCATTCGGCCGAAACCGACAACCATCTCGGGCGCAAACTCCGGTTTAACTTCATAAAATATTCCCTTGTCCACCAGCAAGTAAATCACCTTGTGCATGTCGTAGGCAAAATAGGGATTGGAGGGCACAATCCCGGCCAGGCCGTCCTCCAGGCGGTCAGGGTCGTCACCGAGATCAACCCGGGGCGGCGCGTCATTGTGGTTGGAGGGGAGGTAGCCCAACAGGTCTCTGATTTTCTGCAGGCAGGCATCCTCGCTTTCCGTCCTCAGATCGGCCACTCCGGACACGCTGCAATGCATTGCGGCGCCGCCCAGTTCATCGTCGGTGATTTCTTCACCCAGCACAGACTTAACTATCCTGGGGCCGGTGATATACATATGGCTTGCCCCGTCCACCATAAAGATGAAGTCGGTCAGCGCCGGGGAATAAACCGATATGCCGGCGCAATTGCCCATAATAGCGGAAATCTGCGGTATCACCCCCGAGGCCTGGGTGTTCGGGAAAAAGATCGACCCGCCGTTCTTGTCACCAATGGAGCCGACGCCCAGGGCGCCGCCTCCCTCTTCGGGCTTGGGCGTGCGGGCGCCGGGAGAATCGTGCAGCCCGATGAAAGGCACCTGCACATCCAATGCCCTCTCCACCGTCCGGTACATTTTGTAGCCGTGGATAGCGCCGATGGAACCGCCCTTGACGGTGGGATCCTGGGAATAGACGCAGACCATCCGGCCGTTAATTTTTCCGTAGCCAGCCACCAGCCCGTCGCCGGGCGCTTTGTCAAGGTGTCCCACCAACATGTTAAACTCTTCAAAACTGCCTTTATCCAAAAGCCGGTCAATCCTCTCCCGGGCATTAAGTTTACCTTTGGCGCTCCTCTGGGCCAGCTTATCCTCACCGCCCCCCAGCAGCGCCCTGGACTTAACCTCCCTGAGCTGTTCAATCCTCTCCTTTGCAAACTCTTCCATACAATTAATACCTCCGCTTTTAGTTTTTCCGCCAAAACGCCCGGTGTCAGTCGTATATGGTTTGACACGGCAAGACCTCTACCGGAATGCCCACTGTCCTTTCTATATCGAGGTGGCATCTTCCGGAAAGATCCCTGCCCCACCCGCTTAAATTAAAAGGAGAAGAAGGTATCACCACCAGATCCGGTTTCCTCTTCCTTTTTTGTACATATTCGTTTATGCAGTCAATGAAGTCCTCCACCAGCAGCAGATCCCCCATAAAAATATTCCCTCCGAAAAACCTGTTTTCGGGCACAGCCACCTGAACGCTGACCTGACCGCCGGCAAAAAGAAAGGACTGGCGCAAAAGCTGTTCAAAAACAGGCTTGACCAGGGCGGAAGAAAGAAACAGCACCTCCTTGGCCCGGTGATCCGCAATCAGTTCTTTCAGCCGCTCCAAATAGCCGACCCTGAGGCCGGTGCCCATAAAAACCACCCCCAGGTGGGTGTCGGTCACCTGGGAATAAGGGTAGGTCCACTGTTCAAGGTCTACAGCCAGGGTCAGATCCCGGTCTTCCCTGCGCACAGCCATATTCAAGCCCTTGGTGTCGCTCTGTTGAAAGATGGAAAGGATGTCACGGGCCTGGGGCCTATTGCGGACAACAAGACCCCCGATGCTGCCGATTATGTCCCCTGGCCTTACACCGGCAAAGTGCGCGGGAGAATTTTTGATCACCCCGATTACCTCGGGGGCGTTTTTCACCGGCCTGGAAACAAACTCCTCAAATATGCCCGGCATAACCACGATGGGGTAACGATATTTCTTTCTGAGTTCCCGCACCCGGGAGACCAGCGACCGCCACAGCGAATCCCGCTCAAAAATCCCGCCGCGGGAAAAATACCTGGAGTACCCCGGCAGGCTGACCTGCACCAGGTGAGCGCCGTGTTCCGCCGCATAGGCCACCGTACCCTCCAGGTCGGCCAGCATTTCCTCCTCCGATTCCAGCGGCCACGGCACAATTACAACCGAGTACGGTATTCGGGCCGACTTGAGCAAGGGCAGCGCGTTTATGGCCACCTCCGGCTTCCTGTCCCTCATCAGCCTCTGTCTGCGCAAAGGAGAGGCGCTGTTCAGCGAAACATCCAGATAAACCGGGGCCAGACCGGCCAGTGCGCTGATCATCTCCGGCGCCAGCGACGCGCCGTTGGTGATCAGCCGGAAGGGACTGCCGGTCTTCAGGCGCAGCTCAGCAAGCACCTCCAGTATGTGAGGATGGGCCAGTACTTCACAGGTGCTGCCCGGCCCCGGAAACAAGCTCCTTTTCATCTGAGGGGAAAAATATTTCAATCTGGTTCTGATTTCTTCCATCTCTTCCGCAGCCGTCCGGCGGGGGAAATCAAGGGACGGAAGAGACGGCTCCCCCTTGAGGTAGCAAAAAACACAGTCGCAATTGCAGCGGGACCCGGCGTATTCAAAGATCTCCGCCGGGTCGCAGGCGGAAGGAACCGTCCAGTGACCGGGGTTTTTCAAACGGAACCCGTCTATATCAACCGTTGAGCCGTCCTTTTCCAAATCCACCAAGGCCAGGACGGTCTCCAGCAACTGCTTGATCAGGTGGATCCTGGGCTCGTAAAGCGCGGTGCTGTGAATATTCTGGAAGCACGGCGAACCTTCCCGGCGGGGTATGACCTCTTCCCCCCGGTCCGCCGCCCGGCTCGTTCCGGACCGGCTGACCACGTCAAATATTCCATGAAGCACATCCCGGTTGTTTAAAAGCTTGAAACCGTCAATTTTTATCTCTTCACCGCCCGCACAGGGAATAGCCACATCCAGCAGGCTCCGCCACAGCTTTTTGATCATTTCGGCGGGACGGTCACCGCCGGAAGTTTCCGCATCACCCGCCCGTATAATCCGGTAGCGAAAGTCATAATCCTGAGTCATAGATCCATCCCCCTGTTATCCCCCGTATTTTCAGCCGTCATCTCTGAAAACCGGCCTGCGCTTTTCCAGGAATGAACGGGGTCCTTCCCGGGCGTCCCGGTGTCTGTTCACGTCTTCCATGATGGCCTTCAGTTCGGCTTCCAGCTCCGGGTTCAACACCTGATTATCCATTAATTTCCTAAACATGGCCTTGGTGCCCAGCACCGCCGGATAACTGTTTTCTTCGGCCAGTTCCCGGGCCAGGGCGTGGGTTTCCCGGTCCAGTTGCTCCACCGGGAATACACGGTTGACCAGGCCAACCTCCCTGGCCCTGTGCACATCAATCAGCCCGCCGGTTAAAAGCATCTCCCTGGCCGGACCCCATCCCACCAGGTTGATCAGCCTCAAGGCGGAGGTGTAATAATATATCCGCCCCAGCTTCACCAGATTGGCTCCGAAAAAGGCATTTCCAGCGGCCAGGCGGAAGTCTGCAATCACCGCCAGATCCAGGCCCGCCCCCACCGCACAGCCGTAAATCATGGCTATAACCGGCGCGGGGTAGTCAACCAGGCTTCTTAGACAGTAATCCAGCGCCTCGATGAAGCGGCGCATTTCCCCTTCGTTCACTTTAACCGCTCCAGTCAGGTCCCCTCCGGCGCAGAAGGCGTCTACCCCCGCCCCTCGGAGGACCACCACCGACGGCCGATCCTGGTCCCGCAGCCGGTTCAAAGTGTCTCCCAGGTCCAGCAGAGCCGCCCGGTCGAGAGCGTTGCGCCTCTCCGGGCGGTTGATGGTCAGGGTGCAGACATTTCCCCGTTCTTCTTTTGTAATCTCATCAGCCATAAAAACCCTCCGGATTAATCAGTCAGCGGCCTGATACAGCCGTAGGGGAAAATCTCCCTGAGCATCGTATAAGGATCTTTACTGCCTTCCACGACCTCGGACAGCCGATCTTTCAGCTTTTCGTCAGAGCCTGCCAGGCCCTTCCATTCCTCTACCACTGCCCACTTCAAAATTTCCTCAAACTCCAGGTTCCTTTTTTCCCGGCGCCGCTCCTCCAAGTCCGTATCACCCAGGATCGCCTGCCTCGCCCGGACCGCCTCAACCAGTTCGGCCACCCCTTTGCCGTCCGTCCCCTGGGTAAGCATAACCGGCGGCATTGCCGACGCATACCTGGGGTTCATCTGCAGCACCCCCTGCAACTGTACGGCCATGCTGTCTGCGCCGGGACGATCCGACTTGTTAATTACAAAAATATCGCCTATTTCCATCAATCCGGCCTTCATGGCCTGAACGCCGTCTCCTCCTTCGGGCACCAGCACCACCACTGTTATATCGGTGGTCTGCATAATGTCCAGTTCGGTCTGGCCGACCCCCACGGTCTCCACCAGAACATAATCAAAGCCGAAAACATCCATCAGCTTGATCACATCCTTGGTGGCCCGGGCCAGTCCGCCCAGGCTGCCGCGGGTGGCCATGCTGCGTATAAACACGCCGGGATCGAGATAGTGATCCTGCATACGCACCCGGTCGCCCAAAAGCGCGCCCCCGGTGAAAGGACTGGTGGGATCCACGGCAATGACGCCCACCTTTGCGCCCGCTGAACGCAGCGCCTTTATGACCTGGCTGGCCAGGCTGCTCTTACCGGCCCCGGGAGGCCCGGTAAGTCCTATACAAAAGGCCTTGCCCAGGCGGTGCTGGATCATGGGCATTACGCCGGTCATCCCGGCAGGGTTGTTTTCAACTAAGGTGATCAGCTTGGCCAGGGCTATTTCGCTGCCTTCAAGCAGCCTGCCCACCAGTTCGTCCTCCCGCAGCCGCCGTTCCCGCTCGATGCTTCCCGGTTTTATTGTTGATCCCTCATTTCTTCATAAAATAACGTCCCGTCCGGATGGTTGTTACAGATTAAAAGCAATATTTTGCCGGATATACTCGGCGATGCTCTTGACAGGAGTCCCATGGCCGAATACGGCGCTTATCCCATTTTCCCGCAGGAAAGCAATGTCCTTCTCCGGTATGTGCCCGCCGGCTATGACCATGACGTTTTCCATCTTTTTTTCCTTCAACCGGCTGGTTATTTCCGGAAAAAGGCGGTTGTGCGCCCCGGACAGACAGCTCAGGCCGATGACGTCCACGTCTTCCTGGATGGCGGTCTGCACTATTTTTTCCGGAGTTTGCCTCAACCCGCTGTAAATCACTTCCATGCCTTCATCCCGCAGACCCAAAGCCACAACCTTTGCGCCGCGGTCGTGCCCGTCCAGCCCGGGCTTTGCCACCAATACTTTAATCGGTCTTTTCTTTTCCAAGATCAGCTACCTCCCTAAATAATGCTTCCGGGTGTTGTCCCAACCTGCCGGCTGTTCAGAACGCCGCCTCCTCCTTATACTCTCCGAAAACTTCCCTCAATACATCGCACATTTCCTGTTCGCTGACGTATGCCTTGGCGCATTCAATAAAGATGGGAATAAGGTTTTCCTCTTCTTTTCCGGCCTTGAGCTTCAATTCGCGAAGGAGGTCGGCCACCAGGCGGTTGTCCCGCGAGCGCTTCAACCCGGTCAGGCTGGCTATCTGCTGCTCCTCGGCCTGCTCCCTCTTTGCCTCATCGTAAGGATGCGGGATCAACCTTCCGGTCAAGACCTCCAGTTCACTTTCATCCGTAAAGCAGTTTACCCCCACCACCAATTCCTCGCCGCTTTCAATCCTCTTCTGGCGTTCATGGGCGCTCATGGCCACTTTGCGCTGCATGTAGCCGTTTTCGATGGCGGCCACGGCCCCTCCCATGTTTTCTATTTTCTCCAGTTCCTTCCACGCCTCCTCCTCGATCTGGTCGGTTAAGTGTTCAATATAGTAAGAACCGGCCAGCGGGTCGACGACATCGGTCAGCCTGGCCTCGTACTGTATGATCCTGCCGGCGTCTTCGGACAGTTGCGAAGCCTCCAGGCTCCAGCCCAGGCCCAGGGGCTCGTCGTAGGGAGGAAAGGCCATGGGCGGGGATCCGCTTAAGGCCGAGGCAATGCCGCCGATAACCCCCCGGGTTAAGTTGTTGAGGGGACGCTGGAGGGTGGTGCTGGAACAGCCGATGTGGGCGCCCATAGGCTGGCGGATCAGCATGCTGCGAGGATCCCTGGCATTGAACCTTTCTTTCAGAATCCTGGCCCACATCCGACGGGCGGCCCTTTGGAGGGCGACCTCCTTAAACAGCTCCATACTGCCCCCAAAAGCGTTGAAGGTAAACTTGGGCGCAAAGGAATCTATGTCCAGCCCGGCCCTGACACCCTCCTCCAGATAAGCGGCGCCGATGGCCATGCTGAACGCCAGATCCTGGTTGCGGGTGGCGCCGGCCTCTCTTATATGGTAGCCGCCGATGCTGGTAATGTTTACATTGGGCATATGCCTGGCAAAAAATACCGCACTGTCCCTGAACATGCGCATGGAATGTCGCGGCGGGAAAATATAAGTGCCCCGGGCCACAAACTCCTTCAAGATGTCATTCTGAGGAGTGGCCCTGAGCTTATCCATGGGAATACCCCTCTTTTCGGCCAGGGCCGCATAAAAGGCGATGATCATATTTGAAGGCGCATTGATTGTAAAATTGGAGGCAATCTTATCCAGATCCAGGCTGCCTGTATAGCTTTCGTAGATCACCTCAAAGTCCCTCAATGTATCTATACTGACACCCACCTTGCCCACTTCCCCGCGCACCATGGGATTATCCGAATCATAACCGCACTGGGTGGGCAGGTCCATGGCCAGGTTGGGCCCCCCCCGCAGGCCCTGGGACTGCATCATTTTATAATAATCCCTGGTGTCCTCCGGCGTTCCGTAACCGGAATAGCGGGCCGCCCTCACCAGCCCCTTGGCCGAAGGCAGCGATCCCTTGGTGCCCACCACGGCATAGGGAAGCGTTGGATATATGCCGGCTGTAAAGGGATACTCTCCCGGAAAACCGACCTTCCTGATGAAATCAAACCCCTCTATGTCCGCAGGGGTGTAAAAACCAGAGGGACTCTTATCCAGCCTGAACCTTTTCAGGGCCGGATCCAACACCTTTTCCTCCCAAAGTTTCCTTTTTTCCTTAATCTTCCCTGAGTCAGACATTATTGAACACCTCCACCTATTATTGCTGCATCTCGTTATGCACAATGGACGACAGAAAAATACTCGCCGCCCATTGAAACACACAACACATTTCCGGTATACAGTTAATCACGGCCCGGCCTACCGCACAATGCACAGATTAATTATCTCGCCGACATCGCTAATATCTTCCAGCCGGTAAATTTTTTCAACCAGCCTGTCGATATTCTCCCGTGGCAGTACCGGACATGCCAGGCTCCGGAACTTTCCTTCCATTTCCTCAACCGTCATTTTATTCTGAGGCTGTCCCTTGGGCATTCTGACAAACCTTTCAATTTTCCTGCCGTCCCTGGTTGTCACCACAACCTTTGCATCCAGCAGCTGGTGTTCTGGATTGAGCCTGGCCTTGATCTTTTTCCTCAGGCCGACGATAACGGGATCATTCACTTTTTCGTCGGTGAACTTGTCTTCCCCCGCCTCTCCTTCCAGAAGGGCCAGAGCAGCGCAGTGATAAACGCTGAACTTGCCTTCCAGGGCGGTTTTGGGTTCCACGATGCCCGATGCGTCCAGCGACAGTTTGGCCAAATCCATCTCTATTTCCTGCACATCGTCCGCCGTCAGCTTTTCTTTATTCCGGATGTCCTTCATGGCGTCAATCACCGTGTGCGTCCCGGCGCACGCAGCGTAGGGCTTGAAGCCCACCGATTCGATGGTATATTCCCTGCCGATGCCTTCGGTTAATTTCTCCACCTTCGGTTCGGAGGAGAAGATGTCCAAAAAGCCGAATTTTCCCTCCACTATGCTGTCGGAACTGGTGAAGCCCTTTTGGGCCAGGTAAGCGGCCAAAACGCCGTCCATGGCCGCTTTGCCGGCGTGGAAAGGCTTGCACATGGTCCCGAATACCTGACGCACCCCGCCGGTCTGCGTGCCGGCGATGCCCAAGGCGTTCACCAACTGGCCTTCATCCAAACCCAGCAGTTTGGCCGCCCCTGCCGCCCCGCCGAAGCGCCCGGTGGTGGAAGTGGCGTGCCAGCCCTTGTCGTAGTGCGTCCTCCCGGCCGCTATGCCTATCCAGGTCTCCACTTCAAACCCCATGACAAAGGCTGCAATCAGGTCTTTGCCGCTCACCTTCTTATATTCGCCCAAGGCCAATACAGCGGGCGCCACGGTTACGGTGGGGTGGGCAAAGGAACCGGCGTGTGCGTCGTCAAAGTCCAGGACATGGGATACGCTTCCGTTCAACAGAGCGGCCCACAACACATTGGTCTTCAGGCTGGTCCCTATAATCGAAGCCTGGCTCTCACCGCCCATTTCAACGGCCAGCTTCTGCAGAATGGACAGCAGATCCTCCCGCACACCGCCCAGCGCAACTCCAAACCAATCAAAAAAGCAAGACTTGGCCATTTTCACAACTTCTCCGGGAAGATCATTATAGGAAGTCTGAACCACATACCGGGCAATATCTTTAGTGGCGCCCATCAACATCACTCCCAATACAATTAATTATTTACCGTACATCTCTTTTAAGGCGGACTTTTTGATTTTGCCGCTCTCGGTCATGGGAAATTTTTCCACCATTTGCACTTGGCTGGGGAACTTGTATTTAGCCACTTTATCCTTTAAAAATTCAAAGACATCTTCTTTGGTTACTGTTTCATTTTCATTCGAAATAATCAATGCCTTCCCGGTCTCACCCCATTTATCATCGGGCATACCGATAATCGACACATTTTGAATCTTCGGGTGGGTGACCAATATTTTTTCCACTTCGGCCGGGTATACGTTTTCACCGCCGCTGCGGTACATATCCTTGATCCTGTCAATGAAGTAAAAATACCCTTCTTCGTCATAATAACCCAGGTCGCCGGTATGCAGCCATCCGTCCACAATGGTTTTGGCGGTATCCTCAGGCCTGTTCCAGTAGCCCGTCATCACCGTGGGCCCCTTCACCACTATCTCGCCGGCTTCGTGCGCCGCCGCCTCCTGCCCGTCATCTTTCAATATTTTCACATCACAGAAAAACACCGGCTTACCCAGAGATCCCCTCTTCCTGATGGTATCCTTTTCAGGCAGGAACAGCAGGATGGAATTCTCGGTCTGGCCGAAGCCGGTCTGCATGTATAAGCCTCTTTTGGCGAATTCCTCCATAATGGTCAGCGGTGTTCTCTCACCCCCTCCCATGAACAGCCTCAAAGAACTCAGGTCATATTCGTCCAGGTTTTCATTTTTGACAATAAAATTCAGCATTGTGGTGAGGGCGAAAAAAATAGTCGCCCTGTACTTCTCCACGGTCTTCAGTAGTTTCTTGGTGTCGAACTTTTTATAGGTTACAAATACCGCTCCCCTGAAAATGGAAGGCGTGGCCACGATAAAAAGCCCTCCTGAGTGAAAAAGCGGCAGCGGTGACAAAAAGATGTCGCCAGGCCCCAGCCGCATGGTAAAATCGCTGTTTAAAGCATTGAAGAGAGTCTTCCGGTGGGACAGCAGGGCGCCCTTGGGGTTGCCGGTAACGCCCGAGGTATACATTATCGCCTGGGGATCTTCCCACTCCACCGGCTTCTCCAAAACGGGCTCCTGGCTGGAATACCCGCCGACAGCCTCCTCATATTTCAATCCCCAGCCGGGGACATTCTCCCCGACCACCAGAAACTTGTCCTTTTCTACAGGCACGCGGGAACGGATCAATCCCACGACATCCACAAAGTCGTCATGCAGCACCAACAGCCTGGAACCGCAGTCGTTCAACTGATATTCCAACTCTCCAGGCGCCAGCCGGTAGTTCAGCGGCACAAATATGGCCCCGATCTTGGCCGCAGCAAAATAAACCTCCAAAAACTCGCTGCAGTTAAAAAGCAGCGCCGAGACCCGATCCCCTTTCTTTATGCCTTTTTCAAGCAAAAAATTGGCTGCCCGGTTGGTCCGCTCATTCAGTTGCCTGAAGGTGTGCTCCTTGTCATCAATGATCATGGCCACCTTGTCGGGAGTATAAAAAGTATGCTTGGTCAGAAAATCTCCAATGCCCATTATTTCCGCCTTCTTTCGCACAAATAGTCACCAGTAAGCAATGACGTTAAAAAAGCCTTCTGGCAATGGTCATTTTCTCTGCTTCCTTGGCGCCCTCGTAGATTTCCAATATCTTGGCGTCCCTGTAAAAACGCTGCACATCGTATTCGTCTATATATCCATAGCCTCCGTGCAGTTGGACGGCCTTGTCGGCCACCCAGACGGCGCACTCCCCGGAGTAATACTTGGCCATGGCGTTGAGGCCGGGATCCATTTTGCCCTGGTCAACCATCCAGGCGGCCTTATAGGTTACATTCCTGGCCACCTCAATCCTGGTGGCCATTTCCGCCAGCTGAAACTGGATTCCCTGGTTGACGGCCAGCGGCTTGCCAAAGGTTTTCCTCTCCTGGACGTATTTAACGGTCTTTTCCAGAGCCCCCTGGGCCAGACCCACCCCCTGGGCGGCAACCATGGTCCTGGTGGTGTCGAAGAAATGCATCAGATAATGAAATCCTTTCCCCTCGGCGCCAATCAGATTCTCCCTGGGAACCCGCACATCCTCAAAAACCAGTTCAGCCGTGTCGCTGGCCCTGATCCCCATTTTGCCCTTAATCTTGTTTTTGGTGATGCCTTTCCTGTCGGCCTCCACTATGATCAGACTCTGCCTTTTATGCCTGGATTCCACCTCGGGATTGGTCACGCATAAAGCCACAATATAGTCGCAAATGGTGCCGTTGGTGATAAACATCTTGCTGCCGTTGATAACGTACTCATTTCCATCCTTTACAGCGGTGGTCTTAACGCCCGCCACATCAGTGCCTGCGTCCGGCTCGGTATAAGCGCCGGCAAAGATGGCCTCGCCGGCGGGGAGCAAGGGCAGGTATTTCTTTTTTTGTTCTTCGGATCCGAAAAACAGTATGTTTTCAGCGCCGAATGTGGATGCCGTGACAACCAGGGACAGGCCGAGATCCACCCTGCACATCTGCTCTGTAAGCAGTGCGACATCCAAAAACCCCATTCCCGGGCCGCCGTATTCTTCCGGTATGAACGCCCCCACCAGGCCCGTATCACAGGCTTTCTTCCACAGCTCCCGGGGGTATTTTTCTTCCCGGTCACATTCCTTGGCTATTGGCTCGAACTCTTTTTGCGCAAACTTGTACGCCGTGCTCTGCAGTATTTTCTGTTCTTCTGACAATTCGAAATTCATCTTTTCCTCCTTGTAAAACTTTATTAACCGGTCACATCAGCCAAATAACCTATCACGCCATTTCGCACCCATTTTCTAAATCCCCGTATTTATTTTTCGCCTTCCCTCCCGTATTGTTTTTGGCGGTAAAAATTAAGGATCCCCGGCGCCAGCACGGCGCCCGTTCTCCAAGCCATCCACTCAAGCAATTCCCCGCAGTCCCTTTCCTGTGCCAAACGCACGGTATCCCACTGCTCCCACTCCTTTTCCCGAACATAGCGGGCCAGCCTGCGGCCCGCATCCTCCTCTGAGCCACTCCTGACAACCTGCCCCCAGCACAATAATTGGCCTATTATTTTATAAAGGGTGTTCTGTACGTCTTCCGTCCAGCCGTAGTGGGAAAAATAAACGACTCCGGCATCGCATTCCAGCAGGCGCAGGACGGAAGCAACGCTCTGGTCCAGATTGAAATCCGGCATTGGGGTGCTGGGCGAAAAAACCCCGATGTCCTCCACCCATACCCCCAAGGCCTCACCGGAAAAGATACCTTTCGTCAGGGGATCGTAAAGGCATAAATGATGCGGCGCATGTCCCGGAGTATAAATCGCCTCCAGCCGCCGGCCCCCGCCCAGATCAACCAGATCCCCGTCTTTTAAGGGTATTACCCTTTCAGCCGGAATGGGGATGATCTCTCCATACAGGTCCATCACCTTTTTCTCGCCGAACACCTTTTTAGTACTGGCTATAAGCCTGCTTGGGTCAATCAAGTGCCTGGCTCCCGCTTCATGCGCCAGCACCTTGGCCGAAGGCAGTTCCCCGGCCAGAAAACCCGCTCCGCCGGCGTGATCCAGGTGAATATGGGAAACAATTAAATAATCAATGTCCTCCCGCCTGATACCCAGCCGGTCCAAGCCTTCCAACAATAATGGCGCAGTGTTTGTGGTACCGGCCTCAAAAATGGCAATCTTTTCACCCGTCAAAACATACGGCGACAGAAGATTCTTTATCCCCAGGCAGGGCAGACCAATCATATGCGTATGCCTGCTTAACGAGCTGGTAATAATTGACTGACTGATTGCCGACACCCCCCGGAAAATGTTAATATTGAAAGAAGCAGACATTTATGAAAATGCAGAATATATTAAAATTTCATGAGCAATTTTTATGCCATAAACAAAAACCCCGTATGCAGTGCAGTAACAATGCTTTTTATTATTTATCCAGAGCAAATTCACTGTTGCATAAGTATTTCATAATTGGTACACTGTTCTAAAGAAGAGATGCTGTTGATACACAAAAGTTTCAGGCAAGTGCCGCAATTTCCATCGCAAGCTGACAGACGGGAGGTTTAAGCATTGCGCCAAAAGATTATAGTGATCGGTTACCCCATCCTGCACAGGCTTGCCCTTGGCATATCCAAAAAACTGGATTTACTGCATAACATTGACATAGTAACCGAATTATACGATCCATTCCTGAATAACATTAACGACCCGGAATTTATCAGCAAGGAACTGCCCGGACTGACGTCCGATTCCGTACTGGTGGCGGCAGACAGATGCGCAGTTTTTTTACAGGAAAATTACAATATTCCCGTAATACCCGTCAAGTTTTCCGGCTACGCCCTTATGGAAGCGTTGAAAAAGGCGCGGAAATATCTCGATAACGATAATGACGAAGTGATACTGGTAAATTTCTACAAAGAGATGGAGGAAGTTGAAAAATACAAAAATCTGCTGAATGTTAAAATACGGCAGGTTGTCTTCAAAAATCACGAAGAGGCGGATGTTATCTTTAGTGGATTAAAGAGAGCGGGGAAAAAAGTCGTCATTGGGGGCAGCAATGCCGTTGATACCGCCAAAAAATACGGGATGAAAGGAATACTTATGTATTCCGGTTCGGCCGTGGAAAACGCCCTGGTTCATGCGGCCGAGATACTCCAGGCCATCCGCAGGGAAACTGAGAAAACGGAACGGTTCAAAACCATTATTGAACTGGTGCACAGCGGCATTATCTGCACCGACGACAACTGGCAGATAACCACCTTTAACCATGCCGCCGAAAAAATTCTTGGTATCCGCGCCCCAAAGGCAATCAACAACTCCATCAAGGATATCCTGCCTTCAATTAATTTGCCCCAGAGGCCCAACCAGCTGACCGCCCGGATAAACAAGCTGGTATCTACCGGACGAATCAATATTTTCCTGGATATAATGCCGATCGTGGTTAACGATAACTGTACCGGAGTGGTGTTTGTCATTCAGGATGCCGGCACAATACAAAAACATGAGCAGGAAATCAGGCAGCAGCTGCACCAGAGAAGGCTGGTGGCCACTTACACATTAACCAACATTGTGGGTGAGAGCGCAGCTGTTAGAAAGGCCGTCTCAGAGGCAAAATCATTCGGCCAGACCAACTCCACCATCCTGATCACCGGCGAGACCGGAACGGGAAAGGAACTTTTCGCCCAAAGCATCCACAACATCAGTTCCAGGCACAAAAAGCCGTTCGTGGCCATCAATTGCGCCGCACTGCCGGAAACACTGCTGGACAGCGAGCTGTTCGGCTACGAGCAGGGAGCTTTCACCGGCGCCCAGAAGGAGGGAAAGCCCGGGCTTTTTGAGCTTGCCCATACCGGCACCATTTTTCTGGATGAAGTGGGGGAACTGACACCGCCCCTGCAGGCCCGTTTGCTGCGCGTACTGCAGGAAAAAGAGGTGATGCGGGTGGGAGGAAGGAAAATCATCCCCGTTGACGTAAGAATAATTGCCGCCACCAACCGGAATCTCTGGAATGAAATCAAGGCCGGAAACTTTCGTCAAGACCTTTACTACAGGTTAAGCGTACTCGAATTACACATACCTCCCCTCCGGGAGCGCAAAGAGGATATACCGAATCTGGCAAAAAGCATTCTTAGAAAAAGCATGTCAATAATTGACGGCTTTCTGATTGAAAAGCTTCAACTTCTGGCCATGAATTATCACTGGCCAGGCAATGTCAGAGAACTGGAAAACTTACTGGAGCGTTTTGCGGTGCTTTCTAAAGACAGGCCGAACAGAGAGGAAATACTGTGTGCTGTATTCCGGGACAGCATTAAAGGCAAAAAAACCGACATTCCGGAAGATAATAGCTTATGCGAAATACCAGTTATTGAGTTGAACAGCAAAATAAAAAGAATGGAATCCAATGAAATAAAGCGTCTCCTTGAGGAGGTCAACGGAAATAAATCGGCGGCAGCCCGTTTACTTGGAATATCCCGCTCCACCCTGTGGCGAAAACTAAAATAAGATTAACGATAAAATAACCGCCTTGTCGGCGGTGCCGTCTTGCAGACGGCGGAATCCAGGAGCCAGAAGCCAGGAGCCAGAATTGTGACAGCCTGCCTTAAAAGCGACCCTCAAGCGACCCCACAGCGACATGCAGTGAGGGGGAGTGATTTAAGTCCGTGCGGAATGTACCGGAGGCTGCTACTGTCTCTTAACGACCGAGCCTACGAATTTGGAGGTTAGATGTTGGAAGTTGGAAGTCGGATTAAGCTAGAAATAGCTCTGAGGTCATTTCCTACAAGTTTTCTAACCTCTAACCTCTGGCCTCCCACCTCCAAAATGGTCGGCATTCCGTTGGCGACCGAGTTTAGAGACAGTTGCAGCAGGAGGTTATGCAGGCCGGACTTAAATCGCTCCACCTACCCATTAGCGACAATGCAGCGACCCTCAAGTGACCCCGGAGGAACTAGGGCCGACAAGGCTTTAGCGCTTTAATACTTTAATGCGTCATATACTTTCCTTAACTATAAAAAAGCCTGCCGCATGAAATCATGGCAGCAGGTTCAATTTTTGAATTCCGCTTATTTCTTAGTAGCGTGAAGGCTGGTAGCAGTCTCTGCAGTATAC
>LADN01000055.1 GCA_000961585.1 Peptococcaceae bacterium BRH_c4a | reverse complement strand
GATCCGCCCGACCCGCGCAATCCGCCGGCCGGCTGCCGCTTTCACCCCCGCTGCCCCGAAGCGGCTGAGGTATGCAGGCGCAAGGAGCCGACGCTGGCGGCAATTGCTGAAGAACATCAGGTTGCCTGCCATTTTGGAGGTTAGAGACCGGAGGTTGGAGGTTTGAAATTTAGGCGGTACCTGGTGACCGGCAGGAAAACGGGAGTTATTGAACTCCCGCTGGCCCGCAATTTGGCCCGTTAAACTGTTACAACAATTGGAGGTATAAGTAATGCATCATTTCAAGAAAGTGCTGGCAGGACTGATCTTCCTGGTATTTCTGGCCCCCATCCTGGCAGGCTGCGGTAATACCGGGGGCGCAAAGGGTAAAGCCCAGGAGCTGGTAATAGGCTATGTCGGTTTCGGGGAAAATGGGGACCTTAATGTTATTGATGAAAAATACCCTGATCTGTTAATCAGGAGGACGGTACAGGAACCGCTGCTTTATCTCAGGAACGGCAAACTGGCGCCGGCGCTGGCTGAGTCCTGGGAAGTGGCCAACGGCGGGAAGGATATTACCTTTCATTTAAAAAAGGGCGTTACCTTTCATGACGGCGCCCCTTTCAACGCCGATGCCGTGAAGTTTACATTGGATCGGATCAAATTTCAGAAGGGGACCCACCCGCTTTCCTTTGATGAAAAGGCCACCATTGAAATAAAGGACCCGTATACCGTGGTGTTTCACATGAGCAAGCCGTCCTATGAGACCTTAATCGGCTTGGCCGAGTACCACCTTGATATTATCCCGCTCACATCGGTGGAGCCCGCCGGCGACCCTGCGGGGAAGATGAAGCAGTGTATCGGCACCGGCCCCTGGAAGGTCAAGGAGTATAAGAAAGGTGAATACGTCGAGCTGGTACCCTATGAAAAGTACTGGGGTGAAAAGCCGAAGCTCTCCAAACTGGTGATCAAGCCTGTTCCCGACCCCAACACCAGGGTGATGGCCCTGAAATCCGGGGAACTGGGCATGATTTTGGATAACATCCACGGCGGCATCGGCTACATCCCCCGCTCCCTGCTTAATCAACTGGAGGAAAGCGGTTACGGAATTGTGGGCGTGGATATTCCGTGCACCCGCACTTTCGTTTTTAACTATAAAAAGGAACCATTTAACAATCCTGAGGTGCGCAAGGCCCTGGCTTATGCAGTTGACAAGGAGGCCCTGGCCAAGGCGGTAATGGGGAAATGGGTTGACCCCGCCTTAAACGGCGTACTCGCACCGGTGCTGCCTTTTACGAAGCCCCAGAACACGAAATGGTATCCCTATGACCTGGAACGGGCCAAGACAATCCTGGCCCATCAAGGCTGGAAGCCCGGCCCGGACGGCATCCTGGTAAAAGGAGGCAAGAAACTGTCGGTGGACATCGTCGTCAGCGCCAAGGAACTGGATGACAAACAGGTGGTGGAAATTGTCCAGTCCCAGTTCAAAAAGGCCGGTGTGCAGGTTAACATCAAGGCCCTTGAGTCCGGCGCCTTTTCCGACGCCCGTAAAAAAGGGGAGTTTGACCTGGCCTACTTTTACGCCGGGGGCCCCGAGTGCCGTATTTTCATGCGCTACGGCTGGCAGTTTAACTCCAAAGCCCAGTGGCCGGCCATATATGCGGATATGCAACTGGATGCTATCGTCGAGAAGGCATTGACCACCTTCGACGACCGGGAGCGGGAAGATGCCTTCACCAGGTTGGGGAATTACGTCAATGAGAATGCGGCGGTCATATCGGTTCTCTATGATAAAGTGTTTGCTGTTACGGGAAAAAATGTCCAGGGATTTAAATTTAACGGATCGGATCCCGATTTCAGCGGGGTAACCGTCGGGACAAAAGGATAATACCGTCCGGGGGCTGGCTTTATATGCGCCACCGGTTTCTTATCTTGGTTTGGGAGGGGTTTTCTTGATGAATATGGCTTTGCAAGACAAAATTACCAGGTGTTGGGATGAGAGGTCTGCAGTCTATGACAATCAATACGGTCACGGCCTGAAAAGCGAGGAAGAGAAAATTGCCTGGCAGGAAACCTTGAAGGAGTCGGTGGGCGCAGGTTCTCTCCGCATTCTGGACGTGGGTACCGGAACGGGCTTTTTGGCCCTTCTCCTGGCTGAACTGGGCCATCGCTGCAGCGGGGTGGACCTTTCGCAGGAGATGTTGCAGCAGGCGCAAAAGAAGGCCCGGCAGGCCGGGCTCAAGATCGATTTTCGCAGTGGAGATGCGGAGAATCTGCCGTTTAAAGACAGTAGTTTCGACGTGGTGATCAACCGCCACCTGCTCTGGACGCTGCCCCGGCCGGAGGCGGCCTTGCGGGAGTGGGTGCGGGCGCTGAAACCCGGGGGGAGGCTGATCATCATCGACGGCAGGTGGGCTGCGCCCGATATTTCCACTAAAGTGAAGCGTTTGGCCGGGAATTGCTTAATTGCCCTGGCAGAACGGCGCAACCCGTGGAAGTGGAAGGGGCATTACGGGAAAGAAATACAAAAGCAGCTGCCCTTCATGGGAGGGGCGGGCCCGGACAAGATCGTGCCGCTCCTGGAGGCCGCCGGGTTAACGGATGTCTCCATTCAGCCTTTAACCAGGGTGATGGAGGCCCAAAAAGCGGCCATGCCACTGCGCTATCGCCTGGTTTACGCTCACCGGCGGTATCTGGTGACCGGCAGGAAGCCGGAATAGTTTTGAATTCCAGCCGGTCCTGTGGAAAGGTGGGGATGACAGGTGCAGCTTATTTCAGATGTACTGCCCGATGTCCTGAAGCTGTGGAAGAATGTGCTGCCTTCCATGCTGCTGGGTTGTTTTCTCGGCAATTTATTTCATAATACTGTTTTTCTGCAGCGTCTGGGCCGGGGAATGCTCCCTCTGGCCCGGCTGGGCCATTTGCCTGCGGGCTGTGCCGCCTCCCTCACCTTGTGCCTGGTCGACCGGATTGCCGCCTATACCATGCTGGCCGGGCTGAAAAATACCGGGGCAGTCGGGGCCCGTGAGGTGGTGGTTTCTTTTCTGGTTTCCGCCCTTCCCACCGGACTGTATTTTACGGTTTTTTTCTTCAGCCCGGCGGTTATCGCTTCCCTGGGGTGCCGCACCGGCGCCGTGTACCTGGCCATTTACCTTGCTGTAAGTATAATGATCAGCGCCGTGGGGCTGCTGCTGGGCAGGCTGCTTTTGCCGCAGCCGGACCGGGGTCAGGAAGGGCGTGATAAGAGCCGGGAAGCAGTTCATATATCGTGGCGGGACAGGCTGGCAGCTGCGGCGCGGCGGACCATTCCCGCTTTTCGCCGCCTGGCCGTGGTTTTTATGCCCGTCACCTTTCTGGTGTCAATCCTGCTGCATACGGATCTTGTCAGCCAAATACTGCTGCAGTTTGACCCCGTCTTGAGCTACCTAGGACTGCCCGGCCCCGTGCTCTTTGTTATTACCACCGGTGTGATGAGCATGATTGCCGCCATAGGTGCCCTCGGCCCCATCCTGCAGGCCGGTCTGGTCACTCCGGCGGAGGCGGTTGCCGCACTGCTGGTTACTTCGTTGCTGCATTACCCGTATGAATTCTGGAGCAGCGGGCTGGCTACCAACATTTCCATTTTCGGGCCTAAATTGGGGGGCAGGGTGAGCCTGGCAGCGCTGGTGGTGCGGGAATGTGCGACGTGCCTGGCCCTGGGCCTGGTGGTCCTGCTGCTCTAATTGTTTCGCCGCGACTCTACCCTGCCGGTAGGGGCTTTTATAGATCCTTTAAGGTAATTATCCCAGTGGTATCGTCAAGTGGGGGGTGATGCACTTTAAGTTAAGTGGCTTCTTGCCAGGTTGCATTATGCTTAAATTTTTCAGTTAAAGGAGAGGTACTGGATGAAAGAGAAGCAGAAAGTTGCCTTGTGTGATACCACGGACCTGATGGTGTACGGCCATGAGCCGTGGCTGGAGATGGCCGGAAGCCATGGTCATGCGGGCGGCAGCGTAGAGGTGCATGTAAAATGGGGGCACAATATGCGGACGGATGGACTGTTCCGGAAAGAGGGCATGGCCGCACTGGTTGTGGCCCCTGGTGGGGAAAAAGAAGAGTTGGCCCTGGCCGACGGCGGGCCCGATTATTATACCGTGGGTTTTTCCACGCCGGTAGACGGGTTTTACCATCTTGTCAGCAAAAACACCGGCAGCTACGTGCTGGATAAGGAGGGCAAGCATCATCAGGGCACCCGCAGGGAACATCCGGATGCGGCCCAGGCCATTTTTTACATCCAGTACGCTCAGACTTTCGTGTCGGTGGGACACGACCTGGAGGGCGTTCCCCAGGGAGCGGGAACGCTGTTGGAAATAATCCCGGCAGTATGGAAACAATGGCGGGCGGGGGATGAAATCGGCCTGCAAGTACAATTCCGCGGTAAGCCGCTGGATGGCACGGCCCTGGACATCGCCTGCAACGGGCCCGGCGGATACCGGCAGTGGCAGGAAATGACGGGCGGGGACGGCCGGATCAATCTGCGGGCACAAGCGCCCGGCCGCTATCTGGTGGTGGCCCGCCACCGGGTGCCGGAAGGGGAAGAAGGGGTGTACGACGCCCTCTCCCTGACGGCAACGCTCTCCTTTTTTGTCGCCAAATAGGCGGTCGCATCGCCTCAAAATCAAAAAACCGAGGAACAGGGGGATGAATTAGTTGTTTCAAAGACACAAGTATTTTACCAGCTTTTTAATCGTAATGCTGCTGGCTGCATTCCTGACGGGCTGTACAACAAAAACCGGGGTGAGTGAAAAAGGAAAGGGAGGGGAAATAACGGCGGCTGTCGCTCAAGACGCCGGTTTTGACCAGCTGGATGCAGCCTCCTATAAGGGTTTGATTCAGGCTTATCCGATGATCTATGACTCCTTGGTGGAGTATGGAGAAAAAGGCAGGATTATACCCTCTTTAGCCACGTCCTGGGAGATTTCACCTGACGGGAAAGCTTACACCTTCCATTTACGCAAAGGGGTGAAGTTTTCCGACGGTATGCCTTTTAATGCTGAGGCGGTCAGGTTTTCCCTGGAAAGGTGGCGCCAGAAGCCGGAGCATTCTTCTATCACCGCTTCCAAAGCCTTGGAGAACATCGAAATTGTCGATTCTCATACCATCAAGTTACACTTTAATACCAACTATTACCCGATTTTGACGGAATTGACGTACCCCCGTCCGGTGAGGATTATAAGTCCTTCTGCGGTTACTCCTGCCGGAGATCTCAATGGCAAGTTCGTCAAACCCATCGGGACAGGCCCGTGGATGGTTGAAAGCTACAGTAAAGACCAACAGGCTGTTTTGGTGAGAAATCCCAATTACTGGGGAGATATGCCCAAGCTAAGCAAGATTGTTTTGAAGGTTATCCCCGACCCTCAAACCAGGGTTCTGGCTCTCCAGAGCGGGGAGGTGGATTTGGCCGGGGGGAGAATGAGCAATATTCCTCTGGAAAGTCTCCCGTTGATAGCAAAGGACAGCAAGCTGAAACTTCACCGGACTGAGGGGAGCACATCTTATTATCTGATATTCAATTATAACCATGAGTTTTTCCAGGATGTCCGCATCAGGAAGGCCGTCAACCATGTGATCAATAAAAAGAGCATGGTGGATCATCTCTTTGGCGGGGTGGGCAAACCTGCGCAAGGGCTTTTCCAATTCACTGTTCCCTATGTTACCGAAAGAAATAATCAGGGTTACCCGTACGATCTGAACAAAGCCAGGGAACTGCTGGCGGAAGCCGGGTGGAAAGATAACGATGGCGACGGTGTACTTGACAAAAATGGGAAACCTTTCAAGATTTCTTTAACCTTCCAAAACCTAGAGTATCCTGAATGGAAACCCATGTGTGAAGCCATCCAGGGAGATCTGGCGAAAGTTGGCATTCAGGTAAACTTGAAAATGCTGGAGCGTACTGCCTATTATGACGAACTCTGGAAAAGCAAGGGCTACGAACTCATTATCTACCGCACCTATTCAGACTCCTGGAATCCTCACGGCTTTTTAGC
>LADN01000045.1 GCA_000961585.1 Peptococcaceae bacterium BRH_c4a | reverse complement strand
AGGAAAGTATATGACATATTAAAGTATTAAAGCACTAAAGCGCCGAAGCATTTTTATTCAGCCCAGAGTTTTTCCGGGGTCGCTCCGGGGTCACTCCGGGGTCACTTGAGGGTCGCTGCATTGTCGCTAATGGGTAGGTGGAGCGATTTAAGTCCGGCCTGCATTACCTCCTGCTGCAACTGTCTCTAAACTCGGTCGCCAACGGAATGCCGACCATTTTGGAGGTGGGAGGCCAGAGGTTAGAGGTTAGAAAACTTGTAGGAAACGACCTCAGAGCTATTTCTAGCTTAATCCGATTTCCGACTTCCAACATCTAACCTCCAAATTAGCCGGCTCGGCATTCCGTAGGCTCGGTCGTTAAGAGACAGTAGCAGCCTCCGGTACATTCCGCACGGACTTAAATCACTCCCCCTCACTGCATGTCGCTGTGGGGTCTCTTGAGGGTCGCTTTTAAGGCAGGCTGTCACTATTCTGGCTCCTGGCTTCTGGCTTCTGAATTCCGCCGTCTGCAAGACGGCACCGCCGATAAGGCGGTTATTTTTATGAGTTGCCGGACTGCAGCTTCACAGAAAAATAGTATCCTTAGCACAATCGGTAAATAATATTGAGGGGATTAAAAGGATGCAGGGGCTGCATTAGAATGTTTTATAAAAGCTGGGGCTTTAAAAATAAAAAAAATATATGAGGAGGAGACGAATTATGTTTTGCCATCAGTGTGAACAGGCACCTGAGGGAGGATGCACAAAGGTAGGGGTATGCGGTAAAAATGAGGATATTGCCAGCCTGCAGGATACCATTATATTGGGTCTGAAGGGGGTTGCGGCATATGCGGTGCACGCCAGGGAGCTGGGGAGGGTGGATGAGGAAGTGGACGCCATTGTCCAGGAAGGGCTTTTCCTGACGCTCACCAATTCTAACTTCAATCTTCAGGATCACATCAACATGGCTCTGAAGGTTGGATCAGCCACCGTAAAGGTGTTGGACCTGCTGGACCAGGCCCACGTGGAAGAGCTGGGGGTGCCGGTACCGGTCAGGGTCAGCCAGGACAAGGTGGAAGGGCACTGCATACTGGTTACCGGGCACGACCTCAGGGCGCTTAAAGAGCTGCTGCAGCAGACTGAGGGCAAGGGTATAAATGTCTATACTCACTCGGAGATGTTACCGGCCCATGGCTATCCCGAACTGAAGAAACATGCCCATCTTAAAGGCAATGTGGGCAAGGCATGGCATGACCAGAGGCAGGTTTTTGAAAGCTTCCCCGGGGCCATCCTGGCCACCACCAACTGCGTAATGCCCATCAGAAACGGCAAATACGGGGACAGGATGTTCACTTACCTGATGGCCGGCCTGGAGGGAGCCCAAAAGATAGTGGGAACCGATTTTACCCCGGTAATTGAAAAAGCCCTGTCGCTGCCCCCGGCCGGCATCCAGTCGGATAAGACATTGATGACAGGCTTCCACCACCAGAATGTGCTGCCTCTGGCACCGCTAATTATTGATGCGGTGAAGGCCGGCAAAATAAAAAGATTCTTTGTGGTGGCCGGTTGCGATGCCCCCACAAAGGGCCGGGACTATTTCCGTGAACTGGCCCAGGCCATCCCCAAGGACTGTGTGATTATGACCACCTCCTGCGGCAAGTTTCGCTTCAACGACCTGGAATACGGAAACATCGAGGGTACGGATATCCCCCGTTTCCTGGACCTTGGACAGTGCAACAATTCCGGCTCCGGTGTCAAGATAGCCCTGGCCCTGGCCGAAGCCTTCAACTGCACTGTTAACGACCTGCCCTTAAGCATAGTGCTGAGCTGGTTTGAGCAGAAGGCTGTGGCCATATTGCTGGGACTCTTCAGCCTGGGGGTCCATAATATATCCATAGGACCAAAAGCCCCCGAATTCCTTAGTCCCGGTGTGGTTGACGTATTAGTCAAGACCTTCGGCCTGAGCATCGTTAGCGGCGACGCCAGGGCGGATTTGGACAGGATGTTGGGATTGGTAAAGGCTTAAGCCGGACTGAACGGAGAATTTAACCAAAAAGCAAGGGACCTGCCCGAAGGGTAAGGTGCCTTGCTTTTTTATCGTTAAGGAAAGTATATGCCATATTAAAGCATTAAAGCGCTAAATCGCCAAAGCATTTTTATATAGCCCAGAGTTTTTCCGGGGTCGCTCCGGGGTCGCTAACGGGTAGGGAAAGTGATTTGAACCTGGGCTGCATAAACCTCCTGCTGCAACTGTCTCTAAACTCGGTCGCCAACGGAATGCCGACCGCCTCCAACGCCGCGTCCTTGCGTCGATTCCGGCTTCCGGCTGCGTCCTGCAGCCGGCTCGGAATTCCGTAGGCTCGGTCGTTAAGAGACAGTAGCAGCCTCCGGTAAATTCCGCCCAGAACCAAAAATCACTCCCCCTCACTGCATGTCGCTGTGGGGTCTCTTGAGGGTCGCTTTTAAGGTATGCTGTCACTATTCTGGCTCCTGGCTTCTGGCTTCTGGATTCCGCCGTCTGCAAGACGGCACCGCCGGCAAGGCGGTTATTTTTATCCTAATTATCATTTCCGGAAGAGGATTTTTCCGCAGAGAAAGGTAATTATTATCTTTAACCGGTTACCGGGACAAAGCGGCAGAAAATGGCGGGTTGCAAGGCATGGGTAAATGGATAAAGGCAATAGATGATTTTTTACATACCGTACACACCCCGGTTTTTGGCGCCGGGTTTAAAAAAGAAGGGGTTGAAATAGGGAGGAATCCCAACCTTATATCCTTTGACGGGCATAGTGTTTATTTTTTCGGTCTGAAGGAAAGGGAGGCATCAAAGCTTCTGGACGGGGTAACTGTTCTGAATGGTTATACCGGCTGGCTGACTTATATACTGCAGGAACTGTTTTATGATGATGAAACGGGCGACGATCTGTATGGGGAAATATTTGACGGGCTGGATTCAGGATTTATAAAGAGGCCTCCCCGGCTTTCCAGGGACTCTCTTTACCGGTGGGCAGATACTGTGGCCAGCGAGGTGGAAGAAATAAAAAGAGGTCTGGTATGCAGGAAGCCTTAGTCCCGGCAGCAGTCAGTGGCGGCGGCCCATCCAGAGTATGGGTGGGACTCCCCTGCCTGAACTTTCCCTTTCCATTGAGTCTTCTTCCACCAGCCTCAGTATGCGGGGGTCTTTCAGAAGAAAGCTCCAGGAAAGTGCCACTGCTTCTATGAAATCTGTTCTCAGAGGCTTTTTTTTAGCCACCAGGGGGCACCTGTAGGGAAGTCTGATGGTTTCGTGGGTCAGCAAAAGGGTGCCGTCTCTGAGAAGATGCGGTGACAGTGGGAAAAACCGGCAGGCCAGGGGCCTTTTTTCCCTTGGGCAGGGAGCTGTGCACTTTACAAAATGAACAGGGTATTCCCAGTTATCCGGGAAATCATATTCTGCAGGATTGTGGTACTCCCTTTCAAGCCAGTCCTCACCACCGGACAAAAGGGACTCTTCCCCCGGGAAAAGATATATTCCCAGGCTGTTTTCACGATCCGGGCGGCAGCACACACTGCCGCACAAGAGCCCACAGTCCTCCTCCAGGGGGGTAACCCTGTGGGTTAACTGGTAGAGGTATTCGTAGTCAATAATGTGCCTTTTCAATTAAGCAGCTCCTGTTCCTGAAAACAACTCATACTGAAGCCCTTATTGTGCCTTGGTTCCTCCGGGGTCATTTGAGGGTCGCTACATGGTCGCTAATGGGTAGGCGGAGCGATTTAAGTCCGGCCTGCATTACCTCCGGCTGCAACTGTCTCTAGACTCGGTCGCCAACGGAATGCCGACCATTTTGGAGGTTGGAGGCCAGAGGTTAGAGGTTAGAGAATTCGCAGGAAATGACCTCAGAGCCATTTCTAGCTTAATCCGACTTCCGACTTCCAACATCTAACCTCCAAATTAGCCGGCTCGGCAGTCCGTACGGCTCTGTCACCAAGAGCCAGATAACAGCCTCCGGAACATCCGCCTGGACTCAAACCCCTCCCCCTCACTGCATGTCGTTGTGGGGTCTCTTGAGGGTCGCTTTTAAGGCATGCTGTCACTATTCTGGCTTCTGGCTTCTGGCTCCTGGATTCCGCCGTCTGCAAGACGGCACCGCCGACAAGGCGGTTATTTTACTGTCTCTGTCAGACTTTTCCGGGATCAAAGAGACAGTTCTCTTTACCTTCCCGGTCACCGACAGGAAAAAATCTTCAATGTCATCATCCACCATTTCGGCCGCCAGGCTTATCAGTTTGGCCACTTTGGCAATATTGACGTGTATGCTGTGCTTGTAGTACATCTGGTAGTCATATTTAACGGCCAGGCTTTCGGCGGTGGAACAGGTAAGGTCTATATAAGACGGGAAGCTGGACATTCTCTTGACGAAGGGAAGGGGTTCCCGGCCAAAGAAGGCGGCCAGTCTGTCACAAACAATTCCAATCAGGCTGCTGTTCTGAAAGGCGGTATAAAGGTGCTGCCCGTAAATACCACTGGCGCTTATGCGCATCTCAATACCCATTTCAACTATATTGTGGGCCTTCCACCAGCCCATTTCCGGGGGTATGTTGCAGGCCTTTATAGTTGCTTCCACAAGGGAACGGCCCTTCTCAAAACAGTATCCCCGCTCGTCTGGCGGGTTTTTTTCGTCCCCGTAATAATCAAGCCCGTCGGGATTGACCCCATGGGTTATGTTGGCCATGGCAAAATCCCTTAATGCTCTGTCTGCACCCAGAAATTTAAGCATCTCCAGCCCGCTGCTGTGGGATATGTCCCTGTTAACCCCGGCCCCGATGGCCATGTCAGGAAAAACGCTGCCCAGAGCTACGGCGTCATTTATTTTTCCCAGGACTTTTTCAGCAAAGTAAACATGGGTTTGCGGAAACAACCAATCCCCCCCTGTATAATCTTTTGTATATAAACTATTATACAGCTATTCAATGAAATATATTGACAAAATAAGCAAAATAAAATAAAATGAAACAAAGGTTTGGGGAACGCCTGTTCCTATGGGCGTAATAACTTGTTAGGACTGGGGGATATTAATATGACTACCGCTCAACTGACCGGAAGAATAGAGATGGATTTGTACCCGGAATGGCAGTACCGGCAACCTGCGCCCGTGACCAAGAGTCCCACCCGTAAACGGGCAGGGTTGGGAAAAAAAGGCGTGGGACTTTTAACGGCCTTTGCTGGTGTGGTGGCCGATAAAATGGAGAAGAGTGACACCCTCAGCGACAGGATAGTTGGCTATGGTCTGTGCGGCGTCACCATGTTTTACCTGACGGCGCATGTGTTTAAGGCGTTATTCCTTTAGGCTGTACAGAACTTCTGCATAGTATTTGTTATAAACATTAGCATTTTTATGCAAGCCCAGAGTTTTTCCGGGGTCGCTCCGTGGCCGGTGGAGGGGTTTTTAGTCCGATCTGCTTACCCTCCGGCTGAACTAAAACCCCTCCACCTTAATGTATGCCGCTTGAGGGTCGCTTTATAGCAAGCTGTCACTATTTTGCTTCCGGCTTCTGGATTCCGCCGTCTAAGCATCGGGGACATTCCTCTGGCCCCCGGAGGCAGTCACGCTGGAGAGGTGTGTCCCCTTTCCTTAATAGTCCCACTGGAAGGCTGAAACCTGGGGATACCTTTCCAATGCCCTCTTCATGGTTTCCCCTATCTCCTTCAGCCTGGCGGGGGTTTTTGCCTCACAGCGGGCCACCAGCATCGGCTGCGTGTTTGATGCCCTGACCAGTCCCCACCCGTCGCTAAAGAGAACCCTTACGCCGTCTACGTCTATAACTTCGTTCCGGTCACGGAAATAGTCCTGCAGTTTTTTTACCACATCGAATTTTTCATCATCGGGACAGGGTATTCGTGTTTCGGCCGTTGAGTAATAAAGCGGAAGCCTTTTCACCATTGCGGAAAGAGGCTCACGGCTGTTTGACAGAAGCCTCAATAGCCTCCCGGCCGCATAAAAGGCGTCGTCGTAGCCGTAGTATTCATCGGCAAAGAAAATATGCCCTGACATTTCACCGGTGAAGGGGGCCTGAAGTTCCTTCATCTTTGCTTTAATCAGTGAGTGGCCGGTTCTGTAAAACACCGGTTTGCCTCCCAGGCGGGTGACCTCGTCCACCAGGGTCTGGGAGCATTTCACCTCTATTATGGCAGGGGCGCCCGGATATTTGGGCAGAATTTCACCCCAGAAGATGGCCATTAGCTGATCTCCCCAGATTACCTCCCCACTGTCATCCACCACCCCCAGGCGGTCGGCGTCTCCGTCGAAGGCTATGCCCAGATGGGCTTCATTTTTTCGTACAACCTCAATTAAATCGGTGAGGTTCTTCCTTTTCACCGGGTCCGGGTGGTGATTGGGGAAGGATGGGTCCGGCTGGCAGTACAGTTCCAGCACCTCGCAGCCCATGGCTGAGATAAGATCCGCCGCGAAGTAGGAAGCGGTTCCGTTTCCGCAGTCCACTGCCACCTTAAGTTTTTCTGGTCCCAGACTGATTTTTTCCCTGATCATGCCGGCGTAGGCCGGAACCGGATCGGCGGTGGATACCTCCCCTTCGCCCTTTTCAAAGTCACCGGCCTCAATAAGCCTTCTCAGTTCCTGGATGGTCTCTCCGTATATGGTTCCTGGCCCCAGGGCCAGTTTAAAGCCATTATCCTCCGGAGGATTATGGCTTCCTGTAATCATTGCCGCCGCTTCGATGCCGTAATTAACTCTGGCAAAGTACAGAATGGGGGTTACCACTGTTCCCAGATCCACAACCCGGCGCCCGGTGGATGTGAGCCCTTTTATCAGGGCGCTTTTCAGCCTGGGGGAGCTGAAGCGGTTGTCCATTCCCACCAGAACGTCCTGGAGCCCTTTTCTTCCGGCCATGGTGCCAAAGGATTTTCCCAGGAGGGTGACGGTTTCATCGGTGAGATCCCGATCGGCCACTCCCCGCACGTCATATTCCCTGAAAATGTTTGAGTTTACCTTCATACTTTTCCTCCTGTCTATTTGAATGGATTTAGTTTGCATCCAGAATATGGCTATATTATACTCTACTATAAAAGGAATGAAACCCCAACCGTCGAAAATATTTACGTGAGGTAAAGGAAGGTGCGCGGTATGCTGGCTGACTTGCACGTACACACCACCGCTTCGGACGGCGCCGAGAGCCCTGAACAGGTGGTGGCCAGGGCGGCCTCCCTGGGGCTGGGAGCCATGGCCATAGCCGACCACGATACCCTGGAAGGTATCCGGCCGGCCTTGGAAGAAGGGCTTCGGAGGCGTATAGATGTGCTGCCAGCCATAGAGCTGGGGAGCGAATACCGTGGCCGGGAAGTGCACATGCTGGGGTACCTGATTGATGTCAATTGCGAGGTTCTGTTGGAGCGCCTGGTCACTCTAAGAAGCGCCCGGCTGGAAAGGGCGGGGAAAATGGTGGACAGGCTTTGTGGGCTGGGCTTTCCAATCAGTTACGGCAGGGTGAAGGAAATTGCCGGGTACGGATCGGTGGGAAGGGTACATATTGCCAGGGCATTGGTGGAAACCGGTATGGTAAAATCGGTGGAAGAGGCTTTCAATCTTTATGTAGGGGAAGGTAAGCCGGGCTACGAGCCCAGGCTAAAATGCACACCGGCCGAGGCCGTGCGGCTGATTAGGCTTGCCGGAGGCGTTGCCGTACTGGCCCATCCCGGGCTTTCTGAAGCCGGTGAACTGGTTCCCTGGCTTATACCCGAAGGGCTTCAGGGTGTGGAGGCATACCACCCCGGCCACAGGCCGCTGATGATTCAGCATTACCTGGAGATATGCCGTGAATACGGGTTGGTGGCCACCGGAGGATCGGACTACCACGGCCCGGATAGTAAAAATCATAATTGTCTGGGATCCTTTACCGTTGATTACCGGGTGGTGGGGGAAATAAGGGATATTGCCCGCCTGAACCGGGAACAGGCCCCGGGCGACGGATGAGCTGATATAAGTGATTAATTTCTAACGGTAAAACAAGGGGGTATTGCCATGCAACTGGCGGGTCGTCTTAAAGGACTGGAGTCCGGCATTTTTAACGAAATGGAAAAGTGTAAAAGGCAGGTGGAGGCCAGGGGAATCACCGTGATTAACCTGGGGGTGGGCACCCCTGACCGGCCCCCTGCCACTCACATTATTGATGCGCTGCACAGGGCGGTGGACAAGCACGAGAATTACCGGTATCCCCTGGTGGGGAGACCGGAATTGTACAGGTCTATGGCCGGGTGGTATCGTAGAAGATTTGGCGTGGCGCTGGACCCTGACAGTGAAATACTGGTTTTGCCCGGGTCCCAGGACGGACTGGCCCATATAGCCATGGCCTACGTGGATCAGGGAGACATTGCCCTGGTGCCGGACCCCGGGTACCCAATTTATTCTTTCGGCATAACCATGGCTGGAGGAGTGCTCTATCCCATGCCTCTTTTAGAGGAAAATAATTACCTGCCGGCGCTTGAGGATATTCCCCGGGATGTGTCCCATAAGGCCCGGATGATGTGGATTAATTATCCCAACAACCCGGTGGCGGCGGTGGCAAACAGGGATTTTTACCGGAAGGTGATAGAATACGCCAGACAGTACAATGTGCTGATATGTCATGATGTGGCCTACTCCGAGCTGTGCTATGACGGGTTTAAGCCCATGAGCTTTCTGGAAATGGAGGGCGCCAGGGAGGTGGGAATAGAGTTTTACTCACTTTCCAAAACCTATAACATGGCCGGCTGCCGCATAGGCTTTGCCATGGGCAACCGGGAAATTATAACAACTCTTAAAAGGCTTAAATCCAATATAGACTACGGTGTTTTTTACGCCGTGCAGGAGGCCGGCATAGCCGCTCTGGAAGGACCCCAGGAATGTGTGGAGGAAAACGCCAGGGCTTACCAGAGGCGCAGGGACCTGCTGGTGGACGGACTGGCCTCCCTGGGGTGGAATATGTTCAGGCCCAGGGCCTCCATGTTTGTATGGGCGCCACTTCCGGCGGGCTACAGCTCCTCTATCCATTTCAGCATGGAATTGCTGGATAAGGCGGGTGTTCTGGTCATTCCCGGAGTGGCCTTCGGGGCCAGGGGAGAAGGTTATGTTCGAATTGCCCTGGTGCAGGAGGAGGAGGTTTTACGGGAGGCCGTACAACGTATAGAAAAGGTTTTACAAAAGTAGAGGGCGCTTTTTTATCGTTAAGGAAAGTATATGCCCTATTAAAGCATTAAAGCGCTAAGGCCTTGTTGTGCCCTGGCTCCTCCGGGGTCGCTCTGTGGCCGGTGGAGGGGTTTGAGTCCGATCTACTTATCCTCCGGCTGAACTGGCTCTAAGCTCGTCGCCTAACGGACTGTCGACCGCCCTAAACGCCGCGTCCATGCGTCGATTAGGGCTACCGGCTGCGTCCTGCAGCCGGTTCGGCAGTCCGTACGGCTCTGTCGCCAAGAGCCAGATAACAGCCTCCGGAACATCCGCCTGGACTAAAACCCCTCCCCCTCTCTGCATGTCGCTTGAGGGTCACGCTTGCTTTTTCTGGATTCTGGCTCCTGGATTCTGGATTCTGCTGGCCGGTATGTCTAAACGCACCCCGGGGGGCATATACTTAGACCAAAGATCCTGCCAAGTAGTATGCCCAACTAGATCTGTGTGGGGTGAAGCTGGTGAACAATGACTATGATGCGGCTAACCTGCGAAAAAGAGTAAGGGAGCTGGAAGAAAAGGTAGAGCAGCTGAGGCTCAGCCGCCGGGTTTTAATGAACCTCATAGAAAAGATGGAAAAAGACAGGAACAGCTTTTTAAACCGCCTGGAAAAAGAAAACAAAAAGCTTCATCACAACAATTATCGTTACGCCCGCAGCCTGCTGTGCAAAAACCGCCAAATAGTGGAGCTTGAATCAAGATTGCAGGGCCAGGCTTCTGGTGATTCTGCAAATTCATAACTTATCCACAAAGATATGCACATGCTGGGGATAGTGGAAATATATGTATAATGTGACAAGGGCTGTTGTATTTCGATATAATGTTTAACATAACTCAGCTGTGGATCGATCGGATGGTAAAGAATACTTGTCAAGTTCGGTAGAAGATTATTTATTATACGGAGTAAAACCATTTATAGGGCGGATCAAAACTGATCCGCCCTTAAGTTTGCTTTTGTGGTATAATATATAACTGGGGCGATATTTGTGAGGATTGCAATTATTGATGGTCAGGGCGGGGGAATAGGAAAGCACATCGTGGAGAAATTAAGACGTGAGTTTCCCGAGGATGTTGAAATTCTGGCCATAGGGACCAATGCCCTGGCCACATCGGTGATGCTGAAGGCCGGGGCCAACGAGGGGGCCACCGGGGAAAACGCTGTGGTGTTCAATGCACCCAGGGTTGACTTGATACTGGGGCCTGTGAGCATAATGTTTCCTAACGCCATGCTGGGGGAAATGACCCCCTCAATGGCCACTGCCATAAGCTCCAGCCCAGCTAAGAAAGTTTTGATTCCTCTGGCTCGCAGCGGGGTTGAGATCGTGGGCCTCAGGTCGGAGCCCCTCCCCCACATGATAGAAGATCTGGTGGCCAGGGTTCGGAGGAGTTTAATAAGGTCATCAGTATAAGGTATTTTTTTGCCGGGGTGGTTTTGTGACAAAAATAAGGTCTGGAATGATAAGGCATTTTGGTGTGGGACTGCTTATCTACGATGATGTCATCGACTGGGAAAATTACGAGTCCAGGGTTGACCGGGCAATGAAGGTGGAATTCGAATTTCAAGGCGTCGCCAAGAAGGTATGTGAGGTAATAATTGTTCCCGAGGACAGGGATTATGCGGGGGTAATTCTTCCCAGCCTGTGGAGCCGAATCCGGTCGGCCGGACGGGGCGGCCATGAGATTGACCTGGATGAGATTGACCCCAGGGAGATCGGCGTAAGCGTATATGCCCTTGAGACGGCGGCCAGTATTCTGAACAGCGTTTCAAGAAGGCGTATTCATCTGAAGGAGCTTAAACTAAGGTTTTATGAATACTGGGTGTAGTTTTACAAAAAGCCACTTTGCGAGTAAAGAGGGCTTTTTGCTAGGAGAGTGTTGCAAAACTATATTAAGAGGTCAACAAAGTACTTATTCGACTACAACCGGAGGCTGTTCAAAAAGCTCCAGATGCAAGGCGCGGCAAGGCTTCAAGCGGAGGCGTACTCCTTGTACGTTGAGCATTGAAGCCGCCG
>LADN01000007.1 GCA_000961585.1 Peptococcaceae bacterium BRH_c4a | reverse complement strand
GGAAACGACCTCGAAGCCATTCCCATCTTAATCCAATTTCCAACTTCCAACATCTAATCTCCAAATTAGCCGGTTCGGCAGTCCGTACGGCTCTGTCGCCAAGAGCCAGATAACATCCTCCGGAACATCCGCCTGAACTAAAACCCCTCCCCCTCACTGCATGTCGCTTGAGGGTCGCTTTTAAGGCAGGCTGTCACCATTCTGGATTCTGGATTCCCAAGCGCCCGTCAGGGCGTTTTTTTATCGTTTAGGAAAGTATATGCCATATTAAAGTATTAAAGCACCAAAGCATTTTTATGCAAGCCCAGAGTTTTTCTGGGGTCACTCCGGGGTCGCTAACGGGTAGGGAAAGTGATTTGAACCTGGGCTGCATAAACCTCCGGCTGCAACTGTCTCTAAACTCGGTCGCCAACGGAATGCCGACCGCCTCCAACGCCGCATCCTTGCATCGATTCCGGCTTCCGGCTGCGTCCTGTAGCCGGCTCGGCATTCCGTAGGCTCGGTCGTTAAGAGACAGTAGCAGCCTCCGGTAAATTCCGCCCAGAACCAAAAATCACTCCCCCTCACTGCATGTCGCTGTGGGGTCGCTTTTAAAGCAGGCTTCACTATTCTGGCTCCTGGCTCCTGGCTTCTGGATTCCGCCGTCTGCAAGACGGCACCGCCGACAAGGCGGTTATTTTATTACTGCCGTTGGCTGGGAAGGATATTTTGTCCTTTTGTGGAATAAAATCATGTCTAGAGGAATTGTCTTCCCGGGTGGTGTTGGGTTGGATTTATTTTCCCAGGTTAAATCAACAATTGAGCGCTATAAAATGATTTTGCCGGGGGATACGATTTTGGCCGGGGTTTCCGGGGGGGCTGACTCCGTAGCCCTGCTTCACCTGCTCAACAGGCTGAAGGAGGAATTACGGTTCAAGCTTTATGCCGGGCATTTAAACCACATGTTCAGGGGGGAGGAGGCCGAAGGCGATGCCCGGTTGGTTGAAAGTCTGGCACAGCAGTGGAGTATCCCGCTGGTAAACGAAAGCATCAATGTTCCGGAATACCTGAGGAAGCACGGGCTTTCACCCCAGGCGGGGGCAAGGGAAGTCCGGTATCTTTTCTTTGAAAAAAATGCCGGAATTATTGGAGCTAACCGGGTCGCCCTGGGGCACCATGCCGATGATCAGGCCGAAACTGTCCTGCTTAACCTTATCAGGGGATCCGGAATATCAGGTTTGGGCGGTATTCCCCCGGTGCGGGAGGGCAGATACATACGGCCTTTGCTGGACACAAGGAGAGAACAGATCGAACTTTACTGCAAGGCATCCGGTATTCCTTACCGGATGGACAGTTCCAATCTGAAAACGGTTTACCTGAGAAACCGTATAAGACTGGAATTAATACCGCTTTTAGAGGGAAAATATAACCCTGCAGTGGTGAAATCTCTAAACCGTCTGGCCGGGATCGCCCGGGACGAGGACGAATACATGGACTCGGTTGCCCGCGCGGCCTTCGGTGATGTGGTACAATACCGGGAGGCAGGAAGGGTTATGATTTCCATTGAAAAGATAGAAAGTCTCCCGCCCGCCATAAGAAGGCGCGTTATCAGGATGGCCTGTATGGAAACGGCGGGATTCGGGGGAATGCCATCCTTCGGCCATGTCGAGGCGGTGTGGGAACTGGCCGAAAGCCAAGTCCGCCAAGGAAAGCTGGATTTGCCAGGTGGTCTTCGGCTGCTTAAAAGGTATCGTTTTTTGGAGATTATAACGGAAAAGGAAGGGCGGCAGGTACCCTTTTACCGGCATAAGCTGCAAATTCCGGGATCAACAGTCATACCGGAAATTGGCCGGGTGATGGTTTCCAGGGTTCTGGAGGTTTCTCAGGCCGGTGATCCCCGGCAGTATTGTGACCAAGAGGCCTTACTTGACCTGGACAGTATAAGGGGCACTGTCTTAGTCAGAAAGCGCATGGAGGGAGATAGTTTTTACCCTCTGGGTATGAAGGGAAAGGCAAAATTAAAAAAATTTTTTATTGACTTAAAGGTTCCCAGAGAAGACAGGGACGCAATACCGATAGTCACTTGTGGAAATGATATAGTATGGGTGGCGGGTTTCCGTCCGGACCGCAGGTTCATTGTTACCGAAACAACCGGGGCCTGTCTTCACCTGAAGCTGCTGGAAAGCTGCCGAGGGTGTTAACACGGATATTGAAAGACCATTTTGATTGTGATAAAATTTTCATTATGGGTTTTTTTTAGGTTGTCAGAGAGGAGTGGCTTTGTTTGAACAAGGTCCTGAAAAACCTGAGTATCTATCTTCTTATAGTCCTGGTCATAATTGCACTGATCAAGTACACTTCACCCCAGACAGCCGCACCAGAAAAAGTTAGATACGACCAGTTTTTAAATATGGTAAGCAAAGGCGAAATTGCAAAGGCTACCATACAGGCGGGAGAAAACACAACTAATGTTTATGGAGAGAAAAAAGACGGATCCAAGCTGGAGACCAAGGGGCCCCAGCCTGATCCGAAGCTGCAGGAGCTGCTGGCCAGTAAAGGGGTTCAGTATGAGTTTGAGCCGCCTCCCCAGCCGGGCTGGTGGACGGGAATAATTACCAGCCTGCTGCCAATTCTGATATTCGTACTGCTGTTTTTTTTCCTCATGCAGCAGACCCAGGGCGGCGGAAACAGGGTTATGTCGTTCGGTAAAAGCCGCGCCCGCATGGTTGCCGACGAAAAAAAGAAAGTTACCTTCGCTGATGTGGCCGGAGCCGACGAGGTAAAGGAAGAGCTGTCCGAAATAGTGGAGTTTCTTAAAAACCCAAAAAAATATAACGAGCTGGGTGCTAAAATACCCAAGGGCGTTCTTCTTTTTGGTCCTCCCGGAACAGGTAAAACCTTGTTGGCCAGGGCGGTGGCCGGTGAGGCCGGGGTTCCCTTTTATACCATAAGCGGGTCTGATTTTGTGGAAATGTTTGTGGGTGTTGGGGCATCAAGGGTTAGAGACCTTTTCGAGCAGGCCAAGAAAAGCGCTCCCTGCATTGTGTTTATCGATGAGATTGACGCAGTGGGCAGACAGCGGGGAGCCGGTCTGGGAGGCGGCCATGATGAGCGCGAGCAGACGCTGAACCAATTACTGGTGGAAATGGATGGATTTGCTCCCAATGAGGGAATAATTATAATTGCGGCCACCAACAGGCCGGATATTCTTGACCCGGCCCTTTTAAGGCCGGGGAGGTTTGACCGCCAGGTTACGGTGGATGTTCCCGACCTTACCGGGCGCAAGGAAATACTTAAGGTGCACGTCAGGGGGAAGCCGCTGGCCGAAGACGTGGATTTGGCGGTGCTGGCCCGGAGGACCCCTGGCTTTACCGGGGCGGATCTGGCCAACATGGTGAACGAGGCCGCACTTCTTGCGGCCAGGGTTGAAAAACACGAAATAGGCATGGCCGAGCTGGAAAGCTCCATTGAGCGGGTAATAGCCGGCCCTGAAAAGAAATCAAAGGTTATCAGCGACAAAGAAAAGCGGCTGGTTTCATATCACGAGGCCGGACACGCCCTGGTGGGGTATTTACTTCCCAATACCGACCCGGTTCACAAGGTGTCCATTATACCCAGGGGCAGGGCCGGAGGCTATACCCTTCTGCTGCCCAAAGAGGACCGCTACTATATGACCAGGTCCATGCTCCTGGATCAGGTAACCATGCTGCTGGCCGGGCGGGTGGCCGAAGCCATTATCCTTCACGAGATCAGCACCGGCGCCGTCAACGACCTGGAAAGGGCAACGGGCACGGTCAGGAGAATGATCATGGAGTACGGAATGAGCGACGCCCTTGGTCCCCTTACTCTTGGTCGTAAGCAGGAAGCTGTATTCCTGGGCAGGGACATTGCCAGGGACAGGAATTACGGGGAAGAGGTGGCCACCTCCATTGACAAGGAAGTAAAACACATTATAGATGACAATTACGACCGGGCCAAGGAAATACTGGAAAACAACATGGATACCCTGCACCAGATAGCCAAGGTATTGATGGAGAAAGAGACCATAGAGGCCAGAGAGTTGGAGGATCTAATGAAACAGGCCGGGATTTATAAAGGCAAATAAAAATGCTGCCGCAGAGACGTAAGGAGGATCAGATTCTAAATGGAGCGTACCTATCTTATGATCAAGCCCGATGGAGTTCAGAGGGGGCTGATTGGTGAAATTATTTCCAGGATTGAAAGAAAAGGGCTAAAGCTGGTGGGGCTGAAGATGCTGACCATTCCCCGGGAAGTTGCCGAAAAACACTACGGGGAGCATGCTGGCAAACCTTTTTTCCAGCCCCTGGTTGATTACATTACCTCGGGGCCGGTGGTGGCCATGGTGGTGGAGGGTAAGGATGCGGTAAGCACCACCAGGGAAATGATGGGCGCCACCAACCCCTTAAAGGCCGCCCCCGGTACCATAAGGGCAACCTACGGAATGGATGTTGGCAGGAATATAATTCACGGGTCAGATTCCCCGGCCAGCGCCGGCAGGGAAATAGATATTTTTTTCCTGCCCGGGGAGCTGGTGGACTACGGCAGGGACTTTGACAGATGGATTTATGAATAAGAGCGACTACGGTCGCTTTTTTCTTTTTGCAAAACGGCGGGAACCCCCGCCTCCCAACGTTAAAAGCGGAACCTTTAAGTATTTTCTCCACAAATAAATACTACGCCGGGCAACTCTTTAAAATGGCGGTCGCCGGTAACCACCTTGCAACCGCACTCCATACCGGTAACATATACAAGGTGTAACAATCTCATCCGGTCTGGCAAAATAAGGAGCGTATTTTTCCGCCAGCGGACCGTCAGCAAGAAATTCGATCCAGCCGCAGGAATCAATTACAATCAAAACCGCTCCTCCTTACCAAAATAACATGGATAACATAAACGTACGCCATAAAGGTGGGGCTGTCAACAATATAAAGTTTACTTTATACCCATGTTGTTTTATATTCACTGAACATTGACTGGTAGCCCATCAGGCTGCTGGCCACCTTGCGGATGTCGACCATGCTCCGGAAAGAGACGGTCAGCCCGAAGATAAGATTGTCCCCCTCCATGATCAACAAAAACGCTTGACGGAAATCCAAATCCAAGAAGGATTTTAATAATGGTTGAAGAATCTTTTTTTCAGAAAGGTGGTAAATAATGAGTAGTCTCAGGACCGGTATTAAAGGAGAGGCCTCAGTGGCTGTAAATGATTCAAATACCGCCGTTGCTTACGGCAGCGGCGGGGTATCGGTTTTTGCCACCCCGGCCATGATTGGCCTTATGGAAAAAGCGGCCCTTACTTCGGTGGACCCCTTGCTGGAAGGCGGCATGACCACGGTGGGAACCAGAATTGACGTTCAGCATCTGGCCGCCACCCCCACAGGAATGAATGTTGTGGCGGTGTCCGAATTGGTGGAAGTGGAGGGAAAGAGGCTTTTGTTCAGGGTTGAGGCCAGTGACGACTTGGAGTTGGTGGGACGGGGCAGCCATGAGCGCTATATAGTGCCCATGCAAAAATTTTTAGACCGGGCCTCTGCCAAAAAAAAGCAGCCGTAAGATTAAAGACAACAGATCCGGAAGGAAATTTCTTCAGGATATAGAATAATTTTAAGTGCATAGGTCCATAATGGCAATTTGTTCCATTGCAGATGTCAATTAAGATGGATAGGATTGCCCTAATTTACAAAAAATTATTTAGAAAGGGAGGTCAGTTGGCAGTACTGTTGTTAAAGAAGTTTTTTAAAAATGAGAGGAGAGGGAAAATTTTATGTCATACGATGCAACCAAGCTTAAGGATTTTGAAATAGCTGAATTAGCCGAAAAGAACATGCCTACCCCGGGTGAGTGGAGAGAAAGACTGGGACTTCAAAGTGATGAGATAATCCCATACGGAAGAATTGCCAAGCTTGACTTCATGAAAATAATCGAGCGTCTGAAAGATAAGCCCGATGGCAAGTACATAAATGTTACCGCCATCACCCCCACACCCCTGGGCGAGGGTAAAACCACCACCACCATGGGACTGGTGGAAGGTCTCGGCAAAAGAGGCCAGAGTGTAGGCGCCGCCATCCGTCAGCCTTCCGGCGGCCCCACCATGAACGTTAAAGGAACAGCCGCCGGCGGCGGAAACGCACTGGCCATCCCCATGACCGAGTTCTCGCTGGGACTTACCGGTGACATGAACGACATTATGAACGCCCACAACCTGGGCATGGTGGCCCTTACCTCCCGCATGCAGCATGAGAGAAACTATGACGACGCCGAGCTGGCCAAGCGCAGCCTGCGCCGCCTGGACATCGACCCCACCAGGGTGGAATTTAAATGGATCATCGACTTCTGCGCCCAGGCCCTGCGCAATATCGTTATCGGTATGGGCGGTAAAATGGACGGCTACATGATGCAGTCCGGGTTTGCCATTGCCGTTAGCTCCGAAATAATGGCCATATTGGCTGTGGCCAAAGATCTGAAAGATATGCGGGAAAGAATCGGCAATATCATAGTGGCCTATGACAAGAAGGGCAACCCGGTCACCACCTCCGACCTGGAAGTGGCAGGCGCTATGACCGCCTTTATGAGAAACGCCATCAACCCAACACTGATGAGCACTGCCGAGTACCAGCCCGTTCTGGTGCACGCCGGCCCCTTTGCCAACATTGCCATTGGTCAGTCCTCCATCATTGCGGACCGCATCGCCCTGAAGATGTTCGACTACAACGTAACTGAGAGCGGATTCGCCGCCGACATAGGATTTGAGAAATTCTGGAACGTCAAGTGCCGCTTCAGCGGTCTTACCCCCAACGTATCGGTCATTACCGCCACCATCAGGGCACTGAAGATGCACGGAGGCGGTCCCAAGGTGGTTGCCGGACGGCCCCTGCCCGAGGAGTATACCCGGGAGGACGTGGGTCTTGTTGAAAAGGGCTGCGCAAACCTTGTTCACCATATCAACACCGTTAGAAAAGCCGGCATCAACCCGGTTGTCTGCATCAATGCCTTCCACACCGACACCAGGGATGAAATCGCCGCTGTCCGCAGGGCTGCTGAAGCTGCCGGCGCCCGCTGCGCTCTGTCCGAGCACTGGGCCAAGGGTGGAGATGGCGCCCTGGAGCTGGCCGACGCCGTCATCGACGCCTGCAAAGACCAGGTCAACTTCAAGCACCTCTACCCGGTGGAAATGCCTCTGCGGCAGAGGGTTGATTTGATTGCCAGGGAAGTTTACGGCGCCGACGGAGTATCCTGGACACCTGAGGCCGAGGCAAAGGCCAAGGCCTTTGAGGAGAACCCGGCATACAAGGATTTCGCAACCATGATGGTGAAGACTCACCTGAGCCTTAGCGCAGACCCCACACTGAAGGGTGTTCCCAAGGGATGGGTACTGCCGGTCCGCGATGTTCTTATTTTTGCCGGAGCCAAGTTCCTCTGCCCCATGACCGGAACCATCAGCCTGATGCCCGGCACCAGCTCAGACCCGGCTTACCGGAGAATCGACGTAGACACCGAAACCGGAAAGGTAAGCGGATTGTTCTAAAAACAGTATCAAAGGCATTGGAGGGGACACCGAGAGGGGTCCCCTTTTGTATCTGAAAGGGGAAAATTATCGACAGGGTTTTGCAATCAAAAGAAGGAATACGCTATCATTAAAAGAATAATTTAATTGTTTTAAATGTTTACCCGCCCGTCTTGAAATATCCTAAGTCAAAAGAGGAGTGTTTTTATGTCAAGACCACCAAAATGCAGAAAAGTGGATTTCATACCCCAGTTGACATATTTTAAGCCTGCAGGCGTACCCTTGAAGGATCTTACCGAGGTCACCCTTTCTGTGGAGGAACTGGAGGCCATAAGACTAAAGGATCTGATGGGGCTGGAGCAGGAGGCCTGCTCCGAAAGAATGGGGGTATCCCGCCCCACGTATCATAGGATACTGTCATCGGCAAGGCAGAAAGTGGCCGAGGCATTGATAAAAGGAAGGGCCATAAGGGTGGAGGGCGGAAATTATCAGGTTATCATAAGGCATTTCCGCTGCCAGATGTGTGGACACCAGTGGGAAGAGGTTTGTGGGAGGAGAGCGGAGCTGACCTGCCCTTCCTGTAACACAGAGCAGATACTTCGCATAAACAAAGACGGCTCACTGTTTAACTGCCACATGTGGAAAGAGGGTAAAAGAATTTAATTTTAGTACTTTATAAACCTTTTATTAACCCCGGCAGGGGTTAAATTGTTGTTGGTAAGTCAGGTCACCTATTGGGGGTGAGGGGTTGGACAGGATACAGAAAATTAAGGAGGATCCCTTTTACAAGGAATGTCTGACACTAAACGGTGATCGTGAAAGGGACAGGCTTTTTTGCCGTCATGATTTTCAGCATATGCTTGAGGTTTCGCAAATCAGTTACAATATGATCGCCGGGACCGGCAGCCTGGATGAATTTGCCGCTAAAGAAGGTTTACCCGGCGTGACCGGGGCTTCGGAGGTGATTTTCGCCGCCGGGCTGCTGCATGATATAGGGCGGTGGCGGCAGTATGACACCGGTGAGGATCATGCTCTGGCAGGGGCAGTTATGGCCAGACCGGTGCTGGAAAGGGCGGGCTTTCAAAAAGAGGAAATAAAGGCCATTACCAGCGCCATAGGTGATCACCGGCGGGCTGGTCCGGGATCGAGCTTCCTGGGCCGGGTGCTCTGCCTGGCCGATGACCTTTCAAGGCCGTGCGGAACATGCAACGTCAGGCTGGACTGCTATAAATATGAATATATGGAAACTATAAGAGAAAGAAGCCGGCACGGTTCTTTACCGGATGTAGGCTGATAAATTAAGCCGGGGAAGTGTGGTTGCCATGGAAGTAAGGAATTTGGTTGTTTTAAACCGGGAACAGGCCAAAGGGGAAATCGCCAGGGTGGGTTCAGACCCGGGGGGGTGGCGCTGGCTGGCCCCCAAGGCTGTGCACAGGGTTTTGAAAATATCCGGGCTTACGCCCAGGCAGGCCAATATAATCAAGCAGGAAATGCTGGGCAAGGGTGGAGATGCAGCAGTTGCCAGGGGTGTTATAGACTGTTCGGTCGAACGCAGCGAGGTACTGGTGATGGGTACCTTAAAGCAACTGGAGGCTCTCATTGTAAAGCTGAAGATGCAGCCCTTCGGACTGTCTGCCCTGTCCGATCAAATAAAAGAAGTTTTGACTTCCCTGGAGGGGCGGAAGCCCTTTAATCTTGACTGCCGGGGGAAAATTCTGCCTCTGGGAACCCGCACTCTGGTCATGGGTATTCTTAATGTTACACCGGACTCCTTTTCAGACGGGGGGCAGTTTTTTGACCCGGGCAGGGCGTTGGATCAGGCTTTGCGCATGGAGGAGGAAGGGGCGGACATCATTGACCTGGGGGGGGAGTCCACCCGCCCTGGTCATCAGGAGATAACACCGGAAGAGGAAATGCATAGAATAATGCCTGCGCTGTCCAGGTTGGTGAGGGAACTGAAAATACCGGTATCGGTGGACACCACCAAGGCTGTTGTGGCCGCCCGGGCGCTGGAAGAGGGGGCGCACATAATTAATGACCAGTGGGCTCTGCGCAGGGGTGAAATGGCGGAAGTGGCGGCCCGCTACCGATCGCCGCTGATAATTATGCACAATCAAAAGGGAACTGAATACAGCGACCTTATGGGAGATATGATTGCATATTTCAGGGAAAGCCTGGCCATAGCCCGGGAAGCCGGAATAGACAGGAGCAGAATAATAATTGATCCGGGTATTGGCTTTGGTAAGACACTGGAACAAAACCTCGAGACCATGAGACGCCTCAGGGAATTGGACTGTCTGGGACTGCCGGTGCTGCTGGGGACGTCCAGAAAATCCATGATTGGCAAAGCACTGAATTTACCCGCCGGTGATCGGGTGGAGGGGACCGCCGCCACGGTGGCCCTGGGGATTGCATACGGCGCCGACATTATCAGAGTTCATGACGTGAAGGAGATGGCGAGGGTGGCCAGAATGACTGATGCCATGGTACGAACCGGCGCCGGGGTGGATGTAAATGGATAAGATTATAATGAAGGGCATGAGATTCTATGGCCATCATGGAGTTCTGCCCCATGAGAGGGAACTGGGCCAGATTTTTGAGGTGGATCTGGAGCTGTCCCTGGATCTGGGGCCGGCGGGCCATATGGACGACTTGAGCCTGACGGTGAGCTATGCCGATGTTTTCGGGCTGGCGGAGGAGTTGGTTACCGGCTCTCCCATGAATCTTATAGAGGCGGTGGCCCAGAGGATAGCCGACGGGGTTCTGGAGAAATTTACCCCGGTCCGGGCGGTGAGGGTGGTGCTTAAAAAGCCTTCGGCGCCGGTGCAGGGGGTGTTTGATTATATGGCGGCAGAGATTACCAGGGTGAGAGACCGGCGGTAAGCGGTAAGTAATAGGTAATAGCATTAAGCTTACAGCTTAATGCTTAAAGCTGATTTCGAAAGGTTTGAGGCCGTTGGCTGAAAGAGTATTCATTGGAATTGGATCGAACCTGGGCCGGAAAGAGGATAATATAAGGCGGGCGCTGAAATTGCTGAAGGAGGACCGGAGAATATTGGTTGCTGCGGTGGCGCCTCTGTACAGGACCGATGCCGTGGGTTACACTGATCAGGACTGGTTTTTGAATACCGTGGCTGCTTTGGAAACTGAGCTTTCCCCCCGGCAATCACTGGAACTGCTGATGTCGATTGAGAATAAAATGGGCAGGGAGAGAACGGTCAGGTGGGGGCCCCGGGTTATTGACCTGGATATGCTTTTATACGGGAACCTGGTTATAAATACACCCCATCTGCAAATACCCCATCCCAGGCTGAAGGAAAGGGCCTTCGCAGTGGTTCCGCTGGCGGATCTGTATCCGGATATGCTGCTGCCCGGCGGCAGGACGGCGTCCGATCTGGCAGCTCAACTCTCCAAAGCCCAGCGTATAGAAAGGTACAAATAGGTCGTTGTTCAAATCGATAGTTTACAGCTAACAGCCGGATGAGGGACCAAACATGGAAAAAACCCGTATAGCCCTGGTCCAGATGCAGTCGCACCTGGGCATGGTGGAGAAAAATTTAATCAAAATAGAAGATTATATATCCCGGGCCGGTGATGGGGGATCGGATATAATATGCTTTCCGGAGATGTGCCTGCAGGGTTACAGCCGGGACAAGGCCGGCCTGACAGCGGTGCGGATGCCGGGGGAGATTTCCGGAAGGATTAGCCGCATGGCCGTTAATAACGGAATCACCGTCCTGGTGGGCATGGCTGAAGAAGCTGGCCCGGAAAAAATATACATAACCCAAATTGTTTTTTTTCCGGATGGAAGCATGCAGAAATACCGCAAGACCCATCTGGGTAAAAGTGAAAAGCATTATTTCATGGCCGGGGACGACCTTCCGGTATTCAGTACCGATAAGGCCTGCTTCGGCATACAGATATGCTGGGATACGCATTTCCCCGAGGTGTCGGCCATTCTTTCAATGAAGGGGGCGGAAATAGTATTTGCCCCCCATGCCTCACCGGTAATTGTGGGCGACAGAAGGGCCATCTGGATGAAATACATGGCGGCCAGGGCTTATGACAACTCTGTTTTCCTGGCGGCCTGCAACCTGACGGGTGAGGACGGGTGCGGCCAGGAGTTTTGCGGAGGGGCCATGGTTTTGGATCCCAAGGGAAATATTCTGGCAGAGAGTTTCGGCCAGGGCGAGGGGATGCTGGTGGCCGACCTGGATCCCGAAATAATCAATACCATCAGGCTGAGAAAGTCCAGGTCCATGCGGGACAGCTTTTTTTTGGACGGTAGAAGGCCTGATTTGTACGGACCCCTTATAAAGAAGTAAAGAGGATTATAAATATAGATTTTTTATACGGAGGAAGTTTGATGACTGAGAAACTGCCCGTTGCAACAATTGCTTTGCCAACTCCTTTTCCGGTGGGGGATGTCAACGCCTACCTGATTAAGGCCGACCCGGTAACTCTGGTGGACCCGGGTCTCTTTTACCCTCCTTCGGAGAAATTGCTGAACGAAGCCCTTGAGAACAACGGACTTCAGATGAGCGATATCAGGAGGGTAGTGATTACCCATGGGCACCTGGATCACTATGGAATGGCGGGTAAAATTCAAGAGGACACAGGCGCCGAGGTTATTGTGAGAGACGAGGAAATTATGCTTATTAAGCCCGATCAGTCCTATATAGATAATACGACCCGGACCCTGCAGCGTACTGGTATGACAGAGGAGATGATCGGGTCCAGCAGGGTCTTTGTATCAAATGTGCCGTACACCTACCCGATTCAGAGAATAAGCGCATTCTCCGACGAATCTTACCTGAAATTTTCAGGCTTTAAAATGCGCATGCTGCACATGCCGGGTCACAGCTGGGGCCACATGTGCCTGCACTGGGAAGAAGAGAATATACTTTTTTCGGGGGATATGCTTCTTCCGGACATTTCTGCGGTACCTTCCCTCAGATATGATCCCGGCATGAAAAATTTAAGGAGAAGAAGCCTGGCGGAAATGATCAGCAGCATGGAGCGGATAAGCAGGTTAAACCCCGGTCTTTGCCTTCCCGGTCACGGCGACGCCATTCATGATCCCGGGGCGCTGGCAAATACCAGGGCTTTGTTTCACCACAACCGGCTGGATGAAATATGCAACCTTGTTCCCTTTGGGGAGGAGACGGGGGTCACCCCTTACCATCTGTCCAAGATATATTATCCCCACGTAAAGGGCTATGACCAAGTTCTCGCTGTAATGGAGGTGGTTTCCCATCTGGACTTCTTATCCGATGAGGGCCGGATAGCCGAGAGGATTGATGATAGGGGTGTTTCCCGATTCTTCCGCATGCTGCAGTAAAGGTTTCACCCAGGGAGTGCTGAAAGACAACTGCCAGAAAAGCCATTCCTCTAAAATGGACGCCTCATATGGTATCTGTCTCAAAACCAGGTATTCCACACTAATGGCCCACCAAGCCACAAGTTATATTGGGAAGAATTTAGGTAAAACTAATAATAAATAATAATCGACTTCACTTTGTGGCCGAGGCAGGATTTGAAAATAGCTCCCCGCAGATCCCGAACCCCGATCATAACATGAAACGGAGGATCAATTTTGGAACAGCTTGAACAGGCTGAAGAAAAACTGAAGGAAGCGTCCCGCCTGGTGCGTGAAGCCGTGGACCTGAGCCTGGAGGTGATGTGCCGGGATGTTAAGCCCAATCAGGAGGTTGCCTGTTTGTGGGAAGATTTTCTCGGCGACTTTCTCAGATATATACAGATGAAGGGCAAAGAAAAGAAGCGCAATCTTTTTGCCGCCATTTCATTTAACAGGGTTTGGCGCAGAATCTGACGGGTTTTGCTGGTTGCTTGAAAGTAATTTTATTTGGTAAAAGAAGCGCAAATATTTTTTAAGTTAATGTTAAGAATAACGACATTATGATTTTTGCGAGGTGAGTAAAAATGAAGTGGATGCGTATGCTGGGACTGGGTGAAATGTCACCGCTGGGGATGCTGGTGGCCGGGGCGTTAATAGGTACAGTGGGATTGCCCGCCGTCAAGAAAGGTGTCAGGGGTGTGGCTGTGTCTACCGTGGGAGCTGCGTTGACCGTCACCGACTTTGTTAAAAACTCCTCCGGCAATGTTTCCAGGGGGTGGCGTGAGCTGCTGGAGGACGTAAAAATGAAAAGAATTGAGGACGGCCACACAGTTAAGGGACATCTCCATGATGCTGCGGCGGACCTGGCTGGCGCAGGTGTGGCCGTGGCCGAAATGGCCAGGGAAAAGGTCCATGATTTAAAAGAAAGCCTGGAAAACAAGGTGGCGCAGACAAGAGAGGAACCGGCGGAAATGAAAAGTCCGGTGAAGGCCGGCCCCACCGGGGAAACTGGTAATGATGAATTATGAGAAAAGCCTGATACTGTAAGTTTTACTGGCCGGGTGTTTCGAAAATGGGAAGGCATTCCTTTTTCGTCAGCCCTGATGCGGCTGGCGGCATGCGCAACTTTAAAGGAGTTGGCTTGCCGCCGGCTCTTTTAATGTATTCACAAAAAGCGTCAAGTATTGATGCGGCAAAGGCTGTCGAACTTGCCAGCAGCCAGTCTGAAACCGATAGGGGGTGGGTTTTCAGTATTTTTCTTAAAAACGGGATATAGACAGAGCCCAGAAACAGAGAAGCGGTTAAGGCCAGGGCGATCTTAAGTGATTTGTCAGGCTTTTTATCGCCGCATTCCAGGGCGTAAATAATCTGCCTCAAGGTCACATTGGCCAGGGACAGTGTTTGAGCGCGGCTTATGTCTCCGCTTCCCATCCCCAGGGCAAAGGCGGCCAGGCCGCTCAGGCCCGTGTTTATCCCACGGCACAAGGCGGTATTGAATACCTTCTTGTCCACCACTTTTTTAGACTCGAAGGACATATCCATCTCATTTGATGAGGGAGGCCGTATTCCCAGGGCCAGGGCCGGCAAGCTGTCCACAAGCAGGTTGAGCCAGAACATTTGAATCGGTATTAGCGTCATGCGGCGGTTTATGATGGCGGGGACGAAAGATATGATCAGCTCGCCGACATTGGTTGCCAGCAGGTATTTTACTGTTCTTTTAATATTGCGGTGCAGCGCCCTTCCCTGTATAAGAGCGCCGGACACTGCGGCAAAACTGTCATTGGTAATGACTATGTCTGCGGATTGTTTGGTAACGTCCGCTCCAATTCCGCCCATTGCGATTCCGATATCGGCCAGTTTTACGGCAGGGGCGTCGTTGACCCCGTCGCCGATCATGGTGACTGTTTCATTGTTTTGCTGCAGCGCCTTGATTACCTTGATTTTCTGGGCGGGAAGCATGCCGGAAAAAATAAAGGTGTCCTTTATGCGCAGGCGGAGTTCTTCCGGGTCCATTCTCTCAATGTCGGCTCCGGTAAGATAGCTCCTGTGGCCGCTGATGCCCAGTTCTTCAGCCAGGGCCGCAGCGGTGACGCCATGATCCCCGGTAATAATGGCGGTTTTGATGCCCGCCCGCTTAAACCACTGCACAGCTTCCTTCGCCTCGGGCCTCGGGGGGTCGGAAAAGGCCGCCAGGCCCAGGAAGGTTAAATCCGACTCAGCACCCTCCTCGTGTTCCGGTGAAGAGAGGAGTTTCTGCGCAAGGGCCAGCACCCTGTAGCCCCGGCAGGCAAATGCATCCCTTTGCCTGAGCATACCGGCTTTATCTTTATCTGTAATGGCTTTGGTTTCGCTGCAGCACATCATTTTGCCGCACAGATCAATAACTTTTTCGGGCGATCCCTTTACATAGGCACAGGCCTGCCCTTCATTGTTCCGGCAGAATACGGCCATGCGGCTTCGTTCGGCGGTGAAGGGTATTTCGCCAAGCCTGGTAAATTCCGACCTCAATGAGTGGATATCGAGACCGGCCCTCCCGGCGGCGGCCAGCAGCGCCCCTTCCAGGGGGTCGCCCTCAACCCGGCAGCAGCCGTCGAGCCGGGCGTCGTTGCACAAAGCCCCGCACCTTAGGGCGGAAATCAGGTCACTGTGCGAATTTACATTACCTGTGCCGCCGGGGATTACCCCGCCTTTGGAGGGATCATAGCCCTCGCCCTCAAAACTCCACAGCCGCTGTCCGGCATAGATGTGTTTCACCGTCTGCTCATTTTTGGTCAGGGTGCCCGTTTTATCGGTGCAGATTATGGTTGTGACGCTGATATGTTCGATGGAAGACAGTTTCCTGACAATGGTTTTTTGCCGGGCCAGCCTCCTGACCCCGTTGGCGTGGGCTATGTTCACCATGGTCGGGAGCCCTTCGGGGATGGCCGTCACAGCCAGGCTTAAAGCTGAAACGAGGGCGGGAAAAAGGTGATTTCCGCGGGATAGGCCGGTTAGCAGCGTAATCAGCCCGGCAGTGGCCGATACCCTGACAAAAACCTTTCCAATACCGGAAAGCTCCCTCTGCAGGGGTGTGCGTACTATACGGTCTTCTTTTATGGTGGAGGAGATTTTTCCTATCCCGGTGTCCATACCGGTTGCCGTTACAATGCCCGATCCCTTTCCGCGGCAGACGGCAGTGCCCATGTAAACGGCGGCGTTGCTTTTCTCGTTAGGCATTGCCGGTGTTTTTACCACCGGGGATGATTCGCCGGTGAGGGACGATTCCTCGACAGACAGGTGGCGGGCCTCTATAAGCGTTAAATCTGCCGGGACACTGTTGCCCTGTTCGAGGAAAACAAGGTCGCCCGGCACCAGTTCTGCGGCCGGTATGCTTTTAACGACACCGTCCCTGAGTACTCTGGCCCGGGGATCCACCAGCCGGTTTAAGGCCTCCAGCGCTTTCCCGGCGTTTCTCTCCTGATATGCGCTGAAGGCTGCGTTGACGGAGGCGATGGCCAGTATGGAGGCGGCGTTGGAAAGCTCCCTGGCAAAAACGCAGACCACCGAAGAAGCCAACAGTGTTTTGGCCAAAAAGTTGTCAAACTGCCTGGTGAACAGTCTTAGTGAGCCGGGCATTCTTGCCTCCGGCAGGGAATTCGGCCCGTATTCCGCCAGTCTTGAGGCCGCTTCCTGATCTGTCAGGCCTTTGTGCCCGCCAAATTCTCCTTTCGCTGTCCCGCAGCCGGCAGCGGCTACCGGCGCAGGGTCGGCAAAAACTGCGATATATCCCAGCGCAGACTGCCGGTTAAGCAGTCTGTGGTCGTATATCACCAGTATTCTACCTGTTTTGGCATTGGGGCGCAGGGCGATAAAACCGGGGACCTTTTCAAGCTGAACCAGCTGCCGCCGGAGATTTTCTCCATTCAGCATCCCGGGAAGGTCGATTCTCATCCTTCCCGGGATGTGGTGGACTACTTTAATGTACTGGCTGCGCTCATTCTTGTCCATCAATAGGCTCCAATGCGTGTTGGGCCGGGTGTTCCGGCGGGGTTTTGCGGGCGGGGCGGGTTAATCTGTTCAGGACGTACCCCGCCGCCGTTCCGGCCAGTGAGTACCCTACGCTCTGCCAGCCCAGCCCGGTTGTTTTAAAAATTCTCTGGGCCGGCGGCCAGTAAACAGTCCCCAGTAATAGTGCGGCTGAAAGGCCCAGGCTTACATTCAGGAAAGGGCTGGCCGGCGCCGTCCCGCCGCTGTCTTTCCTCACTTCCAGGGCGTGCAGCAGCTGCCCCAGGGTGATGGTGCCCAGAGTCATGGTACGGGCCGTGGGCAGACCGAACTTTCTTAAGCCCAGCCAGTAGGTGCCGAATCCCGTCAGGCCCAGCACAGCGCCGTGGCGGATAATTTTGCCGGTATATTCACTGTCGAAGAAGCCCTTGGCATTTTGAGGAGGATAGCGCATTAGCCCCTTTTCAAGGCTGTCAACGCCCAGCGCCACTGCCGGCAGCCCGTCGCCCAGGAGGTTCAGCCAGAGAAACTGTATAGGCAGGAGCGGTATGGGTATGCTGGCGGTCACCGCCAGGAAGGTGATTAAAACCTCTCCGGCGTTGGTGGCCAGCAGGTAGCGCACCGATTTCCTCAGGTTTCCGTAGATGCCCCGGCCCTGTTCCACGGCCGTCACGACGGTGGAAAAGTTGTCGTCGGTCAGAATGATGTCTGCGGCCTGTCTGGTGACATCCGTGCCATGCATTCCCATGGCCACACCCACGGTGGCCTCTTTCACCGCCGGGGCGTCGTTAACCCCGTCTCCGATCATGGCCACTATTTCCCCCTGTTTCTTCAGTGCCTGTACCAGCCTGAGTTTGTGTTCCGGTAAAATTCTGGCAAAAATACCTGTGTTCCTCACGGCCAGGTCCAGGTCTTTCTCGGATATGCGGTCCAATTCCCGGCCTGTCAGCACAGTGCCGCCACTGTCGGCGAGGCCGAGCTCCCTGCCTATGGCCAGGGCGGTGAAGGGGTGGTCTCCGGTGATCATTTTTACCTTTATGCCGGCAGACCGGCATTTTTTTATTGCTTGGGCCACCTCCGGCCGGGGAGGATCCATCATGCCCACCAGACCGAGGAAAACCAGGCCGCTGTCGCCGGCCGGCCCGGAAGGAACCCGGGGCATGTCAACTCTCTTATAGGCCACGGCCAGTACCCGCATGGCCTTGCCGGCCATTAAATCGGTTGAGTCCGTTATCCTTTGCCTTATTCCGCCGGTTAAAGGCTCCTCCTTTTCCCCGTGCCTGCAGGTGGAACAGAGGGGTAAAAGGGTGTCCGGGGATCCCTTTACAAACATGAAATGGTTATCGGGGCCTTTGCAGATCACGCACATTCTTCTTTTGGCCGGGTCAAAGGGGTCTTCGTGGACCCGGAGGAATTGTTCTTTTAAACCGATTGGATCAATTCCCGCCTTTCGGGCGGCTGCCAGTATGGCTCCTTCCGACGGGTCGCCCTCGACCTTCCATACTGTGCCGGCGCCGGTGTCTTTGGCGGTGAGCCTGGCGTCGCAGCATAATGACGCCGCTGTCAGGGTAAACTCCAGGTTCTCCCGGCTCCCGGCAATTTTTCCGGTAAGTGGGACAAACTGACCGTCATGGGGATTATAGCCCGATCCTTCTGCGTACCACCACTGATTTTCAGGGCAGAATACCATTTTTACGGTCTGTTCGTTGCGGGTCAGGGTGCCGGTTTTGTCGGTGCAGATCACCGTGGTGCCGCCGATGGTTTCAACGGTGGAAAGCTTCTTTACAATGGCGTTGCTTTTGGCCATTTTGTGCACTCCTGAAGCCATGGCGACGGTTATGATGGCCGGAAGCCCCTCCGGGATTGCGGCCACGGCCAGACTGACGCCGGTCAGAAACATCTGGGCGGGCGTCCCCCCCCTCAGCAGGCCGATCAGGGAAATGAGCCCGCTGGCGATTAAAGAGGTTTTCAGTATAGTGGTCCCGGCCCTGTTCATATTTTGCTGCAGCGGTGTCTGCTCTTCAATATTTTTGTTTAGCATTGAGGCGATTTTGCCCAGTTCGCTGTTTAAACCGGTGGCCACCGCCACCGCCTTGGACCTTCCCCTGACCACCGAGGTCCCCATGAAGACCATATTGTTGCAGTCGATCAGGTTTACGCAGTTGGGCATTGTTTCCACGCTTTTGGACACCGGGTTTGATTCGCCGGTAAGCGCAGATTCCTCTGTTTCCAGGTTAAACGCTTCAATCAGGCGCAGGTCCGCCGGTACGCCGTCCCCCTGTTCCAGAATGACCACATCGCCGGGTACAAGCCGGTCCGCCGGCTGCACCTGCACACCTCCGTTACGGACCACCTTGGCGGTGGGTGAGGCCATCTCTTTCAGAGCGTTCAGCGAGCCTTCCGCTTTGCTTTCCTGGATAGCGCCCAAAACAGCGTTGATGCCCAGGATGGATATTATGGCCAGAGAGTCGGCCGCCTCTCCCATCAGGGCGCAGACTACGCTGGAGCCCAGCAGGGTTTGCACCAGGAAATTTTTCATCTGTCCTATTATTCTGGTGAGTATTCCCGGCGGACGGGTTTCAGCCAGACGGTTGGGGCCGTATAAGGCCAGCCTGCGGGAGGCTTCTTCGGAATGAAGGCCGCGCATGGAGTGGGTATTCAGCGCTTCCAGGGTTTTGGAAACATCCATTTCCGGCCATCGGTTTATCGGAGGGCAGTTTTTCAACTCCGCCTCGGAGGTGGCGGCTGCAGGTTCAAGCAGTGCCACTTCAATTTTGTGGAGGTTTATCAATACCTCTTTAATAGTTGTCCTGCCCCCGTCATATAAAAATAAAGCGGTACAGGTTACAGGGCTGGCGGATGCGCCGGTTATTCCAGGAATAATGCGGTAGTTTTCATTGATAAATCCGGCCAGGCCGGGGTTGTTTTTCAAACCGGGGACTTTTATTCTGGTGCGGCCGGGGAGGCTGTGAATTACTGTCGGGTATATCATATGGCTCTCCTGTCGGTTTTTATATACAGAAAGATAATATTCCCGGGCGAACTGGTTGTTATTAATACAACAAAAAAAAGACCGTTAAAATACGGTCTTTACAATAAACTATCTATAGTAAAAGAGAGGGAGGGTTTTTATGCGGCTTCTGAGACTATGCTCTGATATTCTTCCATCAGCTCGTCCAGGTAATCGTAAAGGGTTGTGGTTATCTGGGCGCAGCATAAACGGATGATTTCATCCCGCAGAGCTTCTGAAAGGGTCTCCCGGTTTACGGACGGCTCATTAGAAGGCAGGCCGTCATTGAAAATATAACTGAAAAGCCTTCCGGCGGTTTTCTTTTGGTTCAGCACAACGCTCAACAACATGGGAGTGATGCAATCCAGCGCCGCCTCACAGAGACGCGGGCCGGCATATTCAAGCAGTGACTGCAGCCTTATAGTCTCGCGGCGAATTTTCTCATCACATTCCAGGCATTGTGACAGGTTGCGGACGGTATTATTTAACCGGTCTGTAAAACCTTCAGTAAAAAGATTATTTTTAATGCCGGTTTTTTCGGTTATGGCCTTTGATATTTTTTCTGTCAGTTCCAGGATCTGTTCAGTATTCAGCCATTTTATGTCAATACTGTGTTTGTGTCCGGAAAAGAAAGCTTTTACTTCCCTGTGAACGGCCCGGTGACAGGCGGCGACAGCCTCGTCCACAGCCGACTCAATCACGGAGGGGATGTTGTGATGAACAAACTCCCAGGCAATCACGGCCGTACCTATCCCGTTGACCAGTTTTTCTTTCTGTTTTGCCGAAAGCATAATTACCTCCGTTTAATATGCTGCTAAAACAATTATATATTTCGTTTGTTAATTGATAATTAAGTCTGTAATAAATTTGTGGTGCTGCAAATGAAATATTTGCCTTATTGTAATAAAAATGGTTCCGCTGGATATGATAACTGGGATTCTACAGGAGGGAGGCACTTTATCATTGCGCAGAAGGTTTGCGGGGGACAGGTTTCACGAAAAGGCTTTGGAATCAACCAGAAGGGACCTGTTGGACGATCTCAGAATGTATGAGGACTTGGATGGACGGAGTGGCTACGGCGGGAGGCCGGCTGTTTTTCACCGCGGGAACCGCGAATACGAGAATTACCGGCGTTCACTGGCGCAGGCGCGCCGGGAAGTGATGAAGGAGCTAAAAGCGATACAGGCCATTGAAAACCGCCTGGGCAGGTCGAGAAACCCGCAGGTGCGCGAACTGGCAAGGGAAGTGCTCCGGGAAGCCGAGAGCAACAACATGACGGTGAACGACCTTCTTCAGGCCCTGCAGGGTCCCGGTTGGCGGGACAGGCTGGGTTTTCTGCCCGGAGGCGCCTTCAGTTGGGGTATTCCCGCCCTGCTGGCGCTTTTGTTTTTACCCTCGGCCAGCAAAAAACTTAAGGGAATATTGAGTAAAGTGATGGAAGAAATAACGGAGCTGTCTGAAAAGGCGCAGGTCATGGTGGAGAGGACAAAGGAAGAAGTGGAGGACATAGTGGCCGAGGCGCAGTTTAACAGGTTTAAAGACGCCCTGGACCCGAATTCCGGGGATAATCAGTAGGGGGTAACTTGCTGGCCGCAATCAGGCGCAGGGAGTTTACGGCAACCGCAATGCCGGCCAGATTGTTGTAGACGGCGGCGCCGGCGGGGCTGAGTCTGCCGGTTGAAGCTGCGGCCAGTCCAAACAAATTGAAGGCCATAACCAGCAGCAGGTTTTGTGTGGCCCTTTCATTGCATCGCCTGCTGATAATTAAAGTCTCATTTATCTTCGAAATATCCTTTGTATTAAGAAAAATGTCTCCCAGCTGAAGAAGGCTTAAGTCCGCTTCAGAAAAGACAAATGAAAGGTCAGCCTCCGACAGGGCAGACCCGTCTTCCGGGGAAACGCCAACCACCGCCAGAGCTCCCCGGCGTCGGCTGATCTCCTGTAGAATATATGGTACTTCTGTATATGGGGTTTCGGCCAATACTTCAATTCCAGTTTGTGCCTTCAGCGGCATCACCGTTTCCATTTTTTCCGCTGTCACCAATACCGTGTCGACACCCAGTGCTTTAAGGCTGAGCAGAGACTCCCTGGACTTGTCCGGCACCGGCCTGTTGATGCCGATTACAGCAACAAGGCGACCGTCAAGGGCGAGAAAAACAGGTGTCTGGCAGAAGCGGTTCAGGCGTCTGATTTTGTATTCCGCCGGTTGGGTGGATATTCCGCACTGCTCAACAAATTCCTGACTGCCCAAAATAGTCTCGGTGCTGTTAACCATACCCCTGACGCCGGCTGCCGTATCTTCGCTAAGCACTACCCCTCTGATGGCGTGTCCCCTTTCCTTAAAGAGGCCGGCATAGTACCCCGAACGTCCCGCCAGCGCCTCTGCGGCAGCCAGGCAATCTGACGGAGACAGGTTGGTAACGGTCAGTACCGACCCCAGGGAGAAATCGGGGGCCAACAGACTGCTGCCGGTAAAAACTACAGTCTTAATCTGGGCGGCTTTTGCCAGTGCCCGGCGGTTTCTTACCATTATGCCGTGTTTTGAGGCCAGGGCCGCCGATGCGGCCAGGGACGACGGCAGCGCCTGGCCGGCCGCCCCTGGCGACGAAGCCAGCAAAACTGACAGGCTTTTGCCCAAATCCTTGCCTTGCAGGCCGGATAAGGCTGCCAGCCAGAAAGCGGTGTTGGACATTCTTTCTCCGTATGTTCTGGCTGCACCGGTTATATAGTGATTCTCCAGGCAGTTGTTATCCGGTGACGGCAGGCTGCTATTTTCCTCCGGAAATTCAGTGCCGCCTGCAAATTGGTTGCTGTTCCGGCGGGCAATGTCCCTGGAAAGGGCGGCGGTAGCTTTTAGAACCAACGCTTCCAACAGCGATATGACTCCGGCAAGCCCCACCACGGTCAGACCGGGAATGCTTTCCCTCAGTAAAATCAGTGTAAGGGATATGGCTGACAGCAGTGCGTCGTGGTTGACCCGGTTTTTCTTGGTGAGGCTTACCAAACCGCTTTTAAACATAGGGTAGCCGGCAATTAATGTAGTTATGGCGGCAATGGTAAAAAGCCCCGGGGATTCTGCCAGGTATGATGTTCTGCCGGTTACTTTTCTGTACGAGAATAAAGCCAGAGCCAGACCGCATAGGCCCACATTAAGATACTGCCTTTTCAGAGGCAGGTCTTCGGGCTCTTTTACCTTGCCGGAAGGGGGCCGTCCACTTTGACCGCCGGCAGCCGCCGGCGGAATGCCGCAGATGATCTCCGACAGGGTGTTGATGATATCTTCCTGTTTATGGAGAGCCGGGTTGTAACGGAGAAGCGCCCGGCCTGTGTGCGGACTGAAATGAACCTCTTTAATAAAGGGGCTGTTTTTTGACGCAGCGGTGAGGTAATCCGCCAGAAAACTGTTTTTTTTCATGGAATCAATCCGGATTCTCATCCTGCCCGGCAGGTGATGCTGGCACGATACCGCACCCGGAAAAATTGTGTCCGCCAAATATAAAAAGTCCTTTCAATGCTGACTTCTGTCTACAGGATTCCGACAGGATAATATCTTCAGTATAATTATTTTCACATCTATTCTACCCCTGCAGGCCAAGATATTTTCACCGCCTCAGGATATTTTTTTCAGCCTGCGATGTGTTATGGGGACGGTTCCTGCAGAATAATTATGTGTTCAGAAGAAGGTTTTGTCAATAAAGCGAAGAATTAGTAGTTTATCATCTCGTAAACAGCATTGTTCGGTGCTGTTTTTTTTAATACTTCAATTATTAGGGGTGAAATAAATGGAAATTGTTTTACTGATTTTTGGCCTTCTTATTGGCGGAGTTGCTTCCTGGCTTTTAACCCGAACAAAAATACAGCATGCCTATGACAAAGCAAAGGGAGAGGCTGAAGCTGAACGAGCCATCCTAAACGAGCGGCTTCAGGCCAAAGATGGACAAATAACCCAATTAAAATCTTCTGTTGAAAAACTTGAGGCGGACATAGAAAAAATCAGAAAAGACTTTTCGGCAGAGTCAGAGAAAAGGTCTGCGGCAGATGAAAACAACAAACGTATTCCTGCTTTAGAAACCGCCATTAAAGAGAAAGAAGTTGAAATCAAAGCATTACAAAAGGACAATACCGAATTAAGAGAAGATATATCCAGATTAAATACTACCCTCGATAAAGAGCGTAAAGCCACAGAGGAAAAAATGGCCCTTCTTAACGAGGCGCAGCAAAAACTGTCCGATGCCTTTAAAGCCCTTTCCTCCGAAGCATTAAAAAGCAATAATCAGTCATTTTTGGAACTGGCTAAAACTACATTGGAGAAATTCCAGGAAGGCGCAAAAAGTGACCTTGAGGCTAAACAAAAAGCTGTTGATGAGCTGGTAAAACCCATGAAGGAATCCCTTGAGAAGGTGGATGGTAAACTTCAAGATTTAGAAAAAGTACGGTTGGAAGCTTATGCAAGCCTTAACCAGCAGGTAAAATCACTCTCCCAGACACAGCTGCAGCTACAGGCCGAAACATCCAATCTCGTCAAGGCCCTCCGTGCTCCCACTGTTCGCGGCCGCTGGGGGGAGATTCAATTAAAGCGCGTGGTGGAAATGGCCGGCATGATAGAGTATTGTGATTTTGTGCAGCAGGAATCAGTCGAAACCGAGAGCGGCCGGCTTCGCCCGGATATGATAGTCAGGCTGCCAAGCAACAAGCGTATAGTAATCGATGCTAAAGTTCCCATTATGGCATACCTGGAAGCAGTTGAGGCCAAGGACGACGAAATAAGGGCGGCCAGGCTGCAGGACCATGCGCGCCAAATACGTACCCACCTGACAAAACTGGCAAATAAAGCTTACTGGGACCAGTTTAGCACTTCACCCGAGTTCGTGGTCCTGTTCTTGCCCGGCGAAACCTACTTCAGCGCGGCTCTGGAGCAGGACCCAAGCTTAATAGAGCTAGGCGTAGAGCAGCGCGTCATCCTGTCAACCCCCACCACCCTAATTGCCTTGTTGCGCGCAGTAGCCTATGGCTGGAGGCAGGAACAAATTGCGGAAAATGCCCAGGCGATAAGCGAATTAGGAAAGCAGCTCTATGACAGGATTAAAAATTTGGCTTCCCATTTTACTGATATTAAAAAGGGTCTTGACCGTTCCGTTGATGCCTACAACAAAGCCGTAGGCACCCTGGAAAGCAGGGTTTTGGTAAGTGCGCGCAAATTCAAAGAACTCGGGGCCTCAACGGGCTCTGATATAGAAGCCCTGGATGTAGTTGAAAAATCTACCCGTTCCATACAGTCACATGAGATGGCCCTGCTTCCCGGTGCTAATGATAGGGAGTAGTGCGACAGGGTGCGACAGGGGACGGTTCTGCTGTCGCAGAGTACTTTTATATGTATAATAAGGAAAAACAGTTGGGTGACGAAGATGACAAGGTACGCAAGAAAACAAAGTTCAACAGGGATTATTACATAGTGATAAGGGGTAAAGAGAGGAAAGAGATATTTGTTGACGATGATAGAGATAGGTGTAAGGAATATGCGACAGCAGAAGCAGGAAATCGAATATTGAATATAGAAGACTTTGAATAAAAACTTTAACTTTCGACTACCTGCTTCTTAGCACTTGAAAATTTTGCGCAGTCTAACACAATAAATATACTTGGCTCATATAGACAAATCTTATGAGCGATACGGCGCAAAACTTCCAAGTGCTCCTCAAAGAACCGTCCCCTGTCGCACCCTGTCGCAATTATCCCCATACCCGATAGTGTGGACACACCAAAGACTATTGATATTCACTCAGTTGTAGCTAATGTCACATCTGTTGATAAAAAAGTCGTAGGTGATAAATGCCGTAACTTAATTGGCCAATACGTAAAATTCCATCCTATTTATGGAAATCAAATTGATTACCACGGAACAATTTAGTTTATTAAAGCTTCCCATTATCCACATCTACAGTAGAGGACTGTAGACGTTTAATTTTGTTGAGCTGATGTTTGACTATTAAGCTTTTCGAACTTTTATAAAGGGGTTTTTGCCGTGGAGAAAATCTTGATAAAAAATGGACTTGTCCTGTCAATGGTCTCCGACAGCCCTGATATTTTGAAAGCCGACATCTATATTGAAGGAGATAAAATATCGAAAATAGGCCCGAACATCCCGTTGGAAGGGGTGGAAAAGGTCATTGAAGCCGCAGGCAAGGTGGTGATGCCGGGGCTGGTAAACTGCCACAACCATGCGGCAATGGCACTTCTCAGGGGGTATTCGGACGACCTGCGGCTGATGGACTGGCTGAGTCAAAAAATATGGCCCGCCGAAGATAAGATGAACGGTCAGGATATTTACTGTGGGACAATGCTGGCTGCGGCCGAAATGATAAAGTCGGGCACCACCACCTTTGCCGACATGTATGCCTTCATGAACAGGGTGGCTGAGGCCGTGCAGGACTCGGGCATGAGGGCCTCATTGTGCCAGGGGCTTACCTTCCTGGACGAAAGAGGCCAAAAACGAATTGAGTACACCTACCGGCTTTTTGAAAACTGGCACGGGCGGGCCGGGGGGAGAATCACCGCTATGATCGGTCCGCACGCCCCCTATACCGTTCCCCCCGACAAAATGAAGCTGGTGGTGGATCTGGCAATAGAGCTTAATGCCGCTGTCCACATTCACCTAGCCGAAACCTCCGAGGAGGTAGACCAGATATTCAAGAAGTACGGCAAGTCCCCCACCAAATACCTGGCCGACCTGGGTCTTTTCGACTCCTGCCGGGTACTGCTGGCCCACGCCGTGCACCTGACCGGTGACGACATTAGTATTATAAAAAACATACAGGGCGGGGTTTCTCACAACCCAGTCAGCAATATGAAACTGGGCTGCGGCGTGGCCCCGGTGGTGGAGCTGCGCAAAGCCGGGATAACAGTGGGGCTAGGCACCGACGGGGCGGGCAGCGCCTCCACCCTGGATATGTTTCAGGAGATAAAGACCGCTGCCTGGATGCAAAAGAACAGGTTTTTCGATCCCACCGCCCTGACAGCCTATGACGTCCTCCGCATGGCCACTGCAGAAGGGGCTAAAGTTCTGGGTCTGGACAGCGAAATAGGCACCCTAGAAGCGGGCAAAAAGGCAGATATTATAATCATTGACATACAAAAGCCCCACCTCTACCCGCATAACGACCTATGTTCTCTACTGGCATACTCGGCCAGCGGGTCCGACGTGGAGACCGCCATCATCAACGGCAAGATAGTAATGGAAAACAGGGTGCTGCTTTCCATCAATGAAAAAGAGGTACTGAAAAAGTCCGGGGAATGCGCTCGGAAAATGATAGAAGCATATAGGGATTATCATTAGCGACATTAAAACGCCGCAGACGAAGGGACGGTACTTCCGTCTATTTTTCAAGCTATTTCAATGACAGACACAAGAACACCCCTAGTCTAAATGCTGTTTGACTGCTTGAATGGGCAGATATTTTGAGTGAGGTACGACAAATGATAGAAAAAAAATGTGTACTCAATGAAATGCGACAGGGGACGGTTCTGCTGTCGCAGAGTGCTTTTATGTATAATAAGGAAAAACAGTTGAGTGACGAAGATGACAAGGTACGCAAGAAAACAAAGTTCAACAGGGATTTATTACATAGTGATAAGGGGTAAGGAGAGGAAAGAGATATTTGTTGACGATGATAGAGATAGGTGTAAGGAATATGCGACAGCAGAACCGTCCCCTGTCGCATTAAGGAGGTAATCTCAATTGGTTGATAGTAGTGATTGGAGACTTCAGGGTCAGGAGGAGAACCTAAAAGGTGTGACTCTATATTGGAAGAAATATAAGGCGCGTAGTGTAAACTGGGACCACGACCATTGCGAATTTTGTTGGGCAAAATTCGGAGAATTTGACAGTCCTGATATACTTCATGAAGGGTACACTACGGAAGACGAATATAGCTGGATCTGTAATCAATGTTTTGATGATTTTAAAATTATGTTTAATTGGAAGGTTGAGATTGCTGGAAAGTAATAAGGCGCCGGATCCAAGAACTATATTGTGACTCATCATATATAGATTTTTTAGGGCGACAATTATAGGAGGAGGTAAATCATTGAAAGAAAAAATATTGAATGTGAATTATATAATTGACAACGCACTGTCTTTGATATCGACTAAAATGGTTTATGATCATTTAGGCGATGATGATTTGCAGCACATTCATTTTGAAATTAATATAGGAAATCAATACTTGATATCTAATCCATCTAATGATACAGAAATAGCAGTAATCAATTTGCAGAAAGTACTCCCAGCAAATGTATCAATTGCTTGCTGCCAATCTTGTAGATACGGTAATTTTTGTCCATATGGTGACAATGATAATGAAATATTTTGTTTGAAAGATATGACACCTAACAATAAGTTTGATGTATGTGAAATTTTTTCAAATGACTATGATTTGGCTAGATCAAAATGCAAAATACTACTTGGATATTGCGCGGATTATATGCCTATATCCCATGATGAATATTACACATACAATGATTGGGGATTATAGTCATGAAACTATTAATGACTGGAGGATACATGGGAACCGTTCTTCTGTCCAGGCTTCGCATTATTCATAACAGGGTAAGTTGCCTATAGTTGGAAGCCAGAATATTATTTTATTTGATAGACTATAAGTTATTGTGCGACAGGGGACGGTTCGAAAGCGCCGGGATAAACCAACATAGAGTAAGGGATGAAAGAGCCCTACGTGAAAGGTGTAGCTGTACCATCACGACCCTCAATTATGCCTGAAAAATTTTGCTTCCAGCTTATGGGATTTAACACCAACTGGCTTCAGGTAAAAATCTAAAAATCACTATGCGTTTTTTTGGCCTTTTTTGTGAACGACTCTTACGCAAGGGGGTTGGATAAAATCGGCTTTTGCGCTATTAATCACGTCCTATTTTCGTACAATGTTGTACGGGATGATTTATAAAATAAAAAGGCAGCTCCCACTTCTGAAAGCTACCTTTCATTTATCGGTCTGATACCATAAATTAAACGTAAAAAACCTACCCCACAAAGGATAGGCTCACGTTTACAGTGATTTACAATTATGCTAAAATGGTATCAGACTTTGGCCTTATGTTCTTGTGGGTTAAGACTTAAGGCCAGCCTCCTGGGTGCTGATAACACCCTGGGGGCATTTATATTTTTTGCCTTTAATCATATCACCCAATCTTTACATGCGCAATCTTTTTTTTCTCATTTTGTCTATATATGGTCTTAATAGCCTTCCTGCATGTCTGAAAACCCTCCAATCATACCTGTA
>LADN01000035.1 GCA_000961585.1 Peptococcaceae bacterium BRH_c4a | reverse complement strand
AAAAACGCCCTGACGGGCGTTGCCGTCTTGCAGACGGCGGAACTCAGAACTCAGAATTCAGGAGACAGAATTGTGACAGCCTGCCTTAATAGCGACCCTCAAGAGACCCCACAGCGACATGCAGTGAGGGGGAGGGGTTTTAGTCCAGGCGGATGTTCCGGAGGCTGTTATCTGGCTCTTGGCGACAGAGCCGTACGGACTGCCGAACCGGCTGCAGGACGCAGCCGGTAGCTGGAATCGACGCATGGATGCGGCGTTGGAGGCGGTCGGCAGTCCGTTAGGCGACGAGCTTAGAGCCAGTTCAGCCGGAGGATAAGTAGATCGGACTCAAACCCCTCCACCGGCCACAGAGTGACCCAGGAGCGACCCCAGAAAAACTCTGGGCTACATAAAAATGCTTTGGCGATTTAGCGCTTTAATACTTTAATATGGCATATACTTTCCTTAACGATAAAAAAACTAACTTCCTTATTAGTTTTTAAAGTTGGGACTTCTGAATACCTCCAGCAAGGCGGGTTTTTTGCCTGTGGACAGGGAGGCTATGTCAGCCGGTGTGGTGTGTTTGGATAGGCGATTTGGAAAAAGTTCAATTCCTGCCGCTTCATAAACAGAGTCCACCATGGCCGAGCAGATCAGCCTTTCGCTGGCAAATAACAGCACACTGAAGGGAATGTATGTTTCCCCATCCCTGACAATATCTTCCCCCCTTGAAAGTATTAGTTTAATAGCCTGGTTCAGCACCTCAAAGTAGTCATATTTTGGTGGGTTTTTGATGTAGTTGTTAATGCAGTTTTTAATATTTTTTATGTAGTAATGCGCCATTGGGTTTTCCGGGAACAGAATTCTGTGCCTTAATACAATAAACGGTCTGGGATCGGTAAGATAATAATTATCCCGGTGACGAAAGCCATGCCTGGTCATTTCGGCTATTTTCCCCGGATCGGTGCAGAGCACTGCATGAGAGAAAAAACTTTGGGTTAAGTTCTGGATTGCTTCAGAAACAATATTATCACCGTGAACCAGTATTATGTCGCCGTATTGGCCAAACATTTAATAACCACTCCTTAAGTTCAATAAGCTTTGACTTTATATGCTTTTTGCAGATCCATGTATTAATAATAATCATTGATGGCAATAATAGTTAAAAAGAGGGGGTTGGTTAATATGGCTTTTGAAATCTATAAACCTCGCAGTGAGAGAATGGAAAAGGTTCCTATCATATCGATTTCCAAATCTTCTATAGTTCTTAACAATGTAGCAAGGCAGAAAATTGGCAGGAACAAAATAGAGCTGGCTTATGACAGAGACACAAAAACATTGAGAATAAAGCCCGCAGAAGAAGGCGGCCTGGAAATGCGTAAAACAAAGGTTTTTGGCAAAGGATTTTTTAACTACTTTGGGATAAGTAAAAAAGGAAAATATGAAGCAAGGTACGATCCCGGTGAAAATGCCCTGTATGCCACACTGCACTGATAAATCCCCGCCCGCTTAAGCGGGCTTTGTTTTTTTTTATCGTTTAGGAAAGTATATGTCATATTAAAGTGCTAAAGCCTTATCGGCGCTAGTTCCTCCAGGGTCGCTTGAGGGTCGCTACATGGTCGCTAATGGGTAGGCGGAGCGATTTGAGTCCGGCCTGCATTACCTCCTGCTGCAACTGTCTCTAAACGCGGTCGCCAACGGAATGCCGACCGCCTCCAACGCCGCGTCCTGCAGCCGGCTCGGCATTCCGTAGGCTCGGTCGTTAAGAGACAGTAGCATCCTCCGGCACATTCCGCACGGACTTAAATCACTCCCCCTCACTGCATGTCGCTGTGGGGTCGCTTGAGGGTCGCTTTTAAGGCAGGCTGTCACCATTCTGGCTCCTGGCTCCTGGCTCCTGGATTCCGCCGTCTGCAAGACGGCACCGCCCACAAGGCGGTTATTTTATTCATATTACGCTGGTCAGCGGGGTTTGGCTCCATTTCCGTGTAAATACAATAATAGCCAGGGGAAATTTGCCTGCAGAAGCCACAGCTCTCGTTGACTTTGTTATTTCTATGAGGTATCATATATATTGCGTTAAAAAAAGCTAAAATGCTGGTGTGGCGCAGTGGTAGCGCAATTGATTCGTAATCAATAGGTCAGGGGTTCAAATCCCCTCACCAGCTCCAGTGCAAAAAACGTGTAGTTTCAATGGCTGCACGTTTTTTATTGCTCATTCATCATTGTCCATTAATTAGGGCAATAAATCTTGTATTGTTCGCTTGAGAGATGTATGATAATGTTGAGATACATAGATAGGAGTTTTTTGCCATGGATTATGTTACCCCCAAGGATAAAGCAAATGAATGGGGTCTTACACAGCGCAGGGTTGAAGTGCTCTGCGATAAAGGCCGTATCCCCGGAGCATATCGCCTCGGTCGTGTTTGGGCTATCCCAAAGGATGCTGAGAAACCGACAGATGGAAGAACTAAAGCGGCAAAAAAGAAGGATAAGAGAATATAGCACATGCCGACGCTTGAATGGAAGGCGGAGTGAGGATGGCAGCGAGTAGATTTATAGGTTGAACTGATAAGGAGACAAGCCCCATGGCTTTTGAAAATAACCCGACAAAAACGAACATAAACACCAGTGATTCGGCCACCTTCACGGTCGTTGAAGTCCGTAATGCTTTTTTGCGTTGGCTTTTCGATGGACATGCTAAAAAATATTCACCTGAGAGGTAACGTGGATACAAAAAATTGCTCTGTATGCGGGGCAGTAATAGCCAACAAAAACCATATAGGACTCAACAAGAAACTGCTGGGCAGAAAAGTAGAGCGCTTCTACTGCATCGATTGTATGGCGGAGTATTTTGAAATAACCACCGAGGAACTATTGGATAAGATAGAGGATTTCAAAGCCCAAGGGTGTGGGTTGTTTTAGCCAAACAAGAATTAGGAATGAACTGCTGTCCTCGAGCCAAGCGAAGCGACTAATTACTCTGCTGGAGCTCAATTTTAAGAACCGCAAACCAATTAAGGTGTACGGAAGCAATAAATATCCGGTACACTGGGACAAGTTTATGAAAGCGGTTAATTAATACGCTGGGCTATCATATTTCATGATTATTTCTATAAATTACGACTGAAAATCCTAAAGCATTTAATACTGATTTATGTGATTATCCTCAAAAACAATAAAGAAAAAACAAGCTTTTCAGGAAAAGGCTTGGTAAGGTCAAATTGTTATGCCACGTCGAAAAGGTTCGGGATCTCCTTCTTCTTGACTCGGAGTATGGTAGACATGATTCGGATACCCTTTACCGTGGGTTTATAGCGAAACGAATGCGGGATCTTTGCTATGAGCCCGTGAGCTCTCAGTTTTGCCAGAAGCCGGGTTGTTTTACCGATGAGGTGAGGGTTGTCCTTTAAATGGTGTGGGTAAATGATCCCTCGAATGTCGGCATTGTTAAAGCCTTTAATATAATTCTTGCCGTCCATGACAGCGGCAAACACCCTCGTAACTTCTTGAGAGAGCAGGCAAGGTTATCATCGAAAATGGTGAATGGGGAAACAAATACATTGATAATTTGGCTCGTGATATCAAGTCCGAGTTTCCTAACGCCACTGGATATTCCGTGCGGAATTTTAAATATATGAAAAAATTTGCGACTATGTTTCCGGAAATTGAATTTGTGCAAGCGCCACTTGCACAATTAACTTGGTATCATCTTCAGGCGTTGATGGACAAAGTTCCCAATAAAGAAGCTTACATTTGGTATGCCGCAAAAACCTTGGAAAACGGTTGGTCACGAAATATCCTTGTTCATCAAATCGAAACAAAAATGTATGAACGGCAAGCTTTGCCAAGCAAGGCCACCAACTTTGAGCACGTCCTACCGTCCCCGCAGAGTGAACTGGCAAGGGACACGCTAAAGAACCCGTATGTATTCGATTTCATTGAAATTCGTGATGATATTATAGAGCGCGAGATAGAAAACGAATTGGTGGCGAATATCGCCAAGACGCTGATTGAACTCGGCACAGGTTTTGCGTTTCTCGGTAATCAGTACCATCTTACTGTAGGCAATGAGGACTATTATCTCGACTTGCTGTTTTATAACACGAAGCTTCGCTGCTATGTGGTTGTTGAACTTAAGGCCGGAAAATTCAAACCGGAATACGCTGGGAAGTTGAACTTTTACCTTTCGGCGGTGGATGATATACTACGGCATGAGCACGACAACCCATCGATTGGCATCCTGCTTTGCAAGGAACGTGACAAGTTGACTGCTGAATATGCCCTGCGCGATATTAACAAGCCTATCGGCGTCAGCGAATACAAGCTGTCCGACTTTGTACCGCAGGAATTGGCAGATACATTGCCTTCGGCAGAGGATATTGAAAAGCGAATTAAAGGAAAATACGAAATCGAGGAAGATTAGGAGAGAACACGCACTTCCTCTTGAATATGTATTCAGAAGCCAAGGACGATTTTTGTAAAGCAATTCATCATGCGTTGCGAAGACAACCTGAAATTGGCAGAATGCTTGTAATGTCTGCCTTTGGTGAAATAAAGTATTGTCTGTTCGTTGCAGTTCCTGGTATTAAAATCATGAGCACACCGGAACGCCAGGATTACGTTTTGTCTGCCATCCTCAGCGATGAGTCAATGCCAATAATGTGGATAGATATTGATTATGATAAAGACGGAAAATTGCATGGCGCAAAAGGAAAGCAATGCAGTTATAGCGATATACCCCCTGCTGAGATTGACCGACTAAAAGAATTGAGTGTCGAATATGCGAAAAGCAGAATAGAGAGCTTTCAACGCCAATATCACAGAAAAGTTGGCAGAAATGATCCTTGCCCTTGCGGGAGCGGCAAAAAATATAAAAAGTGCTGCCTGTAATATGAGAGTTTATGATTCATACCACCTTACGAACAACCGTGAGGGTATTGGGGAGCCTAACTCCGAGCGGGCCGCGCGGCTAGGCGAAGCGGCGTGCGATTCCCCCTCTGGCTCCAATGAAACTAAAATCCTGCAAAAGAGGTGCGGGATTTGCAAAAAAAGCAAGAATTAAACTCTTGAACATGTGTTCGATATATGGTATGATTTTCCTGTGTTTTATTTGAGAATTTAAAGTGTTCTTGTCACATATTGAATGGGGGCAAATTCGATGCCAAAGGATAAAAACTTTAAGGATACTATTTTCGCTAAAGGGACTGAAATCACTGTTATTTCCGGCGAAGATGACAATGATTATATTTCATTGACCGATATTGCAAAATATAAAACAGACGAAAATCCTGGTTATGTGATACAGAACTGGATGAGGAATCGTAACGTAGTTCAATTTCTTAGCTTATGGGAGAAATTAAATAATCCGAACTTCAATTGCCTCGAATTCGAGGCAATTGAAAATGAAGCTGGACTCAATAGTTTCGTTTTGACACCTAAAAAGTGGATTGAAAAAACAGGAGCAATTGGTATGACTTCGAAACAAGGCCGTTATGCAGCTACCTTTGCGCATTCCGATATCGCCTTTGAGTTTGCCTCATGGATTTCGCCTGAGTTTAAACTTTACATTATAAAAGATTATCAACGCTTAAAAGCGGACGAAAATAACCGCCTGTCTCTCAGCTGGAATCTCAACCGTACTCTTGCGAAAATTAATTATCGGATACATACGGACGCCATCAAAGATGTACTAATCCCACCTGATGTTACTCCGCAGAAGCAGAATATGACTTATGCCAATGAAGCTGACCTTTTGAATGTTGCCCTGTTTGGCATGACTGCTAAAGAGTGGCGGCTGGCTAATCCTGATGCTAAAGGAAATATCCGTGACGAGGCATCACTTCAGCAGCTTATTGTTCTGTCAAATATGGAAAGCCTGAATGCAGAGTTCATCCGTCAGGGGTTACCTCAAAAAGAACGCCTCATTAGGCTTAATGCCAGCGCCAAACAAATGATGAAATCACTGTTGGACAGTGCAGGTATTGAACGACTGAAGCAGTTGGGATCACCTAGGGAATCAAGCATTCAAACGATTGAACGGGAGGAAATTCGCAAGCTTAGAAATTCAAAGAAAAAGCTGATGTTGGATGAATAGTGAATATGCAATAATGGCGAGATGCCTTATTATAAATATTTTGCTTAAGGAGGAAAAAACAATGGCTGTAGAACACATTCCAACGGGAGAAGTCCATGCTGGTGTCAAAGGTGGTAAAACTGGCTGCGGAGTGGACACAACAAAAATTAGCGATCATTGGCAGAATACAAGCAAAGCAATCACATGTGATAAAAATGGGTGCAAGAATTAACGAGTAATAATTGACAGAAAAGCTGTCTAATAGAAATCCAGGCGTTATATTGTTTAAACCCGTCGATTTCAACGGTTTAAACAAACTACCTTACCAACAATCAGCGGTCAGGGGTTCAAATCCCCTCACCAGCTCCAGTGCAAAAAACGTGTAGTTTCAATGGCTGCACGTTTTTTATCGCTTAGGAAAGCATATGCCGCATTAAAGCATTAAAGCGCTGAAGCACTGAAGCACCAAAGCATTTTTATGCAAGCCCAGAGTTTTTCTGGGGTCGCTCTGTGGTCGGTGGAGGGGTTTGAGTCCGATCTACTTATCCTCCGGCTGAACTGGCTGTATCAGTCGTCGGTCGTCAGTCTTCAGTCGTAGGTCTTAAAGTCTTTTGACCAGAGGTAAAATGAAACTATTCCGACGTCTGAAGTCCTACGACTGACGACTATTCCAGCATCCGCCTGGACTAAAACCCCTCCCCCTCAATGTATGTCGCTTGAGGGTCACTTTTAAAGTATGCTGTCACTATTCTGGATTCTGGATTCTGGCTCCTGGATTCCGCCGTCTGCAAGACGGCACCGCCGACAAGGCGGTTATTTTATATCCATTCATAATGAATAACTGATAAAAATACACTTATTGCGATTATTCGCATCTCCGCACATAATATAAATAAGGACTTTTGTCTGGCTAAAAAGCTTTTGATATCACAGTATATCTTGATTTTTCTGCACTCTGCTATTTTCAGTGTAGCTGACGGCTGATTGCTGACAGCTAAATGGGGGGGGGGCGTTACTATCAACCCGGCGGACAAGATAAAAAATTTTCCTGACAGGCCAGGAGTATATCTTTTTAAAGACGCCGAAGATAAAATTATATATGTGGGCAAGGCCGTGTCCCTGAAAAGCAGGGTACGGTCTTACTTCACTCCTTCCGGGCGGAGTGCCAAGGTTAAATCACTGACCGACAGGGCTGTCAATGTGGAGTACATTGTCACCGACAGCGAGGTGGAGGCTCTTATACTGGAGTGCAATCTGATCAAGGAACACCGCCCCCGCTACAATGTGCTTCTAAAGGATGACAAGAGCTATCCCTATCTTAAAATAACCATGCAGGAGGACTTCCCCAGGGTGCACATAACCAGGAAGGTGCAGAAAGACGGGGGCGTTTATTTTGGACCCTATACCCAGACAGGGGCGGTTAACGAGGTGCTGAACCTGATCAGGCGGCTGTTTCCCTTCAGAACATGCAAGGACAAAGCACTGAAGCCAAAAAGCAGGCCCTGTTTAAACAATCATATCAGGCGCTGCCTGGGACCCTGCTGTGGGAGGGTCAGCCGGGAAGAATACCTGGCCATGGTCAGGGAGGTGTCCCTTTTTCTGGAGGGGAGGCAGGAGGAGCTGGTTAAAAGACTGGCTTCCCGGATGGCAGAGGCCTCCGCTAAAATGGAATTCGAGCGGGCCGCCGATCTGAGGGATCAGATCAGGGCGGTGGAAAAGATTCTGGAAAAACAAAAAATTATATCCACCCGCAGGGACGACCGGGATGTGGTGGCCGTTGCCGCAGGTGAGAATGAAGCTGCGGTTACTGTTTTTTTTGTGCGGGGGGGAAAATTGCTGGGACGGGAAAATTTTATATTAAATGGCACAAAGGTTTTTGGAAGGGAGGAAATAATAACCTCCTTTGCCAAGCAGTATTATAACAGCGCTGATTTTATACCCGGTGAAATATTGCTTCAAAAGATTGATCCAAAGGAGGCTGAAATACTTTCCAGATGGCTGTCGGGTAAAAAGGGATCGAAGGTATCCATAGCGGTCCCCAGGCGGGGAGAAAAGAAAAAGCTAATGGAAATGGTGGAAAAAAATGCCCGCCTGGCCCTGGAGGAGTCCCTGCTGGCGGCAGCTTCAAAGCGGGATGCGGCCCGGGACGCTGTTGAGCTGGCCTTGGCCCTGGGACTGCCGGAGGACTGCCGGAGGATAGAGTGCTACGATGTCTCAAACATACAGGGGGCCGAGGCCGTTGCCTCCATGGCGGTATTTGAGTTCGGGAAGCCCTCCCCCGATCAGTACAGGCGTTTTAAGATCAAGACTGTTCAGGGACAGGATGACTTTGCCTCCATGCGGGAGGTTATAGGCCGCCGTTTCCAAAGGGGGCGGGAGGAGAAGGAACTTATTGGCAGCGGCCGGCTGTCCGCCAGGCAGGCAAAGTTTCATATATTGCCGGATCTGGTTATTGTGGACGGCGGCAGGGGTCAGCTTTCGGCGGCCCTGGAGGCCATGGCCGCCGCCGGCTGTGATATTCCTCTTTTTGCTCTGGCCAAGGAGGAAGAGTTGTTGTTCGCCCCCGGAAGAGAACAGCCCATACGGCTTCCCGGAGATTCCGGCGCGCTTTATCTGCTCCGGAGGATCCGGGATGAGGCGCACCGTTTCGCAGTTACCTACCACAGGCAGCTTAGGACCAAAAGAAATCTCAAATCCCTGCTGGACGAGGTGGACGGTATAGGTGGGGTGAGAAAAAAAGCCCTTTTAAAAGCATTTCCCACCATTGAGGCCGTTGCCGGGGCCACCCTAAACCAACTGGAGGCCGTTCCCGGTATGAACAGACCGGCCGCCGAGGCGGTACATCGATTTTTTAAACAGAATCCAGAATTCAGAAGTCAGAATAAGAAAACCCGCATGGGACCATTCTGTCCTGAAAATGGCCGTTGGCTTTAAGCTGTAAGCTATATAAGCCTTGCCGGAGTGTACGAAAGGGGAAGAACCTTTCAGAGGTAATAGGTAGTGGCTTACAAAAGTAACCAGCAGCGTACAGCATATAGCTTACCGCTTACAGCTTAAAGCTTAAAGCCAACAACTTAACTTATTGCCAATAACCTACACCAGGAGGATGCAACTTGCTTCAGTATAAAATGCTGGCCACAGACCTTGATGATTCACTTTTGGACAATAGTTTTAAAATTTCTCCCGCCGACCGGGGGGCCATTGCCAGAGCGGTAAGGGCAGGGGTTAAAGTGGTGCTGGCCACCGGACGCATGTACCGGTCGGCACTGCCGTATTGCCGGGAGCTGGGGCTGGATACCCCCCTTATTACTTATCAGGGGGCACTGGTCAAATTCCCCCGCGCCAAAGAGGTGCTGTACAGCCGACCGGTTCCTTTGAATACCGCCTTGGAATTGCTGGAAAGGCTAATGCCCAAGGGTTACCACATAAACATATATATTGACGACCAACTCCTGGTTGAAAAAATCACAGAGGAAAGCAAAATCTACCAGTCCATATCGGGAATTGAACCCATCCCGGTGGGCAACCTGATAACCTATCTGAGGGAGCAGCGCCGGGATCCCGCCAAGATCCTGGTTGTGTCTTCGGAAGAGAACATTGACAGGCTGGGGGAGGAAACAAAAAATCTTTTTGGAGATAGACTGTACATTACCGAGTCAAAGCCTATTTTTCTGGAGTGCATGCATCCCGAGGCCACCAAGGGAAGAGCGCTGGAAGCGGTGGCGGGTTATTACGGCATTGATCCAGGGGATATTATTGCGGTAGGGGACGGCTGCAATGATCTGGACATGATTGGCTACGCCGGCCTGGGAGTGGCGGTGGCCAATGCCGGAAAAGAGTTGAAAAGTCAGGCCGACTTTATTACCGGTTCCAACACCTGTGGGGGTGTGGCCAGGGTAATTGGCAAATTCATTTTCAACGAGGAGGATTAATCTTTTGAACCGGTACGTGGTGGGAATAGATCTGGGAGGAACAAAAATATATACCGCCCTGGCCGATTCCCTGGGCAGGATAGTGGCTGAGGCCAGGATTCCCACCGGGGCCGGGGATGGCCCGGAGGCAGTAATCGGGAGGATAGTGGAAACTTATAATCAGGTCAAGGACCTGACGCCGGTGGGCGTGGCCGGACCGGCGGCCATTGGCATAGGCTCGCCGGGATCTCTGGATCCGGTCAAAGGGGTGGTGTTCAGATCGCCCAACCTTTCTGGCTGGAATAATATTCCACTAAGGGAAAAACTGGAGCAGATCACCGGTCTGCCGGTGTATGTGGATAACGACGCCAATCTGGCCGCCCTGGGAGAGTATTTTTTCGGAGCTGGCCGCGGGTCCAGGCATATGGTGTATGTCACCGTCAGTACCGGTATAGGGGCAGGTCTTATACTGGACGGCCATATTTACCGGGGGGCCGGGGGAGGCGCCGGTGAGGTGGGCCACATGGTGCTGGATCCCGACGGTCCCCTTTGCGGCTGCGGCAGGAGAGGTTGTCTGGAGTCCCTTTCTTCCGGAACCGCTATGGCCTCCAGGGCCAGGGAACTGGTGGCGGCCGGAAGGGGCAGGGCCATACTGCGGGAGGCCGGAGGAAATCCAGGTGATATCACTGCGGTGTCGGTGGCAAAGGCCTCGGCATCAGGTGACCCCGAGGCCACCGGCATAATTTCCACAGCCGGGGATTATTTGGGAATGGGCATGGCCAATATGGTGAACTTGATAAACCCGGACAGGCTTGTTCTGGGTGGAGGGGCTTTGGGAGCGGGCAGCGTTCTGTGGGACAGCATGAAAAGGGAACTGTCGGCCAGGGCACTGGGTTCTTCCCTGGGGCAGGTAAAGGTAGTGAGAGCGGGACTGGAGGGCCGGTCCGGCCTGCTGGGCGCCGTGGCCCTGGCCCTGAAGGGGGCAGGTATGGTTATTCCAGGTGAATAATATTGGAGGTCTTTGAATATTATAGCAGTTGTATTGAGATGTGAGAGGCGAGAGGTTAGATCTTGTAGGAATTAGTTTAGCTAATTCCATCTTAATCCCACATCTAACTTCCCACATCTCACTTCTCAAAAGGAGGGTTGGTTCGTGGAGGATATTAATCTGGGTAAGGGGGACTGGCCGACATTTGAACAGGGAATTCAGAAGGAATGGCTTGTAACAAACGGCATCGGAGGATATGCCTCGTCAACGGTAATCGGCGCCAATACCCGGAAATATCACGGCCTTCTGGTGGCCTCCCTGGCTCCGCCGGTGAGAAGGACCATGCTGCTGTCAAAGGTGGACGAAAGGTTTGAGGCAGGCGGGCGGACCTACAATCTGACCAGTAATAAAACCGTCCGGGGTGTAACGGAATTCGGATTTATACACTTGCAGAGAGCTCTGGTGGGCAAGTTTCCCACCTTTACATACAGCTTCGTGGATGTGGTCATTGAAAAGACAATATTTATGGTGTACGGTGAAAATACCACCGTTATCCGGTATAGTATTATAAACGGATCATCCCCGGCCACCTTCCGTCTGATCCCCCTTTTAAACTGCAGGGATTTTCACTGGACCAGCAGCATGGGGCAGATCAATTTCCGCCCGGAAACTCTTAAAATACGGGAGGGGGCCGGCATTTCGGTAAAAGCTGTGCCCGAGGCGCCGCCCCTTAATATTGTTTGCGGGGGTAAATCCCACTTTTACCGGGGGGAGGGCTGGTTTAAGGGGATGTTTTATCCCGGGGAGCAGGAGCGGGGAGAGAATGCCGTGGAAGATCATTTTGTTCCCGGTCATTTTGTCATACCCCTGGCCGCCAGGGAAGAGAAGGTTTTTTACTTTATTGCCAGTACAGAGGAAGAGATTGATAAACGGTGCATCAATGCTGATATATTGCTGGATTCCGAAAAGGGCCGCCACCGCAGGCTGATTGAACAGTCCGGACTCCGGGATGATTTTGCCTGCCGGCTGGCTCTGGCCTGTGACGCCTTTGTGGTAAGGAGGCGGTCCACCCAAACCAAAAGCGTCATTGCCGGTTATCACTGGTTCAACGACTGGGGCAGGGACACCATGATTGCCCTTCCGGGACTGACCCTGGTTACCGGCAGGTATGAAGACGCCAGGGAGATTCTTTTGACCTTCGCCCGTTACTGCAATGAAGGGCTGATACCCAACATGTTTCCCGACACCCCCGGGGAGCCCCTGTATAACACGGTGGACGCCTCCCTGTGGTATTTCCACGCTGTTTATAAATATTTACAATATACCGGTGATTTTGATTTTATTTTAAAAGAAATATACCCGGCGCTGAAGGAAATAGTCAACTTCTACATAAAGGGCACCAAATACCAAATAGGGATGGACGAAGACGGGCTTATATCGGCCGGAACCCCGGACCATCAGCTTACCTGGATGGATGCCAAGGTGGATCGCTGGGTGGTTACCCCCAGGCACGGCAAGCCGGTGGAAATAGCCGCCCTCTGGCATAACGCGCTTAAAATACTGGACCGGCTGGCCCAAAGAGCAGGGGAGTCCCTTCCCTGCGCCGGTCTTTCAGAAAAGGTGGGGAAAAGTTTTAAAGAGAAATTCTGGTATGAGGACGGGGGCTACATGTATGACGTCATAAACGGGGAGGAGAGGGACGCCCGGCTTAGGCCCAACCAGGTTATAGCCATGGCCCTGCCTTACTCGCCGGTGGCCCCCTCAAAGGCGCGGCAGGCCCTTCGCCGTGTATGGCAGGAGCTATACGCCACATACGGGCTGCGCAGCCTGTCGTATTATGATCCTCATTACAGGGGAGTTTATATTGGGGACAGGTTCAGCAGGGACGGGGCATACCACCAGGGAACGGTGTGGAGTTGGCTGATGGGACCCTTCATCACCGCATACCGTAAGGCATACGGCTATTCTCCCGCCACCAGGGAGCAGGCCGGGATGTTTATCAATCCTTTCAGGGATCATTTACGCCACCATGGGGTGGGGTATATTTCGGAAATATTTGACGGTAACGACCCGGTTGTGCCCAGGGGATGTATTGCCCAGGCCTGGGGGGTGGCCGAGGTTTTGAGGGCTTACGTGGAAGAGGTTCTGGAAGAAGGTCCGTCCCGTGATTTCGCCATTAATGATTAAAAGAACCGAAAAGGGAGGTTTTAATTATATGATCGAAAAGGAAAAGCTATTGAATGATTTTGAGTACATGTACCAGGCGGACACCAAGGGGATGTTCCCCTCCCTGACCACTTTGGCCAGCCAGTGCACCACCGCCTGCTGGGATTTATCCAGAGCCATCGACCTGCCGGCGGTGGACGCCATATCCAGCGTGGTGGTAACCGGCCTGGGAGGATCGGCCATTGGGGGGGATCTGCTGAGGGTTTACTGCAATGATAAATGCTCTGTTCCTGTATTGGTGAACAGGGGCTACACCATGCCCGAATTTGTGGGCAGGGACACACTGGTTTTTGCGGTGAGCTATTCGGGAAACACCGAGGAAACCCTCAGCGCTTATCAGGATGCCAGGAAAAGAGGCGCCACCATAATTGCCGTCACCACCGGAGGAAAGCTGGCCGAAATGGCCGCTGGGGAAGGTGTCACGGTAATTCCGGTGCCCGGCGGCATTTCCCCGCGATCTGCGTCTGGTTTTCTTTTCATACCCACCCTGAGAGTGATGGAAAGACTGGGTTTTCTCACAGGCATTGCCGATGAGGTGGAAAAGCTGGTCAACCACCTTAAAATACTATATGGCAACCTCAGGCCCGAGGTGCCGGCGGAAAATAATCCTGCCAAGCAGATGGCCTTGAAGCTGTATAACAGGATACCGGTCATCTGGGGGTCCGGCGGCACCACCGAGGTGGTGGCCCAGAGGTGGAAAGGCCAGATAAATGAAAACGCCAAGGCGCCGGCCTACTGGAATACTTTCCCGGAGCTGAACCACAATGAGCTGGTGGGATTCAGATACCCGGAAGCTATTCTGAAGCAGGTTCACGTGGTTATATTGAGGGACGACATGGATCACCCCAGAGTTCAGAAGCGAATGGAAATAACCAAGAACATAATCAGCAAAGCAGTGGCCGGTATAACCGATGTCAGGGCCAGCGGCGGGGGCGTTTTGGCCAGGACTTACTCCCTTATTTACAGCGGCGACTACACCAGCCTGTACCTGGCTTTTCTCTACGGCATAGACCCCGGCCCGGTGGAGGTCATCGACTATCTTAAAAACGAGCTGGCGAAAGAACAATAACGGATACTTTGGTCAGTAATACAAAATCAATCTTACCCGGTGAACTTACACAGGTAAATTTCGCCGGGTATAGATTTTTAGGCGCTGAAAGTATAGAATTTATTATGCAGACGATAATGCTGGAATGGAGCTTGATTATGAATAGAAAAAGGCTGGTAATAGTCACCGGGCTTTCCGGGGCCGGTAAAACCCAGGCGGTACGCAGCCTGGAAGACCTGGGATTTTTTTGTGTGGATAACCTTCCCCCCACCCTGATACCAAGATTCGTTGAGCTTTGCACCCAGTCCAAAAAAGATGTGGATAAGATTGCCCTGGTGGTGGATATAAGGGGGGGAGAGTTTTTCAATTCCCTTTCCGGGGTGTTGTGTAACTTGGACAGCATGGATATAGGGTATGAAATACTTTTCCTGGAAGCATCCAGAGAAACCCTCCTGCGCCGTTTCAAGGAAACCCGCCGCAGCCATCCGCTGGGGGCTGACGGAGATGTTCTGCACTGGATAGACGAGGAAAGAAGTTGTCTCCAGGATATAAGAGGAAAGGCCCACAAGGTCATTGACACCTCATACCTGAGCAACAGCCAGCTGCGTGAGGAGATAAACAACCTGTTCGGCGGCAGTCCGTCGGTTTCCAGCCTGAGGATTATTGTGGTTTCCTTTGGGTACAAATATGGCATGCCCATGGACAGTGACCTGGTGTTCGATGTAAGATTCCTTCCCAATCCTCATTATGATGATGTTTTAGGCCCAATGACCGGAAACGATCCGGACGTCCAGGAGTTTGTTATGAATTCCGCCGTGTCAGAGGAATTTGTAAGTAAATTCTTTAATTTTGTGGAGTTTTTGGTACCCCAGTATATGAAGGAGGGAAAAACCTCCCTTACCATCGCCATTGGCTGCACCGGAGGAGTACACCGCTCAGTGGCCCTGGCAAACAAACTGACTGATTATCTGAAAGCCCGGAAATACAATGTAAGAACAAAACACCGGGATATAGGAAAAAGGGCGGGGTCATGCCAATGAAATTGCTGAAGTGGTTTTACCCCGGGCTTAATGTCAAAAGGTGGCTTATTCTTACTGCCCTGGGGGCTTTTTTAAGTATATCCGGCACCTCTCTTCTGGTGGGATCTCTTCTGCCCCTGTCCAGGAACCTTCTTTTGGAGTGGGGGGGACGCTTCTTTGGCCCCCTTTCATCCCCTCCGGGAGCGGTCGCCCTTTTTGTGCTGGGAGCTTCAGCCATAGTTATTGGATTGGTAAGGGCGTTTAGATCAATTGTATTCACCCTGGCGCCCGAAGATGGAGGCCGTCTTGTGGATGTGTTGTACACCCGGCGGTATCTCAACCGGGGACCCCGGGTGGTGGTTGTGGGCGGGGGCACCGGCCTTTCTGTGCTGCTGAGGGGAATAAAGAAATATACCAGCAATATTACGGCCATAGTGTCGGTGGCCGATGACGGGGGCAGTTCCGGAAGGTTAAGGGACGACCTGGGCATTCTCCCCCCCGGGGATATCAGAAACTGCCTGGTTGCCTTGGCCGACAAGGAATCCCTTATGGAACAACTGCTGCAGTACAGGTTTACCGTGGGCGAACTGGCCGGGCACAGCCTGGGAAATCTTCTCATAGCCGCCATGAATGACCTTGCCGGGGGATTCCACCCGGCCATCAGGGGGATGAGCAGAGTGTTGGCCGTAAGGGGGCAGGTGCTGCCGTCAACCCTTGAGAATATTTCACTGGGGGCGGAGTATTCGGATGGCTCCGTGGTTTTCGGGGAGTCAAACATACCCAAATATGGCAGGCGGATTAGAAAAATTTTTCTGGAGCCCGCCCAGTGCTTCCCGCTGCCCGAGGCGCTGCAGGCCATAGCCGAGGCCGACGCCATTGTGCTGGGCCCGGGCAGCCTTTATACCAGCATAATTCCAAACCTGATGGTAACCGGGTTTTCCGATGAAATTGCCAGATCTGGGGCGGTCAAAATGTATGTTTGCAATATAATGACCCAGCTGGGGGAAACTGATGGATATACTGCCAGCGCCCATGTGAAGGCCATACTGTCCCACGCCGGCAAGGTTGTGGACTTTATTGTGGTAAATCGGGGGGGTATTCCAAAGGTGCTCCGGGACCGCTACAGTAAGGAAGGAGCTATTCCGGTGACAGCGGACGCAAAGGAAATAGAAAGAATGGGCTTCAAGGCGGTGCTTGAGCCTCTTCTGGCCCCGGGGGACGTGGTAAGGCACGACCACGACAGGCTGGCAAGGCTCATTTTAAAGTTGGTTTTGAAGAACAGAAAGTAGCCCAAAGCTGGATCACCGTGCGACAGGTGACTGCGACAGGGGACGGTTCCCGCTGTCGCACTGTTGACTCTTTATGATATGTTATACTTATAAAAGCTATCCATAATTCATAAAACAGCGGAGGCGGCAATGCAGGACAAGATAGTGATTAAGGGCGCCAGGGCCCATAACCTGAAAAATATTGATATTGAGATTCCCAGGGACAAACTGGTGGTTATCACCGGCCTTTCCGGGTCGGGCAAGTCATCCCTGGCCTTTGACACCATTTACGCCGAGGGGCAGCGCCGCTACGTTGAATCCCTTTCGGCCTATGCCAGACAGTTTTTGGGACAAATGGACAAGCCCGATGTTGATTATATTGAGGGGCTTTCGCCGGCCATTTCCATTGACCAGAAGACCACCTCCCACAATCCGCGATCCACGGTGGGAACGGTTACCGAGATATATGACTACCTGCGGCTGCTGTTCGCCAGGGTGGGCAGGCCTCACTGCCCCAGTTGCGGAAAGCCCATAAGCAGGCAGACCGTTCAGCAGATGGTGGATCACCTGGCTGAACTCCCCGAGGGATCCAGGATTACCGTAATGGCCCCGGTGGTGCGGGGGAAAAAGGGGGAGTTTACCAGGCTCTTTGAAGAGATTCGCCGTAATGGCTTTGTAAGGGTTAGGGTTGACGGCGAAATGAGGGAAGTTACAGAGGAAATAAAACTTGAAAAGAATAAAAAGCACTCCGTGGAAATAGTGGTGGACAGAATAATAGTCCGGCCGGGATCAGCCAAGCGCCTGGCCGATTCACTGGAAACCTCTTTAAAGCACGCCGCCGGGCTGGTGCTGGTGGCTGTTGGGGACAACGAGACAGTATTCAGTGAGAATTTTGCCTGCCCGGACTGCGGTATCAGCCTTCCGGAGCTGGCCCCCCGTCTTTTTTCCTTTAACAACCCCTTTGGGGCCTGCCCCACCTGCACAGGATTGGGTGTGAAGCAGGAGATCGATCCTGATTTGCTGATGCCGGACAAGGGCAAATCCATAAACGGAGGGGCCATTCACGGCTGGATGAGGAGCCAGAACTCCTTTTCAATTCTGGAGGCCGTGGCCCGGAAGTATTCCTTCAGCCTTGACGCACCGATACAAAAAATGAAACCGGAAGACCTGGATAAGATTCTCCATGGAACCGGAACCGAAAGTATCAGCGTGGTATTAAGCGGAAACAGCGGGCTTACCCACAGCTATAACATGCCCTTCGAGGGAGTGATAAACAACCTGGCCAGGCGTTACCGGGAGACCAGTTCCGAGTATATGCGCCGGGAAATCGAGCAGTACATGGGGTCAAGGCTTTGCCCCCAATGCCAGGGCACCCGCCTTCGGCCAGAGTCCCTTTCAGTCAAAATGGGGGGGCTGTCCATCGATGAGGTTTCCAGGATGCCGGTGGCCGAGTCCTTCAATTTCTTTCAGAACCTGGATTTAACTGAACGGGAAAAGATGATAGGCAGGCAGATTTTGAAGGAAATTAACGAGAGACTGGGGTTTCTGATCAACGTGGGGCTGGATTACCTCACTCTCAACCGGGCGGCTGGGACCCTTTCCGGGGGTGAGGCCCAGCGTATCCGCCTGGCCACCCAGATTGGCAGCGGCCTTATGGGAGTGCTGTATATACTGGATGAGCCCAGTATCGGCCTGCACCAGAGGGATAACCGGAGGCTTTTGGAAACACTGGTAAGGCTGAGGGACGTGGGCAATACATTAATAGTGGTGGAGCACGATGAGGACACCATCCGGCAGGCCGACTACATCATAGACATGGGGCCGGGGGCGGGTGACCACGGCGGAGAGGTGGTGGCCAGCGGCACCGTCACAGATATAATAAACAACCCGGACTCCATAACCGGGCAGTATTTCAGCGGTAAAAAGAGTATACCTGTGCCCGGGACCCGCCGCCCTCCCAACGGGAAGGGGCTTTGGGTTGTGGGTGCCTCGGAGAATAATCTGAAAAGTATCGATGTGTATTTTCCCATGAATGTTTTTGTCTGCGTCACAGGGGTTTCCGGATCAGGCAAGAGCACCCTGGTCAATGAGATACTATACAAAAAGCTGGCCTCTTCACTGAACGGCTCCAGGGTAAAGCCCGGCGCCTGCCGCGAGATAAGGGGCATTGAGAATATTGACAAGGTTATTGAGGTGGACCAGTCGCCCATAGGGAGGACCCCCAGGTCAAACCCGGCCACCTACACCGGAGTTTTCAACGACATACGGGATCTCTTCGCCCAAACACCCGAGTCCAGGGTAAGGGGTTACAAACTGGGGAGGTTCAGCTTCAATGTCAAGGGAGGCCGCTGTGAGGCCTGCCAGGGAGATGGAATTATAAAAATAGAGATGCACTTTCTGCCCGATGTTTATGTTCCCTGCGAGGTGTGCCAGGGTCTCCGGTATAACCGTGAGACCCTGGAGGTCAGGTATAAGGGGAAAAATATATCGGACGTTTTGAGCATGACGGTGGATCAGTCGGTGGAGTTCTTTCAGCACCAGCCCAGGATACACCGAAAGCTGAAAACCTTACAGGACGTAGGGCTTGGCTATATAAGGCTGGGGCAGCCGGCGCCGGAGCTGTCCGGCGGCGAGGCCCAGAGGGTCAAGCTGGCCGCCGAGCTGTCCCGGAGGTCCAGCGGAAAAACGGTGTATATTCTGGACGAGCCCACCACCGGTTTGCACATGGATGATATTGAAAGGCTCCTGAGGGTGCTGCACAGGCTGGTGGACGCCGGGGACACCGTGATAGTAATAGAACACAACCTGGATGTTATCAAAACAGCCGATCATGTTATAGACCTGGGTCCCGAGGGGGGCCACAGGGGAGGCGCCCTGGTGGCCTCGGGAACACCGGAAGAGATTTCCGGCAGCCCGGCCTCATATACCGGCCAGTTCCTGCGAAGGGTACTGCCATAGCGTCCCAGGGGCCGGAATGCGACAGGGGACGGTTCTCGCTGTCGCACATGACAGAAAAGACCAGGGCGCTACGGCAACCTCAGAACCCGTGGCGGACTGCTGTACTACCACCATGACGCCCTGGGCAGCGTAAGCGACCTTACCGACCACCTGGGAGAAAACACCGTCAAATACCGCTGGGACACCTTCGCCGGCATGTTCGCCGGCACACTGGCCCCCTACAGCTTCAAGGGAATTACCGGCAAAGAACATGATCCCAAGTCCGGGCTCATGTTCTACAACTCCCGCTGGTACGACCCCCAGACAGGACGCTTTACCCAGCCCGACAGCTTTAAGGGAATCCAAACACAGCCCGGAACAGGTGGTGGAGGGCGCCTCCCCGGAGTATTGATAGCAGATAATTCTCTTTATTCTGTTAGGAAAGTGGTGGTTTAAAAATTGAAGAAGGGTTATAATAAGCTTGAGGTGGTATATATGGCTGTAGCTCGTGATCAAATCAAAGCCCTTGTTGACCGGCTGACTGACGAGCAGGTTCAAGCCCTGTGGGTTATTCTCAGTTCTATGGCATGGCCGGAAGAGGAGATATCTCCGGAAGAAGCCAGTGAGATTAACCAAGCCCGGGCTGAAATAGAAGCCGGAAAGGGCGTCAAAGCAGAGGATGTATGGCGTGAACTGGGAATTTGAGATAATCTTTTTCGGAAAAAGCCATAAAAAGCCTCAGGGAATTGGACAGGCATACTCAGGCCAGGATAAAAGAAGCTATAATTAAATTAGCCAATTACACACCAAAAGGTGATATAGCTAAACTTAAGGGCGGTCAGGGCGAACTTAGACTCAGGGTAGGTGATTGGCGAATAACTTTCGAATACCGTTTTAAAGAGAAACAAGTCTCTATATTGACAATAAAGCATAGGCGTGAAGCTTACCGCTAATTCGTGTCATGGGACCGTCACCATGACACTCGTGACTTACTGGCTGCTACGATAACACACGGGATTCCACGTCTTATAGCCTGGCTGTGGGTGAAAACAGAAACACGGTGGTTGCGGCGGTCAATTCGGATGGAAAGAACATTGATGTAACCGCCCTGGCATCGTACCAGTCAACCAACCCGGCAGTGGTCAAGGTCAGTCCGTCCGGGGAGTGCGGAGATTACCGCCGTCTATGGAGGAAAGACCGCCGCAGCCATGGTTACAGTGACTGCCTCCACAGTGCCGGTAACCGGGTTAACCCTGGATAAGACCGCCTTAAGCATCACCGCAGGGGGGCCGGCCGCCACCCTGACGGCCACGGTTTTACCGGATAACGCCACCAACAAGAGCGTAACATGGATTTCCTTAAACCCGGCGGCGGCGTCGGTGACTGCTAACGGGAACACAGCCGCCATCATCCCGCTGGCCGCAGGAAATACCACTGTCACCGCCAGCGCCGCATAAAAGCCCATCAGGGAGGACGGGACCAGTGTATTCCGGCTGGGAAGGTCCATAAGGGTTAAATTCCGCCTAAAAGACACCAATGAAAACTTTGTTCCCAACGCCACCGCCAAACTATACCTGTCCAGGATGGAAAGCAGGTCAGGTATGGCTATGATGTTGCCAACCGGCTGATTAATGTGCTTTTAAGCCAATTATTGATAAAAACAGACGAGAATGGCAGCCAGACATTCTACGTGTACGGGCTGGGCCTCATCGGGCAGGAGACCGGGGATGTCATACCTGCCACTACGACCTGAGGGGCAGCACCGTAGCCCTGACCGACGTAAGCGGAAATGTAACCGACCGCTATCAGTAATACAGGATACGTCATTTATTACAACCGACAAATGAAAAGAAATGGCTTCAAATCACTCCCCCCAGATGGATGTCTCTTTGAGGTCGCTTAGATTTTATCAGATTCTGACTACTGACTGCTGAAAGCTGATTGCTAGCCGCCCATCAGGGCGTTTTTTTAAAGATTTTTTCCCGGGCTTTGGTTTATGGTATAATGTACGTGCCAAAGTGGGGTGATCTGGTGTCTTTTTCGGCCCAGACTAAAAATGAGCTGGCCCGGGTGGTGGGCTCCAAGGACTGCTGTAAACTGGCCGAGCTTTCGGCTCTTTTCAGAATGGACGGGAGCATTCAGATAAGCGGAAGGCGCATTTATATCAATGTTTTAAATGAAAACGCAGCCGTAGCCCGCAAAATATTTTCCCTGGTAAGGGAAGTGTTTGGCGCTCAGGCCGAGGTGTTGGTAAAGCGTAAAAGCAAACTGAGGAAGAATAATATCTACCTGGTCAGGGTTCCCCCCCAGGAGAAGACCGGGGAAGTTCTAACCGCCCTGGGACTGATGGATGAAAGCGGGAGCCTGCTGAAGAATGTGAAGAAGGATTTCCTTAGAAAGGAATGCTGCCGGAGATCTTATCTGCGGGGAGCATTTCTGGGCGGTGGTTCGGTTAACAACCCCGAGGGCACCTACCACTTTGAGATAATAACCAATAACGAGGACCATGCCGGGGATATAATAAAATTCATGAGGAGGTTCAGGCTGGAAGCCAAGATAAACTCCCGGAAAAACTGGTTTGTCATATATCTTAAGGAAAGTGAGCAGATAATATCCTGCCTTAATATAATGGGAGCGCATAATGCCCTGCTGGATTTTGAAAACAAAAGAATATATAAGGGCATGAGAAACCAGATTAACAGGTTGGTGAACTGTGAAACGGCAAACCTTAATAAGACGGTAAACGCATCGGTGCAGCAACTGGAAAGCATTATGCGCATAAAGTCCGCAGTAGGTTTGGACAAACTCCCCCCGGCATTGCAGCAGGTGGCTGAAGCCCGGATCAATAATCCCGATGCCAGCCTGAGAGAACTGGGCGACATGCTGGACCCCAAACTGGGCAAGTCCGGAGTGAATCATCGTTTAAAAAAAATAGAAGAATTTGCGGACAAGATTTAACCTGGGAAAAAAGGATAAGACATGGACATGAAACGTCGGCTAAAGATTTTTCCCGCCCCACCGGGCAAAAACTCCCTTCACCTGTGGCACAGGGCGGTCAGTCCGGCCAGGGTGGTTTTTAATTTCATTATAATAACTCTTTGCAAATACATACCTTTTTTGGGAATGAAGAGATGGTTATATAAAATGACCGGCATGAGGGTCGGAAGGGATGTATCCTTCGGTCTGGCCTCCATGGTGGATATTTTTTTCCCGCATTTAATCACCATCGGAGAAAATTGCGTGATTGGATATAATAGCACCATTCTCTGCCACGAGTTCCTCATACACGAATATCGCACCGGGGAGGTGGTCATAGGCAGGGAAGTGATGATAGGGGCCAACAGCACCATTCTTCCCGGGGTTGTAATAGGCGACGGGGCTGTGGTGGGGGCCGGGGCGCTGGTTAACCGGGATGTCCCGCCGGGTGTTACTGTGGCCGGTGTGCCGGCCCAGGTGATCAAAAAATCAAAAAGGGTTGTTTCAGGATAATGAAACGGGTTTTATATATGTTGTGGCATCACTGGAAAAACTTTCTGGCCCGTCCATGGGAGCCAAAATACCTGGTGGCCATTATGATTGCCAACATTTTAGGATCGGCTTACGGCTATTACTGGTATGCCGGGCAACTGGCCGCCACACCGGTAAAACTGTGGCCCTTTGTGCCGGACAGCCCTCTTTCCACCACCATGTTCTCGTTTGTGCTGATTCTGTCACTGCTGGGCCGAAACTCTCCTTTTTTTAGCGCTCTGGCTTATACGGGCTGTATAAAATACGGTCTCTGGGCGGTAATAATCATTGGTGATTATTGGATTGGCGGGGGGCCGGTTGAGTACAAGGCGGCCATGCTGTGGGTATCCCACATGGGAATGGCCGCCCAGGGAGCGGTTTATCTGAGAACAATAAATAGCCGGTTTAATAAACACTTTTCCGGCCCGTCATTATCCGGCGCTGCTGTTGCGGGCGTGGGCACATGGATGGTTTTGAACGATTTTCTGGACTATCGCCTGGGTATCTATCCGTACCTGTATCTTCAGAGACAGGTACGGCTGGCCGCTTTCTCGGCGCTGTCCCTTTCCGGAGTTTTGCTGGTTTTATTGGTTTATTTGTGGAGGACCAAAGTTCCAGATAACAACTGGTGATGAAACAATTACCTGCTGAATATGCTGGTATCAGATATATACCTGCAGGAAAAAGCACAGTTTGCAGAGAAATAAAGATTTGATATTAAGAATGTTTTAAAAGTTTCACCGTTTCGGGACGACGGCTGAAGGGAGTGAAAGGCATGCGCATGGGCTATGGTCTCCACATGGAACAGACACAAAAATTAATCATGACACCTGAACTGCGTCAGGCCATCACTGTACTGCAGCTCTCCTCCCTGGAATTGGGCATGTATATTGAACAGCAACTGCAGGAAAACCCTTTGCTGGAGCTTAAGGAAGACGGCAATAATGAGACTGAAGAAGCAAATACACTGCAGGAAGAAGGGGCAGGGGACGAGCGGACACGGGAAAATGACGTGGATTGGCAGGAGTACTTTCATGACAGCAGTGACCTTGGACTTCCCAAGATAGAAAGAAACCCGGACCAGCTGGAGTATTCATATGAAAATTTCGTAAGGCAAATCCCTTCCATGACCGATCACCTGATGTTGCAGTTCAGCCTCAGCTGGTGCAGTATCAGTGAGAGGCATATAGGAGAATATCTTATAGGAAATATAGACGGGAATGGTTATCTCCAGATAACCCTGGAGGAGTCGGCCGCACACCTGGGAGTTTCTGTGGGGGAAGTTGAAGGGGTGCTGGCTGTGATACAAACCTTTGACCCCGTGGGTGTGGGCGCCCGGAGTCTGGAGGAGTGCCTTTTAATACAGGTTGAACAGAAGGGCATTAAAGACAGCCTCCTGCGGCAGGTAATAAAGAATCACCTGCTGGATGTTGCTAAGGGCAAACTGGGTCGAATGGCGCAAATCATGGGCGTAACGGTACAGGAAGTGCAGAGGGTGGCCGATATGATAAAAACCCTGGATCCCAAGCCCGGCCGCAATTTTGGCAGTCCCAACGACACCCGCTATATAATCCCCGATGTTGTCCTGGAGAAGGTGGGAGGGGAATATGTAATACTGGTTAATGATAATTCTATTCCCAGGATAACCATAAATGCAGCTTACCGGTCAGTACTGAACCAGGATAAGAACTCGGACACCAAGACCCGCCGCTTTGTGGAAGGCAAGCTGAATGCAGCCGCATGGCTTTTACGCAGCATCGAACAGCGCAGAATGACACTTTATAAGGTAGTCAATTGCCTGGTTGATTTACAAAGGGATTTTCTGGACAGGGGCGTTAAGTACCTGAGGCCGTTAAATCTCAAAAGAGTGGCGGACATAGTGGGCTTGCACGAGTCCACGGTGAGCAGAGCCACCTCCAACAAGTACATCCAGACCCCCCGGGGGGTTTTTGAGCTGAAATATTTTTTCGACTCAGGGTTGATTAACCCCTCCGGATCCTCAACCTCGGCCGAATCCATCAAGAAAACGCTCAGGGAAATTGTGGCCTCCGAGGACGCCAAGGAGCCTTACAATGATCAGAAGATAGTAGAGATCTTAAAACGCAGGGATATAAACATTTCACGGCGCACAGTGGCCAAATACCGTGAGGAACTGGGCATAGCTCCCATCAGGAAAAGGAAAAGGTATTAATTAGCCCCGGCAGCCAGAATCAGGCAAATTCTGAAATCCGCCGCACGCATGGGCGGATTTTTATTAAATGCTTTTTTTGTATACTGTGAGCAGGAATCTGATCAATATTCGACGAATAGAATGTCATAATTAACATAATTACTTAACTATAACATACTAATTAAGGGAGCGGGTTTAACAATGGCTGTACGTATAGGTATTAACGGTTTCGGAAGAATCGGGCGCAACGTTTTAAGGATTGCTCTGGGGAGGCCGGGTATTGAGGTTGTGGCGCTGAACCACAAATCAAGGCGTTTGCCGGCTGATGACAAGTTTGCCGGGACTCTGGCCCACCTATTGAAATATGATACTATACATGGTAAGCTGGATAATGATGTACAGGGCGCAGGAAATAATATCCAGGTTGACGGGCGGGAAATCAAGGTTCTGGCCGTTAAGGATCCTGCCGATCTGCCGTGGGGTGAACTGGGGGTTGATATAGTCGTTGAGTCCACCGGTAAATTCAACGCTCCGGAGGGTGCGGCACTTCACCTTAAAGCAGGGGCCAAAAGGGTGGTTCTCTCGGCGCCGGCCAAAGGAAACGCCTTTACTGCCGTTATGGGGGTTAATCACACCGATTATGACCCGGCAGTGCACAGGGTTGTGTCCAATGCTTCCTGTACCACCAACTGCCTTGCCCCGGTGGCCAAAGTGATATGGGAAAAGTTCGGTTTAATCAAGGGACTGATGACAACCATACATGCCGTCACCAATGACCAGCAGATTCTGGATATGCCCCACCGTGACATGAGGCGGGCCCGGTCGGGGGTTAATAACATAATACCCACCACCACCGGCGCTGCCAGGGCCGTGGCACTTGTGCTGCCCCAACTGCAGGGCCGGCTTAACGGTTTTTCCATGAGGGTTCCGGTTACCAATGTCAGTGTGGTTGATTTGGTGGCCCAGGTGGGCCGCAAGGTGACCGGTGAGGAAATAAACGCAGCCTTAAAAGAAGCTGCCGAAAATGAATTAAAAGGTATAATGGCGTACAGCGAACTGCCGCTGGTATCATCTGATTATAACGGAGATACCCATTCTTCCATAGTTGATGCCCTTTCCACCATGGCTATAGGGGACGATATGATTAAAGTTGTAGCCTGGTACGATAATGAGTGGGGTTATTCCAACAGGATTATCGATCTTGTTGAATACATGGCGGCAAGGGGTTTGTAGCAAAATAACAAAGGGCCCTGTTTTTCGAGAAGATCAGACCGGTCGAGGCAGGCCGGTCTGTATTTTTTTACCGGTTTCCCCGGGGATAAACAACACAGGGGGTAAATGATGAACAAAAAGAGTATTCGGGACATAGAGGCAGAAGGTAAAAGGGTCCTCGTAAGGGTGGACTTCAATGTTCCCCTGAACAAGACAGGCAAAGTTTCCGACGACACCCGCATCAGGGCTGCTCTGCCCACCATCCGCCATCTGGTTGAAAAAGGAGCCAGGGTAATACTGGCCTCGCACTTGGGGCGCCCCAAAGGCACCTTTGACGACCGCTACAGCTTAAAGCCGGTGGCTCACCGTCTGCAGGATTTGCTGGGTCAAAATGTAACTCTGGTTGAAGAGACCGTGGGGGATCTGCCCAGAAAGGCCATTTCCCAGATGCAGGACGGAGAAATTGTAATGCTGGAAAACGTCAGATTTTACCCCGAGGAAGAAAAGAATGACGACAGATTTGCCAGGTCTCTGGCCGATCTGGCTGAAATATTTGTAAATGACGCCTTTGGCGCCGCTCACCGGGCCCATGCCTCCACCGAGGGTGTGGCCCGTGTCATTCCCGGTGTTGCAGGCTTTCTTATGGAAAAGGAAATAGAATTTCTGGGCAAGGCCCTTTACAATCCTGATCATCCCTTTGTGGCCATTATCGGTGGGGCCAAAGTTTCCGACAAGATTGGCGTTATAGGAAACCTTTTGGGAAAGGTGGACACATTAATCATAGGCGGAGGCATGGCCAATACATTCCTTCGGGCAAAGGGGCTGGATCTGGGTAAGTCACTTTTGGAAGGAGACAAGGTGGATTTGGCCCGGGAACTTATGGAAAAGGCCACCGATGCCGGGGTAAAAATCTTACTGCCGGTGGACCTGGTGATTTCCAGAGCCGCCGATCCGGAGGCCGAGCGAAAGGTGGTTCCGGTGGACGGTGTTCCGGAAGACTGGATGGCTCTGGACATAGGACCGGAAAGTTCCCGGATATTCGGGCAGGCCGTCAGGGAGGCAAAAACAGTAATCTGGAACGGCCCCATGGGGGTGTTTGAAATGGAACCCTTTGCCCAGGGTACATTTAGTATTGCCCGCTCCCTGGCCGAAAGCGGCGCCATCACCATTGTGGGCGGCGGAGACTCGGCTGCGGCTGTGGAAAAGGCCGGCGTGGCCGGTCGTATTACGCATATTTCCACAGGGGGGGGAGCGTCCCTGGAGTTTCTGGAGGGTAAAAAACTTCCCGGGCTGGCTGTGCTACAGGATAAATAGGGGTGATTATTATGCGTCTGCCTGTGATAGCAGGAAACTGGAAAATGTATAAGAGTATTGCTGAGTCAGTGCTTTTTGTTGAAGAATTAATCAAACTGGAGATCCCCGGCAACTGCCAGGTGGTGGTTTGTCCTCCTTTTACAGCGTTGCACGCCGTTTCCGGCGTTCTCAGGGGAAGTCCCGTGGCCCTGGGGGCGCAGAACATGTACCACCGGGGGGAAGGGGCCTATACAGGGGAGATATCCCCTCTGATGTTAAAGGACGCCGGCTGCCGTTACGTAATACTGGGACATTCCGAGAGAAGGCAGTATTTTGCTGAAACCGACCTGGGAGTCAATGAAAAAGCGGCTTCAGCCCTGGAGCGGGATTTATGCCCCATTGTATGCGTGGGAGAGGTTTTGGCCGAAAGAGAGGCCGGCGATACCCAGGGGGTTGTGGAGGCTCAAATTAGGGGTTCCCTGGCTGGATTGACCTCCGGGCAAGCTGAAAAAATAATAATAGCTTATGAGCCTGTGTGGGCCATTGGCACCGGGCGGACGGCTTCGGCCTCAGACGCCCAGCAGGTCAACGGCTTTATCCGCAAGATACTGGACAGCATGTTTGGCCGGGGTGCCGCTGATAAGATACGTATACTTTACGGGGGAAGCGTTAAACCTGATAATGCCGCCGGGCTGATGGAACAGCCGGACATAGACGGCGCCCTGGTAGGTGGAGCCAGCCTTGATGTTAAAAGCTTTGCCGCCATTGTTGAAGCTGTAAGCTTGAAGCTTGGGAGGTAGAGTTTTGGCCAGATTTAAGGGCCCCCTGGCACTGGTAATATTGGACGGCTGGGGATTGAGGGCTGTCACAGAAGGTAATGCCATTGCCGGGGCCAGTACGCCCAACATGGCCCGCTACCTTGAAGAATATCCCCACACGTCTTTGATTTGCTCTGGAGAAGAGGTGGGGCTGCCCGAAGGGCAGATGGGAAACTCCGAGGTGGGCCACCTGAATATGGGCGCTGGCAGGATCGTCTATCAGGAACTGAGCAGAATCTCAAGATCCATCAGGGACGGGGATTTCTTCAGGAATGACATGATCCTGGAGGCGATGAGCCATGTGCTTAAAAACAAAAGCTCTCTTCACCTGATGGGGCTTTTATCCGACGGCGGGGTGCACAGCCATATTAATCACCTTTTTGCCCTCCTGGAGCTGGCCGCCGCCCGCCGGCTGGATAGAGTATACATACACTGTTTTCTGGACGGAAGGGATGTGCCCCCTGACAACGCCCGGGAATACGTGGCTCAATTGGAACAAAAATTGAAGGTGCTAAAAACCGGCAGGATAGCCACGGTGATGGGACGTTACTATGCCATGGATCGTGACAGGCGCTGGGAAAGAGTCCAAAGGGCATACGAGTCCCTGGCCGCCGGCAGGGGATTAAAAGCTTTGTCGGCCGGGGCTGCCATTACCGAAGCATACAAGCGGGGTGAAACAGATGAATTTGTTCAGCCCACCGTCATAGAGGATGGGGAGGGTAACCCGGTAGCCACTATAAGTGCCGGTGATTCCGTTATCTTCTTTAATTTCCGGCCGGATAGAGCCCGTGAGCTTACCCGGTCCTTTGTGGACAGGGATTTTCAGGGTTTTAACCGGGGGGAAGCCATAGACCATTTGTATTTTCTATGTATGACTCAGTACGATAAAACCATAGAGGCCCCGGTGGCCTTCAGGCCCCAGCGGCTGAAGAACACCTTGGGAGAGGTTCTCAGTTTGGCGGGAATAAAGCAATTGAGACTGGCCGAAACAGAAAAATATGCCCACGTAACCTTTTTCTTTAACGGAGGGGTGGAGCCGCCCTATCCAGGGGAAGAAAGAATACTAATCCCCTCTCCCAGGGTGGCCACTTACGATCAGAAGCCTGAAATGAGCGCCGTTGAGGTTACTGAGGAATTTCTCGGGCAGCTGCAGTTTGACAGTTATCAGGTGATCATTATGAATTACGCCAACCCGGACATGGTGGGCCATACCGGGGATTTGGAGGCTGCTGTCAGAGCGGTGGAGACAGTGGATAAATGCCTGGGCAGGGTTGTGGATGCGGTTCTGGAAAAAAACGGGGTTGTGCTGATCACTGCCGATCATGGTAACGCCGAATACATGAGGGACGAAGAGGGTCACCCGGTCACTGCCCATACCACCGATCCGGTGCCGTTTATAATGGTTAGCCGCCGTTTTGACAACCCAACAATCAGAACCGGTCGATTGGAGGATGTGGCCCCCACCGTTTTGGACTTGATGGGTCTGGAGAAGCCTCCGGAAATGACCGGAAGCACGTTGATATTTTCAAGGTATTAAAACCTACTACCAATAAGGAGGGAAAAACATGTCTACAACTATAATTGATATTTTCGCCCGGGAGATTTTGGATTCCAGGGGCAACCCCACCGTCGAGGTTGACGTGGTTCTGGAGGATGGAACGCTGGGCCGGGCAGCCGTGCCTTCGGGAGCCTCCACCGGGGCCTATGAGGCGGCGGAACTGAGGGACGGTGATCCAGGCCGCTATCTGGGCAATGGTGTGGCCAATGCGGTTGAAAATGTGAACAGTATTATAGCCCCGGAATTGCTTGGGTATGACGCCACTGAACAGGTGGTGCTGGACAAGGCCCTGATCGAACTGGACGGAACCCCAAACAAGGCCAAATTGGGGGCCAATGCCATTCTGGGAGTTTCTCTGGCTGTGGCCAGGGCGGCCTCGGCGGAACTGGGGCTTCCCCTTTACCAATACCTGGGGGGGGTAAACGGAAAGTTGCTGCCCACTCCTATGATGAATATTCTGAACGGAGGAAAGCACGCCGACAATAATGTGGATATTCAGGAATTTATGGTTATGCCGGTGGGCGCCACCAGCTTCCGGGAGGCTCTGCGCATGGGGGCGGAAGTTTTTCACAATCTCAAGAAAGTTCTCAAGTCCAGGGGACTGAACACCTCGGTGGGGGATGAGGGTGGTTTCGCTCCCAATCTGGGATCCAACGAGGAGGCCCTGTTGGTAATCGTTGAGGCCATCCGGCGGGCCGGATACAGCCCGGGAAAGGATCTTGCACTGGCCTTGGACTGTGCGGCGACGGAGTTTTTCAAGGACGGGTCCTACATATTTGAGGGAACCCCCCGAACCTCGGAAGAAATGGTAAACTACTATGCCGGCCTGGTGGACAAATACCCCATCATTTCCATTGAGGACGGTCTGTCCGAGGATGACTGGGAGGGTTGGAAAGAGTTTACCAGCAGACTGGGTAGCCGGCTGCAGATAGTGGGTGACGACCTTTTTGTCACCAATACCGAAAGGCTTTCCAGGGGAATTAAATCCGGGGTGGCCAACTCCATACTGATAAAAGTCAATCAGATCGGCACACTGACAGAGACCCTGGACGCCATTGAAATGGCAAAGCGGGCCGGGTACACAGCCGTGGTCAGCCACCGTTCAGGGGAAACCGAAGACGTAACCATTGCTGATTTGGTGGTGGCAACCAACGCCGGACAGATTAAAACCGGAGCTCCTTCCAGAACCGACCGGGTGGCAAAGTACAACCAACTGATCCGGATTGAGGAGGAATTGGGGGATGCCGCCCTGTATAGAGGAAAGGACTCCCTTTACTGCCTAAAATAAAGGCTGTCCAATTGTCATTTGCAGGACACCGTGCTATAATTACTTTTATATGGAATGGTAGAGGGGGTGAAGTATGTGCTAAAAGGCCTGGTAACCGCTCTGCATGTAATAATGTCTATAGCAGTTATCGCCGTTGTATTGCTGCAGTCGGGTAAAAGTGCCGGCCTGTCCGGATCCATCGCCGGGGGCGCCGAGACATTCTTTGGTAAGAAAAAAGGATTGGACGAGTTGCTGGGCAAGGTTACTATCGTGGTGGGCATTTTATTTGCAGTAACATCATTGGTTTTGGGTCTTCAGTTTTTCGGGAAATAATTTATCTTGTTTTTGACCTAATTGAATTGACGCGAAAATTATTGGGGAAGAGGAGGGTTTTATAAGTGCAAGAGTCTATGCAACTGGCTTGGATAGGAGCGGCTTCAGGTGCCGCAGCGCTTTTGTTTGCGCTGTTCACCATGGCCAGCGTTTTGAAGGAGTCCATGGGCACTCCTAAAATGAAAGAGATTTCCGAAGCCATTCAGGAAGGCGCAATGGCCTATCTGAACAGGCAGTACAAGACCCTGATTCCGTTTGCGCTCATTATCACTGTCTTATTATACTTTGTTGCCGCACCGATGGCCATTTCATTCCTGGTGGGCGCCATTTGTTCGGCCATCGCCGGATACATTGGCATGAACAGCACCACCAAGTCCAACGCCAGAACGGCTGAGGCCGCCCGCAGCGTTGGTTTGGGCAAGGCTCTCAATGTTTCCTTCCGGGCCGGAGCCGTCATGGGACTGTCCGTTGCCGGACTGGGTCTTCTGGGCGTTTCGGCCTTATTTATAATCTTCGAAAATGCCACCGTAATTAACAGCTTTGCCTTTGGCGCCAGCGCCATAGCGTTCTTCGCCCGGGTTGGCGGCGGTATTTACACCAAGGCTGCCGACGTTGGAGCCGACCTGGTCGGTAAGGTTGAGGCCGGCATTCCCGAGGATGATCCGCGTAACCCGGCAACCATCGCCGATAACGTGGGTGACAACGTGGGCGACACCGCCGGTATGGGCGCCGACCTGTTCGAGTCCTACGCCGCCACCACCATCGCCGCCATGATCCTGGGCAACAGCCTCTTCGGACTGAAGGGTGCGCTGTTCCCCATGGTAGTGGGCGCCATTGGAATCATTGCTTCCATCATTGGTACTTTCTTCGTGCGCACCAGTGAGGACGGAAATCCCCAGGCAGCCCTTAACGTGGGCCTGTGGGCCACCAACTTTATGACCGCCATCGGAGTGTACTTCCTTTCTACCTGGACCTTCGCCAAGGAAGGAGTCGGCATTGGAATTTTCCTGGCCGTACTTACCGGACTCATCGTCAACGTGGTGGTGGGTATGCTCACCGAGTACTATACCTCCAACTCCAAGGCTCCCTGCATGAGAATAGCCGAAGCTTCCAAGACCGGCCCGGCCACCAACGTTATCCACGGTCTGGCCGTAGGTCTGGAGAGCGTTTTCATTCCCATGCTGGTTTTCGCCTTGGCCATCTGGTTTGCCTTCTGGACAGCCAGTTGGGTAGACGCCAAGTATGCCATATTCGGAATTGCCATGGCCGCCATGGGTATGCTTTCCACCGCCGGTATGGTGGTTGCCATGGACTCCTTCGGTCCCGTGGCTGACAACGCCGGTGGTATCGCCGAAATGGCCGAGCTGCCCCACGAAGTCCGTGAGAAAACCGACAAACTGGATGCAGTGGGTAACACCACCGCCGCCATCGCCAAGGGCTTTGCCATTGGTTCTGCAGCCCTGACCGCCTTGGCGCTGTTCCAGGCATATATTGACGAGGTTACCAGAAGCGTTGCCCTGCAGCAGGCGGGTGTGCTGACCAAGGTTACCGAGCATGGCAAAGAAGTATGGACACTGGTTGTAAACCTTAACGATCCCATGGTTATCGTGGGTATCTTCATCGGCGGCGCAGTTCCCTTCCTGGTGGCCGCTATCACCATGCGGGCCGTGGGTGATGCCGCATTCGGAATGGTTAACGAAGTTCGCCGCCAGTTCCGTGAAATCCCCGGAATTATGGAAGGCACCGGAAAACCCGACTACGCGCGCTGCGTCAGCATCGCCACCGGTGCCGCCATCAGCAAGATGGTTGCTCCTGGAATACTGGCCGTGGGTGTTCCCTTGGTTGTGGGCTTTGGACTTGGAGCCAAGGCACTGGCCGGGTTCCTCACCGGCATGACCGCCACCGGCGTTCTGCTGGCTCTCTTCCTGGCCAATGCCGGCGGCGCATGGGATAACGCCAAGAAATATATTGAAGCCGGAAACATGGGCGGCAAAAAGATCGACGGAAAGCCCAACCCAATTCACCAGGCTGCCGTCATCGGTGACACCGTTGGTGACCCCTGCAAAGACACCTCCGGCCCTGCCATGAACCCGCTGATCAAGGTTGCCGGAACCATCTCCCTGATCATCGGACCGCTTCTCTTCAGGTAAACTGAGGCAAATAACGATAAATAACACCAAAAAGCGCCGGGCAAAAATCCCGGCGCTTTTTGGTAGGGGCAGGCCCCTGTGCCTGCCCTATGCATGAATGGCAACCACCACCAGAGCAACCACAGGGGGTTGCCCCACCTGACGGATAAGGCTGGAGGCGTAAATTTTCCGGGGCGTCCTTTTTTGCAGGGCGCCGTATTCCTTAACACCTGCCGGACAGCCGGTCCTGGTTTCCTCCCGCCCGATTACAGCCGTCAGAAATACGCAGTGGCGGCAGGTATTAACCGCCTTGTCCCGCAGTTCCGGCAGAAAGAGCCGGTGTCCCTCCCATAGTTTGTTTCCCCTATTCATAAAGCACCCCCGAAGGGGTCAGGTAAGAGGCCCTCTTGATGGTTTTTTCTCCGAAGCGGTTGCGGATTTTGTCACAGGCCCTGTCAATCCGGCCCAGTTTTTCCGCCCTGCCGAAAATGTCGGGCTGCAGGGAAGAGTTCTGTAACAGCCCGGAAAGGGAAAGGCCCAGCATTCTCACCGGGTAGCCGGGCCAGTGCTTGTCCAGCAGCAACAGGCCGATCCGGTAGAGATCCTCGGTGAGATCGGTGTATTCCTTCAGCGTCCGGGACCGTCCCAGCCAGTTGAAATTATTGTCCTTTATGGACAGAGCCACCGTCTTGCCCCTGTATCCACCCTGACGGGCCCGCCGGGCCACCAGATCGCTCAGTTCCAGTATGACCACGGCTATTTCATCCCTGCGGTGGAAGTCCCTGGGCAGGGTTATCTGATGTCCCACGCTCTTGGCGGTATCTAGGGAATGGGGATCCACCGGGCTGTAATCCAGGCCATTGGCCGACCAGGACATCACCTCGCCCATTATGCCGAAGCGCCTTTTCAGCACCTCCACCGGGAAGACGGCCAGATCACCGATGGTGTGGATGTTGAACTGCCTCAGGCGCCGCTCGTAGCGCGGCCCGATGCCGAACAGTTCCCGCACCGGCAGCGGCCACAGCCTGACTCTGAGAGCATCCCGCCCCAAAACGGTCAGGCCGTCGGGCTTTTGCAACCCGGCAGCCATCTTGGCCAGCAGCTTGTTGGGTCCTATGCCAACACTGCATAGCACACCCACCTCACGGCTGATGCGGTCTTTCAGCAGGCGGGCGGCAGAAACCGGATTGCCGTAAAGGCTTTCGCAGCCTGTTATGTCCATAAAGGCCTCGTCTATGGAAAAGGGCTCCACCAGGGGTGTAAAACAGTTCATGATCCTTATTATCCTGGCGGAAAAATGAACGTACAGGCGGTGCCGGGGGGGGATCAAAACACCATCCGGGCAGGCTTGGCGGGCCTCCCAAACGGCCATGCCGGTTTTTACCCCCTGCGCCTTGGCCTCATAGGAGGCGGCCAGTACAATGCCGTGCCTTTTTTCCTGGCTGCCCCCCACAATGACGGGCCGGTTTTTCAAAGAGGGATCCAGCGCCTGGTGAACACTGGCAAAAAAGGAATTCATATCGGCCAGCAGGACCGTTCTTTCCACCAACATCACTCCAAACAGGTGTTCTTATCTAATATTATAAATAGGAACACCAGTTCCCGCAAGGCTGTTTACCATGGAAATAAATGCAAAACAATCTAGAATCCAGTTACCAATAACCAATTACCAATAACCAAATCTTCTGGTTAGTTGCTTGCCAGGTAGTACAGCACCGTTCCCATGGTGGCGAAAATAATGCTGGCGGTTAAAAAAGCCCTGTTAAGAAAAGTAATGGATCTTTCCGCCTGGCAGAGCCTTAGTTGAATCTCCTCAATCCTCCGCTCGGCAGGGTGGACCATATTTCTTTTTATGGAGGAAGCCAGGGAATTTATTTCCTTTTCAATATTTCCTGCATCGCTAATCATGCTTTTTCATCCATCCCGGCTTGATTTATGGCCTCCTTGATGGCTGCCAGCACCAGCAGCGGGGTTTCCCTGACGGCTGCCTCCAGGCTCTCAAGACGGGCGCCGATGGCCGCAAATTCCTTCTGGTCCTTGTTGTGCAGCTCTTCCAGGAGTGTGCCCAACTTTCTGTTTTCACCAATGACAGGTTCCACCAGCTTGGTTTTAACCCCCTTTGCAATATCACTCATAAGTCCTTGCAAGACTCCGTCCTGGCTATCCGGAATTACATTTTCAGCCATTAGAATACCTCCCAACTTTATTGAGTGCAATGGTACAGCTTACGCCGCATGATACCGCATTATTCCAGCTCGTCCAGAGATCTTTTAATCATTGACATGAAGTTAATGGCCTGCCTGCGGTGGTTTTGATCGGTAATGCGGTCCACCGATCGGGTAAACTCCTCCACCATCTGTAATTTCATTTCTTCCCCGGTGCGTGTGCTGACCTCTCTTATAATTCTGCGCAGCCGTTCATCCAGCAGCCTGGCGTTTTCCATGTCAACTCCCTCCGTTCTTCATAATTTTTTCAGTATACCTTTAAGCTCCTCCAGATAAAGCCCGGCTGTCTGCCTGGCCTTTACCGGTATATTTTGCCGTCCTCCGGAAGGATCTCCGGAAGCGATACTTTTAAGCCACTTAACTATTCCGTTTGTTGCCTCGGTTATTTTAACCATCTCAATATCGGCAATTTTTTTCCTGACCCGCCTGAGCAGCCTGTCAAAGCCTTCGTCTCCCCGGTGCAGGGCATTTAGGGCCGAAATGGCGTAAACCTGAGGATAGGGCGCTATATCTCCGGTACCGGTATGTTGGCCCAGCTTTTGCCTGATATAGAGAGAAACCTTCTCCCTCTCGACATCTGAAATGGTGTCAGCGAAGTTGATGACATAAAAAACCGGCAGTTTTAAGCCCAAATCTTTAATAATGTTGATGCTTCCGGGGATACCTTCGGCCAGCACATGCTTGGCATGCAGGAATAAAAGGGCCAGATCCCCCGAAGACATGGCGGCCGCTGACCTGTCATGGTGTCTTTTGTGCAGGGAATCCAGCCCGGGGGTGTCAATAAAGTCAGAGAAAGATAGATTTTCCGACGGGTGGCTGATGGAAACTCTTTCTGCCAGAAAGGACCCCGGGGGTGAAATGGCCCTGTAAAAATCCAGCCTCTGGCCGTCGTCATCCAGGCGGAATTTCAGCCCGCCGTTGCCCACAGTAATCCTTACGCCGGTGACAGGGGGGAGGAGAAGGGAGTGATCCGCCACCCTCCTTGAAAAAAGAGGAATTCGGCGGATTTTATCATCTTCTGCCCCCGCTGTGTTCTTGCCGTGTGACTGGCATATTTGGTCCAGTATGACGGCCAGCTCTGAAAGTGTCACACCTTTGTATAGCCCATTCCGGCAGACCTCGGCCCCGGAAATCTTATCTCTGAGCGAGGGGTTTTCCAGTATCTGTGTAAGGGTCAGCACTTCCTCCCTGTTCAGGTTGCATTTCCCCTTCAGGTAATCCACCGGAGTGAATTCAGCCTTGAATAGATGATCGACCTCGGCGGTCTTTTGATGGCCGTAACACAATCTGACGGGGCAGGAAGTGGTGGCCCTGTCTTCGGCAGGCAGCAGTGTTTCCCCCAGGAGGGCGTTCAAAAAGGTGGTCTTGCCGGTTGAAAAGGGCCCGGCCACCATTACCCTGCATTTTTCCCGGAGGCTTTCCGCCTTTCTCAGGGATATTCCGTTCAGGTATCCGGCCAGGTTCTTATCGGACTGTATTTCCTTTACCAGTGACCAGACTTGTTCTCCGGGACTCTGTGCAACGGATTTGGCTTTTTTAATGCCGGGGGCTATCCTGGACTTGGTGGTAAGGCGGCAGGTGTTGGCATGAAGCTTGTTCACCATGTTTCCGTAAATAAGCGGGAGATCCCTGACGGCCTGCCTGCCCCGGTTTACTATTTCAGCCTCCTCCATAACATCCCAAAGTTTTAAAAGAAAAAGTTTATCCTCGCCAACCATGGATGACCTCTCCAGTTTGCCGGGGATAGTCCTGTCCAGCCTCAAAAGCCTTTGATCAATCCCCCGGATGGAAAAGTCCATTGCCTTAACCTGGAGGAAAAGCGATATTAGATCGGTGCTGGACCTGTCCCTGGTATTGGTGGCATATATTTCGGCCCTGCCGGGAAATATGCCTTTCAAAGCCTGTCTGGTTTCAGTCAGGGAGGTGCCGTCTATGGGGCCGTGGTTGGCGTTCAGCCAAAAAGATATCCAGCCCCGCAGCTTATGTTTGGCCAGTGCGTTCAGAAACTGGTATGTTGCATTGTCCATTCCCCGCTGGTGGAAAAGAAATATAATTCCATCGGCCTGCCGCAGATCATTCCTGATCGATCCGTCAATTTCACCTGTTAATCCAATGCCGGGGGTATCCACCAGAGAACACCAGCGGAGTATGCCGGATGGGAGTAGAATTTCAGCCCTTTCCGGCATCGGTAATCTCCTTTTTCTTAATGTTTCCCTCAGATCCCCCGGGGGCAGTGGCATGATGCGGCCTTTGACCGCCTTGTGGGCCAGGGGTGTTTCGGAGTAGCCGAAAGAAACCGGAAACATGGTTGAGGGTGAGGCATCATCCGGACATATCCTTTGGTCCAACAGGTTATTAATAAGAGTGGATTTTCCTGAATTCACCGGGCCTGCCACAAAGAAGGCAGGGGTTTCTCTTTCCGGGCCCATCTCACGAAGGCTTGTTGCCCGGTGGATATATTCAATAACGGTATTCAAATTCAACACCCTTCCCCCCGGAATCCGGCTCCCTAATGGAATATATTATCTAAAGAACCTTTTAATTACTACAACATTGCTGAATGCCTTACCATTCTGGCTCCATTAGAACTCAGAACTCTGAAAGCTGTCACTATTCTGGATTCTGGCTTCTGTATTCCGCCGCCTGAAAGGCGGCAACGCCCGCAGGGCGTTTTTTTATCGTTTAGGAAAGTATATGCCATATTAAAGTATTAAAGCGCTAAATCGCCAAAGCATTTTTATGTAGCCCAGAGTTTTTCCGGGGTCGCTCCGGGGTCACTTGAGGGTCGCTGCATTGTCGCTAATGGGTAGGTGGAGCGATTTAAGTCCGGCCTGCATAACCTCCTGCTGCAACTGTCTCTAAACTCGGTCGCCAACGGAATGCCGACCGCCTCCAACGCCGCATCCATGCGTCGATTCCGGCTTCCGGCTGCGTCCTGCAGCCGGCTCGGCATTCCGTAGGCTCGGCTGCGTCCTGCAGCCGGCTCGGCATTCCGTAGGCTCGGTCGTTAAGAGACAGTAGCAGCCTCCGGTACATTCCGCACTTAAATCACTCCCCCTCACTGCATGTCGCTTGAGGGTCACTTTTAAAGTATGCTGTCACCATTCTGAATTCTGAATTCTGAATTCTGGATTCCGCCGTCTACAAGACGGCAACGCCCGTTAGGGCGTTTTTTTAGGCACGTATTAAGGCATAAACCCTCCCAGGGCCAGCAGCACCTCCAGCAGAATCAGCAGTACTATGGCCACCTCCAGGATAGTTGACTGCTGGCTGGTAATTTCATTGTTCAGCAGGGTATAGTTCTGCTGAATAATGGTCACTTTTCTGTCGATGCTTTCCTCCCATTCCCTGGTTCTGAATATGCTCAGAGCTGCGCTGTATACCCTGGCGTAAAAAACATCCTCGGTCAGTTTCAGGGAGTTGTCAATGCGTTCTGTGACCTCGCTTATGTCTATGACCAACTCGGCCATTCTGTTCATAATCTTCCGGTAATGGCCCCGGCGTCTGTACCGGGCTAAGGTTTCAGCCTCCTCCAGGGCGTGGTACATCCTGTCCATTTGCTGGGACAGCAGGTTATCGTAATAACGCAGCTCCAGCAGCTGAGAGTTGGCAAATTCCAGCAGGTCCGGTATATCTGCGCTTCCCGTGGGGTCGTACACCAGTGCCGAGTCCCAGGTCAGCACGGCCAGATCGTTCTTCCCGTAAGAAAAGGAATTACTCATCACATTTTTCTTAACCTGATCGCTTAAGGGTTCAGTTTCTGCCAGCAGAATGGGGGTGGGGTCCCAGTCGGTGTTCCAATTGTGAAAGTAGTATATGCTGTAATCCTCTACGAATCGGGAATTTTCAGGCTTAATCAATGCTTCCCCAAGAGTTTTGCTTATCTCGGTCAACTTCTGTTCAAAAATGTCTTCCAGGCTGCCGTCATTATAAAGGTAAACCGCCAGCCGGTGTATGCGGTTGTAGTCATAATCCCGGGGAACCGAAATGCGCATGGTTATACTTATTACCCCCAGGTCAAAAACTCTGGCTATATAATTAATGGTGTATGGATCCTGGCGGAACACCATGGAGTCCTCCCCCAGTTCCACTGTTACCGGGGGGTTGGGGATATTTATTGATTTTGGCTTTATGCGTGACAGCCTCATTCTGGAGGTGGGCTTAATTTGGGAAAGAAGGTTCTCTACCCTGTCCAGCCTTATTTCCCCGGCCACGTCAAAGATTCGATACAGATATATAAAATTGTTATTCATGTGATCAACTCCGGCGTATTTTTTGAGTAATTTTAACAAAAAATCAGAAAAACGGCAAATGCCGGATAATTAAGAATAACAGGCTTTATTATGGGTATTTTATTAGCGGAATGATTGTAATTACAAGATAACAAAGGGGGTGTTCAGGTGGCCAGGGAAGAAAGGGACATTTATAATTTTGAAGATGACGGTTCTGAAGAAGAGGAGGAGGAGATGGAGATGGAGGAATCAGAGGAAAATGAGGAGTTTGAGGATCACATAATATACCACAGTTTTTACGGATATTAAAATTGGCATAAGAAAAACTCCAGCCAATAATTTTTATAGGATCCTGCAGCAGGGATTTTTTATGAAAGTATGTGGAAGAATAATAGAGAAAGCATAATATTTTCGGAACGGAGGGGTCGGCAAATGATGAAATTTGGGATGCGTGAAGCAGTGGAAATGTTTGATATGCTCAGGGATTCCGTATGCATGATTGATCATTTCACGGACTATATCAATCACTGCCAGGATCCGAACCTGAGGCAAATGCTGGAAAATCAGCAGCGGCACCTTGTGGAGGAGTATAACCACAAGCTGAGCGTCATGCAGGGACATGGGCTTGATACCGCCGGTGTCCCCAGGATTCAGTCCGGTACGGCGGCACAGCAGGCAGCAGCGGGAGTAACGGCTGGTGTGACCGGAATGCAGGGAAATGCCAACATCCAGTTTGGCATTCAGCAAACCGGGCAGGGCCAGCAGCAGCTTCAGTCAAGATCAAGGGTCCTTAATGACAGCACCATTGCCCAGGGGGCACTGTTATTCCACAAGTGCGGGGCCAAAAGAGCCACGGCCGCGGCACTGGAAAGCGCCGAGCCGCACTTGCGGAACCTGATGTCCAACTCGGCCCGTACCTGTATGGACATGGCCTACGAAGTTTTCAGGTACATGGCCCAGAGGGGTATTTACCAGACACCGGAAATGCCCAGGAGCTTTGTCAATCACATGCAGAACCAGGGAGTTCAGAATTATCAGGGGGCTCAGCAGACATTTACCGGAATGCAGCAAAATTATACCGGGATGCAGCAACACCCCCCCTCCGGAGTTCAGCATAATTTCCAGAGCGGTATACAGGGCAATAACCCCAGGCAGTTTTCTTAATATTAAAGTAAAAAGACCTTGATATCTTGAGGTCTTTTTACGGCATGGTTATTGTAAAGTCAATCTCCTGACTGGTTAGCGCAGACTGGCTTGTTTCCGGCAAGACATTGCCAATGCATTTTTGCATTGGCAATGTAAAAATGCATAAATGCAGACAGGCTTTTTCTGCGGCTGGATATCTGTCAGGGTTGCCAAAGCCTTTTATTCAGGGGCTTTTTTAATCGCAAATGTCCGGGCGGGTTCTGATATTGTTCAGGCATGGTTTTTGCGTAATGATAATGCAGACCATGAAATCAAAGTGCCGGAAGTCGCCGCAGGTAGGCGGTGAAAGTTGAATTTTCATGGGAAATAAAAAAAGGAGGAAGTACTTTGAATTTCGAACTGACTGAAGAACTGCAGGACATAAAAAAACTGGCCAGAGACTTTGCGGTTAAAGAGATCCAGCCCACGGTGGATTTCGATGACAAAGCCCACCGCTTTCGCCGTGATCTGGTGAAAAAAATGGGTGACCTGGGCTTCTTTGGGTGTGTTGTGCCGGAAAAGTACGGCGGGAACGAGATGGGGTTTCTGGCTATAACCCTGATTGCGGAAGAGATTGCCAGGGTACACAGCTCCATGCGCCTTCCCTTTAACATGAACGCTCTGGGACCGGCCAGAACCATACTGAAATTCGGCAGTGAAGAGCTGAAGCAAAAATATATCCCCGGGCTGGTCAGCGCCGATCTGCTGGGCGCATTCGCCATAACCGAGGCAGACACCGGGTCCGACGTGGCCTCAATGAAGACCAGGGCGGTGCTGGACGGGGATCATTATGTGGTAAACGGAAGCAAGATGTGGATATCCAACGCCCCTGTGGCCGATATGGCCCTTTTATACGCCATCACTGAACCCGGCAAAGGGGCAAAGGGCATGTCGGCCTTTGTTCTGGACTGCAAGCTGCCTGGGGTCACTGTTGAGGCCATTACTGAAAAACTTGGAACATGGTCGGCTCCGGTTGGCGCCATGACTTTTGAAAATGTACGGCTGCCCAAGGAAAACCTGCTGGGCAAAGAGGGGGATGGTTTCAAGATTTGCATGAGCCAGTTGGACGATACCCGCATGGGATGCGCCGCCGGCGCCCTGGGTGTGGCCCAGGCCTGCATTGATGCGGTGCTGCAGTATTCCAACGAGCGGCAGCAGTTCGGACAGCCCATCGGTAAATTCCAGATGATCCAGGACATGATCGCCCAGATGATAGTGGAGACTGAAGGGGCCAGGATGCTGGTCTACCGGGCCGCAACCCTCAAGGACAAGGATGTTCCCAACACCCTGGAGACTTCCATGGGCAAGTATTCTGCAGCAGAGGCGGCCAACAAGTGTGCTGACTATGCCATGAAAATATACGGATCATACGGTTATTCCGAGGAGTACCCGGTGGCCAGGTTCTACCGGGACGCCAAGTCTTACCAGATCGTGGAGGGCACCAGCAATATACAAAAAATTATTATTTCCAATGACGCCCTGGGATACCGCAAGGCCAACCGGTAGTTCTCTTTTTCACTTATTTCCGGTCAACGTGGCAACTAATTTAGGAGGTATTATAAATGCGTGAAATCTATAAAGAGCTGGCCCAAAGAAAAGAGAAGATAAGACAGATGGGCGGGGAAAAGGCGGTGGCCAACCAGAAAAAGGCCGGAAAATGGACCGCCAGGGAAAGGATAGAGTATTTCTTCGATCCAGGGACATTTACTGAGATCGCCCCCTTTTTGAAGCACCGCAGCACTGCCTTTGGCATGGCCGGTAAAGATGTGCCCGCTGAAGGTGTGGTGGTGGGTTACGGTAAAGTTAACGGCAGGATGGTTATGGCCGCTGCCGAGGACTATACCGCCATGGCCGGGACCTTTGGCGAGTACCACGGCAAAAAATTCGCCCAGGCCATTGATATGGCCAAGGAAATGGGGATTCCCTTTGTGGGTATGAACGACTCCGGGGGCGCCCGGCTTCAGGAGGGGATAGATACCCTTGAGGCATATGCATGGCTTTTCAAATCTCAAAACCTGGCCTCCGGCATCATCCCCCAGCTGGCTCTGCTTATGGGTCCCTGCCTGGGAGGACAGGCTTACCACCCGGTGATGCAGGACTTTGTGTTCCAGTGCCGCAAGACGGGCTTTATGGGTATTGCCGGCCCTGCCTTCGTTAAAACTCAGCTGGGCGTGGATATAGATTTGGAAACCCTTTGCGGTATTGAGGCCCATGCGGTAAAATCAGGCTGCACCCATGTTGTGGTTGAGGACGATAAGGACTGCCTGGAAAAGACCAAAGAGCTGCTCAATTTCTTTCCGCAGAATAACAAGGAAAAGCCGGCCCGGGTGGAAACCGGAGATGATCCCCTGCGGCTGGTCCCTGAACTGGACGGCCTGGTCCCCGAGCACACCCTTATGCCCTACGATATGCACGAAATATTATTCAAGATTGTTGATAACGGATATTTCTTTGAAATATCCCCCGATTTTGCCAAAAACGTTATTGTTGGCTTTGCCCGTTTCAATGGCCGGAGCACAGGAGTGGTGGCCAGTCAGCCCAACTGGATGGGTGGAGTGATCGACTGCAACGCCGCCGACAAGGTGGCCAGGTTTGTCAGGTTCTGTGATTTGTTCAATATTCCTCTGGTCAATATTCATGACACCCCGGCCTTCATGATTGGCCCCTTCGAGGAGTGGAAGGGTATATTAAGGCATGGCGCCAAGATGCTTTATGCATACATTGACGCCACCGTTCCCAAGGTTTCGGTAATAATCCGCAAGTCCTTTGCCGGAGCTTATCTGGGGATGTGCTGCAAGGATACCGGGGCCGACCTGGTGTTTGCCTGGCCCGAGGCAACGGTTACCATAGTGGGGGCGGAAACTGCGGCCAGTGTAATCTTCGCCAAGGAAATAAAAGGAGCTGAAAACCCTGAGGAGGTAAAGGCGACGAGGATCAAGGAGTACCGTGACCTTTACGAGAACCCCTACAGTGCGGCCGAACGGGGATATATAGACGATGTGATTATGCCTTCCGAGACCAGGAAGCAAATCTGCTCGGCCCTGGATCTCCTGGAAAATAAGACTGTGGCAAGGCCCTGGAGAAAATTTTCCAATATCAATATGTAGATAAGGGGTGAGTTTTAGTGAACGTTACTGCTCCTATGGTTGGGAAACTTATTAGCCTGGACGTTAAGGTGGGCGACCCGGTAAAGAAAAATGATGTTGTGGCCACCATTGAAGCCATGAAAATGTTTGTCAAAATATATGCTCCGGCGGACGGCCGGGTTAAGGAAATAACCTCTTCTCCCGATTCTGTGGTAAACCCTGAAAGCGTAATAATGGTGCTGGAATAGAAATCGGGACAAAAAACCAGTTCTTTCAGGAATCAGTTATTAACTTATTGTATTTGCGTACAATGGTGGACTGATCCACCTGGAGTGCCTTGGCAGCCTTATAAGTGCTGCCATATTTTTTTAAAGCGTTTAAAATAAGCTGTTTTTCAACCAGGTTTACGGCTTCCTTGAGGGGCAGTATTCCTTTCACGCTTATTTCCGGGGAGAAACTGGCCGGCTCCTTAAAGAGCAGCGAAGAAATATGCTCGGTCGTTATGGTGTGATCCGGAAGGGTTACCATTAGTCTCTCGATAATATTTTCAAGTTCCCGCACATTTCCGGGCCAGTCGTACTGCAGGAGGGCCTCAAAGGCTTCAGGTGTAAACTCTTTTTTGATATTATAGGTTCTGCTGAATTCTCGCATAAAGCTGTGTGCCAGGGGTATTATATCCTCTTTTCTTTCCCTCAGGGGAAAAACATAAAGCGGCACGACATTGAGGCGGAAATAAAGATCCTCGCGGAATCTGCCTTCCCGGACAAGGGCTTCCAGGTTGCTGTTGGTGGCGGCGATAATCCTTACGTTGATTGGCCTGGGTTTAATTCCCCCTACCCTAAGTATTTCCCGTTCCTGAATGGCCCTCAGTAATTTTACCTGGAAGTCCTTGGGGGTATCCCCCACTTCGTCAAGGAAAAGGGTCCCGTTGTTGGCCATCTCGAACATGCCCGTTTTCCCTTCCCGGTTGGCGCCTGTAAAGGCTCCCTTTTCATATCCGAAGAGTTCTGATTCCAAAAGGCCTGCCGGGATTGCCCCGCAGTTTACGGCAATAAAAGGCCCTGCTTTTCTTTTGCTGCGGGAGTGAATGATTGTTGCGATAACTTCCTTGCCAACGCCGGATTCCCCCAGTAAGAGCACCGTGGAATCAACTTCGGACAGCCTGAGCGTTGTTTTTAATAATTCCTGCATATTGGGCGAGTTAAATACCAGGCCTTTCCGGCTGAATTGTTTCTGGCGAAGGTGGGCAAGTTCTTTGTGGTATCTTTCGCTCAGCTCCTTGCTTTGCTCAAGCTCCTGCCTGAGCTGGTTCAGCTCGGACAGATCCCGGACGTTCACCACTACCCTGAATATCTGGCCTTCAGGATTCTTAACCGGGCTGGCCGTAATCAGCAGATGATTTCCCGATGGTGTTTCCTCGGCCAGTGTTGCCGCCTCGCCCTTTTCAATAACCTTTTCAATTATTGAGGGGGGGGAAATACCTTCATTGGCCATATCTGTAATGTTTTTACCCTTCAGGTAGAGGGGCTGCTTACCGGTAATTCTTTCGCAGGCCTTGTTCGAATTGATAATATCCCCCTTGCAGTCGGTTATGAGTATTCCATCGTATGAGGAGTTAATAATGCATTCCAACTCGTTATTCAACTGTTTGACCGAGTTCAGTTCCTCGGATATGAATTCTATTTCGGATATGTCCTGAAAAACTGCAATGGCCCCGGTAATTTTATCATTCTCAATGATTGGGCTGCGGTTGGTTAAATAGATATGGCTGCCGCTGGAGTAGTTTACGCTGAATTTGTACTGCCTCTGAAACCTCCCCTCTTTGAGGACGTTCAGAAGGCCCTGGGGGATGATTACCTGGGAGAGGTGCTTGCCAAGGGCCTGGGCCTTGGTCCGGCGGGTAATTTTTTCAGCCGCGCTGTTAAAAATGGTTACAATTCCTTCGCTGTCAACGGCTATGATGCCATTGTGGGCTGAGTCCAGTATAGTTTCACCCTGCCGGAGCATTTTACCGGCAAAGTTGAATAACTCCGGGGCCACCAGACTTTTATCCAGAACACCGGTCAGTTTATTGTGCTCGTTCACAACTGGAAATACGGTTCCGGGCAAGGCCCAGGCCTCCACCAGGGGGGATTGTTCGGAAAGGATGGCCACGTCCCTTTCCATGATCTCGCCTACATTGACAGAGGTCCACGGACCGTCGGGGCCGGTGGAAAAAATATGCTCCTTTGTAATAATCCCGGAGATGTTGCCCAAGTCGTCAAGGACAGGGATCCCCATGGCCGCACCGTCTATCATCAGGCGCCAGGCTTCAATAATAGGCTGTTGGTGGGTAATGGAAGCTTCGGTTCTGGTCATAAGCTTTTTTACCTGCATAATTGCACATCCCTTCCTGGTTCTTTGATTTCTCCGAATTTTTTTAAATTCCTTTTCGAAATTTTAATGAGCAGGAGCTTCATTCTGAAAGGAATATTTTATGTAATGCAAATAGAATCGGGGAAAAGGGGTTTAGGTTGCGGCATAGAAGTTTAAATGATGACGTTTGATGTATCGGATAAAGGTTGGAGGATATGCTGTGGTGAATGAAGTTGCTAAGGGAGGGGACAGCTTGTCCAGTAGCAGTAAGGCAAATAAACTGATGACCTTGAAGGAAGCTGTGAGCAGCTACGTAAAGGATGGATCCAGCATAACCTTCGGCGGCTTTATTGGCCGCGACTGCCTTGCGGCAGTGCATGAGATAATCCGGCAGGGGGTCAAAGACCTGTTGGTAATAGACGACAGCAAGACCGATGTTATAGATATGCTGGTGGGAGCCGGCTGCGTCAGGCGATGGGAGGGGGCTTACGCCGGTTACGGATCCATAGGCCTAGCCAACAATGTCAGGCGGGCGGTGGAACGTGGCATTCCTTTTTCCGTCGAGATGGAGGACTGGTCAAACGCAGCCGTCAGTATGCGCTTTCTGGCCGGAGGCCTTAATCTGCCCTTCATGGCCACCAGGTCAATGCTGGGATCCGACATGATTAAATATAATTCAAGAATTAAGGTAATTGACGATCCCTACAGCGGAACGCCTGTGGCGCTGGTTCCCGCGGCCCGGCCCGATGTCGCCATAATACACGCCCAGAAGGCCGACCCTATGGGTAACGCTCAAATATGGGGTTTTACCGGCAATGACGAAAACAAGGCCAGAGCGGCCAAACACACCATCATAACCTGCGAAGAAATAATAACCACCGAGCAGGTCCGGAGTCAGGGCAATCTTACTCTGATACCCTTTTACTGCGTGGACGCCGTTGTCCAGGTTCCTTACGCCTGCTTTCCCCAGTCATGCTACGGCTATTATGCCTATGACGTGCTGTTCTGCGGAGACTACCACGAAATGTCCAAAACACGGGAAGGCTTCCTGAGCTGGCTGGACCGGTTTGTGTATGGCTGCAAGGACCATGCGGAATATTGCCGGCAGGTTGGGTGGAAAAGGCTGGAGTCAATGACCCGCCTGGAGAGACAATTTAACAGAATTTAAGGGGTGTGTGCGAGATGCATGGTTCTGGCGAGTATGTAAAGGGAAAGAATTACACCGCCTCGGAATTGATGGCAATAACCACCTGCAAAGAGTTTAAGGACTGGGAAGTTGCCTTTGTGGGGATAGGAATTCCGCTGGTGGCAGGTATACTGGCAAAAAGGCTGCACGCCCCCAACCTGATCATCGTTTATGAATCCGGATCAATCGGGCCTGAGAAATTGAGGGTTGATTTTAATGTGGGAGATTCCTCGGCGGCTGACGGAGCCCTCTGCCTTACATCGGAGTGGCACGTTTTTGGGGATCTCCAGTGCGGTTATTATGATATTGGAGTTCTGGGGGGCGCCCAGATTGACCGTTACGGCAACCTGAATACCACCGCCATATTCGGGGAAGGGGACTACCACAGGCCCAAGGTCAGGCTTCCGGGAAGCGGAGGCGGCAATGATATAGGCTCATCGGTGGGACGGGTGGTAATAATGATGAGACTGGAGAAACACCGCTTTGTGGAAAAGGTTGATTTTATAACAACACCGGGATTCCTGGACGGCTCTCCCGGGGCCAGAAAGCGGGTTGGACTTCTGGGGGGAGGCCCGGCGGCTGTGGTAACCAGCAAGGGGGTATTTAGATTCCGCCCGGAAACAGGAGAAATGTATCTTCATACAATTTATCCCGGGGTCGATGTGGAAGAAATAAGGCAAAGTGTCGGCTGGGATCTAATTGTATCTGAGGATTTGAAGGTGGTCGCCGATCCCTTCGACACAGAGCTGTCGGCTCTCAGGTCGGCCGACCCGGCCAACCTTATTCTGGGAGGGGCTGAATCAAGAAAACATTTATCCGGGTACGACCAGTTTGTGGATTTAACCTTGAAACATGCAGTAAAATAGTGTAAAATAACTTTTTAAAAACGTATCATTCGGAGGAGTAAAATGTATTACTTAAGTACAAGGGGCAAAGGGCCGCCGGTTAGTTCGGCAGAAGCTATTAAAGCAGGTATAGCGCCGGATGGAGGGCTTTATGTCCCGGATTCACCGGTGAAGATTGATTCCCGCCAGATGGAAGAGATCAGGCAGAAAGACTACTGCGGGAGGGCAACCGCCATACTGACCCTTTACCTGACTGATTTTACCCACGGCGAGATTGGGGACTGTGTTCGGGGGGCCTACAGCCCTTTGTCCTTTGATCACCCGGAAATAGCGCCGCTGAGAGAATTGGAAAAAGGCATATACGTGCTGGAGCTTTGGCACGGCCCCACCAGCGCCTTCAAGGATATGGCCCTGCAGGCCCTGCCCCGTTTTTTACCCCTGGCCGCCGCCAAAACAGGTGAAAAGGCCGAAATTGTCATACTGGTGGCCACCTCGGGGGATACCGGAAAGGCGGCCCTGGAGGGATTCAGGGATGTTCCGGGAACAAGCGTCATGGTATTCTTCCCGGACCAGGGTGTAAGCGAGGTGCAGCGGCTCCAGATGGTTACCCAGGAGGGCCGCAATGTGGCAGTGGCCGCCGTCAGAGGGAATTTTGACGACGCCCAGAACGGTGTAAAAGCCATATTCGCCGATGAGTCAATAAAAATGGATCTGCGGGAGAGGGGTTATAAATTCTCCTCGGCCAACTCCATAAACTGGGGCCGGCTGGCTCCCCAGATAGTTTATTACTTCAGCGCCTACCTGGATTTGCAGCAAAAAGGGTTGCTGGAAAGCGGGGAACCGGTGAATTTCGTGGTGCCCACCGGTAACTTCGGGAACATACTGGCAGGCTTTTACGCCCGTCAGGCCGGCCTGCCCATCAACCGTCTGATTTGTGCCTCCAACGAAAATAACGTGCTTAACGACTTTATAAAGACCGGGGTATATGACCGCAACCGCGCATTCCACAAGACTTTATCCCCTTCCATGGATATACTGATCTCCAGCAATCTGGAAAGGCTTTTGTTCGAGCTCGCCGGAAAGGATTCCGGGGCCGTCAGGCAGTGGATGGGTCAACTGAAGGAAGCAGGCAGATATGACGTGGGAAAAGGCATATTGGAACAGATACAGAATATTTTCTGGTCTGATTTTGCCGATGACCGGGAAACCCTCCTAACCATAAAGAAAACCTTCGAAAACGGTTACCTGGCCGATACCCACACGGCGGTGGGAATCAACGTTTACAATAAATACCGGGATCTCACCGGTGATAATACCCGAACCGTGATACTTTCCACGGCCAGCCCCTACAAGTTTAACGGCAGCGTGGTAAAAGCCCTGCTGGGGGATGAGCCGGTGGCCGGACGCAGTGAATTTGAGCTTCTGGAAACACTGTCCCGGGTAAGCGGAACCGAAATCCCCCGCAATTTAAAAGGCCTTGACAAAAAACCGGTGCTGCACGGACAAGTGGTGAACAGGGATCAAATGTCGGAGGCCGTGATGGATTTTCTGAAAAAGCCCTGTTAGATGAGCTTGTTCACAGTTAAAGACTACTGCTGTTATTTTAATTAAAGACAGTTACTTACTCAGCAAAAGCTGAGAGTACCCTAAGGGGATATTTCTTAGAGAGACTGGTTGAAAAACCAGCCTCTTTTCCTTTTTTACGGGTACTGCCTGTCACTATTCTGGCTCCTGACTCCTGGCTTCTGGATTCCGCCGTCTGCAAGACGGCACCGTCGACAAGGCGGTTTATTATGCAGAATGGCGCCGGGCCATCAGCCTGTTATATTCATTAATATCCTTTCCATTGGCAACGAAATAATCGAAAAGGAAATCCATCTGCTTTTTAGTAATGGGCTTTTCATTGTGAAACTGAACCTTTCCCGTGCTTATTTTAACCCACCCGTTGACCTCCAGGGTATACTCGCTGTCCATGTTGAACAGAAACCTGCTTTGTAACCGGTATTTGAATTTCTTGCACATCGCATCGGCAAATCTCCAGTGATACTCATAGGCGCAGGCATAAAAGTTTCCTTGCGGATCAATCCAGCCGTCCTTATTTTTAAGATCTCCACTGTATGGTTTAAGGCTAAACATGTCAAGCACCTCCCAGTGTTAATACAATAATATTCCGGGATGCTTTTCAGTTCCATGCTTTAGCTGGTAATGGACCAAAATAAGAGCCCAGGCACCGTATTCCCAAGTCCAACGTTTCACAGGGATGTCAGCTTTCGGGGATGTATTTATGTTCACATTACCGTATGGGGGCTTGCATAACCAAAGATTAAATTAATCTGAACACCTTTTTTATGTGCATTTCTTTTGGTTGCCAGGGGAAAATAATAAGGTGTTAACAAAATAATTTATAACAGGTGAGGAAATGTTTTCATTTTACACTGTATCGGTTGTTCCGGAGATTCCGGACAGAATATCAAGGCTGAAGGAGATTGCCAATAACTTTTGGTTCAGTTGGTATGAGCCTGCCCAGGACTTGTTTTCCAGGCTTGATAAAGACCTATGGGAAGAGGTGTATCACAACCCGGTAAAGTTTTTGATTAAGGTTAAAACCGACATTTTAGAGAATGCTGTACACGACAGAGAATATCTGAAACTTTACGGTCAGGTTATTGATAAATTTGACCGTTACATGTCCGGTGATACCTGGTTTAGCAACCGTTATCCCGAATATGCCGGGCAGCCGGTGGCTTATTTTTCGGCCGAATTCGGGCTTCATGAGTCTCATCCAATTTATTCCGGCGGTTTGGGCCTGCTGGCGGGGGATCACTGTAAATCCGCCAGCGACCTGGGTGTGCCACTGGTGGCCGTGGGCTTACTTTACAGGCAGGGATATTTTACCCAGCGAATCAACAGGGATGGTTGGCAGGAAGCGGAGTATCCCTTTCAGAACTATCATCAAATGCCAATGAAACCGGTGACACAGGAAAACGGGGAGGATCTCACCGTTTCTGTTGAACTGCCCGGTAGAAGAGTTTATGCCAGGGTGTGGAAGGTAATCATAGGAAAGGTTAATCTGTATCTCATGGATACCGATGTGTCCGGAAACAGCAATGAAGACAGGAATATAACCGGACAGCTTTACGGCGGCTGCAGGGATACCAGGATATCCCAGGAGATTATCCTGGGTATTGGTGGTGTAAGGGCACTGAGAGCTATGGGTATTTCGCCTTACATGTGGCACATAAATGAGGGGCATGCCGCCTTTTTGTGCCTTGAGCGAATCAGGGAAAAGGTGGGCGCGGGTGTCAGGCCGGATGTTGCCATTGAGGCCGTTAAGTCCAATACGCTGTTTACCACCCATACTCCGGTGCCGGCCGGGCACGACACATTCAGCGCAGAAATGATAGATTACTATCTGGGATACTATCAGCATCAACTGGGCATGAGCCGGGAAGATTTCACCCGTCTGGGTTGGGACGAAGATCGCCGGGCCTTCAATATGACTGTGCTGGCATTAAAGCTTTCTGATTTTAAGAACGGGGTAAGCAGGCTGCACGGTCAGATCTCCCGCAGTATGTTTCGCAGGCTATACGGAAGCGTTCCGGCAGAAGAGGTTCCCATAGAGTACGTAACCAACGGTGTGCATACCAAGACATGGATGGCGCCACAGATAAAGGATCTCATAAAAAAACATGTGGGTTCAAACTGGATAAACAATTTAAACGATCCGGAAGTTTGGGGTAAAATTGATGCCATTCCGGACGAGGCTCTGTGGTTTACGCATTTGCAATTAAAAAACAAACTGGTTAATTTCGCCAGAGATCATCTCAGGGCTCAGAGGATAAGAAATTTTGAGCCCAGGGACCGGGTGGCGGAGGTGGACGGCTATCTTAACCCAGAAGCCCTTACCATAGGCTTCGCCCGCAGATTTGCCACCTACAAGAGGGCGCTGATTATTTTCAGGGATCTGGAAAGGCTGGCCGATTTGGTAAACAACCCGGAAAAGCCCATACAGATTATTTTTGCCGGAAAGGCCCATCCGGCGGACAGGCCGGGGCAGGAGTTGATAAAAAGGGTAGTTGACATATCCAATATAGATGCTTTCAGGGGGAAGATTGTTTTCCTGGAGAATTACGATATTAACGTGGCCAGGTATTTGGTCAGGGGCGTGGACATTTGGCTTAACAACCCCAGGAGGCCCCAGGAGGCCAGCGGTACCAGCGGAATGAAGGCAGCCATCAACGGGGTGGTTAATTTCAGTGTTCTTGACGGCTGGTGGCCCGAGGCGTATAACGGTAAAAATGGGTTTGCCATAGGAGAGGAAAGGGACTATCCGGGAGAAGAAATGCAGGACCGTAATGACGGGTTCTCTTTATACAGTATTTTGGAAAATGAAATTATTCCCAGGTATTTTTCGGGTGGTGACGGTGTTCCCCGGAGTTGGGTGGAATATATGAAGAACTCCATTAAATCGGTGGGGCTGCATTTCAGCACCGACCGGATGGTCAGGGAGTATACCGAAAAGTACTACGTTCCGGCCATGGCCAGGGGTCAGTATTTCAGGAGGGACGGTTTTGCCGCTGCCGAGAAGATTGAGTCTTACAAGAATTTTCTGAGGGAAAACTGGCACCAGGTGTCAATATACGATGTGGGCAACGGTCACGGAACCCTCAGGAAGGCCGGGGAGAATTTTGTAATAAACTCCACCGTCCGTCTGGGCAGTATTCAGAATCATAATGTAAGCGTGGAAATAGTTTACGGGGGCGTGGAGGGTGATAATCTCAACAATATAAAAACAATCCCCATGAGCCTGGTGGAACAGATGGAGGAAGGTATTTTCCATTACCGTGGAAACATGACTCTTCCCCAGGGCGCCGTAGGTTATACTGTAAGGGTCAGGCCGGCCAGCCCGGATCTGGCGCACAGATTTGACCTTCCCCTGATTGCCTGGGCCGGATTTAATTAAGTTTCCGGCCCTTATTTTTTAAAAATAGACAATAACCTGTCCCTTCGGCTTTCATACGCCGTGAGCATCAGGGCAGCCCTGGGGCCTATCCTGGGCAGGTTTTTCAGGTCGTCCGGCAGTATGCTTCCGGTAAGCACGGCCAGAACCGGAAAAACTGCCATTCCCGCCGTCATGGCCCCCATGGTGGCCAGAGAATTGTTGTCAGAAAGAGCCATGCCCAGGCCGTATGCTTCCCTCGCCGCCAGCCCCATTAACAGTGACGCTGCGGCGGGCCTCAGCACCGAGGAGGAAAGATCTATTTTTATGCCCACCATGCGGTTCACGCTTATAAAATTTAATATGGAGGAAATCACGAACATGGCCAGGGTTCCCAGGGCAGCCGCCCTGATTCCCAGGGAGGTGGGAGTCAGGTAGTAGGTGATGCCTATTTTAAAAGCTATTCCCGCCAGCAGGTTAATAACCGGTATGTCTGCCCTGCCCAGGCCCTGCAGCACACCCGAAAGCACCAGGTGAACCCCCCAGAATATAATTGCCGGGGCCAGTGCTGCCAGAGGTACCCCGGCATGCTCATTGGCGTAAATAAAAAGGGTGAGCTGGGGCGCCAGGAAGTATAGCCCGGCTGCCGACGGAATGGTGGTTAACAGTGAAAGCCTCAGCGCTGTGGAGGTCTGCTGGCTGATGCGCACAGTATTGCGGGATCCGTATGCTTCCGCCACCGGTGACACCAGGCTGGTGCCTACGGAAAAGGCGAAGGCTATGCTGATATTTATAAAGGACATGGCCATCTGGTTAAACTGGCCATACATGGCGGTGGCCTGCTGCTGAGAGTAACCCACCATCTGCAGGCGGTCAATAATCAGTTTGTTGTCAATCACCCCGGTTATGGCCACGGCCACACTGGCGAAAGAAATGGGTATAGACACCACCAGTATTTTCTTCAGCAGGGACAGGGATTTTTCTCTGTATTCCCCTTTGTCACGGCTCACCAGTTCCAGAAGGCTGCTTCTGTGCCTATAGTAATAATATATCATTATTAAGGTGGCGGCCACGGCTCCGGGGACCGCCCCGAAATTGGCCCCGGCCGCCGCCATGGCCAGCCCCTGAGGCAGCATCAGGTAGCTGAAAAGCAGTGTCCCGCCCACCAGCATCAACTGGTCGGCTACCTGGGAAGAGGCCACAGGCGACATATTCTGCAGCCCCTGAAAAAGTCCCCGGTACGAAGATGTAACGGCAGCGAAGAATATCACCGGGGCTATGGCCAAAAGCCCATAATAACTCTGGGGGTTTGCCACCAGTCCCACTTCCACCAGCCAGGAGGCGCCGAAAAAGAGCGTCAGTGAAAAGGCCATGCCCACCGACACCATGGCAGCCAGGGAAATTTGAAAAGTCCTGTAGGCATCCCTGTACAGCCCCATGGATATTTTTTCCGAAACCAGACGGGCTACTCCAACGGGTATTCCGGCCGATGAGATGGTAAAGAAGAGCAAGTAAAACTGGTTGGGCACTGCATAAATCCCCAGCCCTTCATCACCCAGCATTCTTCCCAGGGGTATCTTGTATGCCGCCCCCAGAACCCGGATTATAATACTGGCCAGGGTCAATATTATGGCTCCCTGGATTATTGTCTGTTTGTTCAAGGCTTTACCCGCCAAAGCCATCACCCCAAAACCTAAACCCACGCCATGGGCGTGGGTTGCCATAATTTATTTTATTCCCTGTTATTGTCACCCGGTGGAGCGTTGTCGATACGCCTCAAAGGAGTCACCTTGTTTCTTCTGCCCGGCCTTTGCGCCGGTATTTCAGATTCAGTGATTTCCAGATAAAATAATTTATCCGGATAGCACAGGACGGTCACCATTCCCCGCTCCGGCTCGGTCAGCCAGATTCCGCGAAACTCCAGCATTTCTCCCAGCAGATCTACGTCCACTTTTCTGGGGCCTTCAAATACCTCCAGTTCCCAGCCCTGGATGCTTACTACTATTGTCTTTTGCAGTCTTGTATTATCCATTGGATCCTCCTTCAACAAACCCTCCCACAAAAAATATAATACCATAAATATCAGTATTACCAAAATTTTTTACGGCAAGAACGAAAAGCCAGACTTTCAGCAATCCTTAAAAAACACCCCGTATAACGGAGTGTTCCTTTGCCTGGTTTTGAACTTTGACGAGGGGGTCTTTTGTTTCCTTTCTTTTAATTATAAAGGATGGCTTAATATCGTCAAGCCGGGAAATCCATAATCAGCTGTATAATTATTATCACCAAAGGCTTGATGCGATTAAGCCTAACTGTAAAAAACCGCTAACTTGTAATAAAAATGGATATTTTGCTAAAGTTTAAACCTGGTTACTTGATCATTCATCAGGCTGGCTACTTGCGCCAGCTTTTCAGCGGTTTGTGTGACCGAATCCACTTCCTTCGACTCCTGTTCCATGGTGGCGGCTATTTCCTGGCTGGCCTGGCTGATTTCGTTGCTGGTAGAGGCTATTCTCCGGACCTGGGAGGTAACATCTTCAACAGCCATAGTGACCTTTTCAAATTGTCCCCTGGTATTTTCCCCCAGATGCACGCTCTTTTCCGTTTCATTTACCCCGTTGGTGGCCTCCTGCAGGCCCTGGCCGGTTTTTTGCTGTATTTCCTTGGTTATGGAACTTATTCTGGTGGCCGCCGCACCTGACTGTTCAGCCAGTTTACGAACCTCTTCGGCCACCACGGCAAATCCCCTGCCGTGTTCCCCGGCCCGGGCCGCTTCTATTGAGGCGTTCAGGGCAAGAAGGTTGGTTTGATCGGCTATTTCCGTGATAATATTGACAATCTGGTTAATCTCATCGGTAGATCGACCAAGGCTATCCATGGCGTCGGCCAGGGAATTGATCCTGTCCCGGGCTGCCTTTAATTGTGAAAGAAGATTTTCCAGAGATTGCTTTCCGTCACTGGCTGACCGGTGGGCATTTTGTGACCCTATGGATATTTCCTGAGAGCTATCGGCCAACTGTTTTGTGGCCAGGGCCAGATTATCGGCCAGTGCGCTGACTTGCTGTATTGTTGCCGATGTTTGCTGAGCGGTGGCGGTAAGATCCTGGCTGGCGGAGGTAAGAGGTTGGGAGCTTGCGGCGATCTGCCCAATCAGATCGCGTATGCTCTGCTGCATTTGGCAGAAAACCTGTACCAACTGGCCGATCTCATCCTTGTTGCCGCAGGTAATGCTGGCGGACAAATCTCCTTTTCCCACCTTTTCCATTACATTTTTCAGCTCGTAAACCGGGCGGAGAACCCTTTGAACCAGCAGGAACATAATCAGGCTTACCACAACCAGTGTTATTACCATTATAACAATGCTGTTCCTCAGAGCATTGGACATTTGGGCAATAATTTCTTCTCTGCTTAATACCACCTTTATGTAGTTGGAAACCTTTCCTGAGTAATCCCTCAGAGGGATGATAAGGGCCGCCGCCCGGTTGCTATCCAGGAACTGAACTTCCATTTTATCCTGTTCAATTGCTTTTTTAACAGTATCATCGCTTATCGGGTAAAGATCTTCCTTTTCAGTGGAGATAAGTAAGTCGGTACTTTGGTCTTGAACCCAGGAAATGTTACCCTTGCCGGCCCTGTATACGAATAATTGCCCTCCGGTCTCCTTCTGCCATTTTTCCAGCACTTTTTTATCGAAACCAATTCCGTATTCAGCGCTTCCAACATGATTTCCCTGGTGGAAAACCGGCATCACCACGCGGAATCCGAAGTCTCCCCGGCCTTCCTCCAGTCCCTCCACTGTTTTCCTGGTCTGATTGGCCTCCACCACGGTTTTTCGGAAGGAGGACAGATCATCTCCAAATTTTGCCGGCATGTGAAGCCTTAAAAAAGAAGTCGCCGGGGCCAGGTGGAACTGGAACTGGGCAACCCCGTCTTCTTTTGCCTGTTCAAAGATGGATAAGGTCTGCTTTATTAGTTTCTCCCTGTCCCGGTTGGCAAAGCTCTCCTGTATACCGGGGTTGTTTACCGCACTCTGTACTCCTATCCTGGCCTGTTTCAGGATCCCGTCAATATTGCCCTTTAAAAGGGCCTGAATATAACTGTACCTTTCCTGTTCCTGGGTGCTCATCATGGCGGTGATTTTTGAATATGAATTATATGTCAGCATGATGGAGCTTAAGACTAAAACCAGGGCCACGGGAATGAGAATACGCAACTTAAGGCTTGTACCCACCAAAGCTCTCCCCCCTATTCTCTAAAATACATATAATTTATGTAACATAATTTTAACAGAACAAATTAAAATGAATTGTCATCAAGCTGACATTTTTTATCGCCTCCCACTTATTAAATACCAATAATACTATAAATTTAACATTATAACTTTGGTATACTGGGTAGTATAAATGCGCACCGTATAATATTTAAAGAGTGGAGGGAGCTTCTATTGAAGAGATCTTTGATGGTTGTGGCAATGGGGCTGATTTTTTTACTTGGGCTATTGCCCCTGGGATGCTCCAGGGATACCAAAACTGTCCCCGATTCGAAAGTTCAGCAGGATCAACCCAAATCCAGTGAACAAGTCCCCAAGGCGTCCCCGGAAAAAAAGTCTCCCCAAAAAGTCAGCAATTACTTTCCCCTGACCAGAGGCAGTACCTGGGAGTACCAGGGAGAAGGGAACGAGTTTGCCTCCTTTACCAGGGAAGTGCTTTTTGTAAAGGGCAACAGGGGCCAGATAAGGGAGAGCAATGGGGGAACGGTAAGTGCGACAATTTTTGAAGTTACCGATACTGCCGTGACACGTGTTTTCAACCTGCCCGAAACCTATGAGAAGGTTAATCTCCTGGATCGGGCCTCCAATGAAAACGTAGTTATTTTAAAATCCCCCCTGGAGGTGGGAAACAAGTGGAAAGACCCCAACGGGGAGAGGCGAATCGTCGATCTCAACGCCACCGTAACTACCCCCTCGGGAAAAGTGGAAAACTGCGTCAAGGTTAAAATAGCCGGACAACACTCCGTTGTTAATGAATATTTTAAGGAAGGCGTTGGTATGGTCATGAGGGAGTTCATTTCCGGGGAAGCCAGGGTTGCCTCTGCGCTGAAAAGGTTTGAAATAAAATAACGGTCATTAAAATAAAACGTTCCATTCCTCGGAGGGTTGGTATCTCCACTAAGGAAAAGCCTCTTTCCGGACGTTCACCGGAAAGAGGCTTTTTTATCGTTTAGGAAAGTATATGACACATTAAAGCATTAAAGCGCTGAAGTACTGAAGCACCAAAGCATTTTTATGCAAGCCCAGAGTTTTTCTGGGGTCGCTCCGGGGTCGCTCTGTGGCCGGTGGAGGGGTTTGAGTCCGATCTACTTATCCTCCGGCTGCAACTGTCTCTAAGCTCGTCGCCTAACGGACTGCCGACCGCCTCCAACGCCGCGTCCTTGCGTCGATTCCGGCTACCGGCTGCGTCCTGCAGCCGGTTCGGCAGTCCGTACGGCTCTGTCGCCAAGAGCCAGATAACAGCCTCCGGAACATCCGCCTGGACTAAAACCCCTCCCCCTCACTGCATGTCGCTGTGGGGTCTCTTGAGGGTCGTTTTTAAGGCATGCTGTCACTATTCTGGCTTCTGGCTTCTGGATTCCGCCGTCTGCAAGACGGCAACGCCCGTCAGGGCGTTTTTTTATTCTTCAACTGGTTAAGCATGGTGATAAAAGGATTTCTGAATATTTTTCCAATGTTCGACAAGATATCGCCTTCGTAATTTTGAGATTTCTCACTATTTAAAGCGTTTTCAACAATTGTATCCATCCTGCAGTACCCCCTTCTTTTAATTTATACATATTATGGAAAAATCTGATGGTGTTACTCATTATTAGACTTCTTTGCGGGAAAAGAAAACTTCCAGGGTTTAATATTCCCTGGAAGCCTTGTTGCTGTAGTTGGTGCCGGAGACCGGACTTGAACCGGTACGAAGAAAATCTTCGAGGGATTTTAAGTCCCTTGCGTCTGCCTATTCCGCCACTCCGGCCAGATTTTTTCCCCTAAAAGGGTGCGCATAAAATTTTAACACAGCCCAATGCAGGGAGTCAACTTAAAACCCACTTAATTGTTATCGGTCTGTGATAATGTCACCCTGTAAGCGGTTATTTTAGGTGGCAATAATGGCAAAAATCATCCCCGCCAGGGTTGCGGCCAGACCGTATGCCCCTAATCTGGCCCATTTCCGTAGGGCAGGGGGCCAGACTTTGGGTTTAAGGGGACTGATTTTTCCCCCCGTGTTTATAAGAGTATAGGTGAGCATTACTCCGGCGGCAGCCACCAGAGACGTTCCGGCCAATATAAAAAGAAGGCTTAAAAAGAGCATAGGCTTTCCTCTTCAGTGCTTGGGGTTATTCCCCCAGGTATGGATTTTCAATGGCTCCCCGGAAAATCATTAATATTATAGTAATTTCAAACATCATAATCTCCCTTAAGTCATACTATCATCTTAACCCACGTCCGCCTCCCACGGCAACCTCAGGATTTAAAAGAAATAATTGTGCGATTGCGAAATATAAGACCCTTTGTTATAATGCACAGGAAAGTATATTCTTCAATGGATTAAGGGGTATTTTATGGGCAACTGGAGAGATATCATAACAAAATACACCATAAAGGCTGAAGCCGTTCTGCCCGGCGAAAATGTTCAAGGTGATCCTTTCTGGGTGCTTATGGAGATCAGAAACGGGCATAACACGGGGAATTACCACAGTATTGGCAAGAAAGACAATCGCACTCTGATCATGCTGTTTCCCCAAAAACATATGGCGGACTGGGCGGCTGAAATACTGGAGCAGCACAGCAGCAATTTTATGGTAAGGGGTGTCAGTTCTGATCACCTGGATGTTTTGCTAAGGCTTTGCGAAGACGGATACCCTTTGGAGTTGGTGGTGTCTGCGTCTGAGCTGAATGAAAAGGGGGAGCTGTGCGGCGCTATGATGTCCCCGTATCAGATTAGGAACGTACTCTTTATGTAAATACGGATTTTGTGCCTCACCGAACGTAAATTGCCGGGTCGACTAAATCATTACTGTTATGGAAGCATTGTTTTTATACAAAGGAGTTTTTGCAGAAAGGAGTGAAATTGTGTTATCGCTGGACAAACTTTATCCGCAGCTTAGTTATGCTGAAAAGAACGGGTTGTTGGACAAACTTAATTCCATATACAAGGGTCTTCCCCAAACCGACTGTGAACGCTGCGGCACCTGTTGTACCGTTCCGCCCCCGGCATATATTGTGGAATATCTCAACATGTTCCGTTATATGAAAAAAAACCTTAGTAATTTTATACCCGAAATGGTGGAGAAGGCGGTAAGGTTCTATTTTCTTGAGCTGGTGGATATTAGTCTTAAATGTCCTTTTCTCGGCGATGATCAGCTTTGCCTGGTGTATCCCGTACGGCCACTAAGCTGCCGTGGGTACGGACTTTCAAAAAAAGAAAAAGCATTCCTGGGAATGCGGGGCGAGATGGAGGAGCTGGCCGAAAGGTACAGGGTACAACATGATATCATACTTCCCCGGGAAGTCGTGGATTTTCAGCTCCCGGAGTGCGGCAATGTCAGGTTGGAGGATAGTAAAAAAGTTCCCACTGAATTACTGGAAGTGTCCATTTCTTATATTGCTCAACTGGAAAGTCAGCTATTTCCCACCGAACTGGTGGACAAGGAATATACCTTTGTCCCCTACGTTACGCACCTGGCCCTGACGGTGCTGTCCGAGGGAGCCAGGGTCAGGCGGCCCAAAATCATGAAGGAATACCTGGAAAATGGAAGCAGTGACAGGCTGGATCAGTTTATAAAAAAGGCAAGGGCTGTCAATATCTAATGGTGTTGCCCCAGGCTCACAGGGATTTTCATTCTGGATTCCGCCGTTATGCATCGGGGACATTCCTCTGACCTCCGGAGGCAGTCATACTGGAGAGGTGTGTCCCCTTTCCTTATTAATGGTTCGGAAAATATTTTTTATTTTCTAATGGGGTTTGGAAGGGAATTCTCATTCTGACTAGAACTATAATACTGGATACAATCTAGTGCACACACCGACTAAAACCTACTGTCAGTTACAGCATAATCATTCTGTCAGGAAGGGGTACATCGGTTTTTTTATAACGCTTAGGAAAGTACAGTTCTCCTCTGTATCCGACTTTCCGTTAAGAGCGTTTCAAAAAAGCTTCCTCAAAGCTTCCTCTGAAAGCGTTAGATAAGGGCAAGCACCATGCGTGCTTTTTTATATATAAGGCACGTTATGAGTGCCCTCACCGTCACAAATTTATTTTGTACGTTCCGGCCGCCGCTTTAAAATTCAGTAGATTTTAGTTGGCGGCTGTTTCAGCACTTGGAAAAGGTCTGGAATTGAAGATTTCCGGGATAAAAGGAAAAGTGAAAGTAAACCGGGGGGGTAGAGACTGTGGCAGACAGGGTCTACATTGACGCCGATGTCCTGATACTGGGTGGCGGAACCGCAGGATGCCTTGCTGCGTGGGAAGCCAGACAGGTTGGCGGGGATGATCTGAAAATAGTAATTGTTGAAAAAGCCTTTATACGTCATAGCGGCAGCCTTTCTGCCGGTATGAACGCTCTTAACATGTACATCAACCAGGGAACCCCGGAGGACTACGTTTCCTATGTCCGGTATGATATATGCGGAGCCCCCATACGGGAGGATATTGTTCTTTCCGTCGCCCGTGAGGTCAATGACACAGTCAGCATACTGGAAGCAGCCGGTCTTCCCATGAAGAAAAAGGAAGACGGGCGTTATCTGAACCGGGGAAAATGGAATATTGAGGTGAATGGGTCGCTTCTGAAGCCTATCACTGCCTCCAAGGCTTATGAGGCCAAGGCTGAAATATATAACAGGGTTTATATTACCGAACTGATCATAAAGGATAATGTGTGTGTGGGGGCCGTTGGGTTCGGTGTCCGTGACGGTAAATTCTATATCTGCCGGGGAAAGGTTACCTTGCTTTGCACCGGAGGCGCCGCAGGGCTTTGGCGGCCTAATAACAGAAGAGATGCTCACCACAGGATATGGTATTTCCCCTTTAACTGCGGTTCGTCCTACGCCATGTGCAAGCGGGCCGGGGCCGAAATGACCTCCTTCGATATGCGCCTGGTGCCGGTGAGGACCAAGGACACCTTTTCTCCCACCGGCACCCTAGCCATAGGTATGGGTGCTCCAATGGTAAACGCCCTTGGGGATTCCTTTATGGAAAAGGACCCTTACTATCTTTCCTGGGGAGGGCACACAGCCCCAACCCCAATCCGTATGCTGGCCTTCCAAAGGGAAACCCTTGCCCATCGCAGCCCCATATATATGGATACCACCAGGGGAGATTCCGCCAAGGTTATCGGCCTTAAGGGCCAGTATCTGGATATGAGCCCCTCCATCGTCCTTTACTGGGGCTGCAACGATCATGATCCCTCCAGGGAACCAATAGAGCTGGACGGGGGAGATCCGCACCTGGTAGGGGCCCATGCAGGTATGTCCGGAGCCTGGACCAGAGATATATCCCGGGAAACAACCGTTGACCGGCTTTATGTGTCCGGTGACGCCCTGGGTGCAGCTCCCAGCAGGTTTATATCAGGTTCCTGGACATGTGGCAGGATTGCAGCCCGCCACATGGTAAAGGCCCTGAAGGACAATAGTTACCAACTGTTGGAAATCAATCCTGATACTTTGGATGACATGGAAAATAGAACTTATGGCCCGATGAGAAGGTTTGAGGAAAAGTCCCCGGAGGGTGTGTGGACGGACGGAACATTGTCCGGAGGCGTATCCCCAAAGGATATGGAATCCCGCATGCAAAAAATAATGGATGAGTATTGCGGTGGCCGGACCCACTGGTACTTTGTCAATGAAACTTACCTGAGCATTGCCCGTAAGCATATAAAGAGGATGAGAAATGATCAGTTGCAATATTTGTGTGCCAGAGATCTGCATGATTTGCAGCTGGCCTGGGATGTCATAAACCGCCTGGATGTATGCCAGCTGGTTATCGAACACATAAGCTTCAGAAAAGAAACCCGTTTTCCGGGGTACGTCAACAGAACTGATTACCCCGAAACCAATCCGGATTATGACTGTTTTATAAACTCCAGATGGGATGCTGAAACTGACGAGGTAAAATGCTTCAAGGTTCCCTATCAGCAATTGGTGCCGGGTGACCGCAGAAAGCAGAGCATATAATAGCTGTTAGCTCTAAGCGGTAAGCTATCAGCTTTATGGTTTGGAGGTAAGGAGGATTTAAGATGCCCCCAAAAGTCGATCCCACAAAATGCGATGGCTGCCAGGGTGAAAAGGAACCGCTTTGTGAGCAGGTATGCCCGGGCAATCTTATGACTATGCATAAAGAGTCACTGAAGGCCATTATTCGTGAGCCCGGAGATTGCTGGGACTGCATGACTTGCACAAAGGCATGTCCCAGGCAGGCCATTCAGACTGTGTTACAGTACCAGTTGGCGTATTTTCCGGGCAAACTGATACCCATGGTGGGGACAAACAGCGTCACCTGGACATCCATTGACTGTAACGGCAAAGTGGAGAGGTTCGTAATGAAAACACTGGTAAGCGGTGACGATGAAGATGAAGATTGATAAAACAGATGATACTGAAGACCTTATTCTGTCGGAATCCAGAATGCGTAAGCGTTTCCTGCAGGCTAACAAAATTAAATGTTTTCATTCTCTGTGGCGCCGCCGGCTGTCTGGAGAAATATTATTTAGAAGGCTGTTTCGGGTAAAGGATGCTGTAAGTGGCTAAAAAGATAGGGATATTTATATGCGGCTGCCAGGGTTTGGTATCTGACGTAATAAATTTTACCCGGTTGGAAGAAGAACTGGCCAAATTAAAAAAATCAGTGGGAGCAAGGCAGTTGCATCCCTGGTTGTGTGGTGACGATGGCAGGGACCTTATAAGGAACGATATTCTGCTAAAAGGTCTGGACTGCGTTATACTGGCCGGCTGCCCTTACGGCGTCAACGATGGATTATTCTCCAGTCTGGCAGCCGAAACCGGCCTTCCCGAAGAAATGGTCCTAAGGGTGGATATAAGGGAAGGCTGCGCCTTTCCGCACCGGGGGAATTTGGATGGAGCCCTGAGAAAAGCGGTAAACCTGATTCGGATGTGGACTGCCAGGGCTAGGTTGACCGATCCTCATATCCCGGTTACGCTACCCGGAAACAGGGAGGTGGCTGTGGTGGGAGGGGGACTTGCCGGTCTTACAGCCGCCCTTGACATTGCTGAAGCAGGTATCAATGTTACCCTTATAGAGAGAGAAGCATACCTGGGCGGCAATGTTGTGCGCTTAAATAAAATCTTTCCGCGTATGTGTGATGCCAGGTGTGGTTTGACATATCTTTACCAAAAAATCCGCGAGACCGGAAAAGTCAGGCTCATGACCCTTTCGGAAGTTACCCGGTTAGAGGGGAGTGCCGGCAGATACGAGGTCACCGTGGTAACCACCCCCCGGTATGTGCGGGAGGGACTTTGCAACGGCTGCGGTAAATGCGTTGATGTCTGTCCTGTGGAGACTGCTGACAGCTATAATTTTAATATTGGAAGGAATAAGGCCGCCCGTTCGCCTTACCCTCTGGATCCCGAAGGCACATACCTGATTGAAAGGAAGCACTGTCCAGACGGATGTGACGCCTGTAAGCGAGCTTGCCCGGCGGGGGCCATAGACTTCAGCCGGCAGCCGGAAGAGAAAAGAATAAAATTCGGTTCGGCGGTGGTGGCCACGGGCTGGAGTTCATACCCGGCTGAAAGGATAGAGAGATTTGGTTATGGTGTTTTACCTGGAGTAATAACCAATATGCAGATGGAGAGGATGACTGCGGAGGACGGGCCCACCGGGGGAGAGATTATTTGCCCCGGGAGCGGGAGTGAGGCGAGGAGTATCGTTTTTATCCAGTGCGCCGGAAGCCGTGATGTGTGGCATCAGGGCTGGTGTTCATCGGTGTGCTGCACAGCCTCCATTAAACAGGCTCTTTATATTAAGGAAAAAAATCACAAAAACAGGGTTTATATATTATACAACGACATAAGGACTCCGGGCGAGTACGAGGATCTGTATGTTCGGGCACAGAGGGCCGGGGTGGTGTTCATACGAACAAATCCGTCCGAGGTTAGGGCGGAGTCATCGGGCGTACTTAAAATCACGGCTGAGGATACACTGGCTGCACGAATTTTTCAAATTGATGCCGATCTGGTTGTGCTGGCGGTGGGAATAACCCCGAATGGTTCGGGTATTATTCGGCAGCATGGACGCTCGTTGGAATACCTTGACAGATATGGCCTTATCAGCGCAGGAGGGTTTTATGCCGGCCATAAGCAGTGTTTTCCTCTGGAATCTGTTGATCAGGGTATATATTTCGCCGGCTGCTGTACGGAGCCCATGGATATGGGGAATACGGTAAAAAGTTCCCTGGCGGCAGCCGGGAGGGTATTAAAAACCGGGGGCAATACTGTCTATGTTTCGCCTTTGGTGGCTGCAGTCGACAGGTCGGAATGCGACAAGTGCAAAAGATGCGTGGAGGAATGCCCTTACGGGGTGTTTTACCTGGATAACCAGGGGTTTCCGGTCCCAAATGAATTATATTGCCGGGGCTGCCATATTTGTATGGGGTCCTGCCCTCGCCAGTGCATTGTGCCCCAGGGTTTTGGCATAAAGCAGCAGGTAGCCATGATTGGCGGAAAAATAAAGGAAACCGCTCCCGGGGAACCGGTGGTAATCGCCTTCATGTGTGAAAACGATGCCTATCCCGTGGTCCAGGAGGCGGGCCGCAGGGGAATAGACTTCCCGGCCAACATTCATATAATTTCCGTTAGGTGTGCGGGATCAGTAAATATGGTATTGATTAAGGATGGTATATCAATCGGCGTAGACGGATTTATACTGGCCGGCTGCCGGTCTGATGAGTGTCATTATATTACGGGTTCCGACCGGGCGGAGGAACGCCTCGGCAATATTAGAGAAACCCTCAGGGACATGAGGATGGATCAGGAAAGAGTGAAGTTTTTAAGGATAAGGCTGGGTGAAGTTGATTATTTTGCCAGGGAAGCCAAATCCTTTGTTGACAGGTTGAGGCTGATCGGACCCAATCCTTTTAAATCTGCCGTAATAGTATAGGGTTATTCTCCAAATGGCACAGTATAATTATTACTTATTGAATGCATAAATAACCGTGATTTAACATTGCCCCCGCGGAGTGCTAAAATATTTCTCAGGGGTATGCATTCGGCAGTTGATTTTTTCGGACGCATACCTCGTAAGACAGTAATCAGGTAAATATGCTGTGTAATTAAGGGTGAAGGGCATATTTAGAAATTTTGAAATATTTAGAAAGTTATTATTATAAATAGTTTTAATTTAAAAAAAGGATAATATGCTTCAGTGGCGAAGATATTTATTGCTGAAGTGTATATTAGCAAGGCTGTACGGTTGAAAATCGGTATTAAACGGTTGCGTAACTATAGGGGAGTCTCTGCCGGAGCAATATTTGAAACCTATCTGGTAAAATCCGGCGCTGATCGGTTAGGAGCAAGAGTAGGGTAATTTTACTTCCTTGTCCCGATAGAATTCTAGCAAAAGGAGGACATTTGAAATAGCAAATAGACGACAAAAACCAGGGAAAATGATGTTAAATAATTGGCGGAATGACGCCTTTTATAGATCTGATTTACGAGGGGAGATTGGGTTAAAAAAATATACTATTAAGAAAGAGGAGGCCTGTTAATGTCCAAATTAGTGACACCGCATGGCGGAAAACTGACCCCTGTATTGGCTCCAAAGGAGCAGCGCAAAGAACTGCTGGCCAAAGCCAAAACTTTATCGGTAGTCCGTATGAGCTCTCGTGAAACTTCTGACTGTTTAATGCTCGGTATGGGCGCATTCTCCCCACTGACTGGATTCATGAAAAAAGCAGACTATGATGGCGTAATTAATAACATGCATTTGTCCAATGGTTTAGCCTGGCCACTGCCTGTAACCCTGGCGGCAACCAAGGCACAGGCTGACGCCATCACCGTGGGTTCTGAAGTGGCCCTGGTTGACGATGAGTCCGGCGAATACGTTGCCATCATGACCATTGCTGACAAGTATGGATACGACAAAGAAAAAGAGTGCAAAACTGCTTTCTTCACCAACGACGGCGGCCATCCCGGCGTTCAAAAAGTTATGGCTCAGGGCGAAGTATACCTCGGTGGCGACATTGTAACCTTTTCCGAATTAGGTTATGATGAGAAATATGCGGGCTACTATGCTCACCCCGCTGAAACCAGAGCTCTGTTCGAGTCTAAAGGCTGGAGCACCGTTTGTGCGTTCCAAACCCGTAACCCCCTGCACCGGTCCCACGAGTTCCTGTGCAAGATTGGCAACGAAGTTTGCGATGGCCTGTTCCTGCATCCCATCGTTGGCAAACTGAAGAAGGGCGACATTCCCGCTGAAGTACGTTTCGAGTGCTACAAAGCTCATATGGAAAACTACTTCAACCCTGCTACCATTGAAATGCGCGTATATCCGATGGAAATGCGCTATGCTGGTCCGAAAGAAGCTGTCCTGCACGCCATCTTCCGTCAAAACTTCGGCTGCAGCCACCTTCTGGTTGGCCGTGACCACGCCGGCGTAGGCAGCTATTACACTGCTTACCAGGCTCAGGAAATCTTTAATGAGTTCAAGACCGGTGAAATACTTTGCCAGCCCATTAAAGTTACTTCTTCTTTCTATTGCAAGAGGTGTGATGGTATGGCCACTGATAAAACTTGCGCCCACGACCCGTCAGAGCATATTAACATCAGCGGCACCAAGGTTCGCGAAATGTTCGGCAGAGGCGAACTTCCCCCGCTGGAATTCGGTCGCAAAGAAGTTCTGGAAATACTGACCCGTTACTACCAGGCGCTTGACAATAAATAATAAGTTAGTAAACAGGCTGATATGAGCCTGTAACGGATCATTTCAGCCGGGTTTTGCTATTCTGTCTTTTGGCGAAAATTGAGGAGGTGGTATGTACCCGGGGAGAGGATAATATGTTCATAATTACATGAACAGAATGTGTCAGAGGGACTGCGTAGTTTTCTATGTTCAACGTAAGGAAACATTCCCGGCGGTCCGGGAACGGGAGGCCGCTTCGGGTCGGAGTGATACGGAGCAAGCCCTCAAAAGAACCTTAATAGCCTTTAAAATGGGAATAGGAGGTATAATTAATGCCAACTTTTGTAATGGCCGAAAAGTGCGATGGATGCAAAGGTCAAGACAAAACCGCTTGCATGTATGCGTGCCCCAATGATCTTATGGTGCTGGACAAAGAGAAAATGAAAGCCTATAACCGTGACCCTTGGGCTTGCTGGGAGTGCCTCTGCTGCGCCAAGGCCTGCCCGCAACAGGCTATGGATCTGAGCGGTTACAAGGATTTTGTTCCCCTGGGTGCCAGTTGTACTCCTCTGAGGGGTTCTGAGGATATAATGTGGACCATCAAGTTCCGTAATGGAATGGTCAAGCGCTTCAAATTCCCCATCCGTACCACTGAGGAAGGTTCTGCGGTTCCCGACGGCGGATTTGGCAACGGCGAGGCAAGCCTTGACAGCGTTGAGTTATATACCGAGCCAACTTCTATCGGAGTGCCTGTCTGGACTTTCAAGAAGTAATGGTTTGTTAACCAACCACTTGTATCTCAAATTCGGAGGAGGTTAATATAAATGCCGGAAAACTTTGAAACTGTAGAAATAACAACGGATCTTTTGATCGTTGGCGGCGGCATGGCGGCCTGCGGCGCCGCTGTGGAAGCAGCTTATTGGGGCAAAAAACACGGAGTTAAGGTAACTCTGGTTGACAAGGCGGCCATGGTTCGCTCCGGTGCGGTGGGCATGGGCCTTTCCGCTATCAATCAGTACGTTGGCGTCCAAAAGGGCACCAATACCATAGAAGATTATATCAAGTACGTTAAGTACGACCTGATGGGCGTAGCCAGGGACGACCTGGTGGCCAACATTGCCCGCCACGTTGACAGCTCTGTTCACCTCTTCGACAAATGGGGTCTGCCCTTCTGGAGAGACGAGAACGGCGGATATGTTAACGAAGGTCGTTGGCAGCTCATGATCAACGGTGAGTCCTACAAGGTTGTCGTGGCGGAAGCTGCCAAGAACGCCCTGGGCATGGACAATATCTATGAGCGTATATTCATCATCGAGCCCCTGCTTGATGGCGACAGAATCTCCGGCGCTGTAGGCTTCAGCGTACGGGAAAACAAATTCTATGTATTCAAGGCCAAGGCTGTCATGGCTGCCATGGGCGGAGCCGTCGGCGTATTCAAACCCCGCTCCACTGGTGAAGGTCTGGGACGTTCCTGGTATCCTCCTTTCAGCACTGGTTCTTCCGCATACTTCACCATCAAGGCCGGCGCAGAAATGACCTGCCAGGAAGTACGTTTTGTTCCCATCCGCTTCAAGGATGCTTACGGCCCGGTGGGAGCATGGTTCCTGCTCTTCAAATCCCGCGCCACCAACGCCTTCGGCGAGGAGTATATGGTTACCCGCCGCAGCGAACTGGACAACTGGGGCAAATACGGCGCCGTGAAGCCCATTCCGGCAAACCTGCGTAACTACCTGGGCATGCTGGACCTCTTTGCAGGCAAGGGGCCAATCTACATGAGAACAGATGAGGCCATCGCCAATTTAGCCAAAAAGTACGAAGGTGACCAGAAGGCCTTCAAGAAGAAAATGAAGGAACTGGAAGCCGAAGCCTGGGAAGATTTCCTTGACATGACCATTTCACAAGCCCTGCTGTGGGCGGCCACCAACGTTGAGCCCGAAAATTCATCTTCCGAGATTGCTGCCACCGAGCCGTACTTCATCGGTTCCCACTCCGGAGCTTCTGGCGCCTGGGTGTCCGGTCCTGAGGATCTGTCCGGCGGTACCGAATATTTCTGGGGTTATGCCAACATGACCACCGTCAAGGGTCTGTTTGCAGCCGGCGACGCTTCCGGCGCATCCAGCCACAAGTTCTCCTCCGGATCACACGCGGAAGGCCGTATCGCTGCCAAGGCAGCCATCAAGTTCATTCTGGACAACAACACCCAGCCGAACGTTGACGCCGCCACTGTGGAAGCTATGAAGGCAATGACCTATAAGCCCTTTGAAATTTACGAGCAGAACAAAGATTACACCACCGATCCCGATGTGAACCCGAACTACATCTTCCCCAAAATGTTTATGTTCAGGCTGCAGAAGATGATGGACGAGTATGTCGGCGGGGTGTCATCCAACTTCTCCACCAACGCGTCGTCTCTGGATCGCGCCATGGTGCTGATGAACTTCCTGAAGGAAGACTCAGAGAAACTGGCGGCCAGGAACCTGCATGAGCTGATGAGGGTTTGGGAAAACAAGCATAGAATCTGGCAGGCGGAATCTCACATCAGAGCAGTCATGTTCCGTGAGGAGACCAGGTGGCCTGGATACTACTTCAGGGCTGATTTCCCGAAAATTGACGAAGAGAACTGGCTGTGCTTCGTAAACACCAAGTACGATCCCAAGACCAACGAGTGGTCCGTATTCAAGAAGCCCGTTCTGAACCTGTTCAATGTTGACTAATTTAGTCTCACCCTAACCCGGGGAGAGATTGGATCACTTTTTAATGTGCCTTCCACGGCGCTGGGAGCCCGTGTCCTATGGCCACGGGTTCCCATGACGCTACGAAGGTCGGCTTTTATCCGGTTTTTGTGGATGATGTTAGAAAGAACGCCTGTGGGAACTGGGCGGCAATACACCATCTTTTAACCAGTTTTTCCAGGCGTTCTTTCAGGTGCCTGGATTTGTTTATTTAGCAGAACTGACATTGACAGGATGAGTTGGTCCCATTATCCATATCCAACTTCATAAATGAATGGAGATATCTTAAAATGGTAAACAAAAGCATTTTGGTCGTCGGCGGGGGAATCAGCGGCCTGACCGCTGCCATTGAGGCTGCCGAGGTGGGCTTCGAGGTTTATATAGTAGAAAAGAACTCATATCTGGGAGGTAAAGTAACCCAGATAAACCAGTACTTCCCCAAGCTTTGCCCGCCCAACTGCGGCCTGGAAATCAATTTTAGAAGAATCAGGAGTAACCCCAACATCCGTTTTTTCACAATGGCTGAGGTTGAAGAAATTACCGGGCAGGAAGGGAACTTTGATGTAACGGTAAAGCTCAATCCCCAGTATGTGAACGAAAACTGTACTGCCTGCGGAAAGTGCGCGGAGGTATGCCCGGCAGAAAGGGCCAACGATTTTAACTACGGGCTTGACAAAACCAAGGCTGTCCACATGGCCCACCAGTTTGCCTTCCCCGTGAAATACGTTATTGACGCCAAGGCCTGTGAGGCTGGCTGCAGTAAGTGCGCCGAGGTCTGCCAGTACAAAGCGGTGGAGCTTGATATGCAGCCAAAGACAATGAAGCTCAATGTGGGGTCCGTGGTATGGGCCACCGGCTGGAAGCCCTATGACGCCCAGAAGCTCAGTTACTACGGTTTCGGCAGGTATCCCAACGTTATAACCAACGTGATCATGGAGAGGCTGGCAGCGGCTAACGGCCCCACCGGGGGAAAAATTGTACGCCCTTCGGATGGTAAAGAGATAAAAAGCATTGCTTTTATACAGTGTGCCGGTTCAAGGGACGAAAACCACCTGCACTGCTGCTCAACGGTGTGCTGCATGGCCACCCTCAAACAGACAACCTATGTCAGGGAGCAATATCCCGACGCCAGGATATGTGTGTATTACATTGATATCAGGAGCAGGGGCAAACACGAAGACTTTTTTGTTAAGGTCCAGAATGAAACCAATATAACCCTGATCAAGGGTAAGGCCGGAGAAATCATGGAAGATCCGGCAACAGGAAATTTGACGGTTATGGCTGAAGACCAGATTGCCCAGCAGCTTACCGGGGAAATGTTCGACATGGTGGTCTTAGCAACCGGTATGGCGCCGGCAACCGCCGAACAGAAAATACCCGCCGAAATTTCCTACGACGAGGACGGTTTTGTGGCCAGCCCTCAAACAGCCGGTGTGCATGCCGCCGGATGTGTTAAAAAGCCTCTGGATGTTGCCGCTTCGGTTCAGGATGCTACCGCTGCAGCGCTTAAGGCAATTCAATCAGTGAGGGGGCAGAACAATGTCTAAGAAAATTGGAGTATATATCTGTTCGGGATGTGGCATTGGTGACGCCCTTGATGTAAGCGCCCTCTCCAAGGTGGCCACAAAGGAATACAAGGCCCCGGTCTGCAAGACAGACGCCTTTTTATGCGGCAAGGATGGCGTGGATATTATTAAAAAGGATGTAGCTGAAGAAGGGGTAAACTATGTTGTCATAGCCGGCTGTTCGGGCCGTGTTAACTATGATGTTTTTGATTTCGGTCCGTCCGTGGTTTTGGAAAGAGTCAACCTTCGTGAGCGGGTTGTCTGGACCCAGGAGCCTGATGACGAAGATACCCAGGCCATGGCCGAGGACTATATGCGCATAACCCTGGCCAAGCTTAAGAATCTTGAAGCTCCTGTACCTTTTATTGGTGAAGAAGTTTCAAAAAGAATTATGGTTGTGGGAGGCGGTCTGGCCGGTATGACCTCGGCCACGGAAGCAGCCGCTGCCGGATATGAAGTGGTGCTGGTGGAGAAAGAGGAATCACTGGGCGGCTGGCTTAAAAAGTCATACAAGATAGCCCCCTTGAGCCCTCCATATACCAATCCGGAGGAAACCGACCTTGCGGGCAGGATTAAGAAAATTGAAGATAACCCAAACATCAAGGTGTACACCTTGGCTTCCATCGAACAAACGGCCGGATCTCCGGGAATGTTTGATGTAACCATAAAACAGGGTGACGCAGCCGCCACCGAGCGAGTAGGCGCCATTGTGCTGGCCGCCGGCGCTGTTCCCTATGATCCTGGTAAACTGGAGCATCTTGGGTTTGGGGCATCCCCCAACGTAATCACCCAGGCGCAGCTTGAAGAATTGGCCCAAAAGGGTTGTATAGCCCGCCCCTCGGACGGAAAAGCCGTACAAAAGGTGGCTTTTATACAGTGTGCCGGTTCCAGGGACCAGGAACATCTATCCTACTGCTCGGCCGCCTGCTGCGTTGAATCCATAAAACAGTCCCTTTATGTAAAGGAGCAGAACCCCGAGGCCGCAGTCTATGTCTTCTACAAGGACATCAGGTCTTCAGGCCAGTATGAGCATTTCTACAAGAAGGCTCAAAGTGAAGGTGTAATTTTCATCAAGGCCGACGTCACCGGAGTGTCCGATGATGGAGGGAATATTACCATTGAGGCAGATGACCTGCTGATGGGATCCCCCACCATGGCTGACGAAATTGATCTGGTGGTGCTGGCCAATGGCATGGTTCCGGCCACAGCCTTTGAAGATCCGGCCCTTGGCGGGGAAGCCCAGGCCGAGGTGGCGGCCGGTTCAGATCAAGCCGCACCCGCTCCTGCCCCCATTATTAAATCAAACATTCTTAATCTGCAATACAGGCAGGGCCCGGAACTGCCTTCACTTAAGTATGGTTTTCCGGATTCCCATTTTATCTGCTTCCCCTATGAAACACGCAGAACCGGTATCTATGCGGCCGGCAGCGTAAGAAGGCCCATGGATATGGCTCAGGCGGTGGAGGATGCCACGGGGGCCGCCCTGAAGGCCATCCAGTGCGTGGAAATGTCCGCCCGGGGCATGGCTGTTCACCCGCGTTCCGGTGATCTGTCGTACCCGGAATTCCAGATGAACCGCTGCACACAGTGCAAGCGCTGCACTGAGGAATGCCCCTTCGGCGCCATTAACGAGGACGAAAAGAGCAACCCGCTGCCCAACCCCACCCGCTGCAGAAGGTGTGGAACCTGCATGGGGGCCTGTCCGGAGAGAATCATTTCCTTTAAGAATTACTCGGTGCCCATGGTAGGAAACATGCTGAAGGCCATCGAGGTTCCCGAGGAGGACGAGGAGAAGCCGAGGGTTCTCATTTTCGCTTGCGAAAACGATGCCATCCCCGCCCTGGATATGGCCGGGATAAACCGCCTCGCTTACAGCAAGTGGATACGCATTATACCGGTACGCTGCCTGGGATCGCTGAACCTGATCTGGGTAAATGACGCCATGTCCAAAGGTATAGACGGAGTTCTCCTGATGGGATGCAAACACGGGGACGACTACCAGTGCCACTTCATGAAGGGAAGCGAACTGGCCGGCATCAGACTGTCCAAAGTGTCGGAAACTCTCGACAGGATGGGCCTGGAGTCAGATCGTGTGTACATGACCGAGGTCAGCATAATGGATTATGACAAGATACCCAAAATAGTGGGAGATTTCGTAGATAAGATTGAGAAATTCGGTCCCAACCCCATGAAGGGATTCTAGAATCAGGGTTTAAAATGAAGGAATCAAATTGAGGAAGGGACGGCCTAAGGCCGTCCTGGCTCCTTTTCAAAACAATGAGCAGACATTCATTGTAAAATTTAAGTATTTTTGTTAAATCAGAACCATTCGTTTTAAAAACATTTGGCCAAAGGAGCATATAAAAATGACCGATCTCAATGTTTCCTCTGAGCCGGTAAAATACAATCCCGATTTTGCGAAGGAAATTTACGCACTTGAAAGCGGTGAGCATGTAAAGTTGTGCATGCAATGTGGAATGTGCGCATTATCCTGCGCTACCAGGGAAGAGATGGATTACTCACCGCGTAAATTATTCCTATTGATGAGGGTAGGCAAGAGGGAAGAATTTTTCAAAGCCAATACAATGTGGATGTGCAGCACCTGCCTTATGTGTAAAGTTCGCTGCCCCAGAGGTATTCCACTGGCGGACGTGATGCACGACCTTAAAAGCCATGCCATTAAGCTGGGCTATACCGAAAGACCCCAGGCCACTTTCTACCAGTCCTTCTGGCAGGAAATACTGAACAAGGGCCGGGTCTTTGAAGGCGGCCTTATGGCAAGGTACTACCTGAAGCGCGGGTGGAGCGAGATGACAAAAGGTCTTTTTGAGATGAGAGATCTGGGAATGACCATGTTGAAACACAACCGTATGCCCTTGAAGTCTCCCAAAAGCATTAAAGGGTTAAAGAGCATGAAGCAAATAATTGAGCGTGCCCAGGCCCAGATGCATAGAGAGGAGGGAAGGTAATGAGATACAGCTTTTACCCGGGCTGTTCTATGGAGGGAGCGGCTGTCCCATACCTGAAATCCTTTGAGGCGGTTACCAAGGCCCTGGGAATCGGTATTGAAGAAATTCACGACTGGAACTGCTGTGGCGCCACGGTGGCCTCTGGTGTGGTGGGTCACTACCCGGCTCAGGTTATGACCGCCAGGAACCTGGCCCTGGCCGAACAAAAAGGTCTGGATATTATTGTTCCGTGCAGCTCCTGTTATATGAACCTGGCTATCACCAATAAAAAGTTTATCGAGGATGATCATTTCCAGCTTATGGCCAATGAGGCTCTGGGAGTGGCTGGTCTCAGGTATAACGGCACATTAAAAGTCCGCCAGATGATTGAGTGGATAATTAATGACATAGGCCTTGACCGTATTAAATCCATGGTCAAGAGGCCCCTAACCGGTCTGAGAGTTGCGGGATACGTGGGCTGTCAAACCCCCAGGGTATTTCCGTGGACCTTTGACGACCCGGAACAGCCTGTGTTTTTTGACAAGATTATCGAGGCCCTGGGCGCCACACCGGTTAAGTTTCCCTTGAAAGCCCGTTGCTGCGGAAGTTCCCACTCCATAACCAAGCCTGAAATAACTATTGATGCAGGTTACAAACTGATCAAATCCGCCTTGGAAGATGGGGGCCAATTAATGGTGACGCCCTGTCCCATGTGTCAGCTCAATCTTGACGCTTATCAGGGTATGATAAAGAAGGGTTATCAACTGGATATATCCATTCCGGTTCTCTTTATTACCCAGTTGATGAGTATTGCCTTCGATCTGCCCCCGGATACCTGGGCACTGAAATACAATATTGTATCGCCCTTCGACACACTGTCCAAATACGGGATTAAACCTTAAAAGAGATAAATGGATTTTAAAGGGAGGCGGTTCGTTTTCGGGGGGCTGAAGCCGGAAGCGCACCGGATTAGTGTAGTAAATTTTAAAAGATTTATGGGTAAAAATAAAAAATCAGGTTTAAACCTGATTTTTTATTTTTACCCATTTAACGGTAAGCTATTATTCCACTGAATGAACTTTGATACCCTCACGGATTTTTTTGCTGATTTCCTTCATTAAATCCTGGAAGCCGGCATTGGCCATATGGGAAGCCCTTACAACCGGATGTTGTATGGCGACTTGCTCAGTTTCCTGTAATTGTTTTTTCTCTTCCGCTGAAAGGTCCACGCCGGTCATCTGTTTTTTAAGCTGCTCCTGTTGTACCTGCTGCAAGTCCTCCACCAGCCTGCGAGCCTCGGCGTCATGCAACAAATCATGTTCAGCCTGCTTCATTGCCTTATATTCGTCTGTCTGGGCCAATATTTTACCCAGTTCAAGGCACTTCTCCAAAGCCTGTTCAATTTTAGACATCTAATCACCCCCCGAACTTATTTTCTCCAGTAACGCAAAAAATCCTCCTAATTATCTTTTTAATTTGGAAAGAAAGGTAGTCAGGGAATACATATGATATATAGGCTGATTCAGTATTTTTACACAGCTAAATAAAAAGTGCGAGAGTGTTTATAGTTTTAAAAAAAAATAGCTCTAGCCGTTAAAAAGAGCTAGAACTAATTGTATTTATTGTTAGATTCTGTCAATAAAATTGTTAATATTATATAAGTTTTTTAAGCGGAAATTCTTTTCTTGTTCGTTTTTACTATAGTTTCACTGTAATAAAGCTTTTCGTTGTAGTTGGGTACATCGATATAGCGAAACCCTATATTTGCATAATCCATAAACCTGTCCGAAATTCCTTTTAATAATTTTGTCAGGCTGTTCATATTTTAATCCTCCTTCAATTTTCTATCTTCCGAAAACAACCTGATTTATTGTCAGTGTTCGTTGTTTAATAATATAATCTTACAGTTGAGTTTTTTATTCAAGAATATAATTGTCAAATGCATAAAAAAACAACTGATCGGTATTTATGTATAGTCTAATAATTCACAACTCGCAGCGGTGTCTGACAGCTCTAATGATTATTAAGTTACTTTATCGGCTTGCCAGCACTTGAAGCATCTGACTTGGCGTTAGGCAGGGCGAACGCAAAAATTGCTATCATCATTTTTGCTTAAAAAAAGCCACCCATGAAGGGTGACTGATTTTTATTTTTGCTGAAATCTGGGGGGGTATAAGTAGTTAAGTATTCCCGCTTACCCTGCTACTAGCTTTTTCCCGTCACGTATATCGTAAGAGATTTCTGTTAAAATAGCAGCCATTTCACCAATTACTTCCATAGGGCCGACCATTCCTACTATGCGTCCGTCCTGCCAAACAGGAACGGCTTCAAATCCATTTGTGACAAAAGCGTGCAAGGCCTTCATCAGAGTATCCTTTAAGTTTAGAAACTGGTTTGCCGGCCTCATAACATCCCTTACCTCAAGGTTTGAAATTTCCCTGCATTTTTCAGTAAAAAAACCATTCAGGAATAACGGTACCGACAATTCCTCCGTAACCGACCAGCCGCGATAGATGCCCTCTTTGAAGACCACCGGGTTTACAGCCTGCAGAATTTCTCTAAAGCTAAGAATTCCTGCCAGTGTATTATTTTCCATTACCAGAAGAGTGGCGTTATTTCCAGACTCCATAGCTTTTCTCAATACACCCAACACCTCTTTTACGCTGCTCCCAGCAGGTATGGTGGGAAATTTCTCTATGGGGATCATGATGTCCTTAACTGATTTTTCCATTTTTCATACCTCCATTTTTTTATTCGCTTTCTAAGCTTCTGATTTCTTGGCAGCCTTGGTTACGCTGATGCCTAACCCATCGAACAGGTAATAAATTGCGAAACCGTACCATAGTGTGTAGACAACGTAGAAAACAAGCATAAATACAACTGTACCGACATTGTCTCTAACATATTTGATTTCAATATTGTAGTAGTTGTAGGAAGGTTCTACAGCTTTTTTCATAAAGCTGCCAATAGCGCCGGATTCTTTAAATTTCTTCTGGTTCTTTAACTCTGTGTCAACTTTTTTGAAAGCGCTGTACCAGGCGTACATGGTTTCCCGGGCTTCGTAACCGTACTTGTTTTTAAGTTTAGCTGAATTGTTGTTATACATGGCGTCGCTATCGTCCAGAGTTGCGGTCATCATTTTGCCAAGGTCGCCTTTAATGGATACCTTCTCGGCGTCAATCATAACTGAAGCACTGGCTATTGAGAATAACTTGCCCCATTTTTCAGCTTCTGCCTTGTCGGAAGCCTTTATGGTGACATCGATACTGCTGCCAACCTGTTTTTCAGCCTTCCTTTTTTCCTCACCAATAAAATAAGCAGATCCCTTGGAAAGTGAGTTGAACATGTCGTCGGAGTACTGGAGGCCGTTTCTGCCGCCTTCAAAGGAGGGCGACATTATGTAGGCGAATACTCCACAAAAAGATATCATCAGAACTAACCCTATTATGAATGTTTTACTATTCCTTATCATATTAGCGGCTCACTCCTTTCCCTGGGGCTGCGGTAGCCTGTGACTCCGCCCGGAGCTTTGGTAAATTGCGAATGAATGTAAGTATAATCCAGACCGCAAAAACACCCACTATGCCGAAAAATATTATGGATCCGGCAGTTTCTATAGCTTTTGTAGTAGAAGGGGCCATCTTGATGTATTCCATCTTTGCAAGGCTTTCCGGCAGGGAAAAGAGTCTGTTGATGAAGCCTGCAAGAATGGCAACTGCATAAAACGCCCTGATTTTAACGCCGGGCACAACCTTGGTTGTGATAGCGCCCAGTTGAACGCCTACCAGGGATCCGATCAGCATGCCCATTGCCAGGGTGTAGAAAACGTAGCCGTATACGGCGTATTGCGAGATGGAGCCGTAGCCTGCGGTGAAAATTATTTGTAAAATGTCGGTGCCGACAGTGGTGAAGGACGATACTCCAAGCACGTAAACGAACGCCGGGAAGGTCAGGAAGCCGCCGCCAACGCCCAATATGGCTGCCATGAAGCCTACAACAGCGCCGCAAATGGCCACGAATACGCCGGAAACCTTCCTTCCGCCAGGAGTAATGTCTTCATCGAAGGTAATCATCGGTGGAATGTTAATGGACTGTACCTTTACGGCCAGGTTGGTCAAGCCTGAGGGACCGCCGTGGGCATCGCCGTGATCCGGGGATGATGTGCTTTTTACGGCTTTAAGATAGTCATATAGGGCATAGAAACCCAGGAATCCCAGCATAACGACGTAGATAGCGCTTATCACCAGGTTGCTTAAAACCGGGTTATAATTGAACAACTCCCGGTTTAGAATTCCTCCGCCGGTGACCCCAAAACCTGAACCCACCAGAAATGCTATGGCCAAACCTACGTGCACATTGCCGAGTTTTTTGTGTATGGTTGTTCCCATGATGGCCTTTGCAAAAATGTGAAACATATCAGTACCAACAGCAAGAATACCCTTAACTCCCAGGCTCATCAGCGCCGGGGTAATCACAAAGCCTCCGCCGGCGCCTATGCAGCCGGTGATTAAGCCCGCGATAAGACCCACAGCCATAGAACCGTAAAATATTTCAGGAGTATAGAATGACGGTCCGTACGCAGATTTCCCTCCTATAAAACCTGGTAGGGTTCCTGCCGCATGCACTACGGCAGGTATTAGAAGCGGTAAAAAGAGAACCAACAATATTAACATTTTTTTTCTGTCTCTAAAAATGGTATTGGATATTTCAATCTCCCATCGGGCGTGCGCTCTGGACGCTGCCATCAAGGAATCATAAAAAAATCTCATTTTTTTTCTAACCTCCCTCAATAAACACTCACATGAATATAAAATTTAAAGTTAGTCACTACCCCATATTTTACTTTTTTGCTTGTGCCGTATGCTTTTTTTACCTCACCCCCTCTGAAATTGACAGGCAGATACTCTTCAGCCATTCGCTCGCGTAGTGACAACAATGTTAAATAAAGCCTTGTAATATTAGATGTGTCATGCTATAATTACATTCAAAGAGTCCCACTTATGGTTTTTTAATGGTTGCCAATCAGGTCGCAACTGATTGGCTGAATTTCAAGCCAGTTCTTTGTAGGCGCAGATAAATTGTCACTACGGGTAGCCGGAAGGGCATGTTAAATTATTGTACGCTGCAGAGTATCTACTCCAATTGCCCTTAGAATTGCCTCTTGATCTTTGGGTATTTTTGTTATAGATTTCACCTCCTGGTCGTCAAGTTGGTATACGAACAACTTGATCTCTTCTAGTAATTCCAGTGCTTGACGAGGGTGAAGGTTTATTCCCGCCCGGTTAAGTAGTTGTGACATGGTTTTTTCGAGAATTGCCGCCAGCAGGCATATAAAGATGTTGGCTGATATGTTTGTATCTACATAAAACGGGCTTGGTAAGGCTGAGAAACTGTTGTTGATGCGGAAGGGTTCCCCCAGTTGGGCCGTGTTAATATACGACTCCAGAATTTTCTTTCCGCTCAAAAGCCTTGAGTTTGTTTCCAGGAGAAACATCCCTGCTTGTTGGTGTTCCAGTTCAATAAGATCATCCTTGCGTTGGTAGTATAACTGCCGGGTGCTTTCATTGTAGTACCACTCAAAATATTTGATGCAATAGCTGTTTTTAAAGACAGGCGAGTTTTTGTTAAATGCGGGCTTGTTTGATTTATGTGGTCTTTCGTTAATGGTTTTTTGCATGTTATTAAAATTATGTTCAACGGTTCTAAGTTGATCTTCAAGCAAATCGCCCTTATGCTTTGCGCTTTGAAGGTCATAGCATAAAAGGTGGCGCACATCACCCGATGTTACTTCTTTAAACCAAAGTCTTTCATTTAACTCAGTGAAGCCTTTTTTTCTGATAATCTGTTCTCGGTATAGTAAATCTCGTTCTTGATTGTACCATAGCTTACGACTTGCAATATACTCATAGCCATGTGCTACTAGAAGTTCCAGGGTTGTGTTGGCAGTTACATTGCGATCGCCTATATAGATGCATTTTTTAATGCCGTAGTTATTTTTTAAATATTTCAGCATATCTCTGAAGTCCAATTGGAGACTTTGAAACACCCAGTGACCAAAGGGTATTCCGTCACTGCTTGCCACTATCCCGAAGTCTACTTTTTTAATGTCATCCGGTTCCTCCAGAATGTATTTGCCGTAAATGGTCGACTGGAGTTCAGGGCGGGAGGGAGGCTCGAATGTGCAGGTAGACAAACGGCAAAAAGCAAAATCTGTGTTTATAGGAAATAAGCGTGTTATATTTTTAAAAATGTTCCCTTCAATGTGGTACTTTGCTTCTGCCAGAGTGTCCAGTGTGTTATAAAAATAATGAGGGTATAGTTCGTTATTTTCCATTTCAGGCAGGCCAAGGAATTCGTACCAGTCATTAATAGCCTGCTTGCTTGGAGGTTTAATCATCTGGTCCAGAGTCATTAATTCTACTAAGAGGGGTACATTAAAATCATTCATTTGATTTTCAATGGCTTTTTCGATGGCCGTCGTTAAACGAAGCGTATCCCATATACTATGAATAGCCAAAACTTCTCCGTAGCGCAATACTTTCTTGGCTTCAAGCTGGGTAGAGCTATGGGAAACACCGCAGATTCTTGAGAGACCGGATATCAATACCTGCACCTTCTCTGGGGTTAGACTCTCAAGGTTGCCCAGATTGGCAATCACTCTCTGTTTTACTTTGTTGCCTTCTCTGTAATTCTCGATTAGTTTTAAGTAAGTATATTCTTTGCCTTTAGTGCGGCTGGTTATTTTTCGGAAAAACATGGTGACACCACCTTTAGTTCATTGTCACACAAGTTTGTGGTAAACTTGTGCTCTATACTTACCGGTATTTTTCACTACGGTTTATCTCTACTATATTTATCGAATGTTTTAAGCATGTAATATTTGAGCATTGCCTGTTATGCATTTTTTATTTTCTTTAATTAACTATAGCATAGTCATTCATGTTGTGCAATATTTCACAACATGAAATCTAAAAGTTTAAAAATTCAGACAAATAATAAATAAATTGTTTTGCTGTAAATTCAAGGATTCCTGCGGCATCTCTGGTGTATATGGAAATGAATGTGGAGTGTTGTTTAGAAATTTTGTCAGTGGAGTCAGGGCAGATTGCTGGAAAAAGCCAGTCTATATAGTGACAAAAATAACAAGGAATTTGCTGACCATCATAAAAATATCAAGCATATGGCTTTCACTATAAACACACTTGAATTATATGTGGTGACAAATTATATTTTAATAAAGAATGTTTGAATATTCAAAAAATAGATTTGAAACATATAAAGGTTACTTTGATTGAGGTGATTAATATGTCTGTAGCATCCCGTGGATATGAACCTGGGTTAGAAGGTGAACTGCCGGTGCCCCTAAAAAAAATCTGGGAATTTCTAAGGTGTTTATTAGTAAATAAGGAAATTAATCACTTTGCCCGTTTGTACCATGCAGATTTTAGTTACGGTCTCGTGCCTGACACCGCTATTAGAGACTTTAATAATATGAATAAAATTACCTCTTTATACAGTGGAGATTGTTATGTTTATGTATTTCAAAGGCTTAAATACCAGGGAGCGTACAGAATTGTCAGTCCCGGTGAAAGGATTGGCATAGATGAGTGCGGTTCCCTTATAATCAGTACCCATCCAATATCAATAGACGAGGTGCAGAAAAACGGAAGGGCGCCTGAATATTACTGGGAGATGACAGGTCCGATGTATATGGCGCATTTTTCCGCAGCATACAGGTATGCATGATTTTTTATTGCTAGTATTTTAAAAATAGGGTTTATAATAAATGAAATTATTAATGATCGCAACTTTAGGGGTTGCGTTTTTTATTTTGGGGATATTTATTGTGCTCAAAGAGTAGGAGTGATAGAATTCATCATAAAAAAAATTATGGTGGTGATTAGTGATAGGATTAATCCTATTAATATTCTCCGGTGGGGACAAAAACGGTAGTGGTCAGGAGGGGGAGAATGAGCAGGCGAAAGGTTTACGAATTAAACTCTTTTAGAAAAAAGGAAGATCAAGCCATTTATGCCAAGGGAGAAGAGGGTGGAAAAGATAAGAATGTAAGCCCTTATAAGGAAATCTATAATTTTATTTATGAGAAAAGGTGGCTGTTATTGGCAGTCTCCCTGACAGCAACCATCTGTTTGATGCCAACTCCCGAGGGATTAACTGAAAACGGCAAATATGCGCTGGGGCTTTGGTTGTTTATTATTGTCTGTTTCACTACAGAAGCTTTGCCACTACCTATGACGGCGATGATCATCGGCTCCTACCAGATAATGGCGGGGATTGGAGGCTTTCATGAAGTCCCGCGATCTTTCATGGACGATGCAGTAGTTTTTATTATGGGTGTATTAATGATGGGTAGTGTGTTGGTAAAGTATAATATCCATAACAAGATTGCCCTGTATATGCTAAAGCTGTCCGGCACCAGGATTGATAGGGTGGTACTGGGTATGGTGGCCTTTTGCGCCATTAGTGCTGGATTTGTAACAGAGCACGCCACGGTCACTATCATGCTTCCTATAGGGGTTGGAATAGTCTCCTTAAGCGGTGGCGTAAAGAAAGTGCCTAAATTGGCCAAGTTAATTATGTTGGCTATATCCTACGGTGTAATAATTGGCGGGGTGGCTTCCCCGTCCGGCGGTGCGCGAAATGCTCTAATGATTAGCTTCCTTAATAATTTGGGTATAAATATAGGTTATGGGAACTGGATGTTGATGGCCATGCCATTTACAATTATAATGATACCCGTAGTTGTCATCTGGCTTCTAAAGCTTTACAAGCCGGAAATTACAGACTTGGAAAGTGTTATGGAGACAATTAAAGAAGAGATGGAAGCCGACGGGCCGATGACTACGCAAGCGAAAATGGCGTTTGCAATATTTATTGGCGTCCTAGTCAGTTGGGTAGTTTTTAGTCAAAAATTTGGCGCCGGGAATATTGTCATGATGGGGATTATTGTGGCAGCAGTCTTAGGGCTGGTTGACTGGAGTTATCTGCATAAAAAAACTCAATGGGGCGTGGTTGTGCTTTATGCAGGGGCCATTTCCATGGGGAAGATGCTGATGGCAACCGGAGCGGCAACCTGGTTGGCAAAGAAACTATTAGCCGTGGCTTCAACTTTTGGTATTATGGACGGTCTGCCTCTTTTGGCGGTTACCACGACTATTACCGCCTTATCTACCAACACCATGGCAGACGGGCCAACAGTAGCGGTGCTGGGACCTGTTTTTCTTAAAGCAGCCGAAATGTCCGATACTTCCCTCTATGCCATTGGTGTTGCAACTTCATTGGGTTCCGCTTTTTCTTACCTCCTCGTGATATCTACCCCGGCTAACGCAATTGTATACGGGTCTGGTTTCTTAAAGGGGAGTGATTTTTTAAAGGCTGGGGGGCCGCTTTTCCTGTTTTCACTGTTTTTAACGGTAATGATTCTGGCCCTGATATGGTGGCGTCATCTGGGTATCTGGTAGTAGGTTTTCAGCAGATCATCTTTTGAAGTTCTTTCTTTAATAATTTTCCCGAAGTGGTTTTGGGCAGGTTCTCCACAAACCTGACGTGTTTGGGAATTTTGTAGCGGGCCAGCTTATCGGAGCAAAATGTCTGTATTTCTTCCGGGGTAGCCTGGTTATTTTCTCTTAGCAGAATAAAGGCCATAACTTCTTCACCCATAATGGGGTCGGGGACACCTGTTACGGCAGTATCAAAAATAGCCGGGTGGGTGTAAAGCACTTCCTCTATTTCTCTGGGGCGGATGTTTATGCCTCCCCTTATGATGATATCTTTTTTTCTATCCACTATAAACAGGTATCCGTCTTTATCCATATAGGCCAGATCTCCGGTGTGGAACCACCCGTTTCTCATAACCCAGTCCGTTTCTTCCGGGTGGTTATAGTAGCCTTTCATGACGCTGGGTCCCTTTACAATTATTTCGCCGATTTGGTTTGCTGGAACCTCCCGGTCCTCGTAATCCACAACTTTAACCTCAACTGAGGGTATGGGAACCCCTATCGAACATAGCTTTTGCATTCCGTCCAAAGGTATGGTTGTTATTATTGGAGATGTTTCCGAGAGGCCGTAAACCTCTATCAGGTGGAATCCGAATTTTTCCTCAAAAACCTTAAATGTTTCTGCGGGGGTTGGCGCTCCTCCGGTAAACGCCAGTCTCCATGACCCCAGATCGAACTTATCAATGAACGAATACTTGACCAGAAGGGCGTACATGGTGGGCGGCCCAAAATAGAAGGTTATTTTCTCGTTTTGTATTGCTTCCAGCAGCGGTTCCGGGCCTTTCCAGCGGTCATGAATGACCAGGGTGGCCCCCGCCACAATTGTGGTATTCATAATGCAGGTCTGACCTGCCGACAGATATGCCGGGGCAATGAGAAGGGAGCGATCGGAAGCTGTTATCTTGTAAATCTGGCCAAAGGTGGAAGCGTTGCTATACAGGTTATGGTGGGTCAGCATGGCCCCTTTGAAGGCTCCGGTGGCGCCGGGGGTGAAAAGTATTTCAATAACATCGTCTCTTCCGGCAGGCTTGCCCGGGATGTATTGATCAGAGGATAATTCCAGTATTTTATCAAAGATCTCCACATCTTCTTCCGAGTCCCGGCAGCCGGTGACGACTTTTTTAATCGTAATTTCACTGAAAAGTTTATTTATAAGCGGGATCAGTTTATAATTTGTTATAATGGCGGTGGGCTGGGCGCTGAGAGCTATGAAGCCCATTTCATTCATAGTGTACTGGGGGTCAACCGGAACCACTATGCCCCCCATTTTTATTATGGCATAATAAGCCATAACGAACTCCGGGCAGTTTTCAAGGGCAAGCATTACCCTGTCACCGGGTAAAATGCCCATCTGCCTGAGGCCGTTGGCCAGTTTATTCACCATGGAGTTAAGCTCTTGATAAGAAAGCCGTCGATTCTGGTATACAAGGGCTTCCTTTTCAGGGCAAAGTTGACCATGTTCGGCAAGCTTAAGGGGGAGATTCATTTACGGTTACCTCCTGGTGATGCCGCTGGAAATGAAGTGATATCCGGCCTAGAGTGCTACAGTTGCCGCATGTAACTGTTTTATTTCTATTCAAGCGTTGAAAATCCTCTTTTTTAATTCAGGGGGGTTTCAGCATTTGATGATGTTTATATTGTTCTCAGCCTGGTAGTCGATATGAGGCGTGAAGCATTTCGGCCGGGTGACATACCGGTATTTCCTGAGACCTTAGGCCTCTGCTGATCTGCATTATGCAGGAAGGGCAGACGGTGACCAGCTTTTGTATGCCGGCGGACTTTATTCTGCCGGTGTACCGCTGGAGTATATCATCGCTTAAGGATCGGTGCGTCAGGGAGAAGGTTCCTCCGCCGCCGCAGCAGGAGTTTCCGCCGGGTATATCAACCACTTTTATGCCGGGGATGATGTCAATTATCTGGCGGATCTGCCGGGATAGTTTTCTTCCATGCCTAAAGTGGCAGGGACTGTGGCAGGCAACAGCCGCACCCGACAGCGGTCCGTGGGGCTTATCCGGATTCAGCGCGCTTACCAGGAATTCGCTGAATTCGTATACGGGCTGTGAATTTACTGAATACAATCCCACATCGGTAAGGTGAAAGCTGCAGGAGGAACAGTCAGTAACCACGGCGTCAAGTTTAAAGCTTTTAAAGGATCTTCGGTTTATTTCCAGCAACCTGGCGGCGGCTTCTGCCTCACCGGCGGTAACCAGAGGGATTCCGCAGCAGTGGGAGGTGGGAGGTATGACCACCTCGCAGCCCAAGTGGGTCAGCACGCCCACAACACTTCTGGCTATGCCCGGCAGTATATAATTTGTGGCACAGCCCAGGAAGTAGCCTACCCTGATCCGGGGTTTTCTTCTTTTTGGGCTTGTTATTACGGGAAGAACCGACCTGGCCGGACTTCCGGGTTTAAGACCGTATTCCCTGGCCATAGCATATCTCAAAAGCGGCATAAAGCCGGGGAATTTCTCCAGCGTCCGGAGTTTTGAAAAAAGGCTGCGCTGCATAATTCTGTGCGGGCTGTGGGGGTGAACGGACGCTGAAAGGTTCCGGGCGGACTTTATTATTGTATCAACCGGAAGTCCTGAGGGGCATTCGGCTGCGCAGGCTCCGCAGGTGAGGCAGAGTGACAAAATCCTGTCGGCTTGAGGGCCCGGCTTGACTTCTCCCCGCTGTAGAAGACCGGCCAGAAAAACCTTTCCTCTGGGGGAGGCGGATTCCTTTCCGGCCACCTCCAGCACCGGGCAAACATACCTGCACTGTCCGCAGCGAACGCATTTTTTAAGATATTCACCCATTACATTGTCTTCTAATAATGACATACCTTCACCTGGTTAATAAATTTTGCCTGGATTCATTATTCCCTTGGGATCGAGGGCGGTCTTTACAATTCGCATCTGCTCCAGTGTGTTTCCGTGTTCCAGCAGGGAATAGGCCGATCGTACCATGCCTACCCCGTGTTCTCCGGTGGTGGTTCCTCCCAGATCTATAGCCAGCCGGTGTATTTTGTCGACCAGCTTGCCCAGACGGTCAACCTCATCCGGATTGTCGGGGTTGATGACCAGGGCGGTGTGTATGTTGCCGTCGCCGATATGGCCGTAAGCTACAACCTGGATTTGGTATTCCTCACCAAGGGACTTTATTATTCTTAGGGATTCCGCCACTTTGTTTAAGGGAATACATATGTCTTCACCGGCAAAAACCCTGGTGCCGTCCGGCCTCAGTCTGGCAGCGGCGGCCGCCACCACGCTTCTTCCCTGCCAGAGGGCTGCCATACGCTGGGGGTCGGTGCTCCATTCGACCCTGGCCGGCTGTTTTCTCATGATCTCGGCTATTTGTTCCCCTTCCCAGTGAACCGAAGCTGGATTGCCGTCTACCTCGAATAGGAGTATGGCCTCACAGGAGGGGAGATTTATTTCCGGGCGGTACAGGTTTATTGCTCTAATGGCGGACTGATCCAAAATTTCAATGCCTGACGGGAGTATCCCCGCCTTGTAAACATCCAGCACGGCCACCGGAGCCTGCTCCAGTTTATCAAAGGAGGCCATGGCGATTCCCCTGGCCCTGGGCCTTGGCCAAACCCGCAGCCGTATTTGGGTGATTACCCCCAGGGTTCCTTCGGATCCGACGAATAGTTTTGTCAGGTTTATGCCGCTGACATTTTTCAGAGACCGGCAGTTTTTACCTCCGGTGATGATGATTTCACCACTGGGTAAAACCACCTCCAGTCCCAGTATATATTGTTCGGTAGTGCCGTATTTAACCGCCCTCATGCCACTGGAATTGTTGGCAACCATTCCACCGATGGTGCACATTCGGGTGCTTCCGGGGTCTGGGGGAAAAAAGAGGCCGAACCTTCCCAGGTGTTCATTTAGCCGGGAATGCACCACACCCGGGCGAACCATGGCCTGCATGTTCTGTGCATCCACTTCCTCAACGGTATTCCATGTGGAAAGATCCATTACAATGCCGCCCTTTGCCGGAACGCAGCCGCATGTTTCACCGCTGCCTGCCCCCCGGGGGGTTACTGGTATGCTGTTTTCAAAGGCAAAAATCATTATTTCAGAAACCTCACGGGTGGATCGGGGAAGTAGCACTATATCCGGCAAGTAGCGGCTTTGGGCTGAAAGAAACGAACTGTCGCAGGAATAGATTGTTCTTTCCAGATCGTCCTCGATTACTCTGGAGGGATCCAATATTTTTTTCATGGCCCTGGCAAGATAATGGTCTTTTATTTGGGGCACCCCCGCTAATCATTTATTTGGTCGAATCATATCGGCATATTCCAAACCCGGGCTTGTCCCGAAATCTTTTATCATTATAACATAAGAACAAAGTTAATATTTGCAGTTTGCAACGGGATATATAAGGTAAAAAAAAGCCATCAGGGACAGTATTCCCGCAGCCCCCAGCAGTGCCTGAGAAGCACTCAATCCCCCGGCTAAAAAACCTCCGATTACAGGTCCGGCAGACATGCCCAAGCCCTCAACAGCCGAGAATAAACCCCAGCCTGTGGCCTGCTGCTTTGGTGGTATGGAGCCTGCAAGGAGTGAATTCCAGGCCGGGAGTACGGCCCCGTAAGCTAATCCCAAAACCAGCACCAGGATGAAGGCGGCGTGCCTGTCTCTGGTCAGGGCCAGCCCGGTTAGGGCGGCGGAAGATGACAGGAATCCTGTGAACAGCATAATCTTTATATTCATTCTGTCTGCCAGCTTGCCCATGGGAATAAGTGCCAGCATAGTTGCAGAACCTCCCGCCAGGAGAAGAAGTCCATAGCCGTCAGGACTCAGCCCTATTCTTTTGGTGGCGAATATTGGAAAAACAGGGAGCAGCATGCTGGCCGACATTGTCTGTAAAAACATTCCGGGCAGAATAGCCCGGGAGAAGTTCTTGTTTGAGATTATTTCCCTGAAGGCGGTGATTATGGTTCCCGTTGAAGTTTTATCCTTTTTATGGACTGACACCGGTGGTAAAAGCAGCCGGGTGACAATTAATGCCGACAGTAGGAAACAAATTATAATTGTATAGGCAAAATCGTAACTTATGGATATGAAAAAGTTTATTGCCGACAGGCCGCTGCCAATTCCCGCCAGCCATGCAATAAACACCAGGCTGATGCGGGAGGAGCGGTTTTCCTTGTTTACGGGGGCCACCTGGGTGATCACCCCTGTCCACAGAGGGGAAAGCCCAAGACCGAAAAGACCTGATGCTATTATAAGCAGCGCCGGGTGGGAGTATGCCCTGACCGCCACCAGGGACAAAAGGCCAACCATGAGGCCGGCCTGTAGAAGCGGTCTGCCGATTCTGTCAAGCTGCCAGCCGGCAAAGAATTTCAGCAGGGTTTCGGTGAAAAAATGCGCTGATGCGGCTGCGCCGGCAGTTGCTATGGTCCATCCCAGCCTTTCGGTTGTGTATAAAGGCAAGAAACTGATAAAAAAGGCGCTTCTGGTAAATTCAGACAGAAACAGGACGGCCAGAAGGGCATAATCCTCCGCGTTTAGTTTCGGCAGTATTTTTTTTTCGCATAAGATACCTGTGGCTGGGGGCTTTCCGGATACTATCCCTTTTTTAACCATTTTATTATTATAGTCGCTAAAGCAGGTTTCCATGTGCCTTTTTGTCCAGAATATGCCCTCATTTACATTCCGTGGTGGCGTTGGAAAAATTCAAGTATACCAATGAGGAGGTTTTCCTGTTACCATATTAGATGTCGAAAGATGTAAAATAAGATAGAATGATGGGAGGAAAGAATGGGAAGGAAGTTTAGGCTTTATTTGTTTCTTCTGGCATTACTGATAGTTTTAATTCCGTCCGGGGCCGTTTTTGCGGACAGCGGAGACCAGGAAGTTTTAAAGGTGGGCAGCAGGGGGGAACAGGTGTCCCATCTGCAGAGCAAACTAAAGGAAAAGGGTTTCTTTCCGGCTGGTCAGAAGGTTACCGGGTACTTTGGGTGGATTACATATAATTCGGTGACAGCCCTGGAAAAAAAATTCGGTCTGACTGTAAACGGGCAGGTGGGAAGCAGGGAGTGGAGTATTCTTTACGGCAAGAAGCCGGCCAGGGTGGTTTTGGGCTATTATACCGTTGATTACCCGGGGGACAGGCTTTCCCGTGACTCATTGGCAAAAAACAGCCAGTTAATTAATCAGTCGGCCATGTTTGATTTTACAGTGGACCAAAAAGGTAACCTGAAGGGAAGCGTGTCTTCCGAAGGGATAAAACTGGCCAGGTCAAAGGGTATCAAGACACTGATGGTTGTACATAACATTTCCGGAAGCATTGACATTCATTCAGCCTACAACGCTATATCCGACAGGTACAGGAAACAACTGATTGATAATATTGTTAATGAGATTAAGAAAAATGGTTATGATGGTGTTAATATAGATTTTGAGGGTATTCCTCCGGCGGGAAAGAAGGCTTTTAACTCATTTCTTGAGGAACTGGACAGCCGGCTGGGACAGTCAAAACTTCTTACGGTGGCCGTTCCGGCAAAGACCTCGGATAACGGCAGCAACTGGAACGGGGCCTATGATTTCAAAACCATCGGCAGGCTGGCTGACTATGTTGTCCTTATGACCTATGACGAACACTGGGGAGGAGGACCTCCGGGCCCGGTGGCGTCGATTCCCTGGCTGATCCGGGTGCTGGATTACTCCACCGGTGTTATCCCGCCACACAAGATATTGATGGGAATCCCCGCCTACGGCTATGACTGGCCCAGCGGGCAAAAGGGAAAGGCCGTTAAGTGGAATAGTATGTCCCGGTTGATTGAACAGTACGGTAACGTTAAATGGGATAACAACTACAGTGTCCCGTACCTTACATACAAGAAAGGATTTGTCCAGCACAAGGTTTGGTTTGAAAACAAGTATAGCCTGGCCATAAAACTGGTACTGGTTGAAAAATATAACCTGGGGGGCATAGCTTTATGGCGTTTGGGTTTTGAGGACGCCTCCTTCTGGGATACGGTGAAAAAGAAACTGTAAAGTAAAATTAAATAAAAAGCCCGGTGGGGGTTATTATCACCCCCAACCGGGCTTTTTGGCCGTCAGACATCAGAAGCAGTAGTCATTTTGCACCTGTTCAAGCAACAAAGCACTAAATACCAAATACCAAATACCTACGACCGATGACTCCTCTGTACCGCCAGAAGATATATTTCACCCGATTTAGTGTCTTTGTTAATGGTTTTTTCAGCCTGCAGCAGGTTATCCATCTGATCTGTATTAAGGGGAGCGACTTCCATTTCCCGGGCGTTGATGTTAACCATTTATGATCCTCCTTTGATTTATACTGTATTTATTATTCCCGGCCTTCTGCAAAAATAGAAGGGCATTTTTTGTTGATTTTGATTGGGGTATAAAATATAATTAGTTATTGTAAACGGCTCCTTTTTTAATTGCATTGATAATGGTTATCATTATTGGAGGGCTTTTGGTGACGCTGGATAAGGCCAGAAGGGGCCAAAAGATAAGGATAATATACCTGCCTGATGATTTAATCAGATCGCAGGTAATACGTTTTGGTATTTGCGAGGGAACTGTGGTTACCTGCCGGGAGGTACTGCCGTCAGGTCCCGTGGTAATATCCAGAAACAGGCAGGAAATAGCCATAGGAAGAAACCTGGCCTGTCTTATAGGTGTCGAGCCGCTGTTTTTATGAAAGGTGATTTTTTTATTGAACTGCCGTGATTTTGGTAATAAGGCCGTGGTGGGAGAAGACACCCGTTATATTGTTGTGGTGGGAAACCCCAATGTGGGGAAAACCGCGTTATTTAATGGTCTTTCCGGTATTTACGGGGATGTCAGCAATTTTCCCGGAACAACGGTGGATGTTTGTTATGGGCGCATAGGTAAGAATATTATAATCGACACTCCGGGAGTATATGGAATCTCCTCATTTACCGGGGCTGAGGAGTTGGTGCGGGATCTGGTTCTGACGGCTGATGTGGTTATAGACGTGGTGGATGCCGGCCATCTGGAGAGGGATCTTTTTCTGACCCTTCACTTGATAGATCTTGGTTTGCCGGTGCTGATAGCTCTCAATATGTCTGATGAAACGGCCAGATACGGGTTGGATGTAAACAGGGAGGCACTGGAGGGTATTCTGGGTGTGCCTGTTATTCCGACAGTGGCGGTGGAGAGGACTGGTGTAGGAGCCCTGGCGAAAGCTTTGCCCGGGGCCCGCAGCGGGTGCAGGGATCCTGTTTTGCAGGGAAGACTCTCGGAAATGGCCGGTGAGCTGGGAACCTCGGAGGCAATGGCTCTTCTGCTGCTTGAGGGAGATGCCTCCATTTCCGCAATGCTGGATTTGCCTCCCGGCAATGATCGCATTTATCTCTACAATAAAAGGCGGGAGAGGGTAAACCAAATAGTTGATCTTGTCAGCAGTGATCTGCAGTCTCCGGGGAATTTTCCGGATCTGCTGGGGAGTATAATGATCAGGCCCCTCACCGGGTTTCCTGTGCTGTTTCTGGTAATGACACTGATGTACCTGGTGGTGGGTGTTTTTTTCGCCCAGGTGGTGGTGGATTTTACTGAGGGAACCGTTATGGAGGGCTATTATGAGCCCTTTGTGAGGAACAATCTAGCTGCCTTCATGGATCTTGACTCACCATTGGGTGTAATACTTACCGGACAGTTCGGCCTTCTTACCATGGCGGTTACATATGTTCTGGGGCTTCTGGTTCCGCTGGTAATAGGCTTTTTTTTGGTGCTTTCTCTGTTGGAGGACAGTGGCTATTTGCCCCGGGTGGCCATTTTGATGGACAGACTCCTGGGGCTCATTGGTTTAAACGGCCTGGCTGTGATACCTCTGGTACTGGGCTTTGGCTGTGTTACTGCGGCAACCATTACCACCCGCCTTCTTCCCACCGATCGGGAGAGAAGGATAGCAATATTTCTGCTGGCCCTGGCTGTTCCATGCTCAGCGCAGCTGGCTTTTGTGACGGCCATTATGTCAAGGCTGGGGTTTACTTACTTTGTGCTGTATGTGTTTATAATACTGGTGGTAATGGTGACCGCCGGGGTGGTTATGGCAGCAGCCCTGCCCGGATTCTCAGCCCCGCTGCTGCTTGATCTGCCGCACCTGCGTGTGCCCAGGGCGGACAACGTCCTTATAAAAACCTGGCTGCGATCGTGGCAGTTTATAAAGGAGGCCTTTCCTCTTTTTGTGGGTGGATCACTTTTTCTCAGCATATTGAGAGTAACCGGGACGCTGGAACTGATACAAAATTCCATGGATCCCATTACAGTGGGGTGGCTTAATCTGCCCAGGGAATCGGCCAGTGCCTTTATCATGGGGCTAATCCGCAGGGATTTCGGGACTGCGGGAATTTTAGGCCTGCCCATGTCCACGGAGGATCAGTTTGTGGCCATGGTAAGTCTTACTCTTTTTGTTCCCTGCATAGCTTCTGTGATGATTATTTTTAAGGAGCGAGGCTGGAAAGAGGGAATGGTAATATGGTTTTCAGTTTTGGCGCTGGCCTTCATGATTGGGGGTCTGGCGGCAAGGATGCTGGGCTTTTTTACGGCGGTGGGCGGAGAGGCTGCCCCGTTACTGATGATGGTTGTACCGGCAATGCTTGTTTGTGTTGTGCTGGCCGTGGCAAGTATTGTTAAAAGGGTATGCTGAGTTAATATAGAATACATTAATCCGTTTGTTTTATCTGCATAAAGTCTACATAACCATAGCGGGGGAAGGCATGACTAGAAGAATTCTGTGCTTGTTTGTAATTTTTCCATTGTTTTTTAGCGGGTTATTCCCGCAGGTGGCATGGGCGGCGCCGGATGTTTCGGCCGAGGCTGCGGTGTTGATGGATATGGAAAGCGGTCAGATTTTGTACCAGAAGAACATGGATAAAAGGGTGTATCCTGCCAGCACCACCAAGATGATGACCGGGCTTATTGCAATAAGGAAAGGGGACTTGAGGGACAGGGTAAAGGTCTCCCGGGAGGCGGTTTTAGTGGGGGGCTCTTCGGTGGGTCTGCAGGAGGAGGAGGTTCTGACTCTGGAGGATCTTCTTTACGCCCTTCTTCTGCCATCCTCTAATGATGCAGCCTTTGCTCTGGCCGAACATATCGGAGGCTCGGCGGAGGAGTTTGTGCGGGCCATGAATATTGAAGCCCAGGCCATGGGAGCATTAAACACTCATTTTGCCAATCCTCACGGTCTGCATGACCCAAACCACTACTCCACCGCCGGAGATCTGGCTATTATTGCCCGGGAGGCCATGAAGAACAGCGCCTTCAGGAAAATTGTGGGGACTTATCATTACAAGACCGAGAGATTTCTGCCTAGGCCGGTCAACGGTATTCCCCAGGTGGATTTTGTCAATCTCAACAAGCTCATGTGGCCGGGCTTCTCCTATGAGTACCCGGGAATCACCGGGGTTAAAACCGGGTATACCGACGAGGCCAGGCGGTGTCTTGTGTCCAGTGCCAAAAGAAGCGGACGCGAACTTCTGAGTGTGGTTATGAAGACTGAAAACTCTGGAGTTTATCAGGATTCCGTAGCCCTCCTTAATTATGGCTTTAATGAATTCAGGCAGGTTGTTCTGGTGGATCAGGGATCCGAGGTGGCCAGGGCAAAGGTGCAGAAGGGTGAGGCGGAGGACATCGGAGTTGTGACCTCAGCGCCATTTTCTTTCAATGTGCCGCTTAACGATAATCACCTGATCGAGAAAAAAGTAACCATTGACGGCCATATTTCTGCGCCGGTAACTAAAGGTCAGAAGGTGGGCGCCATGTATTTTACCAGGGATGGTAAGACTGTGGGCAGTATAGACCTTTTGTCTGACCGGGATGTGGACAAGATGCCTTTTTTCCGGTGGTGGTACGGGCCGATTGTTCTGGGGTTAATTTATTTCACTCTCAGGTACAAGGCCAGAGCCCGCCGCCGCCGTTACATGCTGAGAAGGAGGAAGTGGGGTTGATTCGCCAGGAGACGGGAGACGGGAGACAGAATGGGGAAAGCCGGAGGGTATTTTCATTCTCCGTGGTGCCGCTGGCGGCATGGCCAACTACTCTGAAAATAGCCGTAAGCTGTAAGCTATAATCTTTATTGCCACAGAGGTCACTGATAAAAAACAACTTCCCACTCTGGGGTCGATCCCCCTCTATGCATGCAGCTTTAGGGTCGCTATTAAAGCAGACTGCCACAATTCTGTCTCCTGTCTCCTTGTATTCCAGCCAGCCCGTCAGGGCGGCTTTTTTTATATTTAAATTGACATGTCAAACTTGGCTCTAATATACTTACAATAAAATAGTATCCGGGGTGGATGGTAATGAACAAGGTTATATACGATGTGGAGGAAAAACTTAAAGCCAAGGAGCATAAGCTTACCTCCCGCAGAGAGTATATACTGAGAGTATTGCTGGAAAACAAGGACAAGCATCTCAGCGCCGAGGAGGTATATAACCTGGTTAAGATAAAGGCGCCGGATGCGGGTCTGGCTACTGTTTACCGTACGCTGGAGCTTTTTTGCGAATTTGATATAATACACAGCATGGATTTTGGTGACGGCCGTAAAAGATACGAATTTGGTGACGGTGAGGCGGCAGGTCACCATCATCATCACCTGATTTGTGTGAAATGCGGGGCAATATTGGAGGTGGAGGAGGACCTGCTGGAAGATCTTGAAACTCGGGTTAAGCGGGATATGGACTTCGAGGTGCACAACCACCAGTTGAAAATATTTGGTCATTGCAAAAATTGCAAAGGGTAAAATTTTTTAGGCATATATGTGAACGATGTGGTATATGTCAATGTGTTATAAGCAGCAAGAGTTGAAATACCGGTGGCCATATGGTAATATTTGACAAGTGTTACTAAATATGGAAAAGAGGGATGTTCTTGATTGCCTGCGAAGAGTCACTGCCCCAATTATATGACAGGAATATAATTGGGTTTTTTTGTCAGGGGCCCAGGAAAGTTTTTGTTTACTGGGAGCTGTCATTAAGCCGGTGGGAAACCGTGACAAGGGCGGGAGAAGCTTTTATCAGGCTGTATTCTGTCCGGGAGAACCAGAATTCCGACTATGATTATGATTTGGTCAGCGAAATAAAGCCTCTGCCCTTCACCATGAACTGGTATTTTGATGATTTGGAACCTGGCTCATTATATTGTTTCGAAATTGGGGTTAAACTTACGGACGGAATTTTTTTCCCGTTAATTAAATCAGATAAGATTGTTACTCCTCCTATGCCCAGATCCGACACGGCCCCTAAACAAAAAGCCGTCCCTGACCAGCTGGCGAGGGCCTTTGACCTTTACCAGACAGTGAAAAAGGCCGCCGGGGTAAAGATGGATATAAACCTTGAGCTGATGGATGTTGTTCAGACTATGCCTTTTTACATGGGGTATGATACTCAATCAGCCGGTTAATTGAAGGAGGTCTGGGTTTGGCTAACGGTTACCTTGCGCTGGTTTTACATGCTCACCTGCCCTTTGTGCGCCACCCGGAGGTCGACGATTTTTTGGAGGAGCGCTGGCTGTTTGAGTCCTGTAGCGAGTGCTATATTCCCCTGCTGTGGTCATTTGAGAGGTTGGTGGGCGAAGGTGTGAACTTTCGCCTGACACTTTCTCTTTCTCCCACACTGCTTTCCATGTTGACTGATGATCTTCTTAAGGAGAAGTATTCAGCATACCTGGACCGGATGATTGAACTGGGGGTTGCTGAAACTGAAAGAACTAAAAATAACAGGGATATTAATAATCTTTCGGTAAAATACCTTCGGCATTTAGAAAATGTCCGGAGGTATTTTCTGGGCAGCGGTGGTAACTTATGGTTAAAATTCAGGGATCTTTCTGATAAAGGCGGTCTGGAACTTATTACCACCGCTGCCACGCACGGTTTTTTGCCGCTGGTTCACAGCCGGGAAGGAAGAAGGGCCCAGATTGAGGTGGGCCTTGGCCTGTTTGAGAAATTATTCGGACGGTTGCCGCCGGGCTTCTGGCTTCCCGAGTGCGCCTATGACAAGGGTATTGATGATTTGTTAAAGGACGCCGGGGTTAAATATTTTATGGCGGATACCCATGGACTTTTATCCTCTGTGCCTGAACCTGAATGCGGAATATATTCACCCGTCAGGTGCCGGTCGGGGCTGGCGGTTTTCGGCCGGGATCCGGAAAGCTCGCGGCAGGTGTGGGAAAGGAGAATGGGTTATCCCGGACACCCGGCCTACCGGGAGTTTTACCGGGACATCGCTCACGATTTGGAGGGAGAGTATCTGAGGCCCTACCTTCCGGATGGAAAAATAAGGGTGGATACCGGCTATAAATATTATAGGATTACAGGCGGGGAAGATCATAAGGAAGTATATAATCCCCATAGGGCTCTAAGGATAGCGGAAATACATGCCATGGATTTTGTGAGGTCACGGGCGCTGCAATTTCAGAAGGCCTCCGGCAGGATGGAAAGAACACCGCTGGTATTGGCTCCTTATGATGCGGAGCTATTCGGTCACTGGTGGCATGAAGGACCTGTATGGCTGGAAAATGTTCTCCGGCTTGCGGATTCCGTTGGTGGAATTAAAACGATATCTCCCGGGGATTATCTGTCTGTTTACCCTGACAGCCAGATGGCGGATCTTCCCATGAGCAGTTGGGGTGAGGGTGGTTTCAGCTACGTTTGGCTTAACCCCAGAAACGATTGGATATATAAGCATCAGCATGTGGCTGAATCCAGAATGACGGAAATGGCTAACATTTATCGATCGCCCGGGGGTGTGGAGAGAAGGGCGCTGAACCAGGCTGGAAGGGAGTTACTGTTGGCCCAGAGCAGTGACTGGGCCTTCATCCTCAAGGAAGAAACCACAGTGGGTTATGCCACCGAAAGAGTTACCGGTCATTTGAAAAACTTTTTAACACTGTCCGGCCAGATTGAGTCGGAATCGGTGGATACTGCATTTCTGAATCAATTGGAAAGCAAAAACAATATTTTTCCTGACCTGGATTACACGGTATTCCGTTCGGTTAGAGTTTGTCCAGTGCTGTTCAGCCATTCAAAAATGAGGGTGATCATGCTGTCCTGGGAATACCCGCCTCGCACCGTGGGGGGGTTGGGCAGACATGTGTATGATCTTTCCCGGGCCTTGTCTCAACTGGGGATTGAAGTGCATGTTTTTACCTGCCCGGCCAGGGGTGAACCTCTGTATGCGGTGGACGACACAGGGGTGTGCGTGCACAGGGTGGATCAAAAAGAACTGCAGGCCGCTGATTTTCTGGAGTGGCTCAAATGTCTTAATTCCGGTATGGTCAGGTTGGTTGAGGAAACCGGCTTATCAGGGGGTTATTATAGCCTTGTGCATGCTCATGACTGGCTGGTGCGTGATGCGGCCAGGGATATTGCTGAAAAAAGCGGCCTTCCGCTGGTGGTGACCATTCACGCTACTGAGTATGGGCGCAACAGAGGGATATTTACAGACTTGCAAAGTCAGATACACGGTGCTGAGCGAGACCTGGTTTCCAGGGCTGATGGGCTTATATGCTGCAGCCAATACATGGCCAGGGAAGTGTTAAGGCTTTTCGGGGAAGCCCCGGGGGGGATAAGGATAATACCAAATGGGGTTGATGTGAAAAACCTGGTTGTAAAGTATGAAGCAGTTGAACAGATGACCGGCAGGTGCCCAAAAATAATGTTTTTGGGGAGGCTGGTGCCTGAAAAGGGGGTGCAGGTGCTTATTGAAGCTCTTCCCATGATTAAAGGAAAACACCCCGGAGCAGTTTTGACCGTGGCCGGTAAAGGCCCCTATGAAGAAGATCTAAGGAATCTTGCCCACCGTCTGGGTGTGTCCGATAGTGTGGATTTCATAGGCTTTGTCAATGACGAGGGCAGAAACAGACTCCTGGCGGAGTCCTCGGTGGCCGTTTTCCCCAGTACCTATGAGCCTTTTGGTATTGTGGCCCTGGAGGCCATGGCGGCGGGAATCCCGGTGGTGGTTTCGGAGACGGGGGGCCTTGCGGAGATAATAAGCCACGGCATAGACGGAATAAAGGTCCCGCCGGGAAGGGCAGATATTCTTGCCCGGTATGTAACAGAAATACTTGATGACCCCAGGCACGCCGAAAATCTCAGGAAAAATGCCTACAACAAGGTTTTGGGACAATATAGCTGGAAACAAATAGCCTCCGACACTGCCAGGGTTTATCTGGATGTAGTAAATAAGAGTAAAAAAAGAGAAACCTGTGCCTGAAAAGCCATAAGCTATAAGCTTTATTAGCCACAGAGATCACAGAGGGGTTAAGAAGAACACAGAGATTAAAAAAACACAAAGTATGAAATAGACCGGTTGAAAAAGGTTCAAATTATAATTATAAAAAAGCCACTATAATTACTTCTCAGTGCCCTCTGTGTCCTCTGTGGCAAATTTTCATTCTCTTTGATGGCCGTTTTTTTGCGGCCCGGTTGTCTGGATTCTGAATTCTAACCCGCCCGCAGGGAGGGTTCTTTACTGCACCGGTGGTCTGGGATATAATAGCTTTAATTGTCAGTACCTGTTAACATTGGGCTGAAAAGTCCAGTGTTTTCTGTTGTGGCGCAAAACATTGATGAGGTGGTGTTTTAAGTGGATTTTAAACCGGCGGGGCTGCTTACCGGCATAGGCAGTGTCCCTTACGCAGACTCGGATCGGGCCCTGTCTCTTATTTTTAGTAATACGCCAGAAATACCCTATTGGCCCCAGATGCCCCAAAAAGGTCCCCAGGAAGGTTTTGTTTTTCAGTTTCTGTCACCTTTGGTAAATATGGGGCTGATCACCATTGAAAATAACAGGGCCTTTTTTGATACCGAAAACCACCGGTGGGCAGAGTGCCTTGCGGAGTTCTACACCCTTTACATGGCGGCCATGGAAGGGGATGCCGGGGCGCTGGAGGCTTTTGCGCTGCCGGAAAAGGCCGCCTCGGGTTTTTATGCCTTTATTAAACATGTGCATGAAAAGGGGCCCCAGGAGGCAATTTTTTTCAAGGGTCATCTGGCCGGTCCTCTTACCATAGGCTTTCAGTTGAAGGACGACAAGGGAAGGCTGGCATATTATGAGGATCAACTGAGGGATGTTCTGGTAAAAACACTGGCGCTGCACGGCCGCTGGCAGGCCCAAAAATTGTCCTCCCTGGGCAGGCCGGCCATAATATTTGTGGATGAGCCCGGTATAAGCGTGTATGGCAAGTCGGGGTATATAACGGTTAGCAGGGAGATGATTGAAAGGGATCTCAATGAGATATCCGAACAGATTCACGCTGCGGGGGCTCTGTGCGGGGTTCACTCATGCGATGCCATAGACTGGTCTATACTCTATCAGTGCCGTCTGGACATAGTAAATCTTGATGCCTATAATTTCGGAGAATCCCTTATACCCTTCGCCCCTGAATTGAAAGACTTTATTCAAAGGGGTGGTATCCTGGCCCAGGGGATAGTGCCCACCAACGAAAAGGCCTTTGATGAAAACTGTGAAAGCCTGGTAAAAAGACTCCATGATTTATGGGATCAACTGTTGCAAAGGGGAATACCCCGGCATGATCTGCTGATGCGCACAATGATTACTCCGGCCTGTGGAACAGGGCTTTTGGACCCCGCCCTGGCCGTCCATATATACAGCCTGGCCCGGGAAGTTTCCGGTGCGGTCAGGGAGTTGGCCCGGGGATGATGCCTGATTATCATATGCACACCTCCCTTTGCGGCCATGCCAGCGGAGAAATGACCGGTTATGTGGAAGAGGCCCTCAAAAAGGGTCTTCCCGAAATAGGATTTTCAGATCATGTGCCCATGTACTGGCTCGCGGCCCACCTGAGGGATGCCGGACTGGCCATGGATGAGACCAGTTTTCCCGGATATGTGTCCCGGGTATTGCAGCTCCGGGAGACCAACCCTTCCATTGGCATTGGCCTGGGGGTGGAGGTGGATTATATACCGGGGTGGGAAAAAGAGGCGGCAAAATTTATATCGGAATACCCCTTTGATTACATCATCGGGTCGGTGCACTATATTGACGGGTGGGGGTTCGACAATCCCGGCCTGACCGATGAATACAGCAGGCGTGATCTGGGGGAGATTTACCGGCAATATTTTGATCTTATATGCGGCTCAGCAAAGTCAGGACTTTTTGATGTTATTGCCCATCCGGACCTGGTGAAAAAATTTGGTTATCGCCTGAGTCCGGCCCCGCTGGAACTATATCGGCAGGCTGCCAGGGCCTTTGCCCAGACCGGGGTATGCGTGGAGGTAAACACTTCCGGCCTCAGGGTTCCGGCTGGTGAGATTTATCCGTCCCTTGAGTTTCTAAGGCTTTGCCGCAGTGAAGGAGTACCTGTGTCAACCGGATCGGATGCCCACTGCCCGGATCTGGTGGGGGCAAATTTTAACGAGGCAGCAGCGCTTCTGAGAGAGGCCGGTTACCGGGAGGTAACCCTTTTCAGGGAAAGGAAGAGGATCAAGGCCCGGATATAACCGTCCCCTGTTGCACAGATTTCCACCATTCAGTAAAGCTAAGCCCTTGCAAATGCATGTCACCTCTAGCCCACGGATTAATTGCTATAAAAGTTTTCGCAGCTTTCTGCTTTTTCTGTTCTGATTAACGGATCGGTGAAGAATCATCCTTATCATCGCTGTATGTCCTATTCCGAGATCACTTGCTCTTTCACGAATAATTATCAAATCTTCTTCAGGGATCCGTATAGAGACGTGTTTCATTTTAGGTCTTTCAAACTTTAGTTTAGTATCTTCCCAATCCAATTCCCGACTGTCGGTGAGGTCAAAAAAATCTGCTATTTCGTCTATGTTATTAAATTTTGGTTTAGTCCTCTTTTTAACTTTTCTTGCTTCGGACAAGGTTATAAAACCTCCTCTCAGATTGATCCATTTCCCTGGCTGTAACAGGGTAGGCGATTCCATTATTTTTTGGTATAAAGAAGAAAGCAATATACTTTCCTGCTTCAGATTTACCCAAGAGACGGTAAATATATTCATTTCGATTACGGATAGAAATCCCCACTTTTTTTACAATAGAAAAAGGATCATCAAAGGCGGCTTCTTCAACTTCGTGAGGCATTATTCTATGTTTTGCAATATGATCTACACGGTCCCGTGTCCACCGAATTTTACTAATTTTCATTGTTTGGCACGCCTCCGCTTAATAAAAATATAACACAATGTAGCACAATGTGCAACGGAGGACAATTATGGTGTCTGCACTTAATTCTGGCAATGATGGACTGGTACAGAAGGAAGTAAGCTAAATTGTTGTTGGCAATAACTGCATATGGCAAATTATACCAGACAAGGCAAGAACCATCCCCGCTTGTCTGTTTGAAATCACAACATTATTATGCTATAATTATGTTGTGATTATGGCAAGGGAGTTGATTTTATGCCACAGATAAGGCCAATAGCTGAATTAAGGAATACAAGCAAAATTTCAGAAATTTGTCACAACCAATCGGAACCTGTGTTCATCACTAAAAACGGATATGGCGATTTAGTGATTATGAGCATGGAAACCTATGAAAGACAGTTAGCGCTTGCGGATGTTTATAAAAAGCTGGGCAAAGCCGAAAAGCAAATTGCAGACGGTGTTCCCCTGTTAGAAGGCGAGCAGGTATTCAAGCGTTTGAGAGAAAAGTATGGAAAATAGTTATAAGCTGAAGTTTACCCAAATCACCAATGATGATTTAGACGGGATATACCGGCATATTTCAGAACACCTTGCTGCCCCAAAAGCCGCCAATGACCTGATGGATGATATCGAAACCTCAATCATGAGGCTCAAGGATTTTCCTTATTCGGGCAGCACTGTTACGGATGATATTCTAAGCAGCCGTGGCTACCGTAAGCTGACTGTAAAAAACTATATTGTCTTTTACCTGATTGACGAGGCAGAAAAACAGGTTGTTATTATGCGTGTGCTTTATGGCGCACAGCAGTACGAAAATTTACTTTAGCAGGTACAAAAGGCTGGAGGCCGGGCAGCATAAGCATACCCCGTCATCGCTATCACCGCCGGCAAGGCGGGTTTTTTCGCCTAGGAAAGCATGTGCCATATTAAAGTATTAAAGCGCTAAATCGCCAAAGCATTTTTATGCAGCCCAGAGTTTTTCCGGGGTCGCTCCTGGGTCACTTGAGGGTCGCTGCATTGTCGCTAATGGGTAGGCGGAGCGATTTAAGTCCGGCCTGCATTACCTCCTGCTGCAACTGTCTCTAGACTCGGTCGCCAACGGAATGCCGACCGCCTCCAACGCCGCATCCTTGCATCGATTCCGGCTTCCGGCTGCGTCCTGCAGCCGGCTCGGCATTACGTAGGCTCGGTCGTTAAGAGACAGTAGCAGCCTCCGGTACATTCCGCACGGACTTAAATCACTCCCCCTCACTGCATGTCGCTGTGGGGTCGCTTGAGGGTCGCTTTTAAGGCAGGCTGTCACAATTCTGGCTTCTGGCTTCTGGATTCCGCCGTCTGCAAGACGGCACCGCCGGCAAGGCGGTTATTTTTATTTTAAATGATAAAAAATTTTCTTGAGAAAAGAAGGAAATACTGTGTGCTGGATAGAATAAGTGGGGGAAAGTGACTTAAAGTGGATCAAAGTGGTGAATCGGTGGCTATTGGTGGGGTGAAAGATATTGTTCATAGGTGAATACCAGCATAGCATCGATTCAAAAGGCCGGCTTTTTATACCTGCCCGCTTCCGCGAAGGCCTGGGTGATACATTCATCTTGACGAAGGGATTGGACGGATGCCTGTTTGTTTATCCTCCCAAGGAATGGACGGCCATTGAGCAAAAAATGCGTTCCCTTCCCTTTACCAAGGCGGATACCCGGGCCTTTATGCGGTTTTTTTTCTCAGGGGCAACTGAGTGTGATGTGGACAAACAGGGAAGAATATTGATCCCCTCCAGTTTGAGGGAATATGCCGGACTGGAAAAGGAAACCATGATAATAGGCATATCTTCCAGGGTGGAGATTTGGTCCCGGCAGCGTTGGGAGGAATACAGCCGGACGGCGTCGGCCTCGGCCGAGCAAATCGCTGAAAAGATTGAGGAATTTGATCTGGGTATATGAGGTGTGGGATTTGAATAATGCCACCTGATACGGAAAACGGAGAATATGGTTTTTCGCACCGGCCTGTCCTTTTAAAGGAGGTGCTGGAGGGCCTCAATATTAAAAAAAACGGCGCCTACGTGGATTGTACCGTGGGTGGCGCCGGTCACAGCCAGGATATTTTAGAGCTGTCATCGCCCGGAGGGAGGCTTATCGGCCTGGACCAGGACGGTGAGGCCATAGCTGCGGCCTACCGAAGGCTGGCTCAATTTGGGGACAGGGTAACGCTGGTGCAAAGCAACTTTGTAAATATGCCCGGGGTTTTGGACCGCCTGGGTATTCAGCAGGTGGATGGTATTTTATTTGACCTGGGGGTAAGCTCATATCAGATTGACAACCCCGAAAGGGGTTTCAGCTATCAGCGCAACGCTCCCCTGGACATGCGTATGAACAGGGACACCGGAATCACCGCCGGAGAATTGGTGAATTCCATGTCCGAGGAGTATCTTTCCCGCATAATTGGTAAATATGGCGAAGAGCGATTTGCCGGAAGAATAGCCTTGTTCATTGTCCGGGAAAGGGAAAAGGCCCCCATTGTCACCACCGGCCAGCTGGTGGATGTTATAAAGGCCGCCATCCCTGCCAGATACAGGAGGGAGGGGCCCCACCCCGCCAAAAGAACCTTCCAGGCCCTTCGCATAGCTGTAAATGACGAGCTGGAAATTATAAGCGGCGCCCTCAGGGGTGCGGTGGACCGCCTGAAGCCCGGGGGGCGCGCCTGTGTAATAACTTTTCATTCCCTGGAGGATCGTATTGTCAAGGAAACATTCCGGGAAATGTCCCAGAAATGCATGTGCCCCAGGGATTTCCCGCAATGTGTCTGTGGGAAAAAGCCCCTGGTGAGATTGGTCAAGTCTGGCGGTATTACTCCTTTGGCGGCGGAGTTGGAGGAAAACCCAAGGGCCAGGAGCGCCCGTCTAAGGATAGCGGAAAAATGCGTTTAAGCCGGTAAGGATGATTATCTTCGGGGTTTGGATTGTTGGACTGCACTGTCTGGTCAGGCCCCCGAATAATGCTTACTGTTCTAAACAAGGTGGAGGGTGAATAAGCTTTGGTAGTAGCGCAAGAGCGGTACGATCATTACAGCCTGCCCGAAGAGGACAGCCGGGTGAACCGGCAGCCCAGGCGGAGCCGGCTCCCCCGAAAAGGAAAGCTCTCTCTTTTAGGGCTGGTATTGCTGACCTTCCTTACCGGCATGATCATTGCCTATTACTATTCCCAGGTGCTTGTTGCAGGTTATAAGACATATAGCCTGGGCAGTGATTTGGCAACCATTCGCCAGGAGACCATCTCTCTGGAGGAAGAGGTTGACAGGCTCAATTCTCTGGACAGGATTGAGTATATGGCAACCAATAAGTTGAAGATGGTCAAGCCCGGCAGTAAGGATGTAGTAGTGGTAAGGGCTGATCTAACCAGAGAGGGCGGCAGGAATAATGCCGCCGCAGTGGTGAGCGGCCCGGACAGCTCCAAGGGTGAAAAGCAGGCAGAGGCCCGGGAAAACTCAGGCAGAAGCAAGGTTGTACAGGCTTTTGCTTATCTGATGGGCATCAAGGGGAGTTAAGGGTGTGACTTTTCCGGGGGGGCTAAGGTCGGAGGAGGAAATTGTATGCGCACTACCGGCATACTTATCCGCAAACGGCTCACCTGGCTTTTTTTGCTTTGTGCCATAGCCTTTGCGGGACTTATCTTCAGGCTAGCCTGGATACAATTTGTGAAGGCTGATTACCTCCAGGAGAAGGCATTGGAGGTACGGATGAGAGATGTGCCCGTTGAGGCCAAAAGAGGGACTATTTACGACAGAAATGGCCACGAACTGGTCAGCAGTGTCAGTACCGATTCAGTTTACGCCATCCCCTACCAGGTTGAAAATCCGGATCAGGCGGCGGATTTGCTGGCTCCCGTACTGGAAATGGATAGGGATAGACTTCTGCAGATACTGTCCAAAAAATCCTGCTACGAATGGATAAAAAGAAAGATTAAACCGGAATCTGCCGCCAAAATAAGGGATTTGAAATTGGAAGGCATCCACCTGGTTGAAGAAAGCAGACGCTTTTACAGGCATGAAACTCTGGCTCCGCACCTTCTGGGCTTTACCGGGGTGGATAACCAGGGTCTGATGGGGATAGAAAAAAGCTATGATGAGGTTTTAAAGGGAATCCCCGGCAGAATACTGGTTGAGCACGATGCAGCCGGGCGCAGTGTTCCGGACCCCTTGCACAGGTACTCCCCTCCCCGGCAGGGGAACGGACTGGTGCTTACCCTGGATATGAACATACAGTATTTCGTGGAGCGGGAACTGGACAAGGTGGTGGCCAAATACAGCCCCAAACTGGCGGTGGCCATTGCCATGGATCCCCAGACAGGTGAAATTCTGGCCATGGGTAACCGCCCCACCTTTAACTCAAATAATTGGAATGATGTTCCCAGGCATGTCTGGGATCGCAATCCAGCCATCTGGTATAATTACGAACCCGGTTCCACTTTTAAAATTATTACCACTTCAGCTGCCATTAATGAAAAGGCTGTAAAGACCACCGACCGTTTTTTTGATCCTGGCTTTGTCAAGGTTGCAGACAGGAGAATAAAATGCTGGAAGGGTGGGGGACATGGAAGCCTCAGTTTTGAAGAGGTGGTAATGAATTCGTGCAACCCCGGTTTTGTTGAGGTGGGGCTCAGGCTGGGCCGGGAAAGGTTTTATAAATATTTGGATGCCTTCGGTTTTGGCGGAAAAACCGGAATTGATCTGGCAGGTGAGGCAAAGGGTATTACAATAAATCAAAAGGAAGCAACCAATCTGAATATTGCCACCATGTCCATCGGGCAGTCGGTGGCCGTTACCCCAATTCAGTTGTTGTCGGCCACCTGCGCGGTGGCCAATGGCGGAACCCTTCTGAAGCCTCTTCTGGTTAAAGAGGTGAGGGATAACCGGGGAAAGGTGGTCAAAACATTTAAGCCGGAGCCTATACGCACTGTAATTACCAGGGAAGCCGCCGATGGGGTTAAGGGGCTGCTGGAAAATGTGGTGGCCAGGGGCACAGGTAAAAACGCTTTTGTGGAAGGCTACCGGGTGGCGGGAAAGACCGGCACCGCCCAGGTGGTGGGTGAAAGCGGGGGATATGTAAGCGGCAGGTACGTGGCGTCCTTTTCAGGCTTTGCCCCGGTGGAAAATCCCCGGGTGGCTGTGCTGATAATGATAGCTGAGCCCCAGGGTGGAGTATATTACGGTGGAATGATAGCTGCACCGGTATTTCAGTCCATAATGCAGGACACCCTGCACTATTTGGGAATACCGGAAAACTCCGGTATTATCAAGCCTCCCAATCCAGCCGCCTGGTATGAGGCTCCCAGGGTGAAGGTGAATGTTCCTAACGTAGTTAATTACCCGGTAAATGAAGCTGTGAGAATACTAAGGTCCCAGGGTCTCTCATTCCAGACGCGGGGCTACGGGTCCATGGTTTACAGCCAGGTTCCAAGGGGCGGGGCTGAGGCCATGAATGATGTAAGCGTGCTGCTGGACTTAAACCCGCCTAAAGCCGGTTTGGGAGAAGAAGGGGTGACCGTGCCCAACTTAAACGGTCTAACCGAGAAAGAGGTCCGGGATCTTCTGGAAAGTATAGGTTTGGTTTTGGAGCCGGCAGGAACGGGGCTGGCCAGATCCCAAAGCATTCAGCCCGGCAGCAGGGTGGCCAGGGGAACCGCTCTAAGGGTTGAATTCAGGCCTCCCGGCCAGAGCCGGACCAGTGTGCCGGAAGTTGCCCCCAGTTGGGCCCGCGGAGAAATGATAATGGATTAATTTTTGAGCTGAATTTCAGTCTTGCGACATAAATATGTATAGCCGAAATGTTTAAGCCTGCCGGACGTATCAAGCCCCGCAGGCTTAAAATGACAGCCCGTTGGGATATAATACCTGTAGGAAAGGGGACGGGTTTGTTGTACCTGAAAGATTTAATAAAAAGTACTGTGGTTTACAAAATTGCAGGTAATAAGATGGTGGATATAAAGGGCATAGCCTACGATTCCAGGTGCGTTGAGCCGGGTGATTTGTTTGTGGCCGTTGAAGGCTATAAAACTGACGGGCATTATTATGTCAGCCAGGCGGTTGAGGCCGGAGCCGCTGCGATAATGGTCCAGCAGGAAGTGGAAGTGCCCCCGGGGGTGACCAGGGTGCTTACTGACAATACCAGGACCGGGCTTGCCCAGGTGTCTGCGGAATTCTACGGAAACCCCTGCCGGCAAATGAGGATGGTTGGTGTCACCGGCACAAACGGCAAAACCACCACCACCAACCTGATCGCTACTATTTACAGGTCTGCCGGTCAAAAGATCGGATTGATAGGAACCATAGCCAATTACATCGGGGACAGGAAGCTGAATGTCAGTCATACCACCCCGGAGTCCACAGATCTGCAGAAGCTTTTAAGGGATATGGTGGAGGAAGGTGTGGATCTGGGTGTCATAGAGGTAAGCTCCCATGCCCTTTCTCTGGAAAGGGTAATGGGCTGCGAATACGACGTGGCGGTTTTTACCAATCTTACTCAGGATCATCTGGATTTTCACCAGGACATGGAGGAGTATTTTGAGGCCAAGGCAAAACTGTTCAGGTGCATCGGCGCAGGTGTAAAAAAGGGACCCAAGTATGTGGTGGTTAATGGGGATGACCCCAATGCCAAAAGGATAGTATCTGAGGTCAGGGTGCCTGTGATAACCTACGGCTTATCAGAAAATGCTGATATAAGAGCTGTTGATATCCAGGTGACGGGTAATGGGTGCTCCTTTGCTGCCCAGAGTAAAATATACGGCCCTGTATATCTGAATATGAAGATCACCGGTCTTTTCAATGTATATAATACTCTGGCCGCTTATTCCGTGGGGGTGGCCGGAGGCTTAAGCCCCAGGGAGGTTAAAGAGGCCCTGGAAACGGTAAAAGGTGTTCCCGGAAGATTTGAGCTGGTGAACCGGGGACAGGATTTTACCGTGGTGGTGGATTACGCCCATACCCCCGACGGTCTGGAAAATATACTAAAGGCGGCTAAAGACATCACTGGCGGAAGGCTGATAACCGTTTTCGGCTGCGGCGGGGACCGGGACCGCACAAAGAGGCCAATTATGGGCGAAATAGCCGGGCGGTATAGTGACATGCCCATTATTACTTCGGATAACCCCAGGAGCGAGGACCCTCTCCGGATAATAGAAGATGTTGAAGAGGGGTTGAAAAGGGTGAAGGGCCCGGGGAAATACAGGGTTATTCCGGACAGGCGCGAGGCTATCAGGGCAGCCGTGGCCGGGGCCAGGGCCGGGGATATGGTGGTTATTGCCGGTAAGGGGCATGAGGGCTACCAGATAGTTGGCGCACAGAAGAACCATTTTGACGACCGTGAGGAAGTGGGAAAGGCTTTGGAGGCATTATAAAACAAAATTATTTGGAGGAATCCCATGTTTCCGCTTAACATTATGCAAATAGCCGGGGCTATCTCCGGGCAAATAGTTAATCATGGAGAGGATAGGGTTTTCAGGACGGTTTCCATAGATTCCCGTAAAGTTAAGCAGGGCGATCTTTTCTTTGCCTTGCGGGGGGATCGCTTTGACGGGCATGATTTTGTCCCCAGGACCTTGGAGGCAGGCGCCCTGGGGGTGGTTCTGGAAAGGGAGGTGGGTTTAATACCACCTGAAATTCCGGTTCTTATGGTAGAGGACACTCAGGCGGCACTGCAGGATCTGGCCAGGTACAACCGGAAGCTTTCTGCCGCTCCGGTGATTGGGGTGACCGGCAGTTCCGGAAAAACCAGCACCAAGGATTTGCTGTACAGTGTGTTATCCGCTAAATTCCATACTTTAAAAACAGAGGGCAATTTTAATAACGAACTGGGATTGCCTCTTACCCTTCTGAGGTTGGATGAAAGACATCAGGCGGCCGTTGTGGAAATGGCCATGAGGGGGCAGGGAGAGCTGGATTTTCTGGGACGTATTGCACTGCCCAACGGTGCGGTAATAACCAATATAGGTGAGGCACACTTTGAAATTCTGGGATCGGTTGACAATATAGCCCGGGCCAAAGGGGAAATACTTGATTACATCGGGGAAGGGGGGTTTGCGGTACTTCATGGGGACAGCCCCTACATGCAGAGGGAGGCGTTGCGGTGTCAGGGAAAAGTTGTGTTCTATGGAGAGGATCAGGGGCTGGATCTGTGGGTTCGTGATATTGCCCCGGTGGATGGCGGCAACCGTTTTACCGCTGTACACCGTGACAGGGAGACGGAGTATTTTGTGCCGCTGCCGGGAAGGCACAATGTGATTAATAGCTTGGCCGCCATTGCTGTCGGGCTGGAACTGGGAATGGAAGAAGGGGATATCAGGGCTGGGCTGTCAGGGGCCAATCTCACAGCCATGCGCCTTGAAATATCCAGGTTTGATGGAATAACCGTAATAGATGACTCGTATAACGCCAACCCCTCATCTGCCAAGGCTGCAATTCAGGCGCTTGCAGAAACTGCCGGCGAGAATTCCAGGAAAATTGCCGTGCTGGGTGATATGCTGGAGTTGGGTGATAAAAGTGAGCCGGGTCACCGTGAGGTGGGCAGGGCAGCCCGGGAGGCCGGGGTTGATTTGCTGGTGCCGGTGGGTGAGCGGGCAAGGCACATCGGGGCCGGCGCCAGTGAGGCAGGAATGTCTCCTCAGCAGATACATTACTTTACATCACCGAGGGAGGCCGCCTGGTCATTAAAAAATATTATCAGACCCAGCGATGTGATTCTGGTTAAGGGGTCCAGGGGTATGAAAATGGAGGAATTTATACTGGCACTAAGGGAGAATGCCTGGCAAAAAGCCTAAAGCTTACCGCTTATAGCTTATAGCTGTCCAAAGGAAACATTTACCGCTTTTTGCATATGCTTATTGATATATAATTTTATGTAGGAGGGGCCGTGTAGAGTCGGCCGGGGATGATGGAAAATATCTGGTCTGTTGTGGGAAAACCTTTGCTATTATCCTTTATAATAACATTTTTGCTGGCTCCTTTTGCCATTCCCGCTTTAGTAAAATTTAAATTCGGGCAAAATGTTCGTAATGACGGCCCGGCCAGCCACTTTTCCAAAAGGGGCACGCCTACCATGGGGGGTGTGATTTTTTTAACGGGCATAGCCGGGGCAGGTTTGTTTTTTTCATCAAAACATCCCGAGGGTATATTGGTTTTGGCCGTTACTTTGGGATACGGACTTATTGGCTTTATAGACGACTTTATTAAAATTGCCCTGAAGAGGCCCCTGGGGCTAAGAGCCAGGGAGAAACTGGTGGGGCAGATACTTATTGCCGCTGTACTGGCGGTGTTGGCCGTGTCAACACTGGGAAGGGGCACCGATATAGTTATTCCTTTCAGCGGTCTGTTTTCCGAAGGGGGCAAAACCATTGATTTAGGGATGTGGGGGTTCACCCTCTTTACGGTGCTGGTGATGTTGGGAACCACCAACGGCGTTAATCTGACGGACGGACTTGACGGGCTGGCAGCGGGTGTTACGGCGGTTACGTCCATGGCCTTTGTGATTATTTCAATGTTTTCAGGAAAAACCGGGGTGGCTCTGGTAATGGCCGCAGTGGCCGGGGGCTGCCTGGGCTTTTTGGTCTTCAACCGCCACCCTGCCAGGGTTTTTATGGGCGATACCGGGTCTCTGGCTTTGGGCGGGGCCCTGGGGGCCGCCGCCATCCTTACCAGGAGCGAGCTGTTCCTCTTTATAGTAGGCGGCATTTATGTTCTTGAAACACTGTCTGTGATAGTGCAGGTTTTTTCTTTTCAGGTATTTCACCGGAGGGTATTGAGGATGAGTCCCCTGCACCATCATTTCGAACTGGGTAGTTGGAGTGAAAACCGCATAGTAATAAACTTTGTTACCGCTGCACTTTTGTTTTCGCTGATAGGTGTGGCCGGACTGTACAGGCTGTAAGCTGATAAAACTGGTGAGGTGCTTTTTGTATGGAGCTTAAGGATAATAGGGTTCTGGTGGTAGGCGCCGGTAAGAGCGGTTTAGCCGTGGCCCGTTTTCTGGCAGGGAAGGGATCGGCGGTTACTCTTACTGATACACGGGAGCCTGAAAAATTCGGATCGCAGTTGGACAAACTGGCGGAAGCCGGGGTTACTCTCTTCCTGGGAGGTTATCCCGGGGAAATTGGGAAATTTGATCTGGTGGTTATGAGCCCGGGGGTTCCTTTAAACATTCCTGCGGTCACCGGGGCCGGTGAGGCCGGAATACCGGTGATAGGCGAGCTGGAACTGGCCTACAGATTTTCCAGGGCTCCCATAATAGCTATTACCGGCACCAACGGAAAAACCACCACCACTACCCTGGTGGGAGAAATATTCAGGGATGCCGGCTACCGCGTTTTGGTGGCGGGAAATATAGGAATCCCACTGGTGGAAGAAGTGGAGGCCTATGGGCCAAGGGACATAATTGTAGCCGAGGTTTCCAGCTTCCAGCTGGAAACTGTCGATCAGTTCCGCCCAAGGGTGGGCATTATACTGAACCTTACTCCGGACCATCTGGACAGGCATAAAGACATGGAGGGGTATGCCGCAGCCAAGGGTAATATTTCTAAGAATCAGCGGAAAGGCGACTTTCTGGTGTTGAATTTTGATGATGACCTGACCAGGGGAATGAGGGGCCAGGGACAGGGGAGTGTAATATTTTTCAGCCGGCGGCATACCTTAAAAGAAGGGGTGTTTGTCCACAACCAAAATATTAAGGCCGTCCACGCAGGGGAATCAAGGCAGGTTGCGAGCACGGAAGATTTGAAGATACCGGGATTGCACAATGTTGAGAATGCTCTGGCGGCTGTGGCGGCAGGACTGGTCATGGGGGTGCCTGAAACCAGTATGGCGGCAACCCTGGGAAGGTTTGCCGGGGTGGCCCATAGGTTGGAATTTGTGGCTGAAATAGACGGAGTCAGATATATAAACGACTCCAAGGGAACAAACCCCGATGCCAGCATAAAGGCGGTGGAGGCTTACCGCAATCCTCTGGTGATAATTGCCGGGGGCAAGAACAAGGATAATGATTTCAGCCAGTTTACCAGTGTGGCGGCGGAAAAAGCCAGGGCCATGGTTGTCCTTGGCCAGTGTGCCGACGAGATGGCGGGGGCGGCCGAAAGGGCTGGTATAAAAAATATTTTGAGGGCGCAGAGTTTCGGGGATGCCGTGCTGCTGGCCAGGTCAGCGGCCAGGCCCGGTGATGTGGTGCTCCTTTCTCCGGCCTGTGCAAGCTGGGACATGTTCAATAATTTCGAGGAAAGAGGAGACCTGTTTAAAAAAATTGTAAGGGAATTCGCAGGTTTGTAGTTGTCGGCCACCGGTCGGCATAACAAGGAACGGCTGATATTTGCACACAGTATATGTCGTCTGTTCCGACGCCCGACGACTGACGACCGACGACTAAACTGGGGGTGGCAGGGTGTCTTTAAAAAGGAAGGCTCCGGATTTCATACTGTTTATTGCCGTCATGATGCTGCTCAGTATCGGTATAGTGATGGTTTTCAGCTCCAGCAGCTATTATGCCATGTTTCCCCCCTTTAATAACCCGTTTCATTTTTTGGTCGGACAGTTGATTAACGCTCTCATCGGTGTTCCGGTAATGATTTTCATGATGAAATACGACTACTGGAAGCTAAAGCGCTGGTCGGTTGCGCTTTTGCTGCTGGCGTTCCTGCTGCTGGCAATGGTGCTGACACCTCTGGGCAGTTCCCGGTTGGGAGCCCAGCGCTGGATTAATCTCGGTTTTACCAGCTTTCAGCCATCAGAGTTGGCAAAGCTTTGTATAATCATCTTTGTAGCTACCAGCCTTTCTATTAAGAAGCATAAGATATTGAACTTCAGGGAAGGTGTCCTGCCCTATTTGATGCTGATGGCTATATCGGCGGGGCTGATCCTGGCTGAGCCGGACCTGGGAACGGCCATAACCCTGGTGGGAACAATATTTATTATGCTGTTCTGTGCCGGGGTAAAGATTAGCACCCTGTCCACAGTGGCAATACTTGGAGTGGGATCGGTAATGGCCGCTATTTTTGCCGAGGATTACAGGAGAGACAGATTCTTTGCCTTTCTTAATCCCGAAGGGGATCCCGCAGGGGCAGGCTGGCATATTCTTAATTCCCTTATGTCCATTGGATCCGGAGGTCTGCTGGGAACCGGGCTGGGTCAGGGAAGGCACTCAAAATTCCTGTACCTCCCGGAAAGGCAGACTGATTTCATTTTCGCTGTCATAGGGGAGGAACTGGGGTTTATCGGGGGATGTCTGGTCATACTTTTGTTTATTCTTTTTGTCTGGAGGGGATTCAAGGTTGCCATTACCTCACCTGACCCCTTCGCCAGCCTTTTGGCGTCCGGGATTGTTTCCGGAATAGCCCTGCAGGCAATCATTAACATTGGTGTGGTAACCAGTTCACTGCCCATTACCGGCATTACCCTGCCCTTCGTCAGTTATGGCGGCACATCACTGGTGTTTACGCTGATGGGGGTGGGAGTGCTGCTCAACATATCCAGGTATGCCACGCCGAAATAGCTTGATCCACGGAGGTGCTTTTTTGTTGAGTTTTGTAGTTACCGGCGGCGGCACAGGTGGGCATATATATCCGGCCCTGGCCATTGCCCGGGGGTTGAAGGACAGGTTTCAAGCCCAGGTTTTTTATATAGGGGGCACCCTGGGTTTGGAGTCGGAAATAGTGCCCAAGGAGGGGCTTCCCTTCAGGGCTATACCTCTGGCCGGATTAAAGCGGGGGTTTTCTCCTTCAAATGTACTGGTTGGCTGGAAGGCGGCGGCGGGAATAAAAAGATCCCTGGGTTACCTTAGGGAAATAAGGCCGTCTGCTGTTATAGGCACAGGCGGCTATGTGTGCGGTCCGGTGGTTCTTGCCGCCGCCTTGCTGGGAATACCCGCCCTTATCCATGAACAAAACGCCCTGCCGGGTATTACAAACAGAATATTGTCCAGATTTTCCGGCTATGTGGCGGTAACCTTTGAGGAATCAAGGAAATTCTTTCCCGCCAGGGTGGCTGTAAAAACCACAGGCCTTCCGGTGAGGAAGGAAGTTTTTATGAAAAACCGGGAAAAGGGGAGAATAGATATTGGTTTGCCTCCGGGGGGGCTGCTGATCCTTTCTTTTGGGGGAAGCCAGGGCGCCAGGAGTATAAACATCGCTATGCTGCCCGTCCTGGAGCATTTTTCGGGTTATCCGGGGATGCATTTTCTGCATGTGACCGGCCCCAATAATTATAAAGAGTTCATAGCTGCGGCAGGGAGTATGAAAATACCCCATAATGGTAATATTACCATTGTTTCCTATATGCATGATATGCCCAGCGCCCTTTCCGCCGCAGACCTGGCCATTTGCAGGGCCGGGGCCGCAACTCTGGCGGAGTTAACCGCCGTCGGAATGCCTTCAATACTTATTCCCTATCCCTATGCGGCTGAAAACCACCAGGAATACAATGCCCGGGCACTGGAAAGAAAAGGTGCGGCGGTGGTGGTAAGGGACAGTGAACTGAGTAGTGATTTGCTGGTTTCGGAGATTGAAAGACTGGTGAGCAGCCCCGGAACACTGGAGAAGATGTCATGCGCCAGCAAAAAACTGGGCAGGCCGGGGGCTATGGAGGATATCCTTGACTGTGTACAGTATTTATTGGATAATAAGCGGAAACAGGGCAAATCCTTTTAAAACGGAAGGTAAGGCAGCATACCCGGTTATTGGTGTAAGCTGTCAAGAAAAAAAGTGATTGCATGCGAAATCAAACACAGTTAAATTTACTTGTAAGGCTATTGCCGGGCTTATTGTAAGGCCTGGTTTTAACATTTTCAATGGGGGCTTCGGTTAATACCGGTTATTACCACCGTATAACCGTATATAAGAGGTTTTACAGTGTCAGACTTTGTAAATAGTCAAGTCTGGCGGACAACCATTCACAGGCGCTGGTAACACCTTTTGGCCCGGGAGCATACAATATTCTATCGTCAGGGCTGAAAACCGCATAGCAGCTTCATTTCTTTGCAAAAGGGGGTTGATATTGGATTGCATTACATTCCTGAAAGGATTCATTTTGTTGGTATCGGCGGGGCCGGCATGAGCGGGCTGGCCAGGATACTGGTGGAACTAGGTCACAGGGTAAGCGGGTCCGACCTGAACACAACCAATATTACAAACAGGCTCGAAGCAATGGGGGCTGTGTGTTATTTGGGCCACTCAGCCGGGAATGTTGAAGGAGCGGACCTGGTGGTGGTTTCCACAGCAATAAGGCCTGAAAATCCTGAATTGGTCAGGGCAATAGAAAAAGAGATACCAATAATACACCGTGGCGAAATGTTGGCCCTTCTTATGGAAAGGCAGTACGGAATTGCGGTGGCTGGCGCCCATGGAAAGACCACAACCACTTCCATGGCGGCCCTGGTCTTGGAAAAGAACGGTCTTGACCCCACCATAGTAATCGGAGGTGAATTGAACGATATTGGCGGAAACGCCAAGCTGGGCCTGGGTAAGTATATTGTGGCGGAAGCTGATGAAAGTGACGGTTCCTTTTTAAAGCTGGCCCCTATGATTTCCATTATAACCAATGTTGAAAATGATCACCTGGACTATTACGGTTCTGTGGAGCGCATAAAAGAAGCCTTCAGGACATTTTTATCAAAGGTTCCGGACGACGGAATGGCTGTGGTCTGCCTTGACGACCCCGGAGTCCGGGAAGTTATTGGGGGGTACCGGGGCCCGCTTACCACTTATGGAGTGAACAGCACCGAGGCGGATTATCTAATCAGGGATATTTACCTTAACGGAATGTCCTCCAAGGGAGAGGTCTATCACCGGGGAAGGCATCTGGGAACGCTGGTTCTGACGGTGCCGGGCCAGCACAATATGCTGAACGCACTGGCCGTTGTGGCTGCGGGTATGTTCGCAGGCCTTGATTTCGAGGAAGTTGCCAGCCCCCTGAAGGGGTTCAGGGGAGCCGGCCGACGTTTCCAACTCCTGGGTAATACATCGGGAATAAGGGTGGTGGATGACTATGCCCATCATCCCAGCGAAATAAAGGCAACCCTGAAGGCGGCCAAACAGGTGGGCGCCAATAGGATAATAACTGTGTTCCAGCCCCACCGGTACAGCAGGACGTCTTTATTAAGAGAAGAGTTCGGATCGGCCTTTCTGGATTCAGACGTGGTAATAATCAACGAAATATACGGCGCCGGGGAGAAGCCCATTGAGGGTGTAAATGCCGGTATAATTGTGGACGCCATGGAAAGGAACGGACAGGAAGATGTGGTTTACCTGGGTTCGCGGGAGGAAATAGTGGATTACCTGGCCGGTTTTGTCAGACCCGGTGATCTGATACTGACCATGGGAGCGGGTAATATCTGGACTGCCGGTATGGAGCTGGTGAAGCGGCTGCAAGCGACCGGGGGGGATCTGAATGCTTGATCCTGCTTCTTGTGGTGAGTTAAGGGATCTTTTTGAAGGCAGCCTGATCTTCCGGGAACCCATGAGTCTGCACACCAGTTGGAGGATTGGCGGGCCGGCCGAAGTGTTTGCGGAGCCCCGGGGAGTTGAAGGCCTGAAGGTGATACTGAAATACGCCTGCCGCCTTGGCATACCGGTTACCGTTATAGGGGCGGGCACCAATATACTGGTGAAGGACGGCGGAATAAAGGGTATTGTTATCCAGGTGGGCAGTGGGCTTTCGGATATAAAAATTGACGGCCAGCTGATTACCGCAGGGGGAGGATTGAGACTTTCCCGACTGGTCTCGGCGGTAAGGGATGCCGGCATTGGTGGATTTGAATTTATTGCGGGCATACCCGGCACCGTTGGCGGGGCTGTGGTAATGAATGCCGGAGCATATGGGTCATCCGTCAGTGATCTGGTTAGCCGGGTTACATGTATAGATTTTACAGGAGAAGAATTACACCTGGAAAACGGGCAGATGGAATGGGGATACAGGAAGAGCGCGCTTCAGGGCAAGAACCTTATTGCAGTTGAGGCTGTTTTCGTTGGCAGTCCCCGTGACAGGGACCTCATTGCCGCTGATATGGAGAAATACATCAGTAGCAGGAAAGCCAAACAGCCGCTGGAATACCCCAATTCCGGAAGTGTGTTTAAGAACCCGCCCGGAAATTATGCAGGTAAGCTGATAGACGAGGCAGGATGCCGGGGCATGAGAGTAGGTGATGCCCAGGTTTCTGTCAAACATACCAACTTTATAGTCAACCTGGGGAAGGCTACAGCCGGAGAAGTGCTGGATCTCATTGCCGCAGTTAAGAGCAGGGTGCTGGAACGTTCGGGCATAAACCTGGAATTGGAGGTTAAGGTTTTGGGTTGGGACTGAGGCGGAGGTATCAACATGCAAAAATATATGATTGTGGGTGGAAACCGGCTGCAGGGGAAGGCAAGGGCCAGCGGCAGCAAAAATGCCTCTTTACCTATTCTGGCTGCATGCTTGTTAGGATCCGGAGAAAGCATAATTCATGACGTTCCCAATCTTACGGATATATCGGTGATGTTGGAGGTTCTGCAGTTCCTGGGCGCCAGAGTGAGAAGGGCAGGGTGTTCGGTATATGTTGATACAGCCAGCATAGAGTATTTTGAAGTTAACGAAGACCTGATGAGAAAGATGAGAGCTTCCAATCTTGTTCTGGGCCCATTGCTGGCCAGGTTTAAAAAGGTCATCATAAGCCACCCGGGGGGCTGCAATATAGGAACCAGGCCCATGAACCTTCATTTGAAGGGGCTTCAGGCAATGGGGGCGGTTATAAAAGAAAAATACGGGTTCATAACGGCAGAAAGCGATTTGCTTTCAGGGGCAGAGATTTACATGGATATGCCCAGCGTAGGGGCCACTGAGAACCTGATGATGGCCGCAGTGCTGGCAAAAGGCACAACACTTATCAAAAATGCCGCTAAAGAGCCGGAGATAGTAGACCTGCAGAATTTCCTCAACCGTATGGGGGCGGATGTCAAAGGGGCAGGGACAGATGTAATAAAGATAAAAGGGGTTTCTTCCCTGGGGCCGGCTGAGCACACGGTGATTCCGGACCGCATCGAGGCCGGAACACTGATGGTAGCCGCCGCCATTACCGGAGGAGACATGATTGTAACAAACGTCATACCCGAGCACTTTGAGGCCGTCACGGCAAAACTGAGGGAGACCGGGGCATTGGTTACCATAGGGGAAGACAGTGTAAGGGTGAAAGGCGGTCAGTCTGTTAGTGCAGTGGACATCAGAACCCTTCCTTACCCGGGATTTGCCACTGACATGCAGCCCCAGTTTATGGCCCTGATGACGGTGGCCCAGGGAACCAGTATAATTACTGAGACAATATTTGAAAACAGATTTAAACATGTCAGCGAGCTGCGGAGAATGGGAGCAGACATAAAAGTAGAGGGACAGACCACCATTATAAAAGGTGTTCCCAAGCTCAGCGGGGCCGTGGTGGAGGCCTCGGACTTAAGGGCCGGAGCCGCCCTTATACTGGCGGCGCTGGTGGCCGAGGACGGAACGGTGATAGAAAACATAGAACATATAGACCGGGGTTATGACCGCCTGGAAAAAAAATACGGCTCCCTGGGAGCAAGAATTATTAGAGTGCACAGTTAATGTGGCTCTTTTTTGGTTTTTGGATGGACAAGTTTTTAGGGGCTGATATAATATAATATGTGTCATAACATTCGGTGCGGGAAGTGGTAATTTGGCCAGTTCAAACCGGGTCAGGAGGCCCTCCAGGCATAGTTTATTGCAAAGAATTTTTTTCCTGATGATTTTTCTGACAACCGCTTACGTTCTGGCCCGGTCTTCAGTTTTTGAAGTGCGGGAAATAATAGTAACTGGAAATACGTCTTTGAGCCGGGAAAACATTGTTTTGGCGGCAGGCATAAATCCCGGGGAGAATATATTTAAACTGGACTTGAAGTCTGCGGCTGAAAAGATCAAAGTAATCTCCATGATAAAAAGCGTTGATATGTCCAGGCATCTGCCCCGGACGGTGGAAATAATAGTTGAGGAAAGAAAGCCCGTTGCGCTTTTGCCGGTTGATAGCGGTTTTATCCAGGTTGACGATGAAGGTTTTTACATTCAGAAAGGGAATGTTGGGCTTAATGGATTGCCTGTGATCACAGGTCTTGAGTTTGAGGCGCCATCGCCGGGAGGTCAGGTCAAGTCGGAAAAGCTGGGAACGGCCCTGGAGGTGGTCAGGGGCTTCCCCGGGGAGTTGCTGCAGCTGCTTTCGGAGGTATACACAGATAGAGATCAGGCTGTTGTATATACATTGGACGGTGTCCAGTGCCGCCTTGGCGCTCAGACAGATCTTAAACAAAAAGGCGAAGTGCTGGTCAAAATATTGGGAAGCCTTAAGACAAAGGATAAGAGAATAGAGTATATTGACCTTTCGTTCACTGGTTCACCGGTAGTGAAATATATTGAATGAGTATGCATGTTATATTTCAGGGGGGGTAGCTCCTTTTGCGCTTAAAACCATATCATTTCGCTCTGGCCCTGGTAGGCCTGGTTTTGGGGGTGCTTCTTTCGGTTCAGTTCAAGGTTACCAAAGAAACCCTCAAGACCCCCCAGATACACAGGGTTCAGGCTGTGGGGGCAAAGATCGGTGAGGCCAGGGCCGATCGCGATAAGAAGCAGGATCAGATCAGCAAGATGCGGGCTGAACTGGATAAAATGGCGGCCGGGGTTGAACTGGGCGCTCTCAGAGAGGAACTGGTAAGGTCCCGTATTGAGGCCGGTCTCTCGGGGGTATACGGGCCGGGTATTGAGGTTACTCTGAATGACAGCAATGCTGTGGTAAAACCCGGGGAAAACCCCAACCTGTATGTACTTCATGATGAAGACATTCTCAAAGTCCTGAACGAGTTAAGGGCGGCTGGGGCCGAGGCGCTGGCCATCAATGACCAGAGGGTTTTAGCCACCAGCGAGATCCGGTGTACCGGCCCCACCATATTGATCAATCGAAACCAGCGTCTAACCCCGCCCTTTGTAATCAGTGCCATAGGCAACCAGGAGAACCTGTCAAACTCCCTCAAAATGAGGGGCGGAGTGATTGAGAACTTGCAGTTCTGGGGGATTCAGGTCAGTATAAAAAAGGTTTCCCAGGTTAACATACCGGCTCTTTCAGGTACCATAAGCTTCGATTATGCCAAGCCAACTGCGGAGGATCGTAAGGTACATGAGTAAAAGGTCAATGTATCTCTCCATAAGCGTAATAACCATGATTCTGGGAATTATGCTGGCCATCCAGTTCCGCTCCAACCGTCTTATAGAACAGAGTGTTCCCGCCGACCGGGCACAGGAACTGGTTGCCGAATTGAGTAAGCTGGAAAAAGACAATATTAAACTGGACAGGGAAATAGAAGACCTGGGTTACAAGCTGGAACAGGCCAAGAAAGGCCATTCCCAAGCTCAGGAGGCAATACTGGACGAGCTGAAAAAATCCAGGATGATGGCTGGCATAACCACCGTCACAGGCTCGGGAATAGAGGTCATGCTGGACAATCCTCCTTCGCCGTCCAGGAGATCGGCTATCTCTATAATAAGGGATGAAGACCTGCTTAAAGTTGCCAATGATTTAAAAGGGGCCGGGGCCGAGGCCATCTCCGTAAACGGCCACCGATTGATTTCAACTTCCGAGGTGAGGCAGGCCGGAAGTTTTATAAATGTTAACCTGGACCGGACAGAGCCACCGTTTCATATACTGGCCATCGGGAGCCCGGAAAAGCTTAGAAGCTCACTGGAAATCAGCGGCGGACTGGCAGATTATTTCAGGGATCTGGGCATAGTTGTAAAGACTCAGACCTTGAACAGTGTAACGGTTCCAGGCTACGGCAATAATTTGCAGTACAGCTACGCCAAGGCCGTGAAAGGATGAAGGATATGTGGATAGGATTATGGCTGGCAGTCCTGGGACTGGGCATAGGTATTACTGTGGGACTTAACCTTCCCTTCATGGTACCCCAGGCTTATGCAAAATACATGTCGGTGGCAGCCCTGGCTGCGCTTGACTCGGTATTCGGAGGAATCAGGGCAGCCATGGAGGACCATTACGACAACAGGATATTCATAACGGGTTTTTTCAGTAATGCGCTGCTGGCGGCAGGACTGGCCTTCTTCGGAGAGAGGCTGGGGATTGATTTATATTTGGCGGCCGTAGTGGCTTTCGGAGTCCGGCTGTTCCAGAACCTGGCCATTATCCGAAGGCATTTGTTAAAAAAATAAATCTCCAGGCAAAAGGGAAATCGCAAATAGTGTTGAATTTTACAGCTAAAGTAAAGTATGGTCGTCATTGGGCGAAAAGCAACCAAGGTACTTATAATTGATTAAGCTATCAGAAAGAAAGGAAAGATAATGGAAGCTGTAGCCGGCCTGGATATAGGTTCTTCTCGTATTGTTGCTGCAGTGGCTGCTGTTTCCGGCGCCAAGGCGCTTTCTGACCCCCTTGCCGGGGGAGTGAAGATTGGTTATGCATGTACTATGGGTTTTCGCAAGGGACAGGTAAATGACCTTGCCTCCCTGTCCCAGTGCATAGATGAGGCATTGAAAACGGTTCAAGCCGAAGCCGGGGTAAAGGTGGAAACGGCTTACATAGGCTTTCCCGGCCATACGGTGGAGTTTCATAAAAAAAGCTCAGGAAATGTAATTGGCAAGGGAAGGAGAATTACTCCCCAGGACATTGAAAGGGTCCAGCGCCTGGCGCTGGTTTCCGATATGCCTTTGGGGCGCAGAGTGATTCAGTCGCTTCCCGTCGAGTATATAGTTGACGGGTCTCCGGTCGTTGGAGAACCTTCCGGCCTGTTGTGTTCCAGGTTGGATCTGGAATCCCTGATTGTTACGGCGGATAACGGCATGATGGACAGACTGGTGGAGGCGGTACATAAGGCAGGGGTAAAAATTGCGGATTTCCTGCCATCTCCCATGGCAGCCGGCGAGATTGTTGTAAATAGGGCAGAAAGGCAACTGGGGGCTGCCCTTATTGATATAGGATCATCCAGTACCTGCATAACGCTGTATAACCACGGCAATCCCCTGGGGTTTGACGTATTTCCGTTGGGCAGTGACCATATCACCAGTGACCTGGCTATTTGCCTGAGGACAACCCTGGAAGGGGCCGAGGAGGTAAAAAGGAATATAGGATTGGCGATAGGGGAAAGAGGAGACGCAACCCTTGCAGTTCCCCGGTTAAGTGGATCGGGACATAACGACATTTTGGTAAAAACCGCCTACAGTGTTATTGAGGCCCGGGTTTGTGAGATTTTAGACATTGCTATGTCTTCCATTGGCAGGCTGTCCGGTCATGGTGACCTTCCGGGGGGATTGATACTTACCGGGGGCGGAAGTATGCTGAAGGGAGTGGATGTGTTTGCGTCTAAGCATACTGGCTGTAAAGCGCAGTTGGGATATTTGGATCCCGGTCAGTACGGTATTAAAGAAAATGAAAAAGCAGCAAATTCTGATCTTACGGTCAATATGGCAGGAGCGGTGGGTTTACTGAGGTATTTCTTAAAAAGAAGCAATACTGAAAAAGTCATCTATCAGTCACCACCCGATTTGTGGAGTAAGGTCAGGGGTATTTTCAGGGTCTCAAAATAATTTGCCAGTTTTATTAAAGAGGGAGGATTATGCTAATGGTTGATTTTGAGCTCGACCTTGACCAGTTTGCCAGCATAAAGGTAATCGGGGTAGGGGGCGGAGGCAACAATGCCGTCAACAGAATGATCACCTCCGGTCTGAAAGGGGTCGAATTCATATCTGTGAATACTGACGCCCAGGCATTACAATTGTCCCAGACCTCGGTAAAAATACAGATAGGCACAAAACTCACCAAGGGCCTCGGGGCCGGGGCCAACCCGGAAATAGGGCAAAAAGCCGCCGAGGAAAGCCGGGATGAAATAATAAAATGCCTTAAAGGGGCCGATATGGTTTTTGTCACTGCCGGCATGGGCGGAGGTACCGGTACCGGAGCTGCCCCCTTGGTGGCCGAAGTGGCCAAGGAAATGGGAGCCCTGACCGTGGGTGTGGTAACAAAACCATTCACCTTTGAGGGCCGGAAAAGGATGATTCAGGCCGACAGCGGCACTCAAAACCTTAAGGCAAAGGTGGATACACTGATTACTATTCCCAATGACAGACTGCTCCAGGTCATTGACAAGCATACCTCGATAGTTGAAGCTTTCCGCATAGCCGATGACGTATTACGCCAGGGTGTACAGGGGATATCCGACCTGATTGCAGTCCCCGGTCTTATTAACCTGGATTTCGCCGATGTAAAAACAATTATGAAGGATACCGGATCCGCCCTGATGGGCATAGGCATAGCCGCAGGTGAAAACAGGGCGGCCGAGGCAGCCAGGATGGCCATATCCAGCCCCCTGCTGGAAACTTCAATAGAGGGGGCCAGGGGTGTTCTGCTAAATATAACCGGAGGGTCTTCCCTGGGTCTCTTCGAGGTCAATGAGGCTGCTGAAATAATAGCCCAGGCCGCTGATCCCGAGGCCAATATTATATTCGGAGCTGTGATTGATGAAAGGCTGGAGGACGAGGTCAGGGTAACCGTCATAGCTACCGGGTTTGATCAAAAAACGCCCAGGAGGGAAAGGGTCAGGCAGGAGGTTGAGATAAAATCCTTCAGCGGCAATGACGACCTTGATATCCCGGCATTTCTACGGAGAAAGTAAACTGAAACAGCTATCAGCTGTCAGCTATCAGCCATGATAACTCAGAACTCAGTCACACTGGAGAGGTGTGTCCCTTTTCCTTAGCCGGCAACGCCCGTTAGGGCGTTTTTTTATCGTTTAGGAAAGTATATGACACATTAAAGCATTAAAGCGCTGAAGTACTGAAGCACCAAAGCATTTTTATGCAAGCCCAGAGTTTTTCTGGGGTCGCTCCGGGGTCACTTGAGGGTCGCTGCATTGTCGCTAATGGGTAGGCGGAGCGATTTAAGTCCGGCCTGCATTACCTCCTGCTGCAACTGTCTCTAAACTCGGTCGCCAACGGAATGCCGACCATTTTGGAGGTGGGAGACCAGAGGTTAGAGGTTAGAAAACTTGTAGGAAATGACCACAGAGCCATTTCTAGCTTAATCCGACTTCCGACTTCCAACATCTAACCTCCAAATTCGTAGGCTCGGTCGTTAAGAGACAGTAGCAGCCTCCGGTACATTCCGCACGGACTTAAATCACTCCCCCTCACTGCATGTCGCTGTGGGGTCTCTTGAGGGTC